>CAZOLG010000001.1:0-110784 GCA_964580935.1 uncultured Methanomassiliicoccales archaeon
AATCCATATCCTTCAAAAATTCTTCAGACAGGGCTAGGAAGCTTTCTTCATCGTCGACCAGAAGTACTCGCATATAAAACCTCCTCGCACGCAACTATCTCAGAGAGCTAATTTTCAGTGTATAATAAGTTTACATCCTGATTATCATATCTAAAATTCGATAAACCTCTGTTAACCATTTGAAAAACTATGATTTAGCCATCTTTTGAATGGAGGTAACACAGAACTTGATATGATTAGGAGTTTTTTGATAAATTTTGGTGATCTAAATCTCAGATCGATTACGAAAAATTGTAATCTTGATTTTTTCTACACCCTAATACTTTTTAATTGCAAAATGGGCCATCTAAAATAAACCTTTTTGAAGTCGGGGGGGCGGAATTGAATATAACGAACTGGGGTATGATGCGACCATGATAGTGGCGAGGATTTTACTCGCTAAAATCTGAAGAGTTGCGACCAGAGGGAGCATTTTGTATATACTCCCAGTTAAGCGACCGACATGCAAGGAATTATCTTTTAATTCAACAGAGTCACCACCAGACCAGTTTTTGTTTTTAATGTCTTTTTTCTTTACAACTAAAATGTGAAAGCAAAAACGAGCCAGGTCGGAGGCGGTTTCGCTCTAACGTCTGGGGATATGGGAAGTTCGCCCTGGCGGGCGAGGGTGAGCCAAAAGCGAAAGTGCAACGACCCCAAGCGACCGTAGGGAGCGAAGAGTTATTTTAATCGCCAATTAACCCATTTGCAATTCCTTATTTAGATGCTTCAATTTTTATACTTTCAACGGGAAGTCCTTCATATTGTCTGTCACTTATGTCTTTATCCTCTAACAAATCCCTAATCATAAATCCGGCTTTTCTAATGATTTTCAAGTAATCGTCTTTTAATAGAGCCCCTCCGACACACCCGGATATTAACCCTTCATCGTTTTTTTGCTGTTCAGAAAGTTCTCTCAATAAAACAATGTCTGAAACGTACATCCGACCTCCTTTTTTAAGTACCCTATACGCTTCTTTAAAAACCTTTAGCTTATTGGGTGCAAGGTTTATTACGCAATTACTTATTATTACATCTACAAAATTGTCCTCAACAGGCAAATTTTCTATATCCCCCTGTCGGAATTCTACATTTTCATATCCATATTTTTTGGTGTTTTCTTTTGATTTCTTAATCATCTCTTCAGTTATGTCTACACCAATTACTTTTCCAGAACTTCCTACTTTTTTCGCAGCTAGAAAACAGTCGAATCCGGCTCCGGATCCCAAATCCAAAACCACATCACCTGCTTTGATTTCACCAATTGCTATTGGGTTTCCACAGCCAAGGCCTAAATTAGCATCTGGAACCGCTTGAATGTCTTGTTCAGAATAACCAATCATTTTTGATAAATCTTGAGTTGTTGGTGTACAGCAAGAAGAGGCGCTACAACCACAACCAGCAACATTATTTCTTGCTATTTTCGAATATCTTTCTTTTACGATTTTCATTACCTTCTTGTCCTCCATGTTATAACCTCCTTAGCAACATGATTCTATTCCTTTTATCCCAAAATTCAATAGTACCGTTTTTACTTCGTCATTTTTTAGGCTGTAGATTATGTTTCTACCATTTTTTTCGGATTTTAAAACACCAGCATCTACTAGCACTTTAAGATGTCTTGAATTGGTAGTCTGGTGTTTCTTTGTCATAGATGAAAAATCACAAGCGCAATAATTACTGTTCAAAAGATATCTGACAATCTTTAATCTGGTTTCATCACCCAAAGCCTTGAAAAACTTCACTTTGTTTTTTATCATATGGTGTATGCATATATGTGCATACATAAATACTTTTTTATTGCAAATGGGTTATTCCGTATCATATATATAATGACGGTATCTCGGCGATTAAAATTATTTCGCCTAACAGACTGGAGTATGATGCGACGCCGATAGGCGCAAGGGGTCACTTTTGACCCCGCAGAGTTGTGAGCGTAGCGAACAATTTCGTATATACCCCCAGTTAAGTGAGTCGCTAGACCGAGTAATTTAACCCGTTAAATTACGAGAGTTCCCATCGTGATAGTTTTCGTACTTAAGAAAAATATGAAGGAAGGAGGTGTGAAAATAATAAACTACCTTTAACCGATCCCTGCCAGCTCCGAATATTTAAAACATACCCTGATGGACATTTCTAATTCTTAATGTACACTTCTGTACCCTATTTCTAAAAACGAGGGTTGGGATGCACACTGCAACACTTCCATTACTTTTCCTCCGGATCAGGAGGATCGCAGGTTAGATTCGAAGCAGCATCCCCACCTTGTGCATTCCCGCCCTCAAATGAGGTATGAGAATGCAGAAGGAATCGAATAACGACTCTCGACTCCGATCCCTGGCCGTTGTTTTTTCAGCCATCATGCTGATGAATGTCGGGGTGCTGAGATCTGTGGCTCTGAGTCTTATCAGTTCTAAGGTTCCTATAGAAGATTCACACGAAATCGGTTTTCATCCCGACATGTTAGGACATCAAATGCATCATGGATAATAACAGGCCTTACAGCCAACACTCCTCAACCAAAAGAGATTTCTTTTCGTAAGGGCGGTGTTTTAGTCGTCGAAGAGGCGCTCGTAGCCCGCGCTCTAGTGCATACTTCATTCTACTCCTATAGAAAGGTTAGGATTGCGAAGATGATGCTTTGCAAAGCGGTGGAACTTGCTGGATGGACAACAGGATGATGAATGTAGCTTGAGGGAAATTGTTCTAATGAGCCCTTCTGAAAATTCAATTTGACAATATCTTCATTGATATTGGAGAAATCCCATACTAAGTAAATGCCATATGATAAATGCCTCATGTTGATTATAGGGATTCTACAAGCTCCCTCATTATCTTGAAATGCTGTTGATTTATCATGATTTTTATTTAGATAGCTGAGAGTAGCGATTTATCCTATGAGCACATTGGGGATTGGCCCAATTTGAAGTGATGGTGAGGATATTCATTGTTGCTTTTCCAATGTAGACCTGATCTCTTCTATTGTAGTTATATTTGGAGTATGATTCCTGAAATCAATTTCTATTTTCGCTTCGTTACCATTCTCAATGAAATGAGTTCCTTCTACAAGTTCTATTTCACCCTTTCTTGCAACTGCTGAAGATATATCCACGACTCGTGTTTCGTTGCTTTGAATCAAACGAATATCTGGAGTTGAATAGGCATTTATAGGCGACCCCCATCTGATTCTGATTCCGTCTTGCAGGGCGCCATCAGGAATGTGAACATTTGGATTTTGAGGCTTCTTCTTAATATACTCATTAATATCAGAGAAATCTGGTTCAACCTCAAGTGGATCAAATCTATCCTTGAGGATGTTACTGAGTATTCTAAGATTCTTATCAGGTGATATGAATTTATCCCAGCTAGGATCTTCACCCCATGAGATACTCTTCCCATATGATAATTCTTCTTTGAAATTCTGTACTGTGTATCTGCCTCCCCTATATCTGTTGACTCTTTCATGAATTGTCTCAAATAACTCTAATAGAACTTTGAAGACTCCTTTGTGATTGAGCCATCCGTGTTGTGGTGATCTTTCCCAAGCATAGGGCCAAGTCTGTTTGACTGCCGAAAGGTAATCCTTTATGATCTCGGCAGCTCTTCCTGGGGCGTTTCTATGTTCCTCAAGACATCCTGAATAGTAATCCTTCAAAACTGAAACAGCTTGAAGAGCGTCAATGAAACCTTTCTTATGTGGAGCGACTCTGATCTTATCCCATACAGGGTTACTCTCAATATTTCCAAATGCATTCAAGAATAGACAGATCTCATAAGCCCATCTCCTATCCATATTGTTTGTCTCATCAAGTGGAGAAATGTTGAAAGCATACTGTAATAACATCTTGTGTAATTTGTGCAAATCTTCGGATTTAGTTGTGATCTCAGTGAAAAGCTTTGCCTGTTCTGACTTTCCAAACTCATTAGGTGGCAAAATAATCGTAGGCACAAATTCTTCTCTGTAATGAGAATGGCGGTAGGGTATCCCTCGAATTCTATGTTGCCCATCGATTACAATTGCGGGTTGCCAACTCGTATTATGACGCGAACATTCATGATCTGAACATCTATCTTGATATATTGTCTTTCCATCATCATCCTTGAAATCCATACCACATTCAGGGCAGCTATTCTTCATCCACGGCTCTATCCTGACTGTCAATGGGGAGCTTCTAAGATTGTTCTGAATACCTGAAAAGGCATCTGAATCCTTCAACGCAATGACGACAGGATTAACAATATAATTGGTATCCTCATCAAAAAAATCTGATATCTCTTCTATCCTTGAAAATGATAGTTCTCGTTGCCAATTGAAATCGCTCCCTTTAATTGGGGAAATTGCCTTTTCCGCTATATCAATGTTTGACCACTCTCGAAAATTAATCGAAGGAACGTCGCACATTAGATCCAATTCCTTAGCAGGTATCCCACAGAAGACAATATCTTTGCCCTTTTGCCTAATTGCAAAAGCATTAACTTCTATTGGATCTGTTTGGGGCTCCTTTACTCTGTGAATGATTTTGTCACAATAGTCTTCTTCGCATCTTTCGATTTCTATTTCCATTCAATTTCCCCCCAAATGGGCAAGTTTCCTTTCAACTGATTATGAAATCTACACAACAACTGAGTATTTTCTCTATCAGATGTTCCGCCGAAAGATCTTGGCCATTTATGATCTAATTCCAATTTTTCAGCATTCCCACACTTGCTCAACTTCCACTCACATTCATTGATTCTATTCATGTGCCACTTTTTTGCCTCTATCTTCAACGAGGATCTCTCAGCCTTTCTTCCCGTAAGACCTTGCTTAATTCGTTCTCTAAGGACGTTTAGTTCAATTGGCCATTGATCAATATTTGCATCATACCATTCGGTCATAATCTCATAAACCAATCCTTCCACATCTGAATTTTCAGGAATCCTCTTCTTGGTTTCTTCCAACAATTCACAGTAGATGGACCAACGAATCAAAGACTTGCATGCTTGTTCGATTCCTTCTTTGTTGATCGATGGACATCTGGATGCGAAATCGAGTAGATCATTGACTGATTCTGTCATGTATATAATTTTATTGATTTCGTAATATAATTACTTTTTGCACATTTTACGCGCTTCCAGATCTAATATGCCAATCGACTTGAAAACTTAAGTAACATTTCTTGTGGATTGTTCTCGGCATTAATCTGATTATCAATTGCTACCTTCTGCTATCTAAAAGTCCAAACCATGTATTTGCGCGGAATTATTTGCACGAATCTCTAGTCAATAATTATTAGTAACTTTCCACGTTGGGAGCCAACAATAATTCAGCCCTTCATCACACCCAACGGTTTCAGCCTAGCAACAGGCATTGACAGCCCCGCGTTTTCGACTATCGATACCACATGGTCGACGTCCTTGTAGGCGCCAAGCGCCTCCTCAAGCACACCGTCCTTCGTAGTAGACCTCAGATAGATGCCCTTGGCGTTGAGATCGTCCTTTGATTTAGTGAGATTATGTATCTTGATGTATTCGCCCACTGTCTCGGTAATGAGTGTGGGACATCCTCTTATCTCTGGTAGGGATCGGTCGTGTAGTCAAACGCCGTAAGCGTCACTTGAAGACTACTAAACACCCATGAACGATTTGATCTCAACTTCAGCATTAGGAATTCAGAATCTAGGAAACCCTCGATCGGTCTTCATAGACAGTAAATACGAGGGTTACAGATTCAATTCCCATTCCCGCTCTCCCTTTCTCACTAGAATGTTCTCTCTCTGAAGGTACCTGTCCCTCATTTTGATATACTTGATTGAATCGATCAGTTTCCATCTCGGAGTGGGTCGCCTCTTCACCTTCCGCTCCCTGTATTTTCTATCAACCTGCCGCCCCCTCTCAGCCCACATTTTCAGATCAACCTCTCGCATTTTCAATCTCCTCCAGTATACCTTCAAGCATCTGTGCTGAGAGCCCTTCTTCGCATTTCTTCCTTAGATACGGCCAGTCGATGTCTTCATAGAATGAAGCGCCCATCCTGATTGCCTGCTCTTTATCACTCTGACTTTCCCAGTGTTCTGCAGCCTGGATTCTATCAAAGATAATGTCCTCCAATCCTATCACGAACGCGTGACCCTCACTAGTGGTCACTTCGGTCAATTTCTCTTCTGAAATGTCTTCCTTGTCACCAGGTATCTCGATGTATAGGCCAAGATCTTCTCTCACCCACATTCTTCCTTCCTTCTTGAAACCAAAGGCATCCATGACCTCCCCGAACTCATTTCTCTTGCCCTTGTCAATGGCTAGATCGATATCTCCTGTAGCATACCAGTCTCTGGTATAGAATTCAACAGCCGCCCCCCCGATCACAACAGGCACAACGCCCCGCTCCTCCAGCTCTCGAGTCAGAACTGACATCACGTAGAGCGTTCTCTCGAACCCCCTCTCTAAGTTCCGTGCCCTCGCCAGTCCCTCTCCCCTTTCTTCCTTGATCGGGTAATCCAATCTTCTCTTGCACCTGGGACAGGCTTTGGGCTGATCTTTACGGGGGGACCATTCGTAATTGCAGTGAGGACACTTCATCATAGAGATAGTAGTAGTATTAGTAGTTGTAATTTTGTATTGAATCCTCTGATGGGAAACGAGTCGTATATTGGTCTGTGATTGCCTGCCATTGTGTGTACCAGGATTATTCTTAGCAATGGAGCCTTAGGCGCCTCTCGATATTCCATCAAATATGGCCTTTCGCTTCAACGGGGGGCACTCGGCCCGGCCGACGGTAGTAGAGAGATCATTCTGTTGACTGCATCTGGGACTCAGATGGGACACCAATATCTTGCAGATACTCTTATCGGCATCCGTTTGATACTCTAGTGCAGAGTGCGGTCTACCCTTTCATCACACCCAAAGGTTTGAGCCTTGCTACAGGGACTGAAAGACCTGCGTTTTCGACTATGGAAACAACATGGTCGACGTCCTTGTAGGCGCCCGGTGCCTCCTCCAGCACACCGTCCTTCGTAGTAGACCTCAGATAGATGCCCTTGGCGTTGAGATCACTCTTGACGGACGTGAGGTCATGTACTCTGGTGGCCTGTCTGCGCGACATGGTCCTGCCGGCCCCGTGGCAAGTCGACCCGAAGCTCTGCTTCATGGCCTCGTCTGTGCCCACGAGCACGTAACTGCCCGCGCCCATGTTGCCCGGTATGAGCACGGGTTGTCCTACCGACGAGTACTGCTGAGGGACTTCAGGGTGACCGGCGGGGAACGCCCTGGTGGCCCCCTTTCTGTGCACGTAGACCTCCCGCCTCTTGCCCTCAACTTCATGTTCCTCCAGCTTGGCTATGTTGTGCGCCACGTCGTACACCATGTCCATGCCCATGTCCTCGGCGCCCGCGTTCATTACCTCTTCGAAAGACTGTCGGACCCAGTGTAAAATCATCTGTCTATTGGCCCAGGCGTAGTTGGCACCGCAGGCCATGGCCTTGTAGTAGTCCTGTCCGTCGTCGGAGGTCACGGGCGCACACGCCAGCTGCTTGTCCGGTAGGTCGATACCACGTTTCTTGACGCTGCGCTCCATCTCCTTGAGGTAGTCCGTAGCGATCTGGTGGCCGCATCCTCTCGACCCGCAGTGGATGGTGACCGTCACCTGGCCCTCCTCAGTTATACCGAACGCCTCGGCCTTCTCCTGGTCGATGATCTTTTCCACTCTATCGACCTCCAAGAAGTGGTTGCCCGAGCCCAGCGAGCCGACCTGGGGCACGCCGCGCTTCTTGGCCTTGTCGCTTACTTTTGAAGAGTCTGCGACATCCATGTAGCCGTTCTCCTCAGTGACTTCCAGGTCACGGTCCCAGCCGTAGCCCGACTCGACGGCCCACTTGGAGCCGTAGTCCAGGATGTCGTCGATCTGGCTGGCGGCCACGTCTGTGACCCCCTTAGAGCCTACGCCGGCGGGGACGTTGTTGTACAGCGTGCCCATCAGGTCCTTGATCTTGGGCACTACGTCCTCCTCTCGCAGGTCGGTCCTGATTAGCCGAACACCGCAGTTGATGTCGAAGCCTATGCCGCCCGGGGAGATGACACCCTCTTCAGCGTCCAGGGCGGCCACGCCCCCGATGGGGAAGCCGTACCCCCAGTGGATGTCCGGCATCGCTAAAGAGTTGCCGACGATGCCCGGTAAACAGGCCACGTTCACCACCTGCTCCGCCGCATCGTCGTTACGCAGCTGTGGGATCATCTCGTTGTCAGTGAAGATGGTAGCGTCAGTCCTCATGCAGCTCTTGTAATCCTGAGGTACCTTCCATTTGTAATCTGTAATCCTGTAAAGCGGTCCCTTCCAAGTCATTCTCTCACCATCAACAGATTACTCACTCCTTCTTTTAACTCTTGCGAAGGAGGCTAGCCTCAGAGTATCGCCCGAAAATCCGGAATGGTCGCTGTTGCTCTCCTGTTCTTCATTTCAAAACCGGTAGAACACCATTTCTATCATTATTCGAACTCTGTTCAAAATATCTTTAATAAATGAACCTTATAAAAACAGGGATAGAATGATCGGGGGAGTGACTGGGGCCGCGTTTCTTGGTATGCGTCCATACTCCTTCATGTTCCTCTTGGGCGCCGCGTTCTCACTGGCCCTGGGGATGTTCTTATTCAGAAAGCACCCCTCGGCAAAGATTTCTTTCCTGTTCCTGGTGCTCATGGTCTTCATCTTTCTGGCCTCCGTCTTCTCCTTCGTATTCGTTAACGTGGCCGATGAGTCTCTGGCCACTCTCACCGCCCAGTTGCTGGTGGCCTCTATCGTCCTGGCCTATTCCTGCATATTTCTGGTCTACTCGCTCGTGGCCTACCAGGAACGCATCGGCCGGTTGGCCGATCACCTGGGCCCGTACGCTCTCGCTTCTCTGGTCTTGGCCGCTATCCCCGCTTTCTTCCTGGCGGAGGTGCAGGAGTGCCCGTGGGGTTGGGGCGTGCCCGTGAGTTTGTCCATGGGCCTGCTCTACACGATCATAGGCGGTTTCATCTTACTCTCGGTACTCCTCCTACTGTCGTTCTTCCCCATGACCGACTCCAGGGTGAAGTACACCTCCTCGTTCGCCACCTTCGGGATCATCGCCCCAGTGATCGTGGCTTTCCCCCTGGCCTTCTACGACATAGTCGGTTACGTCCTGGGTCTGGTGGTCGGTCTGCTGGTGACCGCCGTAATATTCTCTGTTGGTATACTGCGCTACGACGTGTTCGCCTCTTTGCTTATCCTGGAAGAGGAGAAGCCCCCGGTGGAGGTGGAGACGGACCATTACTCCTGTCTGCTCATCGAGGGCAAGGACACTTCCGGAGCCTACCGCACGTTCATGGATCTCGTGTCCGAGGCTGACCAGGGACTGCTGGTGTCCAGGGTCTATCCGGAGAGACTTAGGGACCGTTACGGGCTGGAAGACATCAGGGCGATATGGCTGACCGATCAGCCCGGTCCAGACCGCATAGATCCTACCAATCTGTCGATCCTGCAGCACACCATCTTGGACTACTTGGAAGACAAAGATGGACCGGTTCTACTGCTGGATGGGCTAGAGTACCTGATCGCCAACAACTCGTTGGAGAACATACTGGTACTCCTATACAACATCAGGGACGAGCTGACGATGAGGGGAGGGAAGGCCATTCTGCCCGTGGACCCAGATACCATGGACGAGAGAGAGCTTTCGCTGTTCGAGAGGGAGTGTGAGGTCAGGAAAGAAAAATGAGAGAGGGCCGGGACCGAGATTCGAACCCGAGTCAAGGGATCCACAGTCCCTGAGGATAACCAAACTACCCTATCCCGGCCATTGAGTTGCTATGGCAATGCTTGAAAATAATTAAAGCTTTTTGTTCTATGGTGGCTGCTTCAGACCGCCCATTACCGAAAACAGATCTATTCGTAAGGGAACAGCGAATACAGCAGGGCGAACTTCTCTTCTTTGTCCTCTGGGTGTCCCTCTGCCAGCCTGGACATTCCCTTGTCCAGTTCAGACACCAGTTCTTCGGCCTCCTGTGCCGACTCGGGAGTGTTGGGCACCACGACATAGTTGGCGCCGAACGGGTACCTGGGCCTTTGCTCTATATCCATAAAATAGTCTTCTCTCTCGTCTAGGACTCTAATGCCCCGGTTCAGTATGCCCTTGATGGCCCCCATGGCGGCGAACACCAGCTCCATTCTTTCGGCAATGTCAATGGTCGTCTCATCGGCAGCCTCGGACACCATCCCCGGTTCGAAGTTGGACCGGTAGTACTTCTCCACCAGGTTGCCGACCACTTCTTCTTTAGTCAAGTAGATCAGCTCAGCGGATAGAAGCTTCTTCACGTGGTACTGAGCGTTCTGGATGCTGATCTTGAGCAGCTTCGAGATCTGGGTGGTGGTCATCTCCCTCATGGACAGCATGCTCAGTATGGCCAGCCTGTTCGGCTCTGAGAGGACTTTGATATGCTCCTCCTTGATCTTGTTCATGGAATTCACTCAAATGTATTTTTAACGATATTACCTAATAGTAACTATTAAATACTTCGATTATACTCACTAAAATCTCATTAGAGCGGTATGATAGGAATTAAACGAGGTGATGACCGTGAAGAAAAAGAAGAATAATAAAGGGATGCGTCAGTACTTCAACTTCAATATGCTGCCCAGGTAGGGATATTGAAAAACCTCTTTCTACACCTTCCATCCTCCACTCGCTATGAGATTTCCTAATCCCTTTCTTCAAGATTTTTGAGAGTTGACACCGGACCAATCCGCAGTATGTCCGGACAATCCACATCATCTCTTGATGTTCTCGTGCATAAACTCAGATTGAAACATATTGTGGGCCGCGATGACCGCCCTCGCACATAACTGTTAAAAAGGAATTTGGTGTAGAAGTCACGAGAACATGAAGCGCAATATCATTTCAGTACTGGATATGAAGGATGACATGGAGGACTTGATCTCACACGCCGTGGACATCAAGGCGGGCAAGGCCGTGCAGGACTTTCCTCTTGCCGGTAAAAACCTGGCCATGATCTTCGAGAAATCGAGTACCAGGACCAGGGTGTCCTTCGAAGTGGGGATGACCCAGCTCGGCGGCCATGCTTTGTACTTAAGCCCCAAGGACATGCAGATGGGTAGGGGGGAGACGGTGGCCGACACTGCGAAAGTACTCTCCCGCTACGCGGACGCTATCATGTACAGGGCGTTCAAGCACGACGTCATGGTGGAGTTGGCGGAGAACGCCACCGTGCCGGTCATCAACGGGCTAGACGATCTTGAACACCCTTGCCAGATCGTAGCCGACCTTCAGACTGTGAAAGAGAAGAAGGGGTTGGAAGACATCAAGATGGTGTACCTGGGGGACGGGAACAACGTCTGCAACTCCCTCCTGCTGGGCGGCGCGCTGGTGGGCATAGACTTCACTGCTTCATGCCCCGAGGGCTACTACCCCGACTCGTCCATTCTGTCCAGGGCTCAGGAGATCGCCAAGGCTAAAGGCATCACATCGGAGGTCGTGGAGGACCCTGAGGAGGCCGTGGAGGGCGCAGATGTCGTCTACACCGACGTCTGGGTCTCCATGGGTCAGGAGGGGGAGAAGGAGGAGAGGGAGAGAGTGTTCGCTCCTTACCAGGTGAATTCAGAACTGGTGTCTAAAGCCAAAGAAGACTGCATCGTGATGCACTGCCTGCCCGCCCACCGCGGGCTAGAGATCACCGGCGAGGTGATGGACGGTCCCCAGAGCGTGGTGTTCGACCAGGCCGAGAACCGCCTGCACGCCCAGAAAGCGATACTGGTCTCTTTGATCGGTTGATGGATGATCAAGAGCTCAGGAGAGCTGAGCGCCCACTATCCTCTCAACCTCCGTCAAAAACTCTTCTTCTTTACCCGACGGTATGGTGGCACCTGCGGCTATGTTGTGACCGCCACCGCCGCCGGAGACTTTCTCCGAAGCCTGCTTCATGGCCGAGGCGAGGTCCAACCCCTTTTTTACCAGCTCTTTTGTGCCTCTTGCCGACACTTTGATGTTGCCGTCATCCGAGTTGGCGAAAGCTATGACAGGCACCTCTTTGGTAATCTCTCCCGAGCCCAGGACCATGCCTGCTACGATGCCCACGATGCTGTCCATGATCTCGTCCTGTGCGTGGAAGTGCTGTATCCACTGTCTTCTTTGGACGCCCAGATCCATCACCGTGCCTATGGCGTTCGCCAGCTTCCTCCTGTGGTTCCTCTGAAGTCTGAGGGCTTTCTCCAGGTTTTCGTCTCTGTCGCCCTTGCACACCTCCATACCCACTTCGGCCTCACCGTACCGGCCGCAGGAGTTGAGCAGGGTGGCGAACTCTTTAGCATCGTGCAACTCGGTGCCCTCTTCTTCCTTGGCAAGCAAGTACACTTCCCCGATCAGCCTCCTGATGGCCCTCGAGCCCCTTCCGGTGTCCAGAAGGAGATTACTCAGGGCACTGGCTATGGTCTTCTTCTCTTCGGCCCCTAAGTCTACCCAGCACCTCCAGGTGTCCTCTTCTTGCTCGCTAATGCCCAAATCCTGTATGAACTGCTTGCAGGCGTCCAGGTTCCCCGTAAGCCCGGGCAGATAAGGGTCCGACGAGTACTGCAGCATCTTCGAAAGCGGCCGGGTCTCCCTCCCGAATATTTGGATGTCGATGATCTTCTCCACTGTCCCCTGCTCCTCCGCCTCCCCGAGCAATTTCCTGTTGAACCCTCTCAATCGGCAGCGGGCGGAGTCCTGGAAGTCGCCCACGGCGCCAACGATGGCCAGTCCGCTGAGGTCTTTGTTGCTCCCGTCCATAGCCCTGGCCACGCAATAAGTAGTGCCAGCCCCGCTCACCTCGTAGGAGCCGTCCACGCCGAACAGATGAGGGTTCACATGTCGGCAGCAGAAGTCGAACAGAGTGTTCTGGCCCTGTCCCTTCTTCCATGCGTTGGTGTCGTCCGGGACGTGGTGGTCGGCAACGCACAGCCCCGGGTGGTCCATCTGGGAGTAGCAGCCACTGCCCAGGTCGACGAGCCACAGGGTGTCACACTCTTCCCCGTCCAGCTCCTTCCGCTCCTTTTCATCCAGCTTCTTGATGAATCTGACCCTGTGGGGCACTCCCGCCCGCTCCAGGGCGGAAGAGGCGATGGAGGCGGCGCTCACCCCATCCGCGTCGATGTGTGCCACCACCAGGACATCTGATGAGGTCTTGAGCTGATCGGCCATGCTCCCCGCCGCCTGCAGGAATCCCTTGACGTCCCTTTCCAACTGCTCACTCTCCCTCTATAGCCTGCTCCTTCATGCTGTCGTAGACATAGCGGGCCAGCGGTTTGAGGTTTTCTGTGTCTTCTGCATTGTATCTTGTCAGCAGCTTCAGAGCGTTCTCTCTCCCCTTGCGCTCCCACAGGTTCCACAGGTACACTGCTTGTTCCCCGGTGACGTAGTCCACCTCCTTGGGCCTGGCCATCCCCAGCCGCCTCTCGATGTTCTTCAGGCCCCCCTTCAGGCCTACGCGGGAACAGGCGTGCCTGAGGTCGAAGTGCGGCACGTTGGGAACGGAGAACGGAAAGTGATATCCCAGTATCGGTATGTCGAAAGAACTGCCGTTGAAGGTGACCAGAAGTTTGCAGCCCTCGAGCGCCCTCTCCAGCGATTCGGGGTTCAGGCCGCGGTCCCTGACAAGAGTCGTGGTCTCGTTGCCCTTATGCACGCCGACTACGGTCACCGTGGCCTCGCTGCTCAGCCCGTCGGTCTCGATGTCCAGGTAGGCGGTCCTGTCCTCGAACCTCTCGAACATCCTCCAGTGCTCCCTAGAGGGCAGCACCTTGGTGAAGTACTCCGTGTGGTCTCTGCGGAGCAGCTCATCAGCCTCCTCCAGGTGCGGATCGAGCCTGGCCTTCCTCTCTCTGGAAAAACCTTCCGGCTTGTCGGCAGCGAGGAAATCGTCCCAGTCGTGTATACCTTGCTGCCACAGTGATCTTTCGGTGGTGCGTCCCACCGATGGTAAAATGAGAAAGGTCCTTCTGATCATCCTGAAAATGATTGAAAGCCCGACTCAATATTCTTTCGGTGGGCACTTTGAAACTGGTGCCCGAGTCCTTGTACCCGATAAACTTGAAATATCGACTTCTCCAATAGGGAAACGTGAAGCGAATTTCGGTCGAGCTGGACCCTGATACCCACCGACGCCTGTCCAACCTGATGAAGATTCTGGAGATGAGCGACGTGGACAGCGCGCTCAACCAGATCATGGAGCAGGTGGAGCTCCGCGGCTGGAAGAGGAGAAAGGAAGCGATGGACGAGATCGAGAGGATATTCACTCTTGAGTGCCCGTACATAAACAGGAAAGTCTCTCTGGCCAGCTGCGAGCACTGTCCCTACTGCGATGAGCTGGACAAGAAGGAGGGCTGTGTAGTGTGCTCCTACGGACAATCCAGGGAATTGGAGTTCATGACCACCTGCCCCAGGATGAGGAGCACGGCCACCGTGGTCAGCTGCGTTGACTGCCGGTTCGGCAAGGTCTCCGAGAAACACGGCACCGTGGTGTGTCGTTACTTCGACGAATGAACGGTTTTGAACATGGACGCTATGGAGATACTCCCACAGGTAACGATTACCAACGACATGTGCGCTCTACTGGGCACTGATACTGTAGTGATAGCCGACCTGCACATCGGCTACGAGTCGGCGATGGAGGAGCAGGGTCTGTCTTTGCCCCGCATTCAGGTCAACGAGCTCAGGGAGCGCCTGCTACACATCCTGGACAAGTACGAGCCGGAGCGCACGGTGATCTTGGGAGACATGAAACACGAGTTCAGCAGGAACCTCAGGCAGGAGTGGGACGACGTCCAGCACCTGCTGTCTCTGCTGAAGAGCCAGACCGAAGTGGTCATAGTGCGGGGCAACCACGACAACTACCTGGCCACCATAGCCTCCAAGATGGACGTGCCGATGGTCAGAGAGCACAGGGAGGAAGGCATTACACTCACTCACGGCCACCGAGACTCAAAGCAAAGGCCGATTATGATGGGGCACGAGCACCCCTCCATCAAGATATTCGACGAAGTGGGGGCCTACGTCCGCTTCCACTGTTACATGCTCGACCGTGAAGAAAAAATACTGGTACTCCCCGCATTCAGTCCCCTGGCCTCCGGCACCGACCTCTCCAGGGCCGGCTACAGGTCCTTCCTGTCCCCCATCCTGAAAGGTCATGACACAGCTAGGATGGAGGTGATCGCCTGCAGCGAGATCGGCCTGCTCTCCCTGGGCAGCCTGTCGGAGATCACGGAGCAGAGGGCCAGGCTGAAGGGCTGATCGTTGTTCTCCCCTCTCTAACTACTCTTTATCTAGCAGCATATCATTAATTAGGCATGCCAGCGTAAGGGATGGCAATGAATGTAGAATCGAGCACGGGGCGGCTGAGCATCGCCAGATGGTGGCACCTTGAGGACGATAGGGTCAGGTGCGAGCTGTGCCCCCATAGTTGTCTACTGGTCAAGGGAGGTACTGGTCGATGCCACGTGAGGAAGAACGTGGGAGGCGTGCTTCACAGCATGAACTACGGTAAGATGTGCGTGTCGGCCATAGACCCCATAGAGAAGAAGCCGATGTTCCACTACAGGCCGGGCAGCAAGTTATTCTCTATAGGCACATTCGGCTGTAACATGAGGTGCGATAACTGTCAGAACTTCTCCCTGGCCTCTTCTTCCGGGGACGACATCCCTCATGAAGAGTGGACCCCAGAGGAGGTTGTCGAGCACGCTCTCGAGAAGGGAGCGGATGGTATATCCTACACGTTCAACGAGCCCACTATATGGTATGAGTTCGTGTACGACGTTTCTGAGTTGGCCAGGCAGCATGGGTTGTACACCATGATGAACACCAACGGCTACACGAACCCCGGTCCGTTGGAAGAACTGCTGCCCCTGGTCGATGCCTTCAACGTGGACCTCAAGTCCTTTTCCGACCAGTTCTACGAGGAGAACTGTGGTGCTACCCGGGGACCGGTCATGGACACCTGCTCCAGGATAGCCAGCGCTGGGACTCATTTAGAAGTCACCTACCTACTTATCACCGGGATGAACGATTCGACGCAGGAGATCACCGAGCTATGCGAGTGGGTGGCGAAAGAGCTGGGTGAGGACACTCCTCTGCACCTGTTCAGGTTCCTCCCCTTCCACAGGCTGTCGCACATCGAGGAGCAGACCATGGACAAGCTGGACGAGGCTTATCAGATCGCCCAATCCGCCGGTCTGCGCTTCCCGTACTACGCCGGAGTGACCGGTCATCCCCGCCAGAACACCAGCTGTCCGGAATGCGGCGCGACACTCATCGAAAGGCAGAGCCAGCAGGTGGAGGAGAAGATCTCGGTTAAGGAGGACGAGATCAGCAGGTTCTGTCCTACGTACCCTTCGGTGGTTTCTCATCTGGAAGACGGAAGTTGTCCCCGGTGTGGAGCTCCTATACCGATCATCACCTAGTTGTCAGCAGAACTATGAGACGCTACCCCGTATTCGATCCCCGAGAAATCTGTGCTCCCCTTCATGATCTGTTTGCGATTGCCACCCTGACCTCATTGGATAGTGTATCCATCCACAAAAGGGTTTATAATAATGCATCCTAATCCGAAAATTGAATCCTGACTTTGAGGAGGGAATCTAAGCATGAGCGAAGTACTAGAGAAATTGGCGGATGCTGTTATCAATGGTAAGATCAAAGAGGCAAAACCATTGGCGGAGGATGCCTTGGAAGAGGGAATCGATGCGAAGACGATCATTTTTGAAGGCCTCAGCGCTGGTATGGAAGTGGTGGGGGACAAGTACGAGAACAAGGAATACTTCTTGCCCCAGGTTCTGCTTTCTGCCCAGGCGATGTACGCCGCACTGGACATAGTGCTTCCAGAACTGAGCGTCGAAGACGCGGCCGCCAGTGGGAGAGTGGTAATCGGTGTCGTGGAGGGAGACGTCCACGATATCGGAAAGAACATCGTCAAGGCGATGCTCACCGGTGCAGGACTGACCATTTTCGACCTGGGCAGGGACATACCTCTCAAGGACTACATCGCGAAGGTCAAGGAAGAGGATGCCCATATGCTGGCCACGTCCACCCTGATGACTCCTACCCTGGCCGGTATGGAAGAACTGGAGAAGATGCTCAAGGAAGAGAACCTCAAGGGTCCTGTCAAGAGCATGATCGGTGGCGGTGCTACCTCCCGCGAATTCGCGGACAAGATCGGGGCCGACGGCTGGGCCTACGATGCTACTGAAGCCGTGAAAGTGGCCACCAAGCTGCTGGCAGAATAAATGGGTTACACCCACCTTTCTTTTTTATATAATTCTTGTAGAACTTACCTGCGAGCGTGAGCTATACTAAAAACTATAATACATTAGCTCTCTTCCTGGGGAAAAGCGGGTATTGTCCCCTGAACTGGGGATCATTCTCATGGCTGCTACATCTAAGGGTAAGGACGGCCGGAAGCTCGGACTGGGCATAGATACAGGAGGCACCTTTACGGACGCCGTCATTGTGGACCTGGACACCAAGGAAGTCATCACCAAGGCCAAGGCACCTACCAACCACCAGAACCTCTCCCTGAGCATCGACCAGGCGGTCAACAATGTCATGGAGGCCGCAGGGATCGATATAGGCCTCATAAGACTGGTGGGCGTTTCCACCACCCTGGCCACCAATTCGGTGCTGGAGGGCAAAGGGGCTCGGGTGGGCCTCATCGGCATCGGCTGGGAGCCAAAAGAGGGGTGGGAACTGGGTGCCGACAAGGAGAGGTTCATCCAGGGTGGCCACGATCTGCAGGGCCGCACGCAGCAGCCACTGCTTGACGAAGAGGTGGAGGCCGCCATCCAGGAGATGAGCGAAGGCATAGACGCTCTGGTAGTGTCCAGTCTATTCAGCGTGTCAAACAGGTCACACGAGGAGATGGTGAGAAAGAAGGCCGAGGGGAAGCTGGATCTACCGGTGGTGGCCGGTCACGAGCTGACCGGAGAGCTGGGGGTGAAGGAGCGGACGGTCACCGCGGTGCTCAACGCCCGCCTGATCCCGGTCTTGGACTCTTTCCTGGGCGACGTTAAGAAGACGTTGGAGAGGATGGGCATAGAGGCGTCGCTCATGGTGTTCAAGGGGGACGGGAGCCTGATGAACCTGGAGACCGCTGTCAAGAGACCGGTGGAGACGATCCTGTCCGGACCCGCCGCAAGCGCGATGGGCGGAAAGAAGTTAGCCGGCCTGGACGACTGCATGGTGATCGACGTCGGCGGCACCTCCACCGACATCGCCCTCCTGGACGGAGGCTTCCCACAGATATCCCCGGAGGGGGCGGTCATCGGCGACTGGAGGACCAGAGTCAGGGCGGTGAACATGTGGACCGCTGCCATGGGCGGTGACTCCGGGATCATGGTGGACGACCGCAGGAATATCACGTTCTCTCCAAAGAGGGTCATCCCGCTTTCCATTGCCTCTTCGATGTTCGACGGTCTGCTGGAGAAGATGAAGGAGAGCCAGGAGACGGAGTTCCTGGTCATGAACCAGAGGAACCTGAAGAATCCCTCTCGTGGTGAGAAAGAGGTCTTTGAATTCGTGGAGGAGCACGGCCCTGTGAGGGTAAGAGAGATCAAGGATGGTGTTTCTGTCGTACTCGTGGACAGGTACGTGGACTCTCTGTTAGAGAAAGGCAGGATCATCGGTATCGGCCTTACCCCTACGGACATACTGCACGTCACAGGCGATTACATGGAGGGGGACGTGGAAGCCGCCGCCTTCGGCGTTGAGAGGGCGAGGGAAAAGGCCCATATGGATGAGGAGGAGTTCTGCGACACCATCCTGAACATGGTAGCTTCCAGTATATGCAGGGAGGTGGTCAAAAAGGTCATGTCCGACGAGGTGGGGATCAACCCCGATTCTGAAGGCTCTGAAGACTCTGAGTACCTGCTGGACCTGATAAGCAAGGGGAGGCTCAGCGACATTCTGTCGTTGGACGCTACACTGCAGAACAAGATAGTGGGTATAGGTGCCCCTGTGCACGTCTACCTGCCCATGATCGAGGAGAGGTTGGGCACTGAGGTGATCATACCTGACGACCACGAGGTGGGCAACGCCGTGGGCGCCGTCTGCTCTCAGGTGGTGGAGGTCATCAAGGTGATGATCTACCCCAACATGGACCACAAGTTCTCGGTCATCGCCCCTTCGTATGGAGCGTCCCAGTACAGTCACATCGAGCAGGCCATAGGGAGCGCCAAGAGCATAGCGTCAAGGCATGTCAGGGAGAGGGCAGAAATGGCCGGTGCTAAGGACGTCAAGGTCAAGGTGACAGTCAACGAGAAGAAGTCTAAAGGGGGCGTGGTGGTCTCAGGCGAGCTCACCCACTGGGTGGAGGTCATTGCCAAGGCTGTGGGTCAGCCAACAATCGTTTAGGAAAGATTGAAGTATCCGCGTTTAGATTTTCGACCATAGTAACCAGACTTATATTCCGAGGAGGCAAAGATTTATGGCTAATGGAATGACAGCAAAGGAAAGATGGCTCAGGGCCATGGAAATGAGGGAAGTGGACAGACCACCTGTCTGCTGTATGACTCAGAGCGCCACACTCGATCAGATGGACGCTGTGGGCGTGTACTGGCCCGATGTTCATACCAGTGGGGAGAAGATGGCCAAGCTGGCTTTGGCCGGTAACGAAGTAATAGGATTCGAATCAGTTAGGGTACCTTACTGTCTCACCGTCGAGGCTGAGATTATGGGGGTCGAAGTGAACCTGGGAAAGAAGGACAGGACCCCGATGGTCAAGTCTCATCCTTTCAATGAAGACACTATCGATGAGATCGAAATCCCTGAGAACATGATTGAGAAGGGAAGGGCGAAAGAAGTGGTCAAGGCGGCCGAGATCCTGAAGGACGAAGTGGGCGATGAGTTGCCGGTTGTTGTAGGCACAACAGGTCCGTTCACCATCGCTGGACACCTGGTGGGCACAGAGAACCTGCTTCTGTGGATCGTGACCAATCCTGACGCGGTTCACCGTGTGCTGGAGAAGGCGGCGGAGATAGCCTATCAGTATCACAAGGAGATCGACCAGGTAGGTGTGGACGCCATTCAGCAGAGTGAGCCTTCTGCTTCAACGGACATGCTCTCCGGAGAGATGTTCGATGAATTCGCTGCCCCTTACATCAAGCGCTCCCTGGAGGGCGTGAACAACGCCAAGACGGTGCTGCACATCTGTGGAGACACTGAGATACTCATAGACCACATGATCGAGACCGGTACGGACGGTCTAAGTATCGAGGAGAAGGTGGACCCCTACAAGGCCGTGGAGCTCGTGGACGGCAGGATCGCCCTGATAGGAAACATAGGTGTGGTCAACCCGCTGCTGCAGGGAACTCCGGAAGACGTGGTCGAGGAGACCAAACGGGTCGTAGACTCGGGATTCGAGATCATCAACTCCGGCTGTGGACTGGCTGCTTCAGTCCCCAAAGAGAATCTCCTGGCGATGGTGCGTACCGTCCAGGAGATGTAAGCCCCAAAAACTACTTTCTTTCTATATATTGTGTATTTTCTATATACTCTAATTATTCCACACCCTGTTCTCTATTGCTCCTAGAGTCCGTCCTCCAGCTCAAACATATTTATCCTACGTCTCTGTTCACCTTATGGTGGTATGATGAGGTCCCTGGACAGAGTGATGGCTTCCCTATCGATGGAGGAGACGGACAGACCGCCGGTTACCTGCATGACCACCAGTGTCACCCTCGACCAGATGGATGCTTTGGGCGTATACTGGCCGGAGGCTCATCACGACCCGTCATTGATGGCCGGGCTGGCCAGGGCCGCTCATGACATAGTGGGCTTCGAATCGGTCCGTATCCCCTTCTGTCTGACGGTGGAAGCGGAGATACTGGGGGCGGAAGTGGACACTACGTCTAGTAGGCGGACCCCGATGGTCAAGTCCCACCCTCTCCGGCAGGGTGGTTATATGGACATACCGGATGATGTCGCAGGTAAGGGTAGGGCGAAGGTGACCCTTGAAGCTCTCCGCTTGCTGAAAGAAGAGGTGGGGGGCGAGGTGCCGGTGATCCCTCTGGTCACCGGTCCGTTCACACTGGCCGGTCATCTGGTGGGTATGGAGAAACTCCTGCTGTGGATCATACAGGACCCGGGGGAGGTGCACCGGGTGGTGGACTTTGCCGCCTCGTTCCTTTTGGAATACATGGGCGCACTGGACGCAGCGGGGGCGGACGTGATACTGATGAGCAATCCATCGGCCTCAGCGGACATGATCTCACCCGAGATGTACAGAGAGTTCTCCGTGCCCCAGACCCGGAGGGCAATCTCTTCCGTGGAAAACGCAAAGACCGTGCTTCACATCTGCGGGGACAGCACCTCGCTGCTGGACGGTATGGTGAGCGTGGGCACCGATGGTCTGAGCGTGGAGGAGAAGGTGGACCCCTTCGAGGCGGTGGACATCGTGAACGGCAGGGCGGCCCTCATCGGCAACGTAGGGGTGATCAATCCCCTGCTGAACGGCACTCCTGAGCAGGTGGTTAACGCCACAGAGCGGGTGATGGAAGCGGGGTTCGAAGTGATCAACCCCGGCTGCGGTCTCGCTCCTGAGATCCCACTGGAGAACCTGCGGGCGATGGTGCGGACGGTGAAAAGGCAGGACCGCGTTCCATAACCTTGTCGTGTTGACCGCTGCCGTGAGGCTCCCGAAAGGCACGTTAAAAAAATTTGCATGCAATCTTAAATATTGAAATCATATATCGGAAGCGTGATAGGGCATGTCTTACGGCATAGCATTGGACCTGGGTACTAGCGGCTACAGAACTCACCTGGTGGACCTGACAGGCAGAGGGAAGATCACTTCGACTTCTATCACCATGAGACACCCCCTGCCCGGTGCCAACGTGATGGACCACCTTCACTTCTGGATAGAAAACGGTCCCGAGGTGGGCCACAAGATCGTGATGGAGACCATCGACAAGCTGATCGGACTGCACGATGTGGACCCCAAGAATATCACCAGGATGGCGGTGTGCGGAAACCCCATCCAGCTCTCGATGTTCGAGAACATCGAGGTCAGGGACCTCGCCTACGCTGGGGAGTCGATGATCAAGAAACTGAACATCAAGAGACCTCCCCGGAAGGCCCATATCAAGTCCGCGGGCGAGGTAGGCCTGGGCGTGGTGCCTTCCGAAGCCCAAGTACTCATTCCTCCCGCTATCAGACACGAAGTAGGGGCCGATGCTCTCGCCATGATCATCAAGTCCAAGCTGCTGGAAAAGGGGGAGACGTGCATGGTCACCGATTACGGTACCAACGCTGAAATGGGGCTATTCCACGATGGAGAACTGTTCAGCGGCAGTGCCGCTGCCGGACCGGCCCTGGAAGGACAGCACATATCCTGCGGCATGCTCGCCGCCCCCTATGCTATATCCGATCTCGGAGTGACCAACAGCAAGAAGTGGGCCAACTACGTGCTCGACAGCCAGTTGGGCGCGGTGTTTGCCTCCAAGACCAATCCCAATAATGGGTCTTCAGAGAGACTGCAAAACATCAACGCCAGGGGGATCACCGGCACGGGCGTGGTGGCCGCGGTCGCTCTGGGCCTGGAGGAAGGCTGGATCGACCCGCCCAGGATAGGCACGTCGGACAACAGGCTCCACTTCCAGGATGGAGTGCACTTCGACGAAGAAGACCTGCTAGAGGCGGGCAGGGCGATGGGAGCCATCAGGGCAGGGCACAGGACATTGCTACACGAGGTGGGCATTGAAGACAGAGAGCTGACCGCGATGTACATGGCCGGTGCCTCTGGGACCTATGTAGACCCCATCAAGGCACAGACGGTGGGGCTGGTACCGGGAGTCGTGGACAAGACCATCCAGGTGGGGAACACCTCGCTCATGATGGCCTACGACATGCTGACCGATGACAGCACGCTGGACATGATGCAGGACGTGGCCGACTCCATAGCATCCAGACACATCATGTTCGCCACTTCGGACATATTCAAAGATCTGTACGTGAACGAAGTGGCACTGTGGTCCGAGGGTATGCCCTTGGAGATGTACAACAAGATGCTCAAGAGGGCCGATCTGATGCCCCTGCCCCCCATCGAGAGGCCCAGCGAGACTCTGAAGATGGTGGACAGGGACATCCCGGTGATAGGGGACAAAGGGCTGCACACCCTGGAGAATGTGGGCGTGTTCCTGACCATCGAACTCCCCGGTTGTACGGGCTGCCGCAAGTGCGAGACGAGGTGCCCGGAGCAGGCCCTGAAGGTCAGGGAGCTGGACGACGGCACCTTCCAGATCAGGGTGGTCACCGACCTCTGTCTGGGCACCGCGTGCAAGCAGTGCCAGACGCAGTGTTCCGAGGGTGTAATGGATTTCTCGGAACTCAGGATCAGTGAGCGTGAGGAATGATGTTTCTGTTGGCAGCTAGAAATTTCAGCCGGACGGTACTCCCCCTCCAATGACTATTCTTGAACTGCCTGTCTGATCAACTGGTGGGAAAAGGCGGCGCTGTAGAAAGCTTTCTTCGCATACTCGATGGGACCATAGATCACGAAATCCGCACCGGCAGCTATGGGCAGTGATATTGAAGAGATATCCACCGATCTATATAGTGAAGGCTCCTCCCCCCGCTTACGGGCCAACCCTTCCCAAGACTCCACCGCGTTATGGGGGGCGCATCCACAGGGCAGGCCCCACTTGGCCTTGGCCACGAATATACCCCTCAGGGCTGAGCCCGCGTTCTGGTCCATGGACATTACTGCTAAGTCTAAAAGCGGCCGCTCGATCCCGTACCGCTGGCCCCTGTCAATGAGTCCCTCGTCCAGGGTCTTGCCTCCGTCCTCCAGCAGGTAGATCTTACCTTTCAACGAAGGGTCAGAAGGATCGAAGGCCAGCAGGACGGCGGACTCAATTCCCAGCTCCTGCAGTCTCTCCAGCTCCTCGTCCTCAGTGCCATAGTGTACTGTGTTGTATATGATCCTGTTCTCAACGCCCATCTCTCTGGCCCTGCGCGCTCCCGACAGCTTCACCTCAACGCTGGGGGAGTCCAGTAGTAGCGGTAGCGCAGTTTCTTCGGAAACTGTCTCCAGGTACGAGGCCGCTGCTTCCTCCGTCTCGGCGTAGAGCATCAGAGCTCCGGCGCCTTCGGTCTCCCCCATGACCTGGTGCAGAGTATCCAACCTCTTCTGGAGAGCTTCTTGGTCAACAATGCCCTCTTTCCTGTTCTCCACCACGCTGTGCTGCGGGTAGAACAGTGAGCCTATCAGTACCGGCGGTCGTTTGCCCGGCTGCCCTCCGAACTGGACATTCTCTATCTCGAATATCTTCTGGTCCTTCTGGAAAGTAAACATCTCACTCAGCTCCTAGTCTGCGCCCGTCAAGTACGATTTCATCCTGCTCACCAGCTCGATGGAGGGTACGACAGAGACCTGGCCATCGATGGGGTCGATGATGGTTCTGAACTCTTCTGAGACCAGCACCAGTGAGGCGGAAGTGTTCAGCTTCTGGCTGGGCATCCTCAGCATCTGAGATACGAACTGATCGGAGAGTTCGTTCATCCGCCTCCCCGCCTCATCACTGTCGTCCACGAGCGCGTCCAACTGGGGGACGTATACCCCCTTGCTGAAGGGGCCCGGATCCCGGGCCTCACAATCTTGGATGGCGTCCACCAGCTCTGTAGTCCTCTCTCTATCAAAGTCGTATTTGGGGTTCCACTCGATGATCTCGTCTACCTCTTTTGGGTGCAGCAGGTCGATCACTTCCACCTGCTCTCTGAACCTCTCCACCGTCTCTCGATCGATGTTGCAGATGTAGGGGATGGCCGCTCTCGTATCCCGGATCTTCCCACTCTCGTCGACCCCCCTCTTGATCAGAGAGAGCAGGGCATCTCCCGGGAAATGGCCGAATTCTTCACGGCCGCATACGGTAATGAACCTGATGTTGGGGTTGGTGACCACATTCACTATGATGCGTTCGATGCCCATGTTCTCGGTCTTGAATGTGCCCAGAAGGGAGAAGCGGTCCTGGTGCAGGTCCACCTCTCCTCTACCCACTACGGCCACGGCCACAGGATGGTCTTTTTCCCCTACCCGATAGTTCCCAGGAACGGGAGGCCAATCAGTCTTCGGTTCTCCCTCCAACGCTCTCTCCTCCCCAGTGTAGTACAAGGTGGCCTATATTAACATTTATTATGAAATTGTGAATCATAATGAGTTTTAATTATGAACCCTATGAAGGCGGAAATACATCGTTCGACAATTATAAATAGAAACTTAAGATTACGCTTGAAATGAAGGGTATTAAAATGCTCAATTATGCGGAGATATCTGATAAACTCAAGACCATTTTAGGATTGGAGAGCGAACCAGTAGCGGTGACCCTTCTGAAACCTGGTGATGAAGTCCCCGAAGGCTACATGGCCCCTGAGAAAGGGCTCAGTCACTGCCAGTCAATCATGAAGGCCAGGAAGGGAGAGTCGCTGGTGATCAGTGCTGACAACCAAAAGTGCTCTGTGGGCGCTTCCAGCCTGGGCTTGATCTCCCTGCCCGACAAGATCCGTTCGGGCCATTTCCACCACGGGATAGGGATGTTCGAGTCTCCAGCATCCGCGAAGCGCATGATCGACGAGAGGTTCGAGCTGGACCCTGGTACCTACGTGGCCACTGCAGTCAGCCCCCTCAAGGACGCAAAGCTGGAGCCCGATGTAGTAGTGCTGAGCGGACTCCCCGAGCAAGTTTATTGGTTGATACCTGCTTCCACTTACCGCAAGGGAGGACGGGTCAAGGTAGAAACGGCAGCATTTCAGGCAACGTGTGTGGATGCGACCCTGATCCCAATGATTACCAGTCGGATTAATCTCTCACTGGGTTGCTACGGCTGCAGGAGGAGGACGGATATAGCCGAAGAAGAGATGCTGGCCGGGATCCCCCCGAACCTGCTGGAAGAGATCGTGGAGGCTCTGGAGGAGATGGCCCCCGGGCCGATGGCCAAGGCCAGGAGTTAGAGTTTCTATAGGGAAGGAAGCTCTGAGACGCAGTACGCCACGCCTGCAATTCTGTCGGAATCGCCGACAGACCGAACCTCCTTTTATTTCCATTTTAAACTGTTTAAGGCCCGCGTTTAACGCTTAGTAAGTGAGGGTTCTATTTACAGTATGTTTAATAAATGAGTAAGTAATTCACATTTTAACGAAATGATGTATCATTCGACGTCTGTAATGGGTTTTAAATGAAACATGGTTACATGGGGGCTATCAATTGGACAAGGTGGATATCAGGATCCTCCGCATGCTTAAAGAGGATTCCCGTCAGAGTATGGCTAACATAGCCAAAGAGATCGGGATTTCAAAGGCCACGGTCAGCAGGCGCATATCCCGGATGGAAGACGAAGGCATTATCTCCGGCTTCACTGTTACCACAGATATCACCAAGATGGGAGGGATGAGGGCCATCATGCTGCTGGAGACTGCGGGCTCCTCCCTGACCAGCGTGGTCGATGACCTTTCCAAGTTCGAAGAGATTGAGTATATCCACAAGCTTTTCGGCGACCACAGCCTGCTGTGTGAGATCTACGTGACCGCGGTGGATAGCCTTTATGAGTTGATACAGAACAGGATCATGACCATACCCAACGTGAAGAACGTAGAGGTGGACATCATGATCGAGAGGATAGCCACACACCCGGAGGCGGAGCTGAACTTCATAGCCTCCTCGGGCGCGCTTTCCAAGTGACCGTTTTTGCGCTCATCCTGAATAATTTAATAGAAGGTCACGTTATTTGTGTCCCCATGAAACTCGGTCCCACGCCAAAGAGGTACACTGAGGACAACCACAGGGCGGTTCCTCCTTGGAAGACTCTGGAGCGGGTGGGGCCGCTGGCAGACAGGATCGGTCTCGAAGAGCTGGAGGACATCACCGATCTTGACCGGTTGAAGATCCCGGTCTTCTCCTGCATCAGATCTTCGACCGTCGAGGGTGCTGCGTGCGTTCATAACGGCAAAGGGGCCTCCAAAGAACAGGCCAAGACCTCGGCCATTATGGAGGCACTGGAACGGTACAGCGGGGAGATGAGAGATCCCCAGGTCGAGCCCGACTTCGTCCAGCAGATGATGTCCTCCCAGAACTGCGTCGATCCCAGGACACTCATCCTGCCGGAAATGACCGCTTTTCATCTGATGCATCACAGGATCGGCTGGGTGAAGGGTTACGAGCTGTTCGAGGAGGAGGAAATATGGGTACCGGCCAACGCCGTCTTCCATCCTTACAATTCCTCCCACTTGAGACTATTCCGCTCCAACTCCAACGGTCTGGCATCTGGGAACACCATTGAAGAGGCCGTCCTGCACGGACTGTGCGAACTGATAGAGAGGGACGCCTGGTCGATCAGCGAGTTCAGGGGCGGGGTGAACGGCAAGCTCGTGGATGAAACTGACAACAAGATCATATCCGACCTTATCGAGAGGTTCAAGTCGAACGGGGTGGAGATCCACATGTCTGACATCACCAGCGATATCGGGATCCCCACGGTGGCAGCGGCCGGTGACGACACGGTGAGCAAGGATCCGGCCATGCTCACTATCGGAGTGGGAACCCATCTGAACCCTGAGATAGCTGCCATCAGGGCGCTCACCGAAGTGGCCCAGAGCCGCGCTACCCACTTGTACAGGCAGCAAAAATTCGATCAGAGCGGGCCGAGGATAGGGTACGAGAAGGTGAAGGAAATGAATAAGATGTGGTTTTCCTCTTCTGTCGATGAACTGGGGCTCACAGACCTCCCTTCCTATGATTCCATGGATATTTACGAGGATGTTCAGACGGTGCTGGACAAAATGAGAAAGGCGGGAATTGAGAAGGCGGTGGTGGTCGATCTGACCGATGAAGAGCTTGGCGTACCTGTAGTGCGGACCATCGTTCCGTGGTTGGAGGTGTACACCATGGACCCGCAGCGCATGGGTCCGCGGCTGAGAGGTGACACTCCCTCTGTCACGGGTCATTTCTGAACCCAGAGTCTGCCCTGATGTAACATAGTTTCATGATGAAACATAGTTTCAATCGGACGCAACATTGGATTGCCCCCGCTTTCCGCTGGCAGGGACGAGGAGATCCTGTTTGATTCATTACATATCGTTGACTTAAGATCGATCGGGGAATTATGAAAGGAGGTTTTGATGCCGGATTACATCCTTCACAATACGGTAACAAAGGAATAGCCATTGGGATAATACAACCAATGGCCTCTCTTATAGGCAGGATTTGGAGGCCAAATTGACGATTGTTATACCTACTGGTTATCATCAATTGTTTATGGGTGGATAGTCCATCCATCCACAATCAAACTTATAAGCTCCTTTGTGTTACAATGTAAATGGAGCCGGAAGGGAGGTCGTTGCATCGAAAGGAGGCTTTTTGTAACGATGAGAACTTCCGGACAAAATAGGAGGTAACAGATGGCGAAATACAAGGACAAGTTGGACTTGTATGACGACAGGGGCAAGCTGATCGAATCAGATGTGCCGCTTGAAGCCATTAGTCCTTTGCACAACAAAGCTATCAAGAAAGTCCATTCACTGGCAAAGCGAACTGTCGCCGTGAACCTAGACGGGATTGAGAAAGCTCTCAGGACCGGGAAGCTAGGTGGATTGGGAGTGCAGATCCGAGGAAAAGAGATCGAGGCTCCCGTGGTGGAAAAGGCTGACGAGATAGCTGCCAAAGTCAAGGACATGGTGAAAGTTGCTGATGGTGATGACACCGAAGTAGAGCTGCTTGAGGACGGCAAGAAGATGATTGTTGTCGTTCCAACAGCGCGGCTCGATGCTGGTGTCGAGTACACCACAGGATTTACAGCGGCCGCTGCTGCGGTCACCCAAGCCGTCATTGACACGTTCGACATAGACATGTTTCGAGCGAACATGGTCAAGGGAGCAGTATGGGGAAGATATCCTCAGACCCTGGACTTCATGGGATCCAACCTCAAGACCATTCTTGAGGTGCCCCAGAAGAACGAGGGTGCAGGATATGCATTGAGGAATATCATGTCCAACCATATTGTGGCCCTCACTGGGAAGAACGCGATGAATGCGGCAGCTTTGTCGTCTATATTTGAGCAAACAGCGATGTTCGAAATGGGAGACGCGATAGGTCCGTTCGAGAGGATGCACCTGTTGGGTCTGGCCATTCAGGGATTGAACGCTAACAATATTGTGTACGAAACGGTCAAGGAGAACGGGAAAACTGGAACTGTCGGTACAGTGGTCGAGTCCATTGTTGGCAGAGCCATCGAGGACGATGTAATCAAGGTGAAGGAGAAACTACCCTCTGGATACAAGGTCTACACCACAGATGACATGGCCATGTGGAATGCGTATGTGTCAGCAGGGATGCTGGCTGCTATCATGGTCAATGTGGGTGCGGCCAGAGCATCACAGGGTGTACCTTCAACCGTACTGTATTACAACGACCTCGTTGAACACGAGACTGGTCTGCCTGGTGTGGACTTCGGTCGTTCCATGGGGACTTCCGTTGGTATGTCTTTCTTCTCCCACTCAATTTACGGAGGAGGAGGGCCAGGTCTGTTCCATGGTAACCACATCGTGACTCGACACTCCAAGGGATTCCTTATACCGGTGATTGCCGCCGGTTGTGCTCTTGACGCCGGAACTCAAATGTTCTCCCCAGAGAGGACATCTGGATTGATAGAAAAGGTATTTGGTGACATACCTGAATTTAGTTCACCCATCAAGAATGTCGGAGCTGAGGCTAAAAAGCTCAAATGAGGTGGCAAAATGACGGATGTCTCACCCGCAGAAGAATACGTTCCGCTCCCTGAAATACAGATTTTCCCGGAGCGACTACTATCCGCTGACACTACCGAGAAACTACTACGACGACTGCGTCAGATCAAAGACGTAAGGCAGATCAACGTTCATGGAGAGAGCCTGCCCGAGAAGGTCAGGTACGGCCCAGGAACGGGTCTCGATGTCAAACATCCAGAAAGAAAGAAGATCAAGGTAGACGAGGAAGAAATGGAACTGCAGGTACAGGTTGGACGGGTGTTCGTTGAGGTCAACGACATCGACAACGTTCAACACGTTCTGGAGAAGATCGAGGAGGTATGCGAGGAAATGCTGTCCTTTGATTTCTCTCTGGAGGTGGGGAGATATTCGAAGTTTAAGCCCACCGTATCCGACTACAAGAAAGGATTGAGGTGATTAAATATGGCGTATAAGAGACAATTTTATCCCGGAAACACTTCTCCTGCGAAAAACAGGCGCAGGTTCATGGACCCTTCGGAGAAGCTGGACAAGCTTCGAGAAATATCCATGGAAAATGTAGTGAAGATCTTGGGTCACAGACAACCAGGTGAAGAGTACAAGAGCATTCACCCACCCCTTGAAGAAGGTACAGAACCTGACTGCCCCATCAGAGAAATGGTCGAACCGATCGATGGTGCCAAGGCTGGGGATAGGATCAGGTATGTACAGTTCACTGATTCGGTGTACTTCGCTCCGATCGCACCCTACGTGCGAGCTTGGATGTACATGTCCAGGTACAGGGGACTCGACACGGGTACTCTGTCCGGAAGACAGATCATCGAGATGAGGGAGCGAGACCTGGAGAAGATAGCCAAGGAACTGATCGAGAATGAGACCTTCGACCCCGCGAGGACGGGTATAAGAGGTGCGACCGTTCACGGTCACGCCTGCCGTCTGGACGAGAACGGTCTGATGTTCGATGCTTGGCAGAGATATCAGTGGAACGCTAGTACTGGTGAAGTGGATTACGTGAAGGATCAGGTGGCTATACCTTTAGACAAGCCCATCTCTGTCGGCAAGCCGATGCCGGAAGATATGTTGAAGGAAAAGACAACCATCTTCCGCGCAGACGGAGTCGACATGAATGAGGATGAAGAAGTGACCAATGTCAACCTGAGACTGCACAGACTACGAACACTGGCTGGATTCCAGCCCTTCATGATAAAGGGGGACTGATTCAATGGCAAAGAAGAAAGAGAAATTGTTCGACAAGGCCGTTAGGAAGAAATTCCCTGAAGAACCTACAGACGTCAAGACCAGTTTCTACACCTTCGGCGGCTGGAGACAGTCCAAGAGGAAGAGGGAGTGGGTAGAGCAGGCAAACAAGATCGCCAAGGAACGTGGCATCCCGATGATGAACCAGGATATCGGTGTGCCCCTCGGTCAGAGGTCTTGGATGCCTTACCAGCTCTCTCACACTGACATGTTTGTGGAGCCTGATGATCTACACATCATCAACAACGCCGCAATACAGCAGTGCTGGGACGATATCCGGAGGACCGTGATCGTCGGGCTGGACATTGCCCATCAGGTGTTGGAGAGAAGGTTGGGTGTCGAAGTGACCCCTGAAACCATCAACAACTACCTGGAGACAGTGAACCACACCATGCCCGGTGGAGCAGTCGTTCAGGAGCACATGGCAGAGATCTCACCTGCACTGACCGCTGATTCCTATGTCAAGGTGTTCTCCGGGGACGATGAGTTGATTGACCAGATTGACGACGCTTTCGTCATCGACATCAACAAGGAGTTCCCGGAGGACCAGGCTGAGGAACTGAAAGAGGCCATAGGCAGTGGACTGTACCAGGCGATCCGTGTGCCCACTATAGTCGGCAGACTGCTTGATGGAGGTACCGTCAAGCGGTGGAGCGCTATGCAGCTCTCGATGGCGTTCATCAGCTCTTACAAACTGGCTGCTGGTGAGGCCGCTATCGCGGACTTCGCATACGCTGCGAAGCACGCTGCCCTGCTCACAATGTCCACTATGATGCCCGCCAGGAGAGCTCGTTCACCGAACGAACCCGGCGGACTTCCATATGGTTTCTTGGCTGATATGGTCCAGTCGTACGCGAAGTATCCAGACGATCCAGTGAGAGCTTCTCTAGAGGGAGTTGCCATCGGCGCTGCTATCTACGATCAGATCTACCTGGGCGGTTACATGTCCGGGGGTGTGGGATTCACCCAGTATGCAACTGCTGCATACACTGACAACATCCTGGAAGACTACACCTACTACGCTGCCGACCTTCTCAACGAGAAGTACGGCGGATTCAACAACATGGAGCCCAGCATGGACAACATCGAAGAGCTAGTGACCGATGTCAACACCTACTCTCTGGAGAGCTACGAGAGATACCCGGCCGCTATGGAGGCCCACTTCGGTGGATCTCAGAGGGCCAACGTTGCAGCCGCTGCGTCAGGCATAGCGTGTGCTCTGGCCACTGGCATATCCGATGTGGGTGTCAACGGATGGTATCTGTCCATGCTCCAGCACAAGGAGAGGCTGGGTAGACTGGGATTCTATGGATACGACCTGCAGGACATGTGTGGTGCATCGAACTCGTTCTCCTACAGGAGCGACGAGGGTCTACCGTTCGAGCTCAGAGGACCGAACTACCCGAACTACGCGATGAACGTCGGTCACATGAGCGGATATTGCGGTATGCCCGCGGCAGCCCACTACGGTGCTGGACGAGCGTTCGTTTGCAACCCGCTGATTAAGGTCGCGTTCGCAGACCCCAACCTGCCGTTTGACTTCGCTAACATAACGAAGGAATTCGGTCGTGGCGGTCTGAGGGAATTCAGGCCCGCAGGAGAGAGGACTGCTGTGATCCCACCAGAGTGATCTCATGGAAGTCGGAGACTACGCCAAGTACGTGAACACGGGGACCGTAGGGGTAGTGAACGATATCAAGGAGGAAGAGGGAGCGAAATGGATGCTCCTGGACGTCACCGCTCTTTACTACCACGAGTCCACACTCGAACCGGCGGATCCCTCTGAGTACAAGGAAGTCTCCGAGAAGGAGAAATCTCTGGACAGAAGCCTTGAGGATCTTGATCGGATGAGAAAGTCGATGAGGGACATGGAAGACTCCATCGGCGACATCTCACCGACCGGGACATAAAACCCTTTCCACTTTTTACATTTTTAATCTAGCTTCCACAGAACAGCGCTGGCGCTGGCCCTTGCATTTCTGATTAGAACTAAAACTCAAAAACTAGGAACCGTTCTCTAGATTGAACCCTACCAGTATACTCGCCAGCTCAGGATTGTCTTCCAGTCCGTAGGACTTTCTCAGGGCCAGGTCGCCCGGCGGCGAGGGGCTGCAGGACACAACATCACTGGTACCCTCCATCTCTGAGAGTTCGGGGAAGGAGACGGGCGGCAACACAAAGCACTCCTTTTTCTTAGGCTTCTTGTCTGTGAACATGACGAACTCTTCGGAAAGGAATATCACGTCGTCCCTTTCCTTGTACTGATCCTTCTCCCCCGGGAATATCTCCTTGCCCACTATCAGGTCTTCGTCACCGACCAGCAGCACTGTGGGTTCGGGAGGAAGGCGGAACTGTTGGTTCTTGATGATGCAGATGGTGTATTCCCTCTCTATGCACTCGCACAGACCTTCGTTCCTCAGGTCGACCCCGATACTGGTGTTGATCTGGTCTTCGATGTCTCTCAGCTTCTCCATCACTTCCCCGTCCAGTAAGAAGGCTTCTTCCACCCCCTTTAGAGAATGAAGTTTGTCTAGTATCTCTTGGACTCGGTTCATTTATTCAACATAGAATGGCCTAATCTATTTTATAGATAGTGCTTATTGACGAAATATGAGTCTCAAATTACTCTCCAAGAAGAACCCGCCAGTGGTCAGGGCGCTATACAAGTTGAAGCACGAGATTTTCAAGGAAGGGGCTTTAGATAAGAGGGAGAAAGAGCTAATCGCAGTGGCCATCTCCTCCATTCAGCACTGCGGAAAGTGCCTCGAGTTCCACACCGAGCTTGCCAGGGAGGCAGGAGCGACCGACGAGGAGATCCAGGAGGCCCTTTCAGTGGCCATGTACCTTACGGGACCTAGCACAATGATATGGTCCCCTAAGATCGACGAGGCCATGGGAGGCCCCACTCTTGAGGACGACGAAGACTGATATCGGCCTCACTCGAAGCGTAACTCAACATCTCTGGGGAGTGCCAGTCCCGAGGCCGCCTCCACGCACTTGAGTATGGCCATAGGTATTGGGCAAGTGGAGTGTTTGAGGAGTTCTCCCGCCTTCCGGTACAGATCGTTCTCCTCGTACGGCATGCTGAGGCAGGTGAATGGGTCCAGGGAATTGATTCTCTCCGTCAGCTCGTTGATACATTCACACCCGCTGCACACCTCCAGCTCCACTTCCTCTCCGTCATAAGTTGCGCAGATAGTGGTCTCAAACTGGCAAACACCGGGATTTACGGTAGCCCTGATCGAATTGTCGTCGTCCGTGCCCATAATCGGGAGGTTAGGAGTTGCTGGATAAAAGTCTTTTCTAGCCACAAAGTATTCTGTGACCAGTCGAGCCAGCACTATTCACAAAAGCCTACTCCTACCCCTACTTTTACTCCTCTCTGCCTCTCATCCTCTGCATGATCTCGAAGACCGCTCCCTTGGTAATGTCAACCACCCCGATCACGGCGATTGACTCGTTCTCCCTGAGGATGGGGACGGCCACTATTGGAACGCCGGCGTAAGAGCCCCTGGGCGCCACCTTCCTGACGATCTTGCTCTTCTCCAAGACCTCTTCCAGCAGAGGCCCGGTGTAGCTGCTATCGATCACCTCTCCGCCTTCACACCTCACGCCGAGATGGTTCTTACTCCTCATGGTCACCGGAAGTCTCCCCATCAGCTCGTGAATGGCCAGCGCCAGGCACTTCAGCTCCTCGGCCTCTGTGTCTCCCGAGAGAATGTTGCATGTCTCTTCCCAGCTCTGATCGTTCTCATTCCCCATGAGCAGAGCAGTGGTAACCGCGCCCCTCTCGGCAGATAAATACGAATCTCCGGTCCCGATGATGACCACATCGTTCTCTTGGATGTTGAAGACTTCCTCCAGATAAGATATCTCGTCCGAATTAGGAAAATCATCTTCTCCAGGAAAGGCCAGTCGGCCTCCTTTATATACGAGCGTGGTAGCTCCAGAAGCTCCGGCCCTGATCGCCTCATCTCTCCGCCTGCATCCGCTATCTACCAGGTGGGCCATCCCCTTGATATGCACCGCGCAGTCGAACTCGTCAAGAGTCAGCTCCGAAAGTGAGACCTTCCTCACCTCGATACCCGAGTTACTGAACTTCTTCTCGCCCTTCTGGGTCAGCACAGCTCCTCGACGGGTGTTCTTCACGTCCCCCTCTGCCACCATCTTGTCCAGTATCGTTCTGGTGGACCCCTCTCCTATAGAAAGCACCTTAGCCAGACTCTTCCTACCTATCGGTCCTTCTTTGTCGATGGTTTCGTACGCCTTCCAAATATGGTAAGCTGTGAATTTAGGGGAAGGGCCACCCTTTGAAAAGGAATATGATTGAAGCAACATCAATGGTTGGATAATATATCCATCCTTAAATCTTTTTTTATTCCACCTCACCGTTACAGCAGCTGTCGATGGACTGATCTGAAAAGACCCTGTGGGAAACGTCCACAGAGATAATCGGGGAAAGATTTATGTTTAGCATAGTCGTACGCTGGATTATATGCCTGAGGGGTCCTAATGCCTGAAGAGTCAGAACCCTTTGTTATTCTGGAAAACGTTTGCAAGAAGTTTGATGGGACTACCGTCCTTGAAGACATCAGTGCTACCATCAATGTTCAGGAAGTTCTGGGCTTGATAGGCAGGAGCGGCGCCGGTAAGTCGGTGCTAATCCACATGCTCAGGGGGAGTCCTGACTACAAGCCAGACTCCGGTCGGGTGGTCTACAGGGTGAATAGATGTGAGTCCTGTGGATGGATTGACCTGCCTAGTCACAACTCCATCTGCTCCAAATGTGGCGGGGAGATGGGAACCGTAGAGATTGATTTCTGGGAACTCGATAACAGGGATCCCAGGCTGAACGAGATCAGATCGAGGATCTCCATCATGCTGCAGAGGACGTTCGCTCTGTATGGAGAGATGAGCGTGATAGAGAACATCTTTGAGGCTCTGGGCAAGGACGTGGACGAGAACGAGAAGGTGGATAGAGCCATCCAGCTGCTGGAGATGGTTAACCTGACCCACAGGACCACCCACATAGCCAGAGACCTCTCGGGTGGAGAAAAGCAGCGGTGTGTGCTTGCCAGGCAGTTGGCAAAGGACCCTATTCTTTTCCTTGCCGATGAGCCCACGGGCACCCTGGACCCACAGACGGCTGAACTGGTGCATGATGCACTGGTCAACGCGGTCAAGACCGAGAAGATGGCCATGGTGGTGACGTCACACTGGCCCAAGGCGATAAGGAAGATGGCTGACCGGGCCATCTGGCTCAGAGACGGCAAGAAGATCGATGAGGGGGATCCAGATAGGATTACCGAGGAGTTTATGGAGGATTATGACCTCTCCAAACAGGAAGAGGTGGAGGTCGGCGAACCCATGGTTAAAGTGAGGGACGCCAAGAAATACTTCTATTCGATATCCAGAGGCGTGGTGAAAGCGGTCGATCACGTTTCATTTGATATTAATGAGAGGGAGATTTTCGGTTTGGTGGGCATTAGTGGTGCGGGGAAGACCACCCTCTCCAAGATGATCTCCGGGATGATGGACGCCAAGATCGTAGCCGGTAGCATCAACGAGGACCTGGAGATAGAGGCTGATTCTGGTCCCAGGGGTACTTCCGGCAACGGAGAGAAAGGAACCTTCGTCAGGATCGGAGACGACTGGGTCAACATGGCTGAATACGGCCCTCTGGGGAGGGGAAGAGCCACCCCTTACATCCAGATGCTTCACCAGGAATACTCGCTCTATCCATTTGACACCGTACTCGAGAACCTGACCACCTGTATCGGGATCAAGATGCCCGCCGAGCTGGCCAAGATGAAGGCCATACAGGTGTTGAAAGGCGTCGGTTTCAGTCCCAAGAAGGTGGAACAGATCCTCTACTCTTATCCAGATGCTTTAAGCGTGGGGGAGAAACAGAGGGTGGCCCTTGCTCAGGTGTTGATCCGGGAACCGAGGCTGGTCATACTTGATGAACCCACCGGAACCATGGACCCTATTACCAAGATGGACGTAGTTGAGTCCATCAAGAGCGCCCGGGAGGAGTTGGGAGAGACTTTTCTAATCGTAAGTCACGATATGGATTTCGTCCTGAGCTGCTGCGACAGGGCGGCGCTGATGAAGGAAGGTAAGATCGCCGCCATCGGCGACCCCGAGGACATCGTGGGGCACCTCACCGAGAAGGAAGAGGAGATCATGCTCGGCGGTGGTGTGGAAGCTTGAAATCACGCATCGGTCGCCACACCGGGTTTGTAGAGTGCAGAGAGACCAAGGGGATGGGCATCGGGGGAGGACTGGCCCAGAGGGCCACGATCTCCGAGAGCGGCAGAGACGTGGTGGCCGTGGCTATGGGACCCTCTAGGAGACACATCACCAAGCCGGTTTGCGAGATCACTTACGCCCTGAGGGAAGAGGGAATTGACACCAGCGTTATCGTTCTCAACGCCGGGTCTGGGGTTCCTGCAGACGCGCCCGATGTCAGCACAGGATCCATATTCGGACTGGACCCCATCGAAGTGCAGAGGATCAGGCAGTTCAAGCTGGCGCTCATCCATCTCGGAAACGTTAAGAACCATATCATCTACAAGGCAAGGTTGATTCTGAGGAACGTGGACCTCCCGGCGGTACTTGTCTGCCAGGCACCGGTGGACTTCGAAGACTTCGCCAAGATCGGTGTGAAGACCAGACTGGTGATGCCCAGGCCTCAGGATGTGGGCACCAAGGGAACACTCAGGGACATCGTCATCGGTGTGGTCAGGGGGGTCACCTGCCCTCAGAACAAGCTGGACGAGATCGTCTCCAAGGTGAGGAAGCACCTTGAAGGCAGTAATGATACAGGGCCCGCTAGACTCAGCATAGAGGAGGAGGCGGCCATAAGGACCTCATCCCGATAGATTGAACCCCACCAAGTGTGTCCAGTAGTCAGTATCCTCATACCCCATCGCTTTTCTTATGTAATGATCGCTTAGGGTGGAGATACTGCCCGATGTGATGTCCTGTATGCCTTCCACGTCCTCCAGAAAGGGTAACTCGATCTCGGGGAGCAGGAAGTATGGAGTGCCCTCCGGCTTCACATCGGAATAGATCACGAAGTCATCACTGAGGAAGCACACGTCCTCCCTATCAGGCGATACCTCACCCTCCCTCATATATTCACCCAGAACCTGTCCGTTCTCGTCGACCATCTTCACCGGTGTGGAGTGGTTGAGCACCTCTTTCTCGTGCTCCATTACCAACAGGACGACGAAGCTCCTGTTTAGGCTCTCCCAGACCCCTTCGTTCGTGAACGCCATCAGGCCGCCCGCAGCCCCGTTGTCCTCAGCCCTCTTCTCCAGCTCGATGATCTTCTTCTTCTCATCATCACTCAAGAACTTGAGATCGACCAACCCGGGGACAAGTCTCAGTTTCCTCTTCACCAGTTCAAGAGTATCCATAGCGCCCGCCATAGCCATATCCGTCACAACAATCCGATAACTGAACTAAAATGGTTTCCTATATACTCCGCAAGGCACAGCCTGAGCTTCCCACTCGCGATCGAAGATTTTCCGTCCGAAGAGAATAGCCTTATAGCGCATTTCGCGTCTATGACCAGCAACATCAGATGCATCCAAGGATGAATAGGATCTCAGAATCCATCTACGATATGTGCTGAAAGGATGGAGGTGACTGTCACTTACGATGTGGACAGTGAGACATGGAACCCCACACAGAGGGCCGTAGAGGCTGCGTTATTCGCCATCGCCCCATGTTCTCCACTGTATTCTTTCTTATCTCCCTCTCTATCGGTTTTGTCGTCAGCAAAGACCTTGCCGAGATTCTGGAGAAATACCCAACGAGATCTCCTTGGTATTCTCTGTAATGGGCGGTCTTCCCCTCATCTTGGAGGCCGCGGTCTTTGAGCCTTCATTCTATTATCTCCCCATCCCTGTTTTCTCGTATACAGCTGCCCTGTCAATAGCCGCAATCATAATGATATCCGGGGTCGTCCATTATTTCTTCAGAGATACGACCTCGAAGGCGGGCCTATTATGCTCTGTCCTCAGTATGGTCAACCTCTTCTTCGGGGCACCGGGGTTGGGGACCGTACTCACTCTCATAGGGGGACTGACGGCCTATGGTTCCTTCCAAAACACACAGAAATAGGCACTCATCTTTCTTGATGAAACTCAACCGCAGCAGTCTGACCCCCTCACCACCGTTTTCAGGAGTCTTCTATCTCGCTGGTGTTCACCCGGATGCAGGAGTAACGTCCCCCATCTGGACCGGACATCGCTCCAGAAAATCGGGAAAAGTTATTTAGTTTCTTCAGCATTGGGCGGAGTGAATACATGCATGTGAGCGTGAATGGGTGTGATATGGACGTCGAAGAGGGTGCCACTTTAGGCGACGTTATATCTGGCCAGCCTTACCGTGAGGGCGCCGAACTGGCGGTCATAAGATCCGTTGACGAGGTCAAGAAGACCACCAGCAACTTCGAGATAGTGACCACTGAAGGCTCGATGGTGCTGGCTCTGAACGAGTCTGAACATGCAGATCTGTTCAAGGACAACATCGAGCAGATCATCGGGCTCAACCTCAGATGGCATACTTCGGGCATACTGGCCTTCGGTTCCTTCCCCACTGACCTGCCTGTAAACGAATCTTCATTTCAGTATTCTAGGTACGAGTGTTTCTTCGCCCTGGGAGGTTTTGACAACTCTACCACTTACATAATGATCTCCAAGCAGGATCATGAGAGAGGCTACGGCACCAGGAAGGCCGTCTTTGGAAAGATCACCCGCGGGAGGCACCTTCTGGAGAAGGTGGAGGAAGGAGAGAGGATCGAGGACGTCAGGCCGCTGGTACTCAGCAGGACCAAGAAGGATGCCTTCTCGACAAGCGACCTGTCTACACGACTGGAAGAGGGGATGTCCATTGAGACCTATGTTAGCATAGCGTTGTCGGAGGAGGCGCCCATGAGTGCGGAACACATACTGGTGACTTCTGAAAGAGGAGTAATCAACATCAACGAGAAGACGCACACCTATTCCGCCTGCACGGACAACTTGAACGTCTCCCTGGTGAAGGGGCCCTCCGGGGTGAGGGAGGAGAATGTGGTCACTGTGAGGCATGAGGGGGCGGAAGAGGGCAAGATATACTTCTATCAGAAGAGGAGACAGCTGTCGCCCTTCCACACCATCGCCGGCAGGTTGGAGAACGGTCAGGAGCTGATAAGACTGGCTCCAGAGGGTTCACGGGTCACCACGATATGCGACCCTCCCAGGTTGATGACCATCGGCATGACCCAGAAAGAGGGTCAGGAGCTCCTCAACGAGCGGAGCCTGGAGCAGAAGAGGACCGGCTCTGAGGACGATGATTCGGTGATCGTAGAACAGGAGCCCGAGCTGACCATGTATGCGTTGAATGAGGATCGGATTGAGACCTATGGAGTCCCCAGGGAAGAAATCCACGTGTTTAGTATCAACGACTCCGAGTCCCCGAAAACAGCCCAGTACTTCAGAGATATCACAGGCCTGGACCACAAGCAAATAGGTACGCTCAAAGTCCATTTCACATTCGAAGGGATGCCCATGGTGACATTCGAAGGTAGCGAGTCACTGGCCGGGAGGCTAGCGCCCGAGAAATCCTTCGATGAAGTCTCCGAACGTGGGGACGTCGGGGTGACCAACATGTCCAGACCACAGAAGGGTCTGGTGGGCATTCGATTGAAGGAGAGCGATGAGTTTGGACCCACGGGGGAGGAGCCCCACGGCACGAATATTCTGGGAAAGATTACCAGCTCACTTGAGAATCTGATGGACGGCCTGGAGGACGGTGATATTATCTATGTCAGAGAAGAATGAAGGTTCAGACGAGCCAGGCGACATCGAAACCAGGTTGATCGTGATCGCTCCCACCTCCCAGATCACACCGGATCAGGTGACCAGGTTCATCCATTCTCTGGAGAAGCCCATCAGCGTCAAGGAGACCTGCTACGGGGCTCTCATCGAAGGGAAGCGGGAGACGGTCTGTGGTGTGCTGGAAGAGGTGAGGAAGATGGACCCCAATCGCATATTCTCCAAGATTAGGGGGTTCCCGATGGGAGACAAGAGGCGCTGCAGGGCCCACCACGGTTCCAGGCCCGGTTTCCCCCAGCTCCAGAAGGAGTGGGAGGACCTGGCGCTGTTCGAGCAGGCCCTGGAATGTCTGGACGAAGAGGTGGGAGAACCTTCGAAGAAGAGTGGCAAGTATTCAGTAGAAGAACTCAAACAACTGATTGAAGAGGTGTGAAGATGAAGATATTTATTTCGCCTCCCAACAGTCTAATCCTGTACGACCTGGTGGAGCGGTTCGGTCACGAGCCCCTGAGCACCATGGGCGCGCTCAAGGACAAGATCAGGAGCCCGGAGATCGAGTCACCGCCCATGAACATCACGCCGGAGGACGTGAAGAAGGGGCTGGCCTACGCTGGTATCGAGGTACCATCGGGCATTCGAGGCAGGTTGGGGGTTTTCGGTCCACTTATAGACGAAGCTGAGGCAGCCATCATTATCGACGATCCCCCTTACGCATTTGGGTGTGTGGGGTGCCATAGGACTAACGAGATGTTCAAGTATCTGATCAAGAAGAGGGAAATACCTCTCCTGGAACTGGAATATCCAGAGGATGAAGAGGGCGCCAAATACCTGGTCTCACGGGTCCGGGATTTCCTGGAGGAGTTAGAATGATCAAGATCGCTCAGATTTCATGTGGTGCAGAATACAGCGGCGTCCAGGCGGAGATCGAGAAGGCGGCGGAGAGCGTGGGCGCCAAGATGGTCTATCCGGACGTGGACTACGAGGAGATCGACCGGGCGGTGGAAGAGTTCGGTTACCGCCCGGCCAGTGCTCAGCTGAGGATGCTGATCGCCAGGGCAGTACACCTGGTGGAGGGCAAGTTCGACGCCGACGCTGTGTTCATAGCATCCTGCTTCAGGTGCGCCGAGGGGGCGCTGGTACGCAACGAGGTGCGCAGGCTGATCCAGGAACGGTCGAGGCTACCGGTGGTGACCTACTCGTTCACTGAGAGGACCAAGTCCGGGCAGTTGCTCACGAGAATGGAGGCCCTGGTGACCATCGTGGCCAGGAAGGAGCTGATGGCCAGGGAGAGGCAGGTGGGCCTGACCGCTGGCATCGATTCAGGGTCCACCACCACCAAGATCATGATACTGAGGGACAACGAGGTCATAGGAAAACACTGGTTGCCCACGGGGGAGGTCTTAGGCTCGGCGGAGACCGGCTATCAGAAGGCACTGGAAGACGCCGGTGTCAAGGCCAGCGAGATCGAGGGCATCGGCGTGACGGGCTACGGCAGGTTCATGATCGGCAAGAAGATGGACGCCAAGCTGATCCAGGAGGAGCTGACCGTCAACTCCAAGGGGGCCGTGTGGCTGGCCGACAGACAGAAGGGGGAGGCCACCATCATCGACATCGGCGGGATGGACAACAAGGCCATCACCGTCAGGGACGGTATACCGGACAACTTCACCATGGGGGGCATATGTGCCGGTGCTTCCGGCCGTTTCCTGGAGATCGTGGCCAAGAGGCTGGACGTGAAGATCCAGCGGCTGGGCGAACTGGCGGACAGGGGCAACTGGAAGAAGGTGAACATGAATTCTTACTGTTCCATCTTCGGAATTCAGGACCTGGTCACCTCGCTGGCCGAGGGCACCTCGATAGAGGACGTGGCCTCGGCGGCCTGCCACAGCGTGGCCGAGCAGGTGTACGAGCAGCAGCTTCAGGAGATAGATATCCGTCAACCGATCATTCAGGTGGGAGGTACTTCCCTGATCAGCGGGATGGTGTCGGCCATGGAGGACATGATCGGCTCATCACCTATCGTACCCCCACACTCGCAGTACATCGGCGCCGCGGGCGCAGCGCTGTTGGCATCAGGATTCCTTGAGGGAAGGTAATGGAAATCATCGTCGAGGGGCCGGATGACTGGGGCAACGAGGCCTACGAGAGCCTACTGAACAGGGTTCTTGTGGACTTAGGGGTGACCACGTCCGTTGAGAGGGTGAAGATGATAATCGAACCGGAGGGTCCGCTCTTCCTGATCTCTCTGGTCACCAGGAAGGCGGCGGGTACTAGAAACCTGACCGAGGTGGCCCGTCTGGAAGAGAAGTCGAACGGCACCCGGATTACGATCACCAACGAGTCGTATGCCCCACGGATACTCTCCGCCCTGTGGCGAGTCTACGGCCGGGATCGTATCGACCAGCTGACCCGGCTGGAGATCATGGCGCAGGGACTTTTCCAGGAGGATCTTAAGGGCCTGAAATTAGATCCCGGAGAGGAGCTGCGGGAGAAGGTGCTAGATGCCCTGTGGCGTGTGCTGCCCGAAGGCTTCAAAGTGCGCTACCGGCTGGTGGACGAAGAAGTGCTGACCATAGCCTCCACGGAGCACAGCATGAAGGATGAGTGGAAGAAACTGGCTCGAGAGGTGCACGAGGAGATGGAGGCTGGCTGATGTACGAAGTTCTCATGTTCGAAGGTGGTGTGTACAAGATCAACGAGCTGTACGAGCTGGTGGATGATCTGGGAGGATTCATCCTGCAGAAGAGCCAGGCACAGCAGCAGATGACGGTGACCCTGGCCATCCCTGAAGAAGAGAGAGGGGTGATACAGGAGAAGACGGTGGAGCTGGGCGCAGAACTCACCGATGTACCCCTGGCTGGCACAGAGATCGCTGTGGTGGCCCCTACTCTGGGCAGGCACCACATGCCCCACCCGGTGTGCGATATTGCCGAGCACCTGAGGAGGTACGGCGCGATAACGGTGGTCATGGGGCTGGCCAGAGGAAAGGGCAGGGAGACCGCACAGATATCGGCTGAGGAGAGGCAGATTATTGAGGAATACGACACCGCCGTCTTCGTGTTAGGAAACTTCAAGAACTGCATCCTGGAAGAAAAGACACGACTGTTCGAGGACCTGGAGATTCCGGTGACTGTGGTGTGCGGCCCGGAGATAGAGGAGCTGAAGGGGTGTGAGGGGCTGGTGTGCGGTGTGGGCAGGAAGGCAGAGAGGATGCGGAGGGCGGAAGAGATCTCCAAGCTGGAGGAGACTGCCGAGGAGGTGGAGAAGGTGATCCGGGTGAAGAGAAAGGAGCTTGAGGAGGACCCGCTATTCGTACATCCAGCAGAAGTGAAGAAAGTGATAGAGGACATGCAGGCGGTGAAGGACAGCCTGAGGCCTGCCCCCATCGTGGTACATCTGGACGGGCTGCGGGTGAAGATACCCTATGAGGAGTACGGGGATGAACTCGCGGAGATAGAGGTGTACGGTAAGAAACTTAGCGATATCGCCGAGATCCGGGGATCGAGCCTCACCGGAAGCACACTCATTACCATCCTCACCAGGTGTGAAGTACTGGCAAACGAAGACCAGTCTTTATAGACCGCTGGTTCGGACGCAAGTAGAACAGGAGCGCTCAAAAAGAAATATTAAGGTCTTCATCCCTCAATCAACGGAGGAGATAATATGAAAGTATTGGGAATCTCAGGAAGTCCTAGGAAAGGGGGGAACACCGACATCCTGGTCAAGGAAGCTCTCAAATCGGCCGAAGAGAACGGAGCTGATACTGAGTTCGTAGGTCTTGCGGGCAAGGAGATCAAAGGTTGTATCGCCTGTTCCGACTGCGGGAAGAAGGCGAAGTGTGTGATCGATGATGACATGCAGGAGATATATCCGAAGATGGTGGCTGCAGACGCCATCGTACTGGGCTCGCCGGTGTACTTCGGTACGGTGACTGCTCAGACCAAGGCGCTGATCGACAGGTCCTACTTCCTTCACAAGAACGGCAGGAAGTTGGCCGGTAAGGTGGGAGGGGCCATCGCGGTGGGAGGCAGGGCAGGGCACGAGATCTCATCGATGACCATCATGGATTTCGCCACCATAGTGGGAATGGTGCTGCCTGGCAACGCCTTCGTGCATAGCTACTCAAGAGAGAAGGGCGCTGCTTCTGATGAGGAGAACGCCATGACGGGAGCCTCCTCCCTGGGCGAGAGGATCGTGGGACTGCACAACACCCTCACCGGGAGGATGTCGTCCGACGAGATGCCTTGATCACTGAACAGTATCCAACTGTATGACTATTAGCGAAAGGATAAACCGAAATAAATTCCTGTTGAGGAGGACCAATATGGAGATACCTGATCCTATTAGGAGGTCACTGGAAGAGTCGGGAGGACTGGGAAGGATACTATCGTCCCTCCCAGAGGACGATGAGATAACGGACCTCTCAAAGACCTTCCAGGCCCTCTCCGACCCACTGAGGGTCAGGATACTCCTCATACTCAGAAAGCAGTCGTTGTGCGTGTGCCTGCTGAAAGCCCTGACCTCGGTACCTGATTCTAAACTGTCGTATCACCTCTCCATATTGAAGGACCACGATCTGATTTCGGGTGAACAGGAGGGGAACTGGATCATCTATCGGCTGTCGGAGAGGGCGGAGAGGATTTTGGAGAAGCACTGCGGGCCCAGGGAGAGGTAGATGCCTCTTGAAGAGAACCTGAAGGGTTCCTACCTTCTGGTATCTAATCTCAGCGATCCATCGGATATCGAAGTTGGGGCCCTGGGCAGGCTGCATTTTTCCAGAGGTATCTACGTCTATGCTGGCTCGGCCCTGAACGGACTCAACGCCAGGCTCAAGCGCCATTTCTCACAGCAGAAGACACTGTGGTGGCACATCGACTACCTGCTGGTCCATGCCGAGGCCTTGGAAGCCCTAGTACTGCCGTCAGAAAAGAGGCTGGAGTGTTCCCTCAATCAGATGGTGGCTTCACTGGAGGGGTCAGAGGAAGTGAAAGGGTTCGGGGTCAGTGACTGCCGGTGCTCCACCCATCTTCACCGGGTGGACGAAGACTCCCTGAGATGCTTGATGCACAGCTTCAGAGATGAACTGAGGGTCAGGCCCCGATAGAGGCCGCTCCTTTTCAGGCAGAGCGTTTGAGTGTTCTAGCCCGAGCATAACTGGTCAGCCGGTGCCCCATTTCGGGACTAGTTATTTCTAACCGGAGTCGAATCATGAGGAGAGTGATCTTATGAAACTCGCGATAGTCGGGCATTCTGATTCAGGAAAAACATCGATCATCACCACGATCATCAAGGAGCTGAAGGAGTCCGGGATCAGTGTGGCCACCGTCAAGCATGCGCACGGTGCCCACTCCCTGTTCCCAGAGGAAAAGGATACCACCCTGCACCTGCAGGCGGGAGCAACTCCGGTGGTGGGTATCTCGCCCAATGAGACGGCGATATACCTGGCGGGCAGTACCCCTCCCGAGGAAGTCCTGGGGCTACTGGAAAAGATGGCAGACCCCGATGTAATCCTGATAGAGGGGTTCAAGGAGAGTTCGTTCCCAAAGGTCGCACTGGGAAACGTTGATTCCGCAGACCCTGTGCTGCTCAGAGGGGAGAAGAGCGAGGATATCGTGACCGATGTGCTGGAACTGATCAACAGAGAGGTGGAAACGGAGAGAGTCCTGGAACAGCTACCTCAGCTGGCCTGTGGAAAGTGTGGTTACCCCACCTGCAGAGAACTGGCGGAGGCCATAGTAGAAGGCGACAAGACGGTCGATGATTGCAAGAACAGACCAAGGGAAGACATCCGCATCAAGGTAAACGGCGAGGAAGTTTCCGTGGGAGGTTTCGTTTCGGAGTTCGTGAGTAATACAGTCTCCGGGATGATCTCTTCGCTCAAGGGGGTGGAGAACATCCGAACGATCGAAATAATCATTGAGAAGCAGTAGTGGGAGCAACCTCCGTCTGTAGGGAAGGCTCCGGTGCGATATAGCCCCGTTTCCTCCTCCACCTTGTCAGTAACTGGATACCGCGCTATACCCACTCTACAGGATTTTCTCAGGTGGTACATCTCGGGTAGCGCATATTTCCGCCCGCTCAGGCATCTCAAATTGCCTTTTAGCCAATCTATAAATACATCGGGAACGCTATACTATAAAGCCTGAAGAGGGTAATCGGTGAAGGAAAAGGGAAAGTGAAGATCGGCTTCGGCCGGGAACCCTTTCTCTGAAACTTCGACCGGTCTTAGTACCGGTATACCCTAGACCGTTGCTAACGCAACGAATCACAGGGATCCTATTGCCTCAACCGGGCCCCAACTGAGAGGTTGGCAACGGTTGAGAACAGGAGAAGGTAAACAATCGGACTAACCGTCATTCTGAGGAATGACTCCCCCGGTTGGAAACTCGCCGACCCTAAACTTCAGGCATTCTCGTCGTTCTTTTGAAGAGATAATCGTCTCCATCTTTGCGCGAATCATACCCTATGAACCGGTTCCAATCTCATGGCTTTGGATTGATACAGTTGGAGACCCAATGCCCTTTTACAGGAGGTTTAAAATATAATAATGAGTTAAGGCAGATAGTTTGAGTTCATAATCATTCAGGAGGATCATAATATGGAAGCTGTCGAGGAGTCCGTACAGGATATCCCGGGATCAGCGTTGAAAAGGCTGAAGAAGGCGATCGGCGAGGACAATATTAAGGTGAGTAAGTTCGAGAGGGTGCTATACAGCCACGACCTTGCGCCCCTGCCAAAGGAGGTACAGCTGGCGTTCAAGAACGTGCCGGACATCGTGGTCAGGCCACAGTCCACTGAGGACATCAAGAAGATCGTGGAGATCGCCAACGAGCATGGAATTCCCATAACGCCTAGAGGCAGTTCTACCTGGGGCCTCGGAGGTTCCATACCCGCGTTCGGGGGTATCATGGTCGACATGAGCGGAGGTATGAACAAGATCATCGATATCGACCGGGAGAACCTGTGCGTCACCGCCCAGGCGGGCGCCACCTGGGAACAGGTGTACGAAGCCTGTCTGGAGAAGGGTATGCTGTTGGGCTCTTACCCCAGCAGTTTCCCCAGCGCCACCCTGGCAGGATGGATATCCACCGGTGGAATCGGAGTGGGCAACTACAAGTACGGATCCGCTGCGGATAACATCCGTAACATGGAGGTGGTGACCGCGGACGGGACGGTCATCGAAACAGGTTTCGACAAGATCGTTGATAACGGCGCGGGATACAACCTCAATCAGCTGTTTACCGGGGCCGAGGGAACACTCGGGATTATCTCTAAAGTCACGTTCAAGCTCGCCCCCGGGCCGGAGAAGATGAAAGCGGTGGCCTACGCCTTTCCAGATCTGATGGAGGCGGGAGAGCCTCTAGACGAAGTGTGCAAGTCCAGGATAGAGCCCCTCCACATATGGTTCAACGACGGGGACCACTATGATATGTTGAGGAAGGCCGGTAAGGACGCGCCGCAGGTGGGCAGCGCAACGCTGTTCATGCTGGAAGGGGACGAGACCATCGTTGACTACGAAGAATCGGTGCTGGACGAGATCATGGAGAAGCACGGGGGGGAGAAACTTAATCCCGATTTAGCACAGCACGAATGGGAAGAGAGGTGCTACGAGTTCAGGGCCAGAGAGATGGGGGTAGGACACATACCCGGAGAGGTGGTGGTACCCGTCAACAAGTTCAGCGCATTTGCCAGGGAGACCTATGATCTCATGTATGAGATGAAGATGGAGGGAGCGATCATAGGCATCATGGCCGACAGGAACACGGTCATGTTCATGCCCTACTACTTCTTCGACCCCGAGAGCCTGATGAAGACCTCTACATCTTTCTCTTTCAACAAGAAGTTCTCCGACCTCTCCTTCAAATACGGCGGGAGGCCGGTAGGGTTCGGAAAGTTCTTTGCTTCCAATCTCGGCCGGATCCGCGGCGACGGCGCCGAAGTGATGAAAGGTATCAAGGACACACTGGATCCTGACGATATCATGAACCCTGGTACCCTGATCAAGCTGGTCACCAGGCACAATATCTCTATCCCCCCTCAGATCTTCGAGATGGGTATGAACATCATGGCCCTGGGCAAGAAGATGATACCCAGGGAGAACCTGGTGGACAGGAAGGCCAAGGAGTACGAGGTGGAGCGTAAGACCTCGAGGAAGAAGAGCCTCCACGAGAAGAAGGAGTGTTGACTTCCTTTACTCCTCAGTATACTTCTCGGGATCGGAATCGAATTTTCTCTTGCATCCTGGAGCGCAGAAATAGTAGGTTTGACCCTTGTAAGTGGACTTCCACTCGGCGGTCTCCTCATCTACCTCCATTTTGCATATCGGATCAGTCGCCATGTTTTTTCACCTCCTTCTTTAGATTGTAACGCCGCAGCAGCGCGGCGTTGGAAACTACGGACACTGAGCTCATGGCCATCGCCCCTGCGGCGATGATCGGGCTGAGCAGCACCTGGAAAAAGGGGAAGAGGACACCGGCCGCTATCGGGATGCCCGCCGAGTTGTAGGCGAAGGCCCAGAACAGGTTCTGCTTGATCTTGGTCATCGTTTTCCTGCTCAACTTGATGGCCGCCACCACGTCCATGATCTCGTCCTTGACCAGTACGATGTCCCCCGCCTCAACAGCTACATCGGTGCCACTACCTATAGCAATGCCCACCTCCGCCTGTGCGAGTGCGGGGGCATCGTTGATACCATCACCGACCATGGCCACCGTCCGTCCCTGGGCCTGCAGCTTCTTGATCTCAGCCACCTTCCCCCTGGGGAGCACCTCGGCCAGTACTTCATCAACGCCCAATTCCTGGGCGATGGCCTTAGCCGTCCTCCAGTTGTCGCCGGTGAGCATGGCCACCTTGAGCCCCATGTCCTTTAGCTGTGAGATAGCGGTCAGAGAATCTTCCTTGACCTTGTCTGCCACCGCAATGATGCCCATTAGTTCTTCTTCCTGAGCGATGAACATCACCGTCTTCCCCTCACTTTCCAGCCGCTCAACCTCCTGGTCGTAGGGCAGCCAGCTCACCTCGTTCTCATCCATAAGGACACGGTTGCCCAGTATGATCTCTTTACCATTGACCTCCGCGATGACGCCCTTGCCTGGCACGTTTGCGAATGATAGACTCTCTGGGAGTTCAAGCCCCTCGTCCTCGGACTTCCTCACGATGGCCTCTCCGAGCGGGTGTTCCGATCCCTTCTCCACCGCAGCCGCTGTTCTCAATACCTCTGTTTCTTCGTAATCATTTGACATGATATTGGTGACCTCTGGTTCCCCTCTGGTCAGCGTGCCAGTCTTGTCGAAGACCATGACCTCCACCTTTCCGGCAACCTCTAGAGCTTCACCGCTCTTGATCAGTATGCCGTTCTCAGCACCCTTGCCGGTGCCCACCATGATCGCCGTGGGCGTGGCTAGGCCCAGTGCGCAGGGACAGGCAATCACCAGGACGGTGATGAATATGGAAAGCGAGAAAGCGAACCTGGGGGTTTCTATATCGAAATATGAATATCCCATGAAATACCATACGATCATGCTGACGATGGCGATGCTTATGACTGCGGGAACGAAATAGGCGGAGACGGTGTCCGCTATGCGCTGTATGGGGGCTTTGGTCCCCTGGGCCTCCTCCACCAATTTGATGATCTGCGAAAGCGTGGTATCCTTTCCCACCTTGGTGGCCCTGACCCTCAGGACACCGTTCTTGTTGATGGTGGCCCCGATCACTCCGTCCCCTTCCCCCTTCTCCACCGGTATGCTCTCCCCCGATATCATGGACTCGTCGACCGAAGAATGGCCGTTGATGACTTCGCCGTCGGTAGGGATCTTCTCTCCAGGTTTCACCACGAATACATCGCTAATATCCAGTTCATCGACGGGTATCTCTTTCTCTTCTCCATCGACTATCACCCTCGCTGTCTTGGCCCTCAGATCCATCAGGCTCTTGATGGCCTGAGAGGTCCTTCCCTTGGCTTTGGCCTCCAGGTACTTGCCCAGGAGTATGAGGGTGATGATCAACGCTGAGGTGTCAAAGTAAACATGCTCGAAGGCCAACGATCCTGGGAAGAAGACGATGATGACGCTGTAGAAATAGGCTGCCGAGGACCCCATGGCGATCAGGGTGTCCATGTTCGCCCTGCGGTTCCTAAACGCCTTGTAAGTGCCCACGTAGAACTGATAGCCGGCTACGAACTGGACCGGTGTGGCGGTGAGGAACAGTATGAAGTTTCCCCACTCTTCCACAAGAGCAAGGTCGGCAAGTTGAGTGAATTCGAAGGACAAAGTAAGCAAAAATGTGGGAACGCTGAATATCAGACTGAAAATGAGAATATCCCGCTGCCTATTCAGTCTTCTCTCTCTGGCCTCCTCTTCCGAGTCTGTCTCCTCGGCCTCGATGACCTCGTACCCTGATAGTTCGATCCTCTTCTTCATGTCCGATTGGCGGACGGACTGAGGATCGTACCTGATGGTCACCCTCTCGGTGGCCAGGTTCGCGGTGGCCTCGTACACACCCTCCATGCTCATCAGTGCCCCTTCCACGCTCTTGACACAGGTGGCGCAGGTCATGTTCCCAATGGAGAATATGACCTCGTTGATGACCACATCGTATCCCGCCTCCCGCACCGCCTTGGCCATGCTGTCCATGTCTAACATGGAGGGATCATAATCAACGACGGCCCTCTCCGAGGCCAGGTTAACGGTGGCCTCGTACACACCCTCCAGTGATAAGAGGGTCTCCTGTATGGTCTCAGCGCAGGTGGCACAGGTCATGTCTAGAAGCCCAAAAGTCACCCTGCGTGTTTCCTTGACAGGGCTGTATCTTTCTTGATCAGCGCCCGGGCCGATATTATCTTCCATCGCTGTTACAATTGTTATACCTAATAATCACTGTTCCGCATCAACAATCGCTTCGTGGCTGTATCATTATCATAAGTGAAGAATATCGTTAGATGCCAAAATAAATTGAAAATATGCACCTATAGGATTAACAAACAGCAAACTTCATTACCTATCTCATTCAATGTTTAATACATGCGTTTGGACGAGACGGACTTGAATATTCTCAGGGTCCTGCAACAGAACGGTCGACTCTCCTTCCGACAGATCTCGGAGAGGGTGGACGTAAGCGTGCCCACGATCAGCAATAAAATCTCCAATATGAAGAACATGGGCATCATCAGGGGGTATTGTGTCGACCTGGATCCGGAGGTACTAGGGGAGATCAGCGTGACCCTCAATATCAAGACCAAACCCTCGGAGTTAGAACCGGTAGCCCAGGGTTTCAAGTCCAATGAACATGTGAGGAAGGTCTTTATCTTGAGCACCGGCCGCCTGTTGCTTACCTGCACCTTCACGGATTCACACCAGATAAATGAGTTCATTATGAGGCTTGGCGACATTCCTGAGATCATCGAGTATGATATCGCCAATGTGGTCTCGGTGGTCAAGGAACAGCATCGGGCACTGGTGCACTCAAGTGCCGGACTGGTCCTGGAATGTCCTAACTGTAACTCCACTATACTGGAGGACGAGGTTAAGGTCAAGATCAACGGCCAGGACTATTACTTCTGCTCGGAGGTCTGTGCTGAATCATACAAGGAGAAAAGAAAGGGCAAGACTCTTTCATAGTGGTTATCTGCTTGGCAGCTGACCAGAAGGAGGCTGCGCCCCCCGACAACCCACGCCGCTTCTTATGAGTCGACTCGTATAGATTGAATAGCATCGCATCGTGGAGCAAGGTCACGGCAGCAATCTTCTGAGCTCAGAAACATCATTCAAGATCTCTCTGCACCCCGCCCTTTGCCATTCGGATTTGCCGTACGATCCGGACAGAACGCCTATGAATCTCGCCCCGCTGGCCAGGGCACATTTCATGTCCAGGTAGTGGTCACCGATCATTAGGCAGTATTCGGGGGAGGTGTCCAGCAGGGTGGTCAACCTTCGCATGGCGATGGGGTCCGGTTTGGCCTCATACCAGGCGAAATCGTCCCTACAGATCATATGATGGATAGCTTTCTCTATGCCCATCGTTTCCAGCGCCCTCTCAGCGTACCCTCTCGAAGCTCTGGTAAGTACTCCCACCTCGTAGCCTGATTCCCTGATCTCGGTCAGTAAGTCCCCCACCCCGTTGATCGAATTCATCTGATCCAGGCTCTTCAGTTCAACCGCCTTGAATGAATCTTCGATGCTCAACCATACTTCGTTGTGTGAATTGTGGCCAAGGAGGTCTCGCGCTCTTTCCATGACCTCAGCTATGGTGAGCTCCCAGGACAGAAGGTCTTCGGGTACCCCCTCCCCCTCCAGGAGAACTATCGCTCTAGCTTTCATCTCATAGTAGTCTATGTTGCTGTCCACCAGCGTACCGTCTAGATCGAAGATGATACCCTCGATGTTTGAACCATCGCCCTCGGACAGCATGATTTTCGATATACGAAGACTTCCTTAACCTACTTACAGATATCGATGGCAACATATCACCATCGTATGAAGTCGGTCTATCTGGTATTCTTGTACCATTCCGCAGTGGCCCTGATACCCTCTTCAAGAGGGGTACCACCGTCAAAGCCCAGCATCTCCTCCGCCTTTGAACAATCCACTCTCTTGTTGCCCCCGGAGCCGAACAATCTCACCACGAACTTGGAGATCCCCGCTTCCTTCTCATACCCACTGAGTCTGGCCCTGAATTCTGAGATATATGCCATCAGGAGGGCCAGGTAATAGTTGATCTCCCGGGGATCTATCTCCTTGTCCAGCTCGTTTGCTATTAGCTCAAGCACCCTTTTCAGAGAAGCCGTATTTTCGCCGTCCAGGTCGAACGCTTCCCCCGAAACATCTCTTTCAAGGGCTTCCACGAACACATCCTTGAGATCCTCGATGTAGATCAAAGGAAACGGGCTGGTCCCATCCCCTATCAGATATGTCCCTCCGTTATCCACCATCTTGAACCAGTGATATGAAGCGGTGAAGTCCCTAGGCCCGTAGATCACCCCGGGACGGAGAGCCACCGCCTCAATGTCTCTGGACTCGCACTCTGAAAACAGCACCAGTTCGGCCTCTGCCTTGGACCGACAGTACTTATCCTTGATATTCCTGTAGTTCTCAGGACCACCGTTGGAGCCGAATCCCCTCACTCCGAGAGAACTGGCGTGTACTATCCTCTGGACCCCGGTTCTTGAAGCGGCAATGACCATGTTCCTCGTTCCTTTGACGTTAACGTCATGAAGGAAGGAGTAAGGTGTCACATGCTTGACGGCACCCGCGCAATGCACCATAGTTTCCTTCCCCTTGGCCGCTTTCTCTATGGAATCCACGTCGTTCAGATCACCGTAGTGAACGTCCAGGCCCAGATGCTCCACTGCTGAGAGATCGCTAGTCTCCCTAGCCAGCAGGGTCACAGTGTGCCCCTTCTCTACCAGAGCTTCAACAACATGTCCTCCCAAGAATCCTGATCCGCCTGTAGCTAATATATCCATGTTTAAATCTCCGAATCCTCTGCATTCCTCTCATGGATTTATCGGTAATGAATGTAACCTTGTAGAGAGCAGTAGGCGAAGGGTCTGGTAATGGACCATCCAGAGTGTTCCTCCATTTCATAGTATAAAAAAGTAACTGTAGCATGCTCAAATACCTTTTTTATAGCATCGAGGGCAAATAGCTAAAAACAAGGCTGGTAAATATGGAAAGGAAATCAATTATTGCAATAATAGCTACCGTGGCCCTTTTCGTGGCTGCAGCTGCGATGGTGGTCTCAGGAATGCTTCCTGTAGGTCTAGGAAGTGATGGTGCGAACGGCATACCGGGTAACAGTCCTCATGGCATACCTGGGAACTCTCCTCACAGCGTAACAGATGCGACTGCACTTGGAATACCTGGGAACAGCCCTCATTCGTGGGGTTTTTCATTGGATCTCAATCTTGAGCTGCCAACACTAGGGATCCCTGGAAACTCTCCCCACTGATCCCTCTTTTTAAACATTTTCCATCCCACTTTGAACACTTTCTCTTCCACTGATCTTCTGATAGTTTGAGGCGTTTCGCCTCTTCGTAAGATCGTTATGCCGCTATGTGGTGAACATGTCTCCCACCGCTTCTCCCACTTTCCTGAATTCACCGCCCCAGTAGACAAGGGCACCCGCCTTATCGTATTGAACCACCGTGTCCGCATGTACCGCCGGGGACCAATGCCCCACGATGTACGGCCTCTTTGACGTCTCCTTCATCGAACGAGTATCCGCTGTTCCTGAGACTAAGAATCAGAGTGCTGTATGCGATCCAGTAGAGCCGGTAGCTCCGGTTGACAATTCAGTTCAGGGTCCTTCTTGAGATCTATCTATGTGGGAGACCTATTCCACAGCGGATATCGTATCTGTGATCTCCCTTCTCAGATTCTCATGATCGGTTTCGTCAGCGATCTTCAGCGCCTCCCTGAGCAGCGATTTCCCCTCCGAGGTGTCTTCATTCTGGAGGTACAGCATACCGATCTCGTACAGCCATGTGCTCAGTTTCACTGGTACCCTTAGCCCCCTCATGATTTCCAGACCAGTTCCGAACTCCTCTTTGGCCCAGTTCCATTCATTCTTGGCCGAGAAGGCGTATCCTCTGTAGAGGTGCATAGTGGAGATCATCATCTTGTCCTTCAGGTTTTCAAATATGGAGCTTGCTCTCTCTATCAGCTCCTCGCTTTTCTCCACGTTGCCCATTTCGAGGTAGGAAGCGGCAGCGTTTGACAATGCGTAGCCAAATGTGCTCACGTCTCCGCCCTCCTGCGCCAGGTCTATAGCCCGGTCCTGGTATTCGATCGCCCATTTCATGTCCCCCACCTCTTTCAGATCGATGCCCAGGCTGGTACACACCTTGGCTATTTCGTTGGCGTTACCCGTTCGTTCCAGGACTTCCAGTGCCTCCTCCTTCAACCGAATAGACCTCTTGTACTCCCTCATCTGTTCATGGGCCCTCCCCATGCCGTACAGTGCCTTCCCCAGCCCTACATCGTTCCCAATCGATTTGGCCAGGTCACGGGAATGCTCGAAGTATGAGAGGGCCTCCTGCATCTCACCCCTGCGTTCCGCGTTCCCTCCCAGATCGTAGAGCACCTCCATCAGGGTGGCCACATCCTCGGACTCCTGGGCCAGAGAAAGACTCTTCTCCAGATGAAACATAGACTCGTCGAAGTTTACCCTCCTCAGATATATGGCACCGATCCTTCTATGGGCCTCGGCTATCAGTCGTGTGTCCTCGCCTTCAGAAGCGATCTGTATCACTCGTCTGAGGTTCGCCAGAGCCTGGTCCCACTCCCCCCTAACCTCGTTGATGTTGCCCAGCAGCAACAGCAGCTCGATCTTGTCTTTCTCCATCACTTCCTGGTGCCCACTCAACAGCTCTTCCACCAGGGGAGCGAACAGGGCGGTGTACCCCCTCTTGAGTATCTGCCTGCCGTGACCTGCAGCTATCTGGACGGCGGTATCGAATTCTTCAGCCTGCAGAGAATGATAGAGCGCTTCCACGTAAGATGATATGGAGGAGTCTTCCAGGTAGTACTTTGAAGCCGCCCTGTGATACGTCCGCCGTTGCCTGGGGCTCAAACGAGAATAGAAGAACTCCCTGATCAGGTCGTGCATACCGATCATACGCCCCGTGGATTCCTGCAGCATGGACTTGGTGAGCAGGTCGTCGATGGTCTCGTAATCGACCATGTAGTCCTGGTAGCTCATCTCTTCCACTGAATTGCCAAGCTCTTCTTGAATCTCCTCCTCCATGGCGAAGAAGGCATCCATCATGACTGGGTACCTGAAAATGCAGGCGATCTCCAGGATGTGCTTCTCCCCCATGTTCAGCTTCGAATAAACTTCCTGTTCGATGAACATACGGACGTCTTTTTTCAGAATGGACTGCGGATCTTCCACCAACTGAAGGAACAGTGGATGACCGTCGGTGGCATCGAACACATCCTCTATCGATATCCCAGGGTGATGCTTGGCCCTGAGCATCTCGATTGCACTGCCCCGCTCCAGTCCCTTCAGATGTATTTCCTCGATGTGGCCGGAGATCACGTCACTCCTGCTGTAGTACTCGGGCATCTCTCTGCTGGCGGTGATGAGCCGCAGCTTGGGCAAATTGTTCATCACTGAAGTCAAGGCCCTCAGCAGACCCCTCACCTCCTCCCCTGCATTCTGGATGTCATCTATGATGATTAGGGAACTGACACCTTTTAGGTCGGATTCCAGTATGGTGCACAGCTCCCCCATACTGAGAGCATCGGTCTGACTGAGATATCGTTCCAGTCCCTTCTTCCCTATGTTCGACAGGAATTCGGCCAGAGGGTTCAGGAGGATCTTGGGGGTCACCCATTCATGGACCTTGTACCAGAAGACGTGAATCTTGCTCCTGACATCTTGGGCGAACTTCGCCAGTAGTGTGGTCTTGCCTATACCGGCTATACCGAATACGGAGAGGATATTGGCCTCATCTTTCTCGATAAAATCCTCTAGTTTCTCCAACTCCTGCTCCCGCCCGAAGAACTCCCTCACAGTGGGCTTTCTATCCGTATAGTCTACAAACCTCCTTTCTTCTTTCTTTTTTGACTCGTAGAATGAAGGGCAGTCGAAGGTGCCTCTGGTGACCGCAGAAGCGAGTTCGATGAGGGAATAGCTATTGGGCAGATACATGTTCAGTCTGCCCACCTGGTCCTCTGTCTCTTCCTGATCGAAGTCCACCACGGTTACCCCCACCGATTCGATCTCCTCTTTGAGAGACACGCCGTGTTGGAATCCCATGTGGGTGAGAAAGTACACCTTCCTGATCCGCTTCATCCCCCGCACATGCTTCTTCTGCACAGTGAGGATATCCTCTTTGACCAGATCTCTCACTACCTTGGATACGTTGTTCCTGCCCACGTCAATGGCTTCCGCTATCCCGTCCTGGGTGACCTCTTCTGGGGCGGCGGAATCGTGACGGAACTTATGGTAGTCCAGGAGATGGATGACCACCTTCTCTTTGGAGGTGATCAGATTCTTCCGGTCGGATCGAGTCACGCCCACTTAATCAGCTTACTTAGAAAAAAGATTATTGCTGCAAATGTAGCATGCTCAAATCGGTTTTAAATAAGAAAACCGCCAAATTGCCACTCAAGCTTGGAGAGATAAAATGGTCAGAAAAGACGAAGTATCGAAAATATCGCTGCTGGTGGAGGATTATCCCAGGTACGGTTTCCAGGCACTTTCAAAGATTCTCGACGAGGGAAAAGAAGGGTTGTGTATCACAAGGCTCCATCCCGATTATGTAAGGAAGAAGTACGGACTTGGAGACCTGGAGTGTCACTGGTTGAGTACCCGCAAGGGCAAAGACACCATTTCGCCCAAATCGGTTGAGCGGTTTATCAACATCATCGAGAAGGGTCTGGACGATAACAAGAGGCTGATCTTCATAGATGGGTTGGAATACGTCCTGATATGGAACGACTTCAAGAAAGTGATTGATATACTGAGTAGCATCAACGAGTTGCTGGAGGAGAAGAGGGCTGAGATGTTCATATGCGTTGATCCCCTGACCCTGGAACAGAAAGAAAAAGAGAAACTGTGGGACACGTTCCCCAATTATCCAGCAGATCAACTAGCTGAGATTGATTCTAACAAACAACCTCAGCAAACCTCCTCAGCCTTGCAATTGAACGACGATCAAAAGAACGAGAGTCTAGTGGAATCAGAAGTATCGCATGTGATTCCATAGCCATTTCGTTCAGGGTCTCGATGAACATCTGCAGCCTGTTGAAGTCATTAAAGGCAGAAAGATACTCTACACCATCGAGCACGACGATCGGGCTTTCGTGCTTCTCCATGTAAGAAGCGACATTATTGCTGATCTTGGATAGTTGGGAAGGATGGATATTGGATTTACCGTTCCTCTCGCACAGCCAAACGGACTGAAAATTCTCATCTGGCCAAAGCCTCTCGAGTAGATCGGGGTGATATCTGGACAGGAGAAGAACATTCTTGTCCTCCCCCAAATCCTTGGCAATATCAAAAGCCTCATCCACCGGCTCCCTGCATATGAGGTACATCCTCCCAAAATCGAAAGGGACGGCAGAACCATCTACTGTTGCATGTAGTGATCCAATGCCAGAGACATGGTGTTGAGAGCCTTGGTCCGTTATCAAATGATTCCTCCACAGCAACTTACAAACGGGTAGTTATTCCTTATCTTCTTGAATAGTTATTAAACCTTCGGATAACAATATTTATCAACTGAACTACAGATAAAGTGGTAGTATTCTTTTACCGATGTGTTTACCATTCTGGTTTCGCCTTTCTTTCCACAATGATTACTGGCAGCAAGATATTTTTAGGGAATATCGGGTATTGAGAAGAGTATGGGAATACCTGGGGTCTCTGCGGGAACGATCAAGGAGATGGCCCTTGACTCCGGTTTCGATCTGGTGGGCATCGTGGATTCAAACCAGATCGGGGCAGATACTGATCTTAGCAAGACCATAGTGCTGGCGCTGGTCACCCCGGACCGATCTGCAGAGTTTGTATATAAGGTAGAGATCAGCGGTCAGGTACGATGGAGTAAGTGGATTTATGAGAGGTTGCAGAATAGTGCAAGGAAGTTGACAATGGCGTTAAGGGAGATGGGGTTCAGGCTGAACCGTTGGAGTTTGAGGAGTCCTGGGAGACGATAGATCTGAGAAGAGCCGCGGTTCAGGCCGGGTTGGGCGTCATGGGAGAGAACAATCTAGTGCTCAATAGGGAGTGGGGTCCCAGGATGAGATTCACGGCCGTGTTCGCGGAGATGGATGTCGATCTCGACCAGCCGATGCAGACTGAGGTCTGCAGGATGTGTGCTATATGTGTGAGAGAATGCCCCACCGAAGCCATCGATGGTGCGGAATTCGAGCGTTCGGAGTGTCTGGCCGAGTTCGACCCTGGGCCCAAGATGAAGGAGATTCAGAGGAGGGAAGTATTCCATGTTACGGAGTACACTAAAGAACAGTGTTCACTCTGCATTACCACCTGCCCTTATGGCATGTTCAACGATCTTACAGAAATGGACGGTTTCTGACCGAGTTGACTTGGGCACCAAATAGCTGGATGCAGGACAGCTCGACTTTCTATTCCTTAGGCCAGTACCGTGACCGGCAAGCAGGCTCGATGTTCGATGAAGCGGGGATACTTCAGCAATTTTGACCAGCTGTAAAAATGAAAATTCCCGGACCCGGATTGTCGTAGGGGACCTCTCATTCCGGGTCCCAGGAGTGGGACTGCATGCAGTCTCAGACAGAAGCGTCCAGCTTTCCTTCCAGGTAGGTCCCGTAACCGGAGAGATCCAGCAGCCCGTGGCCAGAGAAGTTGAAGACAATCGTCTTCTCCTCATTATTCCTCTTGGCCTCCAGGGCCTTGTCTATGACGGCCATTATGGCGTGATTGGTCTCCGGTGCGGGTATTACGCCCTCAGCCCTTGCGAACTTGACGCCCGCTTCAAAGGTCGCTATCTGGTTGTAGGTCATCGGGGTGAAGACTCCTTCCTTCTTCAGTATACTCAGAGTGGGGGCCATGCCGTGGTACCTTAGACCTCCAGCATGGATGGGTGAAGGTGCAAACTCGTGCCCCAGGGTGTACATTTTGAGCAGAGGAGTCATTCCTGCTGTATCACCAAAGTCATATTCATATTTCCCGTTGGATAGGGTGGGAACCGCCTTGGGCTCTACGGCTATGAATTCGGTATCTATCTTGCCGTCCAATTTTTTCTTGATCATGGGGAAGCTGAAACCAGCCAGGTTGCTTCCACCCCCAGCACAACCGATCATGTAATCTGGTTCTATGTCCAGTATCTCGAGCTGCTTGATCACTTCCTGGCCTATGACCGATTGGTGGAGCATCACGTGATTCAGCACGCTGCCCAGCGAGTAGTTCGTCTTGTCGTCTTGAACCGCAACCTCGATGGCTTCGCTGATGGCGATGCCCAGCGATCCGTGGTGATCTGGATTTTTTTCCATTACACCTTTACCGAATTTGGTCCTCTCGCTAGGTGAGGGGTAAATGTCGGCACCGTAGGTCTGCATCACGTTCCGCCTGTAGGGTTTCTGGTCGTAGCTAATCCTCACCATGTAAACTTCACAGTCGATGTCAAACAGCTGGCAGGCGAGTGAGAGGGCAGATCCCCACTGTCCGGCGCCCGTCTCTGTGGTCAATCTCTCAAACCCTTCCTTCATGTTGTAATAAGCCTGGGCAATGGCTGTATTCGGTTTGTGACTGCCAGTGGGACTCAGGTCCTCCCGTTTGTAGTATATCTTAGCTGGAGTGTTCAGCACTTTTTCCAGACCCGTCGCCCTCTGCAGTGGACTCGGGCGGTTAAGAAGCACCAGAGCATCACGCACTTCATCAGGAATGTCGATATACCTTTTATCAGACATCTCCTGCGCTATCAAAGTCTTGGGAAAAATGGCCTCCAGATCCTCCGGGGATATGGGCTCCTTGGTCTCAGGATTGAGTGGAGGAGGAACCTGTTCAGGCAGGTCAGGCAGAATGTTATACCATTTTTTAGGTATGTCTTCAACGTCAAGCTGAACCTTTCTCTCATTATTCAGTATTCTCATGGAAAATGATAATGTAAAATCAATATATAACATTTATGAACTATAATGCATATGTTTATACATTATTTACCGCAGAATAATCATCTCCAGTACAGGGCAAGAACGGATAATACTTGCAGAGCAATTCGCCCACCATTCAGAATTGTTTGATAGATACGAAAATAATATTTCGGCTGACTTCACGGTCAATCCAAGGAGGAAATATAGGGGAAGTCTTGACGTTCTTCTGTGAAGTCAGCCTGGGTTGCTGTGCACTGTCAGGGTCCGACCGTCCAGATCTTTACTCCAGGTGCCGACTGGATTTCGTCGAATAGCAACAAGGAAATCGATGAGCACTCGATATAATACAGTCGCTTCCTCTATCATTTCTGATAATTTGGTTACAGACCCGGCCCAGGTTCTCGTGTGCTGCTGGAGGCCAGGACACTATCAGATAATGCCTGTATCACTCAAGAGTAGCCGCACCTCTTGCATACGAAAGAACCTTCTTGGATGCCGATCTCTGCCCCACATTTTGGACAGGTCTTTCTGGGGTCGAGGGTGAGTACCTGTTCCGACCTGGCACCTTCCCTGTACACCGTGATCCCCTTGCATCCCAGTTGATGAGCAAACTTGAATATCTCCTTTACCCTTTCCTGTCCATACCCCCCGGGCAGGTTGATCGTCTTTGAGACCGCATTGTCCACATTCTCCTGGAATATGGACTGTATTTTCACCTGTTCCCGAGGTAGGACATCGTGGGCGGTGGGAAAGAGATCGCGAACCTCCTCTGGTATCGCCTCCATATCCTGAATGGAGTGCTTTCTGGAGACTCTCTCGATCAACTCATCTGAGTAGAACCCCTCTTCCCTGGAGAGCTGAAGGAAATAGGGGTGCGTGATCCTCAAATGCTCCTCCTCCATCACGTTCTTGGTGTAGGAAACGGCGTATATCGGTTCTATACCGCTCGAACATCCAGCGATCATACTGATCGTACCCGTGGGCGCTATGCTAAGTACAGTAGCATTCCTTCTGGGAGCTTCCAGCACGCTCTTTTCGATATTGGGGAAACTGCCCCTGCTCTCCGCGATCCTCGTCGATTCCTTCTCCGCCTCCTCCCTCATGCAGGTGCTCAACTCGGAGGCGAATTCAAGAGATGCTTCGCTCCCGTAAGTCATACCCATCTTTATCAGTGAGTCCGCAAAACCCATCACTCCCAGCCCAATCTTGCGGTTTCCGGTTACGATCGTCTCAGTCTCCTCCATGGGAAATCTGGTAGCATCGATCACATTATCCAGAAAACGTATTCCTTTGTGCACCAGCTCTCTGAATCTTTCCCAGTCGAACCTCTCTCCATCGGTCAGCCTGGATAGATCGATGGATCCCAGATTGCAGGCCTCGTAGGGGAGTAAGGGGACCTCGCCGCATGGGTTAGTGGCCTCGATGTCTCCCAGCAATGGGGTGGGGTTGTCTCTGTTGATTTCATCGACAAATATCAGGCCCGGGTCTCCAGTCTCTACCGCCATATGGCTGATCTCTTCCAGTATCTCTGAGGCGTTCAATGTACCCCAGGATTCCCCCGTCCTTGGGTTGATCACATGATAATCTCTCTCTCCCGAGACCCGCTCCATGAAATCATCGGTGACAGCTACGGATATGTTGAAGTTCTTCAGGGCCTCAGGGTCTCCCTTGGAGTGAATGAAACCTCTGATGTCGGGGTGGTCCACCCTAAGTATGCCCATGGAAGCACCGCGCCTTCTGCCCCCCTGTTTGATGGCCTCTGTGGCGACATCGAACACCTTCATAAAGGACAGAGGGCCGGAGGCCACACCCCCCGTGGAGCCTACGATATCTCCCGAAGGTCTCAGTTTGGAGAAGGAAAAACCGGTCCCACCCCCGCTCTGATGAATCAGAGCTGCTGATTTCACGGCATCGTATATGCTCTCAATCGAGTCTTCGATGGGGATGACGAAACAGGCCACCAGCTGCTGTATCTCAGTACCAGCGTTCATGAGTGTGGGCGAATTGGGGAGAAAGTCCAAACTTACCATCATATCGAAGAATTCCTCTTCCTCGCGACCAACATCTCTATCTCCGTACTCGATGGATACTGAGGAGATGTTTCTGGCCACCCTGCGAAACATCTCCTCCGGGCTCTCTACTACCTCTCCCCGATCATCTTTCTTCAAGTACCTTCTTTTAAGGATGATCTCCGCATTCCTATCCAGAGCAGGAGATTTATCTATGCCCATTGCGTGTAAGATATGAACGCGAAATAGGTTAATCTTCCGGTATGTAACATATCAGAGTCTCATGATGAACTAGATATTTGGGTTGAGGCATAATAATTTATATTACTTTTTGAATCAAAATTAAACAAGCTAATCGAGTAACAGAGAGGGAGATAATATGGCTGTAAAGGAATACGAAAGCGATCTGGGTTTCAAAATTCTAGTCGATCAAGATAAGTGTGAGGGCATTGGAAATTGTATCGAGGAGTGTCCCACTGACGTATACGAGCTTCAGGACAACAAGGCAGTACCAGTGAGGATAGACGAATGTGTTGAATGTTGTCTCTGCGTCGACGCATGTCCCACTGGAGCTATCGAGCACACCAGCTGCTGAGCTTCGCGTTGGTTGGTAGAATCTATCTACCGTATTATCAGCTTGGCTGCTCCATTGAGGGCCGCTGTACCAACGGGAGATATCTTAATAGTTGTGGAGAGCATATGCTGCATGGAGGAGGAGAGATGAGATACGGAGCGGTCAGTAGATTCCCGAAGGATAAGCTGGTTGAGAAAGCCATAGAATATTTTGAACAGTTCGGTATGACTGTAGTTGAACAAACAGATAGCGCCCTCGTAATGGAGCGGGAGGGCGACGCTGTCACTATTCGTTTTGAAGATAGTGATCCCTTGGAGATCGAGATCCTCACCAAACAGATGGATATTCAGGTGAAGAAGTTCATTCAGAGGATTGCTGACTGACTGCTGGTCTTATCTCAAATGAACAGCATTGGCAGACATCTAGCGACAGTCAATTCTCCATGGTTACCCGGGAAGTCTAGTCACTCTGGCTAGCCTGTTTGAACTCGTTGTAGAAACCGTCGCCCTGAATGATCACTCTGGGGACGTAATTGACCAATACTCTACCCAGGGATACCATCTCTGACTCTTGGGGAACCGGTTTGTCAAAGCCCGCAAAAGGTGCGTCATTGTCGGGGTTGCTCAAGAACTGATATAGCATAGCCTCTGTGGCAGTCCCCGATATCTGTTCTCCTATCGTTTCCATTATCTCCTGGTCTATGAAACCTGGAATTACGCGAATCCAGACTCTGACCTTCTGACCTTTGAGAATCTCTATAGTCTTCTCCAATCGTTTTAAATATATCTCCGTTCTCTTTTCGCTCAAACCGGCAAGGTCTGAGTTGCACTTCAGTGAGTCAATGGGACACTTGACCTCCACTATATACTTGTGAACGAGTCCTATAGTCTGCTCAATGAAGTCAGGATCATAACCGCTGGTCTTCAGTATCGCCTTCTTCTCCATCCTCTGGAGACGATTTAGTATCTCCAGTACCCCCTCTTGTTGTAGGGTCGGTTCTGCTCCTCCCAAATAAACCTCCTCTACCGAGGGGTCGGCAACGAATTCCAGGACGTCCATAACATCGTATTCGATCTTCTCCCGATCGAGGTGCGTACAGTAATCACAGCTCAGTGGACACCCAAAGAAATCTATCTTTGCGCGATCTCCGTTCTTGCTCATCCCGATGAGTCTCATAGGAACTACTCCATTATACTCAGATGAATTATTTAGTTTGTGGATTGCAAGAACATCCTCCCCCGACGGAGAGGGACAGACAAGTAGGGGCTAACACAAGACTGGTGAAGTGATTTAGGAACCGCTGGAAACAGTGCGGTATGAGATCACTTTCAGCTTGTCAAGATCATTGCTGAAATGGCTCGCCGGGTTGAGACTTATGATGATGTTGTTGTTCTTGTCCTTCAGCTCCCTGCCCAGCATCTTAAGGACCTGTAGGACTGGATAGAAGCCGTTCCACTTCTCAAGCACATCGAGACCGTTAATCACAACCAGACCGTTCTCGTTAGTAATGATGAAATCCTTGATGTCCTTCTTGAACAACTCCAGATTCATCGGAGGTATGCAGACTTCCCTGGTCCGCGGACTCAACCACTTCGTCTTGAAAATACTATCATCGAATTCGAATTGAGAACGGAGTATATTAGGAGCCTTCTTGGAGATGTAAAGTGCTTTCCTACCTCGTGAAAGTTCTTCCCTCACGACCCGATGGGTCTTGAGGGGGACTCTTTCCATAAATAGATACAGTGTTCCTTTTGTAATTTCCACAGTATACCTCCCCTGAAAGTCTAAACAATATAACGCGTGTTAAGTATTAACCAGTTACGCGCTGCATGATTGCATTGGTGCAAGATATTCGCTACAATATTATTTTAAATGGTAAACTACTGAGTTATCAGCATTGCATGTGAAAGAATTCTGTTTGCCAGAAGTCTTTCAGCTCGACTTTAATACTCTATCGACGAAGTGGGGCTCTGGGGACCCCACAATTCCTCAGCTCCGAAAAGGGTTGGTCAGGTGAGGGTAGTAGGCCCCCTTCTGTTTCAGGCAGCATTCAACTTAGCACCCTACCCGCCGGTCTAGAGAAATCTTCCCGGCTGTTTGGGCTTGCTCCGGTGGGGAGTCGCCGTTTCACCAAATCCCGGACCAACGTCATCGCCAGACGAATCATCCTCGGACCAGGCTGTGTCGTTTCTGCGCCCTTGCCCGGGCTCTCACCCGATCACCTTTCGCGATCCACCTTCTCTCGGAGGGGGGACCTTCCTCAGCTGGGTCAATGCCCTACCGTCAGCTGCCCTCCCTCTCCTGACGGGTCACTATCTATCGGTTCGTACTTAAATCTCACTGTGCTGCCCGTTAAGTGGTGGGTTAGCGGAGCACATCATCAGCCCTAAGTAGCTCGAGTCCCCTCTGCTGCATACTTTCGATGGCCTCTTCGATCTTGTCCACCCTCAGGATTAAGACTGAGTTCTCCCTGCCGGTGTACGCATACGAGTACTCGATATTGATTTCGTCTTCTTCCAGAATCTCGGCCACTTCGTATAGGCCACCCGGTTCGTTCTTCATCTTAACCCCTATCACTTCTGAACAGGTCAATGTGAATCCCATGTCTTTGAGTGTGTGATAGGCCCTCTCGGGATCGCTCACCAGGGCCCTGATCACCCCGAAGGCACCTGCTTCCGCAATGCAGAACGCGAGCATGTTGATCCCTTTGTCCTGTAAAGTCTTGGCCACTGAAGCCAGGCGGCCGGGGCGATTCTCCGAGAATATCGAGATCTGATTGATCATGTATTCGTTCATTCAGTCCATCTCTTGTCTATCACCCGGTCCGCCTTGCCCTTTGACCGGGGGAGGGAACCGGGTTCAACCAGCTCTACATTCACCTTGATGTTAATAGTGTTTCTGAGTGTGTGGGCGATCTTCTCCTTCAGGGCCATAAGATCATCGATCTTGTCGCTGAATGCAGATTCACTCACTTCGATTCGGACCGTCATGCTGCCCAGGGCACCTGTTCTTTCCACGATCACCTGGAAGTGATTGCCCGCCCCTGGTATGGACATCAGGGCGTGTTCTACCTGTGAAGGGAAGACGTTGATGCCCCTGACGATGAGCATGTCATCCACCCCCCCTGAATCCTTCCGATCCTGGGGTGGGTGCGGCCGCAACCGCATTCCTCTTCCAGCACCCTGGTGATGTCACCAACTCTGTACCTGATGATGGGCAAAGCCTCTTTGGCAAGCATGGTAATCACCAGTTCCCCCTTCTCCCCCTCACCCACGGGCTCCCCGGTCCCCGGCTCGATTATCTCCACCAGGGCCATGTCGGCCCAGACGTGGATGCCGTTCTGCTCACTGCGCTCGGTGAACAGCGGCCCCGAGAGTTCGCAGGTCCCGTATATATCGTATGCGCTTATACCTAGCCAACTCTCGATACGTTTCCGCATCTTCTCCGACCACGGTTCCGCGCCCAAGTGGGCCGTTCGCAACTCGGTATCATCAATAGAAACACCCATCTACTCCGCAACTTCGCCCATATTGAGTGGGTAGGACGGTGTGCAGGCGATTGCGGTGACTTCAAGGTCTTGCATGAGTTCAATCTGATGGCTTATATTGCCCACACTGGTGGGTACCACCACCACCCCTATCTTCTCCGTGCCGCAGTGGAGGCCCAGTCCTCCGGCGAACAATCCGTATCCGTAGCTCACCTGGATGACGTCCTCTCTCCCCAGGCCACAGGAAGTCAGCGCCCTGGCCAGGGAATCTGTCCATGCTTCGATGTCCGATTGAGTATAGCCTGCGACCATGGGCTTTCCGGTAGTGCCTGAAGAGGCATGATATCTGATCACTTGGTTCCTGAGGGCAGCGAACAGGCCGGTAGGGTAGTGGTCTCTTAGGTCAGACTTGACATAAAGGGTAGCGCAGATGACATCCTCAAGAGTCTTCACATCTTCGGGACGAACTCCCCCTCCCTTTATCCTGCTCTTGTAGAAGTCGGAAGATTCGCACACCTTATGTAACTGATTCCTAAGTCTCTGAAGCTGTATCTCTTTCATTCTTGCTGTGCAATTTTTTTATCTCATCCCAAGTGTCCAACGTGCATCACCCTGTCTGCCCGTGAATGTCGAAGACCTATAGCCTCTTGGGCCTGCCCTGAGCAATGTTGACGCCCTTCAAGATATAAAACATTGACTTGCCCGAGAAGATCTACCAATCAGGCTTGTGGCTGGGAAAAAGGGATATTCGAGCTTCCCAATTCAAAACCGGGATTCAATGAACCACTCGGAGATACGCAGTGATTGGATGACTGGTAACTGGGTGATCATCGCTCCCAACAGAGCTGGGAGGCCGTCACCTCACCGTCAACCACCCAGCAGGAAGACGGAGAAGAAGACCTGTTCTTTCTGCGCGGGAAACGAAGACCAGACACCTCCAGAAGTGTGGGCGGATAGAGGAGACTCCGCTCCTGACTCTCCGGGGTGGAGGGTGAGGGTATTCCCCAATATGTTTCCCGCTCTGGAGAGGAAGGCAGATCAGCATATGAGGGGAGAGGGACCCACCTTTTCCATGGGTGGGTACGGTCAGCACGAGGTGATGGTGGAAACACCGGAGCACGCTGTCCATCCTGCGGTCATGTCTCTCGGTCAGATGACGAGGGTGCTGAAAGCCTACAGGGCGAGGTACCGGGAGATATCGGAGAAGTGCGACGGCATCAAGTACATACAGATCTTCAAGAATTTCGGTGAATTCGCCGGTTCTTCGATGGAACACTCCCATTCCCAGATTATCGCCTCCCCGATGATCCCTTCCGCGGTGGAAAGGGAGATGGAGATGTCTGAATCGTATTACCGGGACGGTGGGGCACTGCTGCTACACGATGTCCTGGAAACCGAACGCGCTGACGGTAGAAGGATCATCCACGAAGGTGAGAGATTCACCACGTTGTTCCCGTTCGCTTCTCACTTCCCTTACGAGATGCATATTCTGCAGGAGGAGAACGCTCAGCTAGGGGAAGAGGATGATGATGGGATACGGGAGCTTGCGATAGTGATTGGGAGTACTCTCCGCACACTGTATGAACTTCTGGACAATCCTCCTTACAACATCTTCGTGCACAGCGCCCCCTGTGACGGGGGCCTTCATGAGTACTTCAGGTGGCACGTCCACATTATACCCCGCCTGATCGGCGTGGGCGGATTTGAGATTGGAACGGGTATGGGTATCAACCCCGCCTCGCCAGAGGAGACGGCCCGGGAATTCAGGAAAGCCTTCAGGGAGATATCATAAGATTTTGCTGGGGTTCCATGATTCCACTCCTGCTAAACAATACTTTTCTGTCTCCACCACACCCTGACGATAATGATGCAACAGGTGGTCAGGGATGGAAAGTTTAATAACAAAATCGAACATTCACACTCGGACCCTTCGGAAAGCCAGGTGCGGGGGTAGCCAAGCATGGCCAACGGCGCAAGGTTGAGGGCCTTGTCTCGAAGGAGTCCGAGGGTTCAAATCCCTCCCCCCGCACTTCACCTTTGGTTCAAAGCTTTTATCAAAATAGGCCTACACATTACAACTAGATAAAATGGGGCAGCTGGACTTCGACGAAAAGCTCGAGAGGGAAGTGATGAAGATCGAGACCTCAGATGAGTTAAGCCGAGACAACAGGAAAATTCTTCTTGGATTCAAACGGGATATGAAACTTCAGGGGCTGAAAGATTCTAGGATAACAAGCTATTAGTTCATATGAGGATTTTGGCTCAACAACTCGGCGACAAGAATTTGGAAGAGGCGATCGGGATATGTTTACAATACCTCTGGATAAGATAACCGCTATCAAGAAAGAAATAGCGGATTACTGGGTGAAGATCAAACTGGAGTTCACGAGACATAAAGAGAAATTCTTCGGGGGAAAGAAGGAGGTTACTGAGCGGAAATATTTTACCTTTTCCAGGATATACGAAGATGTTGTGGATTTTCTCATAGAAAGGGTGGATGAGTCGGGAGGGAATGTAGAAATCGTTGAGGTCGAAAAGGTCTAGTCTCACTCAGAAGTAGTACCATATTGTTCTGTATTCCCTGATATCTTCCCCCCTGCTCTCTAGTCTTTCAAGATAATCGAGAACAGGTACATCCTTGTAGATGAAAATGGGGGCGAGAGATATATTTTTCTCCCAGGGATGGAAGGCATAAAATCTCTCTCCTCTGGGGGAAACCATAATGTATTCGTGATGTTCCCATGCCCTGAGATGAGTTTTTCCTAAGCCCGGGACATTGAAAACGGGTTCGTCTGTGCGGGTTACCCCTGGCAGAACCCTCGCTTCTTCCTTCCTCTCCTGAAGAATACGGGGTATAGGGACTCTGTATTGACCCGTTTCTTCCTTTCCCTGGGCATTGAAGGTATAATACGGATCCACCCCTATCTTCTTCAACGCCATCCTAAGCGCTGAAGTTTCGAATCTCCTGCTGTTCTCCATAGTGAACACCTGTTGGTTATAGACATTCATCCCTCGCCCCCTTATCTTCTGAACTGCCTGCATTGCCTCCGGGGTCACCTCGTAGGGGTGTTCGAAGTGGGTGACCAGACATACTTCTCTCATGGGCAGTTCGTGGTATCTATTCAAAATCTCCGCAAATTCGTCGGTTATCCTCATGGGGAGGACCACCGGGGTCCGTGTTCCAACTCTGATCCTCTCCACATGATCCATCGCCGCGAATCTCTCCAGTATGTCGTCCAGGACCACATTGGACATAATGCCCGGATCTCCTCCAGTAATGAGGACTTCCACCACCTCTGGATGTTCAGAAAACCATTCTATGGCCCTTTCCAGACTCTGTTCGGAAGCCATAGCGGAATGGCTGAGAACTTCGTCTATCTCCCAGTTCCTCTGACAATAGACGCAAATCTGGGCGCAGGTATTGTAGGGCTTGATGATGCCTATCATGGGATAACGTCTGGTGACCAGATCAACGGGAGATGTATCGTGTTCCCGCATGAAATCGAGGGTGTATTCCCCATCACCCCTCCCCTGGACCAGTCTTTTAATATAAGTGAGGGATGGGATCACCTGGGATCTGATAGCATGATCTCTCTTCCTTCCTGCCTCATAATCCATGAGGGAGACATAATAAGGAGTGATACCGAAAGGTATGCTCTTCTCTGAAGCGAGTTCGACTGCCTTTTCTTCCCCAGCAGTAAGTTGGATAAGATCTCTCAGCGGTTCAGGACCTCTTACGACATTATGCATGTGCCACCGGTAATCCTCCCAGTCCTCTCCATTTCCATCGAAATAGTCGAGGACCCTCTCCCTGTTCTTCTCGCGCCTACGGATCACCTCCGAATCGAGTCCCACCGGATAGGAGTTGATGCGTTTGAGGAACCGGGATGCCAGTTCATCCAGGTGATTGGACCGGACCATGGCCGCTTTCCTTCCCCCCAGTTCCAGGAATGGAGGTGATCGTTCCACGTAGATCCCGGAACATCCATTGATTCCTCTGAACAGATAGATGAACTCTGCTACGAAGGCCCTGCTAACCTTTCGTTCCTCTTTCACCACCCTCCAGAGAAGTTCAAAACTGTTCACACCTGCAAGCTCGATGTTCTTGGGAGATAAGAAATTATTCAGGACTCTGAGACATTCCATAGCATTATATCTCTCCAGGTCCTCCAGCTCACATTCGATGGACTGAAGATATTCCTGATGCCCGGCCAATAGATCGGAAACGCTGTTCTTAACTTCAAGAAAATCGTCACTGGAGACCAGTATTCGGCGGAGTCTGGGCTCGGCCTTCCATAACTCTTCCAGATAATTTGATATATCAACACCTCTTCCCAGTTCCAATATAATCCCATCCACAGTGCTGGATTCTCCGGATGCTCTTGAGTCTTCAACCTGTCTTGATTCAACCAATACTCTCACCCCGGAATAATCGACGAATTTAAAGTGTAATCTGGTAGGAAAATCCTCTCCCACCTGCTGCTAAATCAATTCTCACTCTATTCTATCTATCCAAATAACAATAAGGAGGGGGTCTCTATTAATCCCTTTCAATTATTATTAACGAAATCAATAATATTATTTAATAAATGAGGATGGCTTTGAATCCGCGAATTGAAATCCACAGATGGACCATCAGATTCTTATTGGAAATAGTAGTTGGGGGATAATGAGTATAGAATACAGGTGCGGCTGATGGAATCACTCAAGAAGTGTCTGGCTCAACTATACAAAAGAAAGGGAAAGGATCTGTTGTCTGAAAAGGAGTTCGTTTTTTTCGGCCTCAATTGATTTTAGATGGTTTACCCCCAAGGAGGCTCAGAAACTGCTGGAATTGAGTCTCAAGAAGAATCTTCTCAAGAAGACAAACGATTTTGTGAAGCCGAATTTCGACTACAAGAATATGGATGCACCAATGGATTTCAAACCCGATCGAAACATACTTGATGAACCATTAGAGGACGTTTCTCTGTTCTCTCAGATCCTTGAGCAATCTTACGACATGATATTCATAACCATTCTCTTCACATCTTAATACAAAATCTGGACAGTGGCTTTGAATATCGGAAGCGTTTCTATCACCGTTATGTACATCCCAACAATACCTTTCTACGCCCCTTTGGAAAGAACCAGCATTGAACAGCTGAGAAAATCGGCAACTGATTCGACGAGTTTGAGGTAATCTATCCCGTACCAAGGATGATTCGGATTATCGATCTCATCTAATTCTCTCTCCAATTCCTCCCTATGTTCTGGAAGATAGTTCAATAGATACAAAGGCAGGCTGTACTGGGAAATTCGCCTGTCAAACTGCTCAAATTCTTTGCTCATCTTCTCTACCGATGGTATCTCCTAGATCCAACCTATTTTTAAATCATTCTTACATAAAATCTGGGAGCTTCTAATTAGAAACGGAAAAACTCCTCTAGCATCACTGTCTCCCGTGAGATCGATCCAAAGAATTGGCACAAAATTACGATTTATACCACTCATCGATTTCAATCCAAGTAGGTTTAATGTTATAATTTCTGGCCCATTCTTTCTGTATATCTTCCTCCTCCCTCTGGAGATTCTTCAAAGTGTTGTAAAGTCTCTTTCTCTTTTCGATTGCATCCTCAATTCCCCGCCTCCATCCCTTGTATGAATATGTTTCCTCCTCAATATCATTCCAATGTTTCTTGAGGAGACTATCGAAAGGGTCCCTTCTTTTGTGATTCTTCTCTGGATTCTTTTCAATTAGTTGTTTGAGAAAGAATCGACTTCCGTTCCTGCGACTTGTCCTTCTTTTAGCAAATTGCCCCTCCTCATCTTCAAAGCGATCCTCAATTTCTTCTATAAAATTCATGAAACCATCTGGCATATTTTCATCCAACTCGGAAATATCGTCCCCTAAAGAATTCAGTTCCTGGTCAAATCTACGAGCCAATCCTTCGGTCTTGGAGAAATACTCTCTTGGAAAGAACTGGCTGTATAATTCGAAGTGATCTAAATCGAATAAATATGAGAGAGTCTCGATTCTGAATTTTGGAAAATCCTCATTCTCAGGAGAAGATGAATTGGCTGGATTGTTAATCATAGAATGGGTCCTATCTAGGTACCTTTCATTCGTTTCAATTACTGTGTAGACCATCAAAGATCTCGTTCTTGAGTATTCTCGCCTTTTTAGAAAGGGATTCTCTTTCTTCTCTCTCCTTTGTCTCTTTGATATTTATATAGCTGAAGAAGGCTAACAATAAAGTCCCAACTCCAACAATTAACCCAACAGCATCCGAGATTCTTCCCTCAATTAACAGCCAAATAACTCCCACTATTCCAGTAAACAGTATTATGCAAGGTAGCCAGACTGCCTTCATTCTAAGCATCATCCCCACCCAGCAGTTTCTCGATTTCTGCCATCCTATCGACCACCTTCCAAATCCTTAAGCTTCTTTGATTCTCGACAACTCTTTCTTACATTCATCCACTTCTCCTCAATTGACTGTATTCTTTTCTCGCCTTTTTGAAGAACTCTAGGTCTTTGTTGTATTCAGATACCACCCATTCAATGAAAGCATCACTATAGACCGGAGAAGAATAATGCCGAGGATAGTGAATGAAGGTTTGATTCTCTTCAATTCCATGAATCTTTCTAATACAAATAATATCATGCTGGTTCAATTCCCTATCTAGATCTATTCGAGAATTGAGTTCCTCTATGACATCGGTCATCCTATGCGGATGAGTATCGTCAGCTCTTATCTTTGCAATCGCCGGAGAATCTACATCATCTGTGATATGAACATATACAGGAGTTCTTCCTTCTTCAAATGTCCCAAGTTCAGCTATGACGGCCTCATCCAGTGGAATTGAAAATACCTCATTAATTCGTCTCCTGTACTCCTCAAGCATTCTATTGAAGGAATCATCCAAATCCTCCGATGTGCAGGGTTCACTCTTTGCTCCATGTCTATAATAAATCATTCCTGCTCGGAAGGCAGAGCGAGAATGACCATTTTCAGAATAATTGCCATCCTTTTCGAACACGATCGGCTTCTTGGCCTCTCCAATCCAAATGGCCATCAATTGAGCATCCTCCTTCTTGACCGGTCTGAGTTCAAATCGTTCGAATTGACGGTTGGTGTACTTATGAATCTTGTCGGTGATTATTGCAGGATCCACCTGAAGGGCAGAGGTCAAATCAGCATCAACAGGATTTCCATGATTGTCAGCACCAATCAGAATTACTCCTCCACCAGAATTTGCTATAGCTACTATATCTTTGACAATTTCACAAGTATCCCCAGTGTTCGAGAAATCGACTTCCCTCTTGAACTCTATTCTTCCAGTCTCCCTTTCGGCCGATAATGCTTCTTCGATTTCTTCTTCAATTCCCATCGTCCCCACCCAACAACTCCTCGATCTCCTGGGAATCCACCATTCCTCCACTTCCTAAGAATGAATCCGGTGCAATTGGTTATATAGGTTTTCTCGAATTTATCTAGACAGATACCGAGAATTGAACTTAATGAAATTGGCTCATGTCATACTAATGGTCATCAAAGTACACCAAGATTGCTTTTCCCCTCTCATCACATTCAATCCTAATCCCGTTTGAATTACGGTCAATTTCGATCCCATCAGGCCCAGTTTCTCCTTCTTCATATTCAAGCTCCACAGAGTTACGTCTCTGAATATCCGTGAGTCACGACCTCTAACATTGCATACTATGACACAGTCTCACATATGTTCTGTGGGTACCAGGTTTCTAAGAACCCTATCTGCGTGGATCACACAATACATACTTGATGGGGACGACTTCCTTGATTATAAAGACCCTTAGGGATACATTCGATTCTCTAGCCACTAGAGCCACATCACGATGTCTGCTAGAAACAGGAAGAGAACGATACTGGTCATGTTCGCCATTACCTGTCTCTCTAGACGGGGTCTCCCTGTGGGATAACGAACAAACGGGACCACAGCCGATGCTAGAGGTATCAACGATAACAAGGTCAAGTACCATAGGTCGATAGCCCCGTCGTAGGGATCCCATAGAGCGATAGTCAACAGGAGCACAGTTCCTAGTATGGTAAACACCAGGGCCAGGTTCCATCCAAGGTCTCTCCCGTTCCGTACCAGTAAGTTGGTTTTGTCCGAGGATGCGTCGACTTCAACATCCGGTAGCTCCACCGTGAGTATGAAGAACACACCGTAGCATATGAGGGGCAGAGAGATCAGAATGAATAGGTGATCGATGCCCCCAGAAGTGACGTAGTAGCCCATACCGGGCATCAGCAGTCCTCCTCCTAGGGCTGTGGTGACCTCGCTAAGACCACGGGCAGAGAACCTGACCGGAGGGGCTGAGTAGAACCAGGCAAGTAACACTCCGAGCAGCACGAATAGAAGGAACGGCCAGCCATGAGGGTAGAGCCATATGAAGAGAAATGTCATCGAGACGGAGACAGCTATCAGGCCCACAGCTATGCCCAATGCCACTCCAGCCAGATCAGGGCGGTCCACGAGCACTCCGCTGCCACCGGAGAGCAAAGTCCGGTTGTCGGATGAGTCGCCGTACCTGTCGAAGTAATCGTTACTGAAGTGGACTGAGAGGTGGAGAGGGCCGAATATTGCGTAGCCCAGGGCGAACCGTCCCCAGTTCATCTCGGATCCAAGGCCAAGGGCGAAGAGGGTGCCGAATACATAGAGGGCGAGGCCTGGTATCAGAAAGTAGGCCCTTGAGAGACGCAGCAAGGGATACATTCAGGTGTCTCCTTGTAGATATCTACTTTCATCCGAAGTATATTACTGTTATCTGCAGTTCATTCCGGCATCCATATACCCGGCTGTGATCCGGACTTGAGGGCTCAAAAAGGTCCGGAGGTCAGCATTTTCCAATCCATATCTGTCACACAAGAAATGAGATCTTGGTATCGGTCTAGCATATTATTATTAGTCCTTACTCTAATTCACAATGGATAAGATGTTCTTCAGATACTCGGAGGCGAAAGAGGCGGAGCCTGTTCCGGGGGTGAAGAGAAGGATGATTGCCAATGGGGAGAACATTCAGATAGTAGAGTTCTTTCTTCCCAAAGGCCAGTCGTTCCCCCTTCACTCGCACCCAATCGAGCAGACGGGTTATATCGCCAAAGGTAAGTTGTACGTAAGGATAGGGGATGAGGAAGCCATCCTTGAGGAAGGGGACGGATATTTCATCCCAGAGGACGTTGAGCACTCCACAAGGGCTGAGGAGGACTGCATAAATATCGACGTGTTCTCCCCTCCCAGACCAGAATATAGGGATAGGTGACGAATGGAAGAAAAAATGAAGAATTAAAAGTTGAAAAATAAACATAAAAAAATAAAAGAGTCAGACCGTGAGTAGCAATCGGAATGATTACTTCTTCTCAATCTTCTTCTCAGATTTCTGTTTGGCTTTCTTGCTAGCCTTTTTCTCGGACATTTGTATGCCTAATATCATACACTATCGATTGAGTATTTGAAGATTTCTTTAGAACCTGGGGGAAGTATCCTCAAGTGTTATTCGGAGACGCCAACTGGCCTGTTTAGGACAATCTTGCACAATTATTTTAAGGTCCGGTATTCGCTGATACACACACGGCCTGGCCATCAGTATCCGCTGACAACACACTTATATGCCCGGATTCAATCATCCGGAAGAGGCTCTGAATTGGGATAAGGATGAGGGGTCATGAACGATAACTTGACAATCCTGGTGCTCACCGGCGGATACAGTAGGAGATTTGACGACGAAAAGGCATTCATGCAGATAGAGGGCAGAACACTCATTGAGCGCGTGGTAGAGAGAGTAGAAAATGGAGTGCAGGAACTCATTATCTCATATAAGTGTGGCGGAGACAGATTGAAGGACATGTTCCCAGATGCACTGCTGTTGAGAGACAAGCACAAGGAGGAAGGCCCCCTGGTGGGCCTGCTCAGCGCCCTCCCCTATGTCAAATCACGGTTCGTAGCAGTATTGCCCTGTGATCATCCCTTTGTAGAACCTCAGGTGTTGGACCTTCTGAAGGACCGGGCCCAGGGACACGATGCCGCTATACCGAGATGGCCGAACGGTTACCTGGAACCGCTGGTGGCAGTGTACGATGCAGAGAAACTGAAGTGGGCAGTTCAAAAAGTGTGGGGCCGGGGAATGATGAAGCTGTCCATGGTCATAGATGAACTGAACGATGTGGTTTTCGTTCCTACTGAGGAGATCAGAAAGGTCGACCTCGATCTCAAATCCTTCGTCAATATCAACTCTCCTGAGGATCTGGAAAAACTCGCATTGTAATCCTCTAGCTCACCCCTTCTATCCTCTCCGGGTGAGCGAAGATACTGAATTTCTCATCATTGGCGAAGCAGATCAACGTCACCCCAGTCTTCTCCGCGGCCTCTATCCCTGAGCTCAGAGGGGCCGCCTTGGAGATGATGATCGGTATACCCACCCGGGCCGCTTTCATCACCATGCCCGCTGACTGTCTGCCAGAGGAGAGCAGTATGGTCTCGGAGAAGTCGACATCCTGGAGCACTGCCTTCCCGATCACCTTGTCGTACGAATTGTGTCTGCCGACATCGGTGGCAGTGGCCAAGGCCTCCCTCTTCTTGTCTATGAGAGTAGCTGAGTGGGATCCACTGGTCCTTTTGTAGACGTAGGTATCGAGGTATCTGAGCGACCTGAACACGAACTCCTGGCCTATGCTCAATTTGGAGTCTACCTCGGGCTCAGCCCCGCCTCGCCATTTGATTCCCACGCAACCCGAAGATCGCAGCTCGATCCATTCATCAAGGTGTTCTTCGGAAGCGACCTCCATATGTACTCCATACTCTATGAGCTCCACCGAGAGTATATTCTCCTTAGAACTGACCAGTCTTTCAGAGAGCAGGTAACCGTATCCCAGGGCCTCAATGTCCATGGGGGAGGCCATTATGGATACCCTCCTGATCCCGTTGATAATCAGATCGTAGGACTCTTCGACGGCTACGGGCTCTTCGGTCTCCACGACTCTGTTTCTCATAACACGCCAGTAATCGTAGAACCTGATGCCGTCTGATTCTTCGCTCATTTTCTCGTGACTATATTGAACACTCGAATATTACTCTTACCTAGGCCACCAATCTTTGGGCAATTCAACAAATGCGGCGGGCCGCGGCACTGACATTGGAACAATGCGCTAGGTGGGCCATCGGATGTTGTTCAGAGTTTACCAACAAGATTTAATTGATTAAGCGGATTAAGAGATGAATCACATGTCCGATAATGATGACCAAATCAAAGATCTAGAAAGCAGTCTGAGGGAGCTTCTGTCTGATGTAGGCAGGGAGAAGGAGAACGTATTATCCTCCCTCCAGCTAATTCAGGAGCGGTTCAGATATCTCCCTGAGGAGAGCCTGGACTTCATCTCCGAAGATTTCGATGTCCCTCTGGCGAAGGTCTACGGTATAGCCACATTCTTCTCCCAGTTTTCTTTCCAGCCCAGGGGGGATCACACGATCAGAATATGCAGGGGGACGGCCTGTCATATCAAGGGAGCGGAGATGGTCTCGGATAGACTCCACGAGGAGTTCGGTTTCGTGCTGGGCGAGGTGTCGGATGATGGTAGGTTCTTCCTCACCACTGTTCGTTGTCTGGGATGTTGCGCGAAGGCCCCGGTGATGATGATCGACGATGAAGTATATGGCAATCTGGATGAGGAGAAAATATCCGAGGCGGTTGAGAATTACCTGTGAGGCAATATTATGACTGATAATGAACAACTGGAGAACCTGAGAAGGAAGGGCATGAACTCTCTTTTCCCCGACGCTATCAAGGTCATCGTGGGTATGTCCTCTTGCGGCAAAGCGGCTGGTGCAGGGGAAGTTTATAGGATACTGGAGAAGGAGCTGTCCGGTGTTGATCACGTGAAAATCGGAAAGACTGGTTGCCTGGGGTTCTGCTCCAAGGAGCCTCTGGTCGAGGTCATCATGCCTGATGGTGTTTCCACCGTATATGCGAATATTGGTGTGGAGGAGGCCAGGAAGCTGGCAGCGGGACTCAGCAAGAAGGAGCTCCCGCAGGAGGCCGTTCTGGGCCGCAGATCTCATGGAGAATCCAAGGAATCATCGCTGAGCTCCATTCCATTCTACAGCAAACAGAAGAAGATCGTCTTGAAGAATACTGGCCTCGCCGACCCGGAGAACCTCTCTGAGTACGTAGCACTGGGAGGATATTCCAGCCTGTGGAATGTGTACACCCAGTTCTCCCCGGAGGAGGTCATAGAGGAGATCAAGAAGTCCAATCTCAGGGGCAGAGGGGGAGCCGGTTTCCCCACGGGCCTTAAATGGGAGTTTGTGAAAAGGGCGGAGGGAGAGCCCAAGTACCTGATATGTAACGCGGATGAGGGCGACCCCGGAGCCTATATGGACAGGACCCTGCTCGAGGGCGACCCCTTTTCTGTCATCGAAGGGATGACTATCGGGAGCTATGCCACAGGAGCCCACAGGGGGTTCATCTACGTTAGGGCCGAGTACCCCCTGGCCGTTATGAGGATCGAGCGGGCTCTGGATACAGCCAGAAGGGCGGGTCTGCTTGGAAGTGACATACTGGGCACCGGTTTTCAGTTCGATATAGAGATCAAGAAGGGAGCTGGCGCCTTCGTTTGTGGCGAAGAGACGGCACTGATCGCTTCTATCGAATCTGAGCGCGGCATGCCCCGTCCCCGCCCTCCGTTCCCCGCCAATTCTGGACTGTGGAGCAAACCGACCAACATCAACAACGTGGAGACCTGGGCAAACGTCCCCAGGATTATCGAAGGGGGGGCTGAATGGTTCGCGAACATCGGCACCGAACGGAGCGGAGGCACTAAGGTCTTCTCCATCACTGGCGATGTCAAGAACACCGGTCTAGTGGAGGTCCCTCTGGGTACTTCTCTCAGAGACATGATATTCGAAATAGGGGGCGGTGTCACCGGAGGGGACTTCAAGGCGGTACAGACAGGAGGGCCGTCCGGCGGTGTCATTCCGGAAGAACACCTAGACACCCCCATAGACTACGAGAACCTGAGTGCTCTCGGTTCTATCATGGGCTCCGGAGGTGTTATTGTGATGAACTCAAACACCTGCATGGTGGACATGGCCCGTTTCTTCCTGGAATTCACACAAGAAGAGTCGTGCGGTAAGTGTAATCCCTGCAGACTGGGGACCAAGCGTATACTGGAGCTTCTGGAGAGATTCACAAGAGGTGAGACCACTGAGGAGGACTTCGGGAAGCTGGAACACCTGGCAAGGTACGTGAAGGAGTCTTCTCTGTGCGGTCTAGGGCAGACGGCCCCCAACCCTGTACTCTCTACACAGCAGTACTTCAGGGACGAGTACATGGGTCATATATCGGGGCAGTGCCCGGCCGGAGTCTGCTTCCAGGGAAAAGACAGAAGCGGTTCAAAGGAGGGGATGGAATGAACAGCACATCAGATTCAATTACGATTACTGTGGACGACAGGCAGATTGACGCCTATCCAGGAGAGACCGTGTTAGAGGCGGCGAAACGGAACGACATTTACATCCCAACTCTATGTAACATGGACTGGATCGAACCGGTGGGGAGCTGCAGGATATGTCTGGTGGAACTACCAGAGGAGGACAATCTGGTAGCTGCCTGCACCCACCCGGTGAGAGATGGGCTGAAGGTCCAGACCCACAACGAGAAGCTGAGGGACTACAGGAAGACCACCCTAGAACTGATCCTCTCTAACAATTCGGTGGACTGCTTGACCTGTGAACAGAGGGGAGGCTGCGAATTGGCTGAGCTCTGCTACGAGTACGATGTGGTACCAGATCGATTCCAGGGGGAGAAAATGGAGTATCCCAGGATGACCGACAACCCATTCTTCGAGATGGACCACGATAAGTGCATTCTATGTGGCCGGTGCGTGAGGGTGTGCGACCAGCTCCGCTTCTGCACTGCCATCGACTTCTCGGAGAGGGGTTTCGCCACCAAGGTCGGACCCCCATTCGGTCGCTCGCTCACCGAGGGTACTTGCGAGTTCTGTGGGCAGTGCGTGGACGCTTGCCCATCGGGGGCACTGACCGCCAAGATGAGGCTGGGCCGTGGTCGGGACATCGACCTGGAGAGCACCTCCACCATCTGTACCTATTGTGGTGTAGGCTGCAGACTGCTTATACATACTAGAGGCGATCAGATAGTGGATGTTTCTCCCGACGAGGAAGCACCGGTCAACGATATCAGACTGTGCCTCAAGGGCCGTTTCGGATTCGACTTCGTGAACAGAGAGGACAGACTGAAGACTCCCCTGGTCAAAGAGAACGGCGGCTTCAGGGAGGCCAGCTGGGAGGAGGCGCTGGATATCGTGGTCTCCAATCTAGAGAGGATCAAGAAGGAATACGGTCCGGACGCGCTGGCCGGTCTCTCATCCGCGGTGTGTACTAACGAAGAGAACTACCTGTTCCAGAAGTTCATGAGGGCGGTCATAGGCACCAACAACGTTGACCACTGCGCCAGGCTCTGTCACGCCTCCACGGTAGCGGGTCTGGTGCGGGCGTTCGGAAGCGGGGCCATGACCAATTCGATCGACGAGATTAAGAACGCTGATGCGTTGATCGTTACAGGTTCTAACACCACCAGTTCCCACCCCGTGATCGGCTTAGAGGTGAGGAAGGCGGTGGAGAAAGGGGGCAAACTGATCGTCGTGGATCCACGTTCCATCCAGCTTTCGGAGGTGGCCGACGTTCACATGAGACAGCGTTCGGGAACCGATGTAGCATGGATCATGGGCATGGTGAACATCATCATCGAAGAGGGACTCTACGACAAGGACTTCGTGGAGCAGAGGACAGAGGGCTTCGAGGAGATGAAGGAGTCGGCCAAGGAGTTCTCACCCGAGAGGGTAGAGGAGATCACTGGCATCGCGGCTGACGACCTGAAGAGGGCTGCGAGGATATTTGCCAACGCCGAGAAAGGTAGCATACTGTTCTCTATGGGCATCACACAGCATAGCACTGGTACCGATAACGTGATGTCACTGGCCAACCTGGCAATGCTCACTGGCAACGTGGGCAGGGAGTCTACGGGAGTAAACCCTCTGAGAGGTCAGAACAACGTACAGGGCGCCTGTGATCTGGGCGCGTTGCCCAATGTCTACCCCGGTTACCAGAGCGTTGAAGATCCGGAGATGAGGGAGAAGTTCGAAGCGGTGTGGAAGACCGGATTGCCCCCTCAGGCGGGACTGACCGTGGTGGAGATGATGAACGCCGCTTACGACGGAGCGGTCAAAGGCATGTACATCATGGGAGAGAACCCCATGGTGAGCGACCCCGATATCAACCATGTCGAAGAGGGCCTCAATAACTTGGACTTCCTGGTGGTGCAGGACATCTTTCTGTCTGAAACCGCACAGCTGGCGGACGTGGTACTGCCCGCCTCCAGCTTCGCCGAGAAGGAAGGCTCGTTCACCAACACCGAGAGGCGTATTCAGAGGCTGAGTCAGGTGATCGAGCCCGTAGGAGAATCAAGGCCGGACTGGCAGATCGTCTCTGAGGTGTGCCGCAGACTGGGCTACCCGATGGAATACAGTTCAGTATTCGACATTACCGATGAGATCGCGGCAGTCACACCCATCTACGGGGGCATCGTGTCTAGCAGGCTGGCCAAGAACGGATTGCAGTGGCCGTGCAGGGACCAGGAAGACCCGGGCACCAAGTTCCTTCACCAGGGGACGTTCGCCAGGGGCAAGGGGAAGTTCCACCCCATCGAGTACCGGGGGCCGGTGGAGGAACCGGATGCTGACTACCCCCTCATACTGACCACAGGCCGGTTGCCGCAGCACTTCCATACCAGGACGATGACAGGCAGATCCAGGGCACTCGACGAGCTGGTACCGGAGGCATTCATGGAAGTCAACCCCTCGGACGGGGAGCAGCTGGGGGTGGAAGACGGAGACATGGTCGAGGTGAGTTCTAGGAGGGGTACCATCGAGATCAAGGTTCAGGTGACGGAGAGGGTACCCCGCGGTACGGTGTTCATCCCCTTCCACTTCAGTGAGGCGGCGGCCAACCGACTCACCAATGCCGCGCTGGACCCCATCAGCAAGATTCCTGAACTGAAAGTGTGCGCGGTTGCCGTGGAAAAGATAGGTAGCTGATCCCCCTCTGCGGTCCGTATGCGGTGATGACCCGCGGGAGCATAAGGACTACACCAGTCACTACACCGCTCCGGAACCGGTCGGACCAAGTCTATGGTGCCGGGAACGATTGAATAGTATTTTATGTCTCCTTAACAGTCCATAATACCATGACCTTCAAAATCGTCTATACTGACCACCAATTCGACGACCTGAGCCTGGAGAGAGAACTGTTCGATGATATTGATGCAGAGGTCATCGACGGCGAGGCCACAGACGAACCGGTTGAGTCGCTGGTGGAGGGGGCGGATGCCCTGGTGGTGATGTATCAGTATGTGGGCGCAGAGTTGATGGATCAGATGCCCGATTGCCAGGTGATCAACAGAAGCGGGATCGGATTTGACAACGTTGACCTGGTGGAGGCCACGAAACGGGGCATACATGTGACCAACGTCCCCGACTACTGCATCCCTGAGGTGTCGGATCATACCATCGGCCTCATTCTTGCCCTTCAGCGAAAGGTAGTGTTCTACAACAACAGGATCGCCAAGGGAGAGTGGAGCGTGAACGCTGGTTACACCATGCACCGTCTTGTTAATCAGAACCTCGGGTTGATCGCCTTCGGCAAGATCGGGCGAGAGGTGTGCAGGAAGGCGACGGCGCTGGGGATGAATGTGATCGTTTACGATCCGTACCTTTCCAGGGACGAGGTAATAGAGGGCGGTGCGGAACCTGCCCCCGATCTGGAACACCTCTTGCTGAACGCAGATGTGGTTTCCGTGCACGCTCCACTCACTTCAGAGACCAGGGGTATGATCGGGAGAGAGGAGCTGTCAATGATGAAACAGTCAGCATTCATTATCAACGTCGGAAGGGGCGGCATCATCGATCAGGAGGCGGTGATACAGGCCATCAGAGAAGAGGTGATCCAGGGGGCGGCACTGGACGTGCTGGAGACCGAGCCCCCCGATATGGACAACGAACTGATAGGGAACGAGAGGGTGATACTAACTCCTCACGCGGCCTGGAATTCTGCAGAGAGCGAGCTGGAACGAAGGAGAAAATCTGCTCTGAGCGTCAAGGACAAGATGGAAGGTAAGATACCCAGGTACCTGGTGGACAGAGAGGTACTGAATTCGGAAGATGTGTAGGGTGGACGCGCACCCCCCGTATTACATCTTCCATTATCTGGGCAGCCGCCTTTTTATAGAGATAACCGAGCCCCCAAGTTTTAATAAGCGCTCGGGTCTGGGAGACAGGTTAGCCATATCGTATGCAGGTAGATGATCATTGAATGCTAGCCATCACCCACATCCTGGCGATAGTCCTGATGATCAGGCTGCTGAGCCTGGATAGAAATGAGGTCTTCGTGGCGCTGCTTTTCGGCGTATTCATAGACCTAGATCATCTACTGGGAATACCCCCCTTCGTCCAGCAGCATGGGGTGGTCAGTCTTACAGACGTTTCGGCGTTGATGGCTTCCGACGTTAGCTGGAAGTCTCTGATACACGACCCGGTAGCGTTCATCATCGTGGCCCCCGTCTCGGTAATGTTCAGATACCTGTTGCCCCTTCTTGCTTGGGGACTCCATATTGTCATGGACTATGTCCAGGAGGCCTACCTGGGTCTCTCTTCCATACCAGAAATGGTAGTGATTGGGGCCCTGACCAGCTCTCTCCTGTACCTGGAGTTCAAGCACTTCCTATGTCAGGAACGGGCCTGTTCCTTCTTCAGATGGGAGATGACGAGGGCGGTGTCTACTCTCCATTCGTACGTACCGATTAAAAGATGGGTGCACAGACTGCTACAATCTCGCCTCGACCTCCTCAGCGAATGAAGAAGTACCCTTGGTACCTCCTATATCGGGAGTCCTGATGTCCGAGTCCAGTGTGTTGAAAACCGCCCTCTCGATTCTATCAGATGCGTGTCTTAGGCCCAGGAACCGCAGCATCATCGATGCAGAGAGCATGGCCGCTGTGGGGTTTGCTATCCCCCGGCCCGCTATGTCCGGGGCGCTGCCATGGCAAGGCTCGAACAGGCCGAAATCTTGATTGAGGTTCCCGGAGGGTGCGAGGCCCAGCCCGCCGGTCAGGGCGGCCCCTTCATCAGAGAGTATGTCACCGTACATGTTCAGGGTTACTATGCAGTCCAGCTGTTCCGGTTCGGTGATCATCGCAGCTGCCGTGGCATCGACCAGCCTGTCCTCGAATTCAAATCCACTCCCCTCCATCTCCTCATAGAATACTTCTAGGAACATACCATCGGAGTCGCGCAGCACATTTGCCTTATGGACGCAGGTCAGTTTCTGTCGTCCTTGGTCCTTCATATGGTCCTTGGCAAATCTGATCAGTCTGCGGCACGCCCCCTCGGATATCACTCTTTCGAGCATCACGGTGTCTTTTTCACGTCTCTCCCTACCTGAGTACATGCCCTCGGTATTCTCCCTAAAGATTACGAGATCGAGGTCGACCAGGCCAAGAGAAGGGTGGACGTTGCGCAGCGGTCTGACATTGGCGAACAGCCCCAGCTCCTCTCTCAGCCTGAGAAGAGGGGATCGGTAGTCAGGCATCGATCGAGGGGAGGTGATGGCCCCCAACAGCGAAGCGTCGGCCCCCCTCAACATCTCTAGTGTCTCATCGGGCAAGAACTCTCCTCTTTCTTTGTAACACTGGAGCCCCATCTCGGCGTGACTCACTTCGATATCGGGCGCTACGATCTCGAGCAACGATACCGCGGGGGGTATCACTTCCCTCCCGATTCCGTCCCCCTCGATTACTACGATCCCCTTCATCTCAATCCTCTAAACGGCTCATTATGCTGGCCACCATGATGGGTAGAATCCCGGTGGCCTCTCCTTCGATGGTCACGTGATCGGCGGTCTCTTTGACCTTGCCCCACGAGACGGCCTCTCTCACCCTTGCTCCAGACAGGCTACCATCATACTCCGGGGCGGTTGTGAGGTACACAGCGTGGTCTAACCCCCCTCGGAACTGGTTCCACCATATCACATGGTGCTTTGAAATGCCCCCTCCCACTATCAGGGCTCCGGTTCTGGAAGACTCGAAGATGATGTCTGAGAGCTCCTGCTCGTCCTTGAACAAGTCTATCTTCAGCTCCCTATGGTTCTGCCAGTAGATCCAGAGCTGACTCCCGAAGGATCCGTCGGTGATACCGGGTATGAAAACCGGGATCTCCTTCTCTGCGCACCAGTAGAGGAAAGACTCCTCACAGTCCAGGCGATTACCCACCTCCGCGGTGAGCTCCCTGGTGGTGATAGAGTCCCGGTCCGCCAGCACCTCTTCGAACATGGGCAGTAATTTTTCTTCCAGTATTATTCCGTAACTGTCATCGGGGACCAGGACATTGCCCAGACGGTTCACCCCCCGACGGCGCAGCTCAGCATCGTCCATGAAGAAATCGCCGTGGTAGTAGTCCTTCCATATCCTTGCCAGGTCATGGTCAAGGGTTCCACAGGTAGTAATGACAACGTCCACATACCCCCTCTCCACCATGTCCACCATTACCCCCCTGAGCCCAGTTGCCATCAGGCAGGCGGGGAAGGCGAGGAATGTGGTACAATCGCTATTCCTGATCATCCTCTCCATAATGTTCACTCCCTCCGCGACCTTCCTTCCCGTGAACCCGCCGGAGTCTTCGAGCATGCGGACCAGAGAATCAACACTCAAGTCTCCCCTGAGCCGGATATCTCTGACCGGCTTCCAATCTTCCGATGTCATGATATTCTTCCTTCAGTAAACCTCTGTAGGCAAGGAGCATAGAAATAGATTAGCACGTGTCCATCCCGCTGGGGCGGTCCTCGGAGGCACGGAGCTGTTATCGATAACTGGTACAGTTTTAATAATGTGGGGAACCAGAGAGGCCGATTACGTGCCCGCCCTTCCAGCATCCATTGCTGAGGCCGAGCCCTTTTGTATGGATATGGTAAGGAATCTAATGCAAAAACAAACATATTGAACAGATTCCCTAGTAGGGAAGTGTACTGCCGCTCACGCAGTTCGTTTCGCTGCAGAACGGAAGCATGGAACGCGGCCGGTGGCATAGATGGACAAGGTATCCGCCTCATGGCTATCAGTCTTTAGCAATCTCAGTCTTGTAGTTCTGAAGCTCGTGGCGGGCATACTGATGGCCTCAGTGGGAGTGATCTCGGAGGCCATTCACTCGATGCTGGACCTGGTGGCAGCCGGAATAGCCAACGTATCGATCCGAAAATCCGTTGAACCACCAGATGGGAAGCACGCCTACGGTCACGGCAAGTTTGAGAACCTGGCCGGTATGATTGAGGCCCTCCTGATCTTCTTCGTTGCAGGTATCATATTCTATGAATCAGGTCTGAGGCTGATCGAAGGTAGCGAGGTCCAGCTGCTAGAGGTGGGTATGGTGGTGATGGCTATTTCCGCAGGGGTCAACTTCGTGATTTCCAGACTTCTATTGAAAGTGGCCGAGGAGGAGGACTCGATTGCATTGACCGCGGATGGAATGCATCTCTGGACCGACGTGATGACCTCCGCGGGCGTGTTCGTTGGGCTGGTACTGATAGAGATCACCGGCGTCCAGCTCCTGGACCCGCTGATAGCGATCATGGTCGGAGTTTTCATATTGAGGGCCGCATGGAAGGTGGTAATGGATAGTTCTAGAGGTCTGTTTGATGAGAGGCCCCCCAAGGAGGAAGAGGATAGGGTAAAGGAAGTACTGGAACGATATTCGTCAGAGTTCGAGAGCTACCATTCCATCAGAACACGAAAGAGTGGCGGCGATAGATTCATCGACCTCCACATATCCTTCCACCCTGAGACTCAGGTCAAGGAGGCTCATGACCTGGTCACAAAGATCGAGAGTGATATCGAGAGGTCTTTTCCATCTGCAAGTGTGATGATACATCTGGAATCAAGACATGGGGACATCTACATGGAATAGTGTGTTTCGATCCTACACTCCATGCGTTATAACTAATACACAATTGGTGCTTTACCAACACTGTTGCTCACTCAGAAACGACTTTCAATATTGGTGGCCTCATTCCTGGGCCCGCTGGCAGGCAACATGGTCTTGGCATTGGTACCTGCACTGAAGACAGAGTTCAGCAGTTCAGCCCCTGACGTACTGCTCTCCATCACCTTCTTCATGGTCCCTTTCGCCATAATCATGCTCTTCTCGGGCACGCTCTCCGACGTCTACGACCGCATGAAAACTATGGTCATCGGGTTCTCCATATACGCAGTGGGCTGCCTGATGTGCGCTTCCAGCCCCAACCTGGAGGTCTTCTTGGTCTCCAGAACGATTCAGGGCTTCGGTTACGCCTTCGTGATGCCTGTCCTCATCGCCATCCTTGGAGACATAGTCCCCCACGAGACCAGGGGGAGATGGATGGGATATCTTGGTGCCTCGTCCACCGCCGGCATCGCCATGGGTCCCCTGGTCGCGGGCCTGATAGCTGAGATTAACTGGCGATATTCTTTCCTCTTCGTGGGCGCCCTGACCGTCCTGGTGGCCCTGTTCTTCGTGCTGTCGTTCAGGAAGCACACGTTTCCCACCGGGGAGGCGGATTTTTCGGCTCTAGTCGACTCGCTGGTATCCTGTGCCAGGAAGAGAGAAATTGGCTTATTGGCCGTGGCGGGTTTCCTGACCTTCCTGGCCTACGCAGGAGCCCTCTCCTTCGTATCGGACAGGCTTTCGCTGGCCCCACTGTTCCTGTCAGAAGGCGAGATCGGTGTCCTTATGACGGCAACCGGTATAGCGGGGATGATCAGTTCGCCCATGGGGGGGAATCTGGTGGACAGGATCGGCAGGGAGAAGACGGCCACTGTTGGCTACTTCGTACTCTCACTGGCCCTGTTCTCCCTCTTTCTCTCTCACACTGAGCTCCACTATTTCTTTTCTTTAGGACTTCTGGGTGGCGGGGTGGCCGTCGTCTGGTCTTCACTTCTGACGCTAACAGTAGAGGTGGCTCCTGCCACAAAAGGCACGGTTTCCTCACTGTTCAACAGCTTCAGATTCTTCGGCTACGCCCTGGCCCCGGTGCTGTTCAGTCCGGTCTATGTGGCAATGGGTCTGGGAGCCATAGAGCTGATCGGTATATCGGTCGTGGTAGCGGCTTCTGCAGTGGTATGGATGATAAGGTTCAGCGGATGACTACCGCTCCCAAGCGGAGAGTACAGACACCAGTTGTCTCTGGCAATCCTCTATCGATCTGTTATTGTCGAGGACTTCCCAGGACTGGTTCAGAAGCCCCATCATCCTTCTTCTGACCTCTCTGAGCATCGGCCTGGTCTCGAACATTTCTTCCTCATGGTCTCTGGCAAGTATGCGCTCCAGGGCCACACGGGGGTCTACGTCCACCAGAATCAGTCTGTCTGGTGAGGGCAGCAGGAGGGCGAACAGTCCGTATCCGGGGGAGGCAAGAGGGGCGGGGAGGTAGGCGGCGGTCATCAGGTATCTGACGAATATGGTGACATCACATCGTTCGTTCTCACCCTTCATCTGGCACAGGGAAAAAAGGAGATCCAAGAGGAACATAATACTGGCCATGACCCTGTAGATCCGTCCCGAGCCCTGGAGGCATCTCCTAGTGAGCTTGCCCAACCGTCTACTGGAGGGGTGCCTGTACAGTCTCACCTTCTTTCCCCTCTTTTCATAGTACTCTTTGATCCACCACGCACAGGTGGTCTTCCCTGCTCCGTCTATCCCGTCAATAGCTATCCATTGCATCGGCCAGAGCTCCGGTTCGGATTATCACAAGAGGAATGCCCATAGCATTTCTTCCGCATCATTGGGAACACCGTGCTCGTCGGCTCCCGATCTTGGCGTATGCTGTACTTACCTATTATACCTATTAGAAAATCCACTAATATGATCCATCAAGGAACATTTTATCCATAAATTCAAAATCATAGGAGGGCGGTAAGGAATCAACAGAAGGATTTCCCCTGATGAAGGCGGATAGAAAAATGAATGTTAAAGACCTTGAACTGATGGATTCGATAACGGAGGTCATACGCGGTTCTCCTCGATGTGTAATACTGTTCGATGTACGATCCACTCAGTTCGTGAGAACCAGCCTTACCATCCTCAAGGCCCTGCTTGATGAGATAGGGTTGGGAGGGGTGTTCATATCCGTAGACAGGCCCCATCTTTACATGGTCCACCTGATGAAGATGCACCAGATACCCAAGGACAGAGTCACGTTCATAGACGCCATCTCTAGATTCTCTGCGGATATGAGGAAGGTGGATGCCAACGTGGACTACGTCGACGGCCCCTTTCACATCAACACGCTCACCCCAGCAATCAAGGAATGGACGGACTGTGCCGATAATGACAGCTGTGGTTTTGCCATGATAGATAACATATCATCACTGCTATCCTTCAACAGTTTCAATTCAGTGGAAGATTTCTTGAACGATTTTGTGAGGGCGCTCACTGTATCCGAAGATATGTTTACTGTTTTGATGGTGGACAGAGAGAATGACTCCTTGCTGTACGAGACGGCGAGGATGCTCTCCGACATTGAGATCAAGGTTAATCCGGACATGAAGATCGAATCCGTAAGCGATGTCAATCTGAGGAGACAACCGGGAGATGAATTGAAATGACCGATCAATCTGATTATCAAGAACGAGAAGATGGTAGCCTGATGCGCATATCCAGCGGAATCCCTGGACTGGACGAGATGATCGAGGGAGGATTTCCTTTCCCGTCGGTAATACTGATAGCGGGCAGCGCCGGGACCGGCAAGACCACTTTCGGGTTGAAATACCTATGCGAGGGTGCGTCCAAGGGGGAGTCAGGGCTGTTCTTGACCACGCTGAGCGAGCCCACACAATGGATGTTGAGGTATGCCACCCAGTTCGAGTTCATCGACAAGGAGTATTTCGGCAACGAGATAGTCTATCATGACCTGGGGTACGACCTGCGGAACATGGACCGGGAAGAGCTGCTGGACACCATTGACGAGAAGATAGCGGAGGTGATCCCCCAGCGCATAGTAATCGATCCCCTGACCGTGGTGGGAGAGATCATGAAGGACGACTACCGGGACTTCCTGTTCAATCTTAACAACAGGCTCAAGAACTGGAATTCGACCACCCTGGTCACCGGCGAAGTCCGCCCCGGCGAGATGTACCCTCCAGAGATAGGATATGCCGTGGACGGGATCATACTACTCACCCTCTCCCAGGAGGCGGATGCGCGCAGGAAATATCTTGAGGTGCTGAAGATGAGAGGTACCAATCATGTCACTGGCCCTCAGTCTACGGATATCACGAAGGAGGACGGGATCGTGGTGCTCAAGGCAAGATTTTGATGCCCGCGAGGATCAGGGCGGCCACGAAGGCCGCCGCCGTGGAGAGGGATAGACCGAGTGTGGCCTTTCTGGAGAGATCAGGACAGACGATCCTGGAGATGAGGATCTTGTTGAAGGAACTCACACCGCAGGCCAGCATGATGGTCTGAGCGGCCAGCCAGGGATCGATGCTGCCTGTCATGGCGAGTGATGAAACAGAGGCCACGACGGCAGCCGATGAGGCGAATCCTCCCAGGGCGGTGAGGTATATGGCACCACTGCCCAGGAATTCCTGTATGCCCAGAGCGAGACCGGATATGACCATGAACAAGAGACCAAATTTCAGAGCGGGGACTATTGCGAACGGCGATTCCACCTCCAGCGTCTTCTCGATCTTCTCTCCTTTGATACTCCAACCGATGGCAATGCCCAGCAGGGTCACCCCAACCAGGGGCAGGGCGACCACGACCGCCGTTGAAAGGCTGGGGTCGGCGATGGCACACACGGCCAGGTTCCGGACGAACATAGTGGCGTTTGCCAGAATTATACCCGACGAGGCTGCTCCCACCAGTTTCCAGTTCTTCTTGACCATGTTGCACAGAGAGGCGGTGGCCGCCTCTGAGTTCACCAGCCCGCCCAGCAGACCCGAAAATCGGATACCTCTGGTGGGCCCGTAGAGCCTGACTACCAGGAATGAAGTGAAAGATATGGCAGAGACGAAGAGCACGATCAACAGCACCATGTTCAGGTCCAGAGGTTCCCCGTTGCTGAACACGCTCAACGTGCCTGTCAGATCCAGATCGAGAGTCAATGGATACAAGATGAAGGCGATGGTGATGAACTGCAGAGCACCCATCATCTCCTGCTTGGTGAGCACCTTGGCTAAGCGGTGTAGCCTTTCTTTTGACAGCAACAGGAACGTGGTGATGACACCTACCACCACCGCCTCCAGTATCAGGTCGTAGGCCACCATCACTCCCAGCAGGTAGGTGACGATGAGGGCCAGAGTGGTGGTGAAACCGGGGTAGCCCATGGCCTGTCTGACATATACCAGCAACAGGGCCACTGTACCGAACAGGATCAGCCCCGCTATGACCAACAGATCCATGAAGGGTTCATTAACGGCCAGGTGCCCGATAACGAAACCGCTGGTGGACACCAGAGGGAAGGTTCTGACTCCCACCAGAACTGTGTCCTCTGCACGACGCCTCTCCCTCTCCATTCCGATGAGAGCGCCGATGCCCACGGAGACCAACAGGCCGTAGAGGAAACTAATATCCACGCCATCACCTGTTACTGGGAAGTGTTATGGAAACAAAAAGGTTCTCTTGTCTGATGGGGGCGGCTAGAACAAGTCTCGCGGTTTGAATAAGGGTCAAGCATATATATTATAATCTTTATTACCGCGCCAACAGGACAAGAGGTTCGTTCAATGGTAGAAATGGATCCAATAGGCTACGTCATACCGATTGCAGGATTCATCAGCCTCGTTTTTGCTGGATATCTCACCTGGAATGTGTTCAGGAGGGATGCTGGTACCCCTGAGATGAAAGAGATCGGGGATGCGATCAAAGAGGGGGCGATGGCCTATCTTGCTCGGCAGTACAAGACGATAGCCGTAATTAGCGTGATTTTAGCAGCTATCATTGGCGTAGGTATAGGCTTTGAGGTTGGTATCGCTTTTCTCCTGGGAGCTTTCTTCTCTGCACTTTCCGGATACATCGGGATGTACGTGTCCGTAAAGTCCAACGTAAGGACGGCCAGTGCGGCGAGGAGGTCCCTCAACGAATCTTTAATAATATCGTTCAGGGGAGGAGCAGTATCTGGAATTACGGTCGTTGCTTTGAGTCTTCTCGGAGTCGCTGGCCTATTCTTCCTTTACGACATCTTCTTCGGGACCAGGGACGCCCTGTTCTACGCTGTGGGATACGCCTTCGGCGCCAGCTTTGCGGCTCTGTTCGCGCAGCTGGGTGGAGGTATCTACACCAAGGCGGCGGATGTGGGTGCAGACCTGGTGGGGAAGATCGAGGCCGGAATTCCAGAAGACGACCCCAGGAATCCTGCCGTGGTGGCAGATCTTGTGGGTGATAACGTGGGAGATTGTGCGGGTCGTGGAGCCGATCTGTTCGAGTCGACGGCGGCGGAGAACATCGGTGCCATGATCTTGGGACTCTCCATGTGGACCATCACCGGTGAGACGGGATGGATATTTTTCCCACTGGTGGTCAGGGCTTTTGGACTGCTGGCCGCGATTGCCGGCATCATTGTGGTAAGACTCCGCAATGAAGAAGAGAATCCGCATTCTGCTCTGAACCGCGGATACTACGTGACCAGCATTCTCGCCGCGGTATTCTTCTATTACTGTGTGGATGTCCTGCTGAACCACATCTATTTCTTCTACTGTGGTCTGATAGGCATAATACTGAGTCTGGTCATCGTGTACATCACTCAGTACTACACCGCGGGTGAATGGAGGCCGGTGCGGGAAATCGCCAAGTCGTCCGAAACCGGCCCGGCGACCAACATCATCACCGGGTTCTCGATCGGACTGGAGACCACCGCTATGCCCATAGTGGCTATAGCCGTTGCACTCCTGGGCTCTTATCAGCTGGGAGTGATGGCGGCCCCGGAGGGGGTCTCGACATTCGTTTCCGGTCTGTACGGGACGGCGGTGGCCACCATGGGTATGCTCTCCACATGTGCATACGTGTTGGCAGAAGACACGTTCGGTCCCATCACTGATAACGCTGGAGGCATCATCGAGATGTCCGATCAGCCTAAGGAGGTCAGGGAGAGGACCGATTACCTGGATGCCATAGGCAACACCACCAAGGCCCTCACCAAGGGTTATGCCATGGGTTCAGCCGCCCTGGCTGCATTCCTGCTGTTTGCCGCCTACTTCGAAGAAGTGGCCCACATCAAAGGTAGTGATCTGGCCACTGTATTCATGGTAGACCTGGCCCAGCCCTCCGTTTTCGTAGGAGGACTGATCGGCGCAATGCTCGTGTTCCTGTTCGCCTCGTTGGCGATCAGGGCCGTGGGCAACGCGGCGTATGACATGATCAACGAAGTGAGGAGACAGTTCAGGGAGATCCCCGGTCTTCTGGAAGGCACGGCCAAGCCTCTCTACGCCCGATGTGTAGACATAGCTACGAAGGGAGCACTCAAGGCGATGATACTCCCAGGAATACTGCCTGTCGTGGTCCCTATTGCTTTCGGAGTCTCTTTCGCAGCAATGGGAATCGAATACACTGAACAGGCGGTGGGTGCACTGTTGATGGTAGGTACCATAGCAGGTGTTCTATTGGCCACTGTCATGAACAACGGCGGTGGCGCCTGGGACAACGCCAAGAAGTACATTGAAGCGGGACATCACGGTGGCAAGGGAAGCGAAGCCAATGACGCCGCGATCGTAGGGGACACTGTAGGAGATCCGTTCAAGGACACCGCAGGACCCTCGCTTCACGTACTCGTGAAACTGCTCTCTACAATAACTCTGGTCTTTGCGGGTCTGTTTATCGTGTGACCAGAGAAAACCACTTTCTATTTTTCTATCCAGTGTCTGTTCTATTGTCCACTGTCTTGCTCAACATTTATATAAGTGTTGTGACATGCTCGGTCTAGCCGAGAGGGCGCACCATGTATCAACTCACTACACGAGAGAAGAGTGTTCGTATTCCGCCAGCGAAGCTTGGCGAAGACATCGATCAGGTTCTCAATGAGCTCACCTGGCAATCATTCGAAGGTAGGATCGAATCAGGCGATATGCTGACCACCATAATCACCAACGTGGAACCAGTAGATCAGGGAAGGATCGTTCACGGCGACGGTGCGGTCTATCAGGACGTGAAGTACGAGGCACTGGTCTTCAAGCCCATGATCCAGGAGGTGGTTGAAGGCACTGTCTGCGAAATCCTCAAGTTCGGCGCATTCATCAGATTCGGTCCCCTGGACGGTCTACTTCACATCAGTCAGATCATGGACGACCGCATCGATGCCGACATGGACAACCAGAGGCTGGTGGGTAAGGATACCAAGCGGTTCCTCAAGGTGGGAGACAAGGTGAGGGTGAGGATTGTCGCCCTCTCTCTGAATGAGCGCAACCCACGAGAGAGTAAGATCGGGTTGACTATGAGGCAGCCCGGCCTCGGGAAGCTGGAATGGCTCAGAGAGGATAGAGAGGAGGAAGAATCATGAGCGATCAGAAGGCATGTAAGCACTGCAGCTACATCACCGAGGAAGAGAACTGCCCCCTCTGCGGCAAGCCTACATCCAAGGACTGGCAGGGCTATGTGGTGATTCTGGACTACGAGAAGTCCGAGATCGCCAGCAGGATGGAAATCAATGTCAATGGTAAGTTCGCACTCAAGGTCCGATGATTTGCTGTCTAACAAGACCCTGATACTCCCCGAGGATATGAGGGATGAACTGAGGGTCCCTCTTGGGAGGATTGTGGGTGAGGACGAACTTGAGGAATGCCTGGGCTCCTGTCGGCGAATTATTTCCATCGGGGACATGGTGTCCCATACGCTGGTCAAGCGGGAAATCATCCCCCAGACAATGATATTCGATGGTAAGACCGAGAGAAAAGAGATGCCCCTCCTCGTCGAATGCTTGGAGCAGGAATGCGAATTCGAGGTGGTGAAAAACCCCCCGGGAAGGATTACTGGGGAGCTCACAGAGGTAGTGAGGAAGGCTGTCGAGGCGGAGGAACCAGTGAGGATAAGAGTGGAGGGGGAGGAAGACCTTGCCGCTCTCGTCGTATTGGCCCTGGCCCCGAAAGGTACTTGTGTCCTTTACGGGTTACCAGGAAGAGGGATAGTACTGGTAGAGGTCGATGAAGGAATAATCGATAAGGCTCAATCGTTGATCAGTAGGATGGAGGAATCGGAATGAATATGCAGATTACAGAGAAGACGGAGAATCCGCTGCTGGACCGTTTGGAGGTCAATTTCTCCGTGGACTACTTCCAGGAGGCCACCCCATCGAGGGACGAGCTCCGATCTGAGCTGGCGAGCCAGCTGGATGTGGAGAAGGAGAGGGTGATCATCAATTACCTCCACAATGAGTTCGGAAGGTCCTCGGGATCGGGGTACGCCCATGTCTACGATTCGTTGGACAGCGCACTCAGACTGGAGAAGGACTACCTTCTGGAAAGACACGGCCTGAAGGATAAGGAGTAGATTGATATCATGGCAAAGATCAAACACTATGACGTTAAGGACGGAGAACTGGTTCGCAACAAGAGGAACTGTCCGAAATGCGGTCCGGGAGTTTTTCTGGCAGAGCATGAGGACCGGATCTCCTGCGGCAAGTGCGGATACACAGAGTTCAAGAAAAGGTGAGGGGCTCTACCTCAATAGCCTATTGGCTATCAGTCCCACCACTCCCCCCGCGACGCCCATTTCCAGGCCGGTTACCATTGTATTCACTATCGAATGGAAAGCAGTATCTGCGAACTGGTAGCCTACCACGGAGAGAGTGAAATGGCCTATCAATGCCATCGGTATGGCCAGCAGGACCCCCATCGTGAAACCCACCGCCAGGTTGGCCAATCCGGCATCCGCTCTCCAAGATATCACCGACGTGAGGGCGCACAGGGCCGCCGCCAAGGCCATCACTGCCTCGGTGCTGCCGTACCAGGCCACGGCCTCCGCGTTGGGAAATACTCCGGATATTGTCACTCCTACCAGCGCCCCCGCAAGCAGTAGGTATCCGATCTCTTTTCTCTTCTCATAGATCCTCTTCCACCAGGACAGTACAGGTAAGGCCACTGACTGAGATATTATGAGGAATCCGAACACCGCCCACAGGGTGCTGCTGCCCGCGATGGCATCATCGTTCTCTATCAGGCCCAGAGTGTTATCCACCCAGAATATGACCAAGTTCCCTCCCGCGTCGGTGACGATCCCTGAAGCTCCAGTCTCGATATCGGAGGACCACATCGCCCCGCTCCTCTCCCCTCTGAAGGCGATAATCTCGTCCGGGGTGGATGCGAAGACCCAATCGGAGACGACGGGCGCCGAATATGTCACCAGTGACTCCACGTCAGTAACAGAAACCAGTTCGCCCCGTTCCACCTTGAGTATTTTATTGCCCATGGAAACGAAGGCCGATCCCCCCTCCCTCTGTACGACCAGGCCGCTGCCCTCTGATATCAGGTCGTAGTCCCAAAGGGGCGGCTGAGAATCGAAGGTGTACAGGCCCATCTTCTTCCCTTCTCCATAGAGCACCCCCAGCCCGGTGCCCGACATGGTCATATCGATCTCCATTGGAACGGAACCGATCTGTAATATTTCCCGCGGAACGTTATTAGACTTGGAGAAGACGTACACCGATCCGTTCTCCAGCCCGATCGATATGTACCTCCCATTGGGGGCGTCGTTGTAGGCCGTCACCTGATAGGAGAATGTGTGCTCCCAGGAAACATTTCCCTCTTCCTCTATGGAAAGCAGGACCAGGTGGTCACCGCTCTCGTTCTCCAGAAAAACAGCTATGTTTTCAGGAATGTAGGAGGGAGTAGCGTACTGCTCAGTTATCCCCACCAGCCGCGCAGACCCATTCAGTACAGTATGGAATAGAGGAGTGGTACTGCCCGAACGGAAATAGTACACCGTACCGTTATCATTCAATACTGCTAACGTTCCAGTGATATCTCCCATCTCCATATCCATGGGCGCACCGTCAATGGCGACGGGCAGCAGGCCCTGAGGGGTGAACAAGAACACCTGTTCAGTGGTCATCACCGCTATCTGATTGTACTGACTCCGGCTGACGTCGAGTACCTCGTTCTCCAGAACGTGTTCGTCCACTTCCTTATTCCCGGTAGAATACTCGAGGATGTAGTACCCGAACAGAACGTTGGATAACATGAGCAGGGAGACAATCAAAGTGAGCAGTCTCTTCCTGTCACGTCTGAACCACCTCAAGATATCGTCTTTCCACCTGGAGATTCGGTTCGACACGGTGTATGAATATGCATGGATTACTTAAATATTCCAGACCTGAAGGTCGTTAATCGGTGATTTGAGGCAAAACAGGGTAAAGTATTTCCAGGCCCTCCGCGATTGCTGAGAATCGCGGGCCTGTAGTGTAGTCTGGATATCACAAGGGCCTCCGGAAGCTTCGATCGGAGGCTGGTGAAAGCCTTAGACTCGGGTTCAAAATCCCTTCGAAGGGGAGGAAATTCCCGGCAGGCCCGCCATTTTTCAAAAATCAAAAAGACTATAGTCCTTCCTACCCTTCCAAGGGGAGATGTTCCTTACCAGGGAAGAAGAGGACCTTCTGGAGGGTGAGGAGGGTCCGGGAAAACAGAAGGCCATGGAGCTGTTGCTTGCTATCGGCAAGATATACGATGCAGATGAGCTCATACCTATCTCCTCAGCCCACCTGTCGGGAGTGTCTTACAAGACGGCGGGTGAAGGGGGACTGAAGTTCTTGAGGCAACTATCCGATGTTCAGGTGAGTGTTCCCACCACACTGAACCCCGCGGGTATGGACCTCGAGAGGTGGGAGGAGATGGACGTGCCTCCCGATTTCGCTTCAAAACAACTGGATATCGTCTCTGAATACTCAAGGTTGGGAGTGGAGACATGCTGTACCTGCACTCCCTATCTCTATTATAACCTACCCAATCTGGGAGACACTGTCTCCTGGGCTGAATCCAATGCCCTATCCTTCGTCAACTCAGTTATCGGAGCAAGGACGAACAGGGAAGGCGGCCCCGGCGCCCTTGCCGCGGCCATAGTGGGCAAGACACCTAGATATGGACTCCACCTCAGAGAGAACCGCCGCCCAACGGTGGTCATCGATGCCGAGATCGGGTCTGATATACTGAGCCATTCAATGCTGGGTCAGAAGGTGGGAAAGATGGTGGAGGACAGCATCCCCTATTTTAGAGGGGTTACTTCGGACACAGACAATCTCAAAACAATGGCCGCCGCGATGGCAGCCTCCGGTTCCGTGGCCATGTTCCATGTTGAAGGTGTAACTCCAGAGAGCGAGAACTACGAGGTGGAGGGACTGGAGACTGTAGCCATCGGCCAGCAAGAGGTAGAAGAGGCCCGGCTGTCACTGACAACAGGGGACCAACCGGATCTGATAGCACTGGGTTGCCCTCATCTCTCGGTCGATGAGATGAAGTCTCTGGCATCGTTTCTGAAGGACAGAAATAAAAGGGTCGATACCGAGATATGGTTCTGCACCTCGAAAGAAGTCAGAAGGAGATGTCCAAAGGAGGTGGAGATATTGGAACGATTCGGGAAGGTATTATGTGACACCTGTATGGTAGTGGCACCGATCGAGCAAAACCACTCCGTCACGGGCACTAATTCTGCCAAGGCGTGCAACTATCTGCCCGGATTATGTTCTCAGAAGGTGGTATGTGAATCGTCAGAGACTCTACTGGAGAGGGTACTGTGATCATTGAAGGCAGAACAATCTCTTCTGGGAAGGCGACCGGGCGCGCATTGAAGCTCGATGAACCTTTCAGTTTTCTTGGCGGCGTGGACCCTGACACGGGAACACTCACCGGGGCGCGAGAAGACAGTCTTAAGGAGAGCATATTCGTCTTCCCCCGGGGCAAAGGGAGTACGGTCGGTTCCTACGTGATGTTCGATATGAAGGTGCGGGGAACCCTGCCCCTGGGGATAGTGAATGATGAAGCGGAACCGATCGTGGCCACCGGGGCAGTCATGTCTGGCATTCCTATGGTGGACAGGATCGACACCTCTGTGATCAGAGATGGAGACTCCATAGAAGTGGATGGAGAAGGGGGCATTATATCTCTCAAAGGGGTGAACGAGCGAGATACGGTGATGAGTGTGGTGATCAGCGGGGACGAGCTACTCCTGGTCAGAGATGGCCGATCCCCCGGTCCTTTCTGCAATATGTGGTCGGGAATATGGGACGTCAAAAAGGATGGTGAGGATACTATATCAACAGGACGGCGGACCATCAGGGGGACCACAGGCGTCGAGACCACCATCATGAAACGGGGGCCTGAGGTTCTTCTGAGACATGAAGACACTATCTGGAGAATACATCCTCTGCTCCTCGAGCCGTCTGGAGATGATGTTGTCGTCGTCGATAATCTAGAATACAAATGGTTCTCTGCCGAGGGGTTGGGAAAGGCTGTCCCAGGTCCCAGTATGAAAAAGGTGCTTAACGCGCTTCAGCTGATCTAAGCTCAGATCAGAGCTTGAGAGTCCCGTCAACTTCTTTTTCCAGCAGATTCAGCTGACTCTCCTCCAGAGTGGACGGATTCAACGCCAAAAGAAGTATGGCTTCGTTGATCGCCACCTGATCGCGCAGAGACTGGATGAACTTCAGCACGGTCAGGAAACTGTTATTTGTTATGAGATATTCGAGACCGTCCAGGAGCAGTATACCCTTTTCGTTGCTGATGAACTGCTCCAGCTTGAAACTCAGTTTTTCCAGGTCTTTGGGTCTGAGGGCCTCCTCCTTCCCGATGTTGGACAGCCATATCATCTGGGTGTCATCAAGATCGTATTTGGACTTGATCTTGACCGGGTAGTTCCTGGTCACGCAGAAACCGGGTATTCCAGCATTGACCGCCACTTCCAGCAACTGATAGGACCCTCTCGATTTCTCCTCCTCAATGAGATAGGTGTAAGACCTGGTCAGCTCGTCCAACTGCGCCATCTCCTTGCGCTTCCTTTCGGATTCCGAGACGAAAGTCTTGACTTCTTCTATAGCCTCATCACCCAGTCCTGACCCCAGAAGCTCCTCCTCTGAGGCGCTCATCAAGGCCTCTCTGCTCGTGAAGCCCGAATCGATGATACTTGCGATCACCTGTTCACCCATGCCACCTTCCAACAGGACTTCCATGAATTCATCAGAGATCATATCCCTGCGCAGGAAGGTCTCGCAGGAAGGACAGAATGTCTCAGAGGAGCTGGCTTCTTCGCCACAGTCGGGACATTCCATGGTCCTGTTGACGATGCTTGACAGTTTTCTCATCGTGACCTCTGTGATACCTTGGATAGAATTCAGCTCCTTATAGGAAGCATTCTTCACATCTTCCAAGGTAGAATATCCCGTCTCTATCAATTTGAAGGCGGCCTCCTGAGAGATCCCGGTGGACGAAGTTATCACCTCTGCAGCCTTCTTCAATTTCAGAGGAGTAATCGCTATCGTGATCTCCTCTCCTTCCACTTCCCAGGTCTTGACCTCATCACCTTCGGGGGACTCTATAAAGTCCAGCACCCGGGACCGGGTTTCGTTCTTAATGTAGTCCTTCCACTCTTTGAAGTACTCGATTAGTGACACCGGAGCCTGGACCTTGGCCTCTATGAATTCCTCCACGTCCAGTTTCATGTCCTTTCTCATCTGCTGGATCCTTCTGATAAGCTCTCTGGTGAATCCCTCTGACTCGATCTCTGAGGTTACCTCGAAATCGACGTACATCTCTCCCTTAGAGAAATCCAGGGAGACGACCTCCGGCGGTAATGAACTCCTGAACGAGACCATGTCCGGTTCGATCCTGATCATCTGACCCTCTATGCCCAGCTGATACTCGCCATCCCTGATGTTCTCCCTGATCTTATGGGCAGAACGGCTCTTGAGCAGAACAGCGATCTTGCTCGACCACTGTCTGTACACCTTTCCTATGACATTGGGGTTAGGGATCACATCGAGCAGCATCTCGTCCCATTCGTCTTCAGGATCCACGTACTCGATGTCCTTCACATTGGCCTGAGACTTCAACACCTCTTCCAGAGGTTCCAGCTGTTTCTGAAGACTCTTCTCTCCTCCCTTAATCACCACTCTCTTGAGGGGCCATCTCAACTTCAGACCGACTTCCTGTCTCTCTCTGGTAATCACTTCTACCAGTTCCTGTATGATCTCCATGCTCGATTCAAGGCGGTCATTTATATCGGTGAGGTCTGGCACTGGCCAGTCTGCCATATGTACTGAATCCAATCCCCCATCCATCTTCCGATAGATCTCCTCCGTGATATGGGGACAGATAGGCGCCATCAACTTGGCTGCGGTCATAATGGAATCATAGAGCACCTTGTAAGCTGCCAGTTTGTCCACATCCCCCTCTTCCTTCCACATACGATCCCTGATCAGTCGTATGTACCACCGGGAGATGTCCTCCACGATATAATTGTCAAGTGCTCTGGCAGCTTTGTGTAACTCATAAGAATTCATGAACCTGGTGACGTCGTTCTTGATCGCCTCTCTCCTGGATATCATCCACCGATCTTCGTTTCTAAGTGCAGATTCGAGTTGATCATAGTCCACCGACTCAGGGTCGAAGTCGTCTATTGACATGTACATGGAGGCGAACTTGACGATGTTCCAGAATATGTTGAGGGTCTTCCTGGCGTTCCTCACCCCGTCCTTCTGAAAAGAAAGGTCCTCCCACGGGGCGTTGGTCTTCATTAGATATAGACGGAGCGAGTCAACCCCGAATTCCTGTATTACCTCTTCTGGTTCGACTACGTTCCCTCTGCTCTTGGACATACGCTGACCGTCTGAGTCCAGCACCCACCCGTGCATGAGCACTGACTCATAAGGAGCCCTCTCGAAAGCGATGCAGCCCGCAGCCAGTTGTGAATAGAACCATCCTCTGGTCTGATCATGAGCTTCGGAAATCCATTTGGCGGGCCACCACCGGTCAAAACTCTCTTTCTCACTGGGAAAATTCAATTGAGCCCAGGAAGAAACGGCGGCATCGAACCACACATCGAGCACGTCCGGGATGCGAGACATCTTTCCTCCACATTTCTCGCATTCCAGTACCACCTCGTCGATCCAAGGCCTATGAGGCTCCAGGTCTTCTCTGAACCCCTCCTTACCCTTCAGCTCGTTGAGAGAGGAGATCACCCTGATCTCCCCACACCCACATTTCCAGATGGGCAGTGGTATCCCCCAGTACCTCTGTCTGGAGATGCACCAGTCACGGGCGTTATCTACCCAGTCATATTGTCTGGAAGAACCTGCCCAGTCGGGCGTCCAATGCACCCGCTCGACCTCCTCAAGCATCAGCTCTTTGATCTCTGATACCCTGAGGAACCACTGTACTGTGCTCCTATATATGATAGGAGAGTCACACCTCCAGCACTGTCCGTATCTGTGCTCTATGGTGGTGTGATGGAACATCATCCCCTTATCATCTAGATCTTTGGATATGATCGAGTTGGTACCCCTGACGAACGTGCCTGAGTACTTACCCGCTTCCTCTGTGAACTTTCCATCCTCGTCCACGGGGCAGAAAGGCCCGATGTTAAATTCCTGCCCCAGTTCGAAGTCTTCTGGACCGTGTCCCGGGGCTATATGAACCAGTCCGGTGTTATCCGCGCTCACTGTATCCGAAGGTATCACTTTGTGGACCCATTCCCCTTCGACCTGCTGTTGCTGGGGAACTTCTCTTTCGAGCGGTGACACGTATTCCGTGCCCACAAGCGCTTCCCCCTTCATCTCTTCCAGGATCTCGTATTCGTCCCAGTCGGCGCTGGATCCAAGTGCCTGTACCTGGTCCTTTACCACTATAACGGTCTCGCTCTCTCCCTTGAACTTGTAGTACCTGACTTTGACATAATCATAATCCGGGTGAACAGCCACTGCCATGTTTGCTGGCAGGGTCCACGGGGTGGTGGTCCATATGAGCAGTGAGACGTCCTCATCCTTCAGCGGGAATTTGACGTAGATGGAGGGGTCCTTAGCATCGTAGTATTCGATCTCGGCCTCAGCCAGTGCTGTTTCACACCTGGGACACCATGACAACACTCTCTGAGAGGAGTCCAGGAGACCCCGGTCATAAGCCCTTTTGAGAGTCCACCAGGCGGCCTCGACATAACCTGTATTGATGGTCATGTACGGCACCTCCCAGTCCATCCAGACTCCCAGTCTCTTGAACTGTTCGGTCATCTTCTCCTGGAATTCGAGGGCAAAGTCCTTGCAGGTGCTGACGAACTTATCAATACCGTAGTCCTCGATCTCCTTCTTGCTCTCCACTCCAAGAGATTGTTCCACTTTGACCTCGATTGGAAGTCCATGCATGTCATAGCCCGGCTGGTCTCTGACGTTCCTCCGCTGCATTCTCTTCAACCTGATAACCGCGTCCTTGATAGTCTTGTTCAACGCGGTACCCAGGTGGATGGAACCTGTGGTGTAGGGAGGACCGTCTACAAAATAGAAATCAGGACATGATGATCTCGCCTTCCTCACCCTCTTGTAGATTTCAGCTTCGGACCAATATTCTCTAATTCCTTCCTCCAGTTCTGATGGTCTATATCCAGTTTGGACTTTCTCAATCATTAGTGTCCCTTCGGGCGGTAAAATACATTTACCATTTTTAATCTTATTGTTTCTGGCAGTCAGCAAAACCTGCCGGACTGGAGCCCATTCTTGAACTCAGAGTTCCATTTTACACGACCTATATTAACACATCGCCAACCAGAATCAATACGTGAAATTAATCAAAAATGATCGAGGCTGGATTGAGAAGATTCCTCTTCTCTTCTGTCCAGCTCCTTCACTATCTTATCCAGAGTACTCCTCACTCTGGACTCTGAAAAGTCGTGCTGACCACAGAGAAAGTCGATCACCTCTTCCCTCTCAGGGAACCTCCATTGAAGGTCGTATTGATCGATCTTCTCGAAATTCAGGAAGATATCTCTTATCTCCTGGTACCCCTCGATCTCCTCGTCTATGACTTCCAGCACCTCTTCTATGGTTCCGTGCTCCTTGACCAGCTGTAGCCCCTTCTTGGGCCCTATGCCGTAAATGCCGTCGTTGTAGTCGGTGCCCATGAGTATACTCATGTCGATGAGCTGCTCCCGGCTGAGGGAAAGCTCTTCCAGCACCTCACTCAACTTCACGATCTCCAGTTGAACGGTCCTGTACTTGTTCCGTCCCGGCATCTTCCTCTTACCGGTCATGGTGAGGTTTCTGACCAGTCTAGACGCCCCAAAGAGCAGCGCGTCAAAATCCTGAGAGGAGGCGGCCCACACGTCGCCCTTGGATGACATGTAAGCCGCCTGGGCCTCCCCCTCTTCCGGAGCCTGGATGACAGGGATCCCCAGATGGGTGAGCAGGATGCGCGAAGTTGACACTATCTGGTTGGTGATCCTGGATGACTGGGTGGCCTTGGTGAACGCCCTCTCCAAGTCTCCTTCTTCCTTTGCGTCTTCCCATTCCTCTCTGGCCTTGGCCCGACGCCTGTTCCGCTCAACGATGGTCTCCTCTTTCATCTCCGAAGGTATGCCGTCGAAGACGTAGATGGGCTGTATGCCCTTCTCAATCAGGTTCGCATTCCTGTAGAGAAGACCTGAAAGGTGGGAGGTGATCTCACCCTTACTGTTCTTGAGAGGGGTACCATCTCTCCTCCTTATCACCGAAAGGAACTGGTAGATGGTATTGTAGGCATCAATGGCGATTTTCTTACCTGCCAGATCATCGAGCTCCCCGGCACTGGTGGGTATGATATCCGATAGATTAACTCCCATCCTGACCACTAACTGTTCAAAATGATATATGGTTTACTGTGTGATGACTCGGCGTCCTAAACGATGTTCAATTTTCAGTCTGGGGCAGATACATGATCGTCACTCCTACCCCTATCCATACGAAGATGGAGATAATGACACATATGTTGGATTGTAGATAGACCGCTGATGCCAACAGTAAAACAGGAAAAATCAGCGACATGAGTATCAGGAAAGTCTTGTTCGTAAATTCTTCCATATGTGTAACCGTTCGCCGAATAGCCCGAACCACTATTGAATCTTTCCCTTTCTGACCTGGGTGAGTGCCCCCTCTCAGTAGACTCAATCGATCCCTCTCCTTTCAGGTCAATTCTTAAGTTCCATCACAACTCTTTCCATCGTTTGATAACAGTCTCCATATCGGAGGACCTGAAAAGAGAACTCCCTGCGGCCAGCACATCGGCCCCCGCTTTCACGGCCAGTGGTGCGGTCTCCGAGTTGATACCTCCATCGACCTGTATTTCGACCGCCAGGTCGTGGCTTTCGATGTAACTGGCAGCCCCTTCAATCTTCTCCAGCATTTCTCTCATAAACCTTTGACCTGCGAATCCAGGGTACACAGTCATGATGAGCAGCAGATCTATGTTCTCAAGGTAATTGGCAATATCTGAAAAGGGAGTGTCTGGACTAATTGATAGGCCCACTTCTTGCCCAAGATCTGATATCATCTGCAGACTGTCCCCTAAATTCTCAGTTGACTCAGCATGGATAGTGATGATATCCGCTCCCGCGTCCGAAAAGTCCATAAGATATCTCTTGGGGTCCGAGATCATTAGGTGAACATCAAAGGGGAGCGAACAATGTTCTCTGATATGCTTGATCACGACCGGTCCGATGGTGATGTTGGGCACGAAGTTGCCGTCCATTACATCAATATGTACCCAATCGGCTCTATTCTTCTCCAACCGACTTACTTCCTCACCCAGCTTACTGAAGTCTGCGGATAGAATCGATGGGGCTACCTTGGTCATGTTCAACTCTAAACCGGTATTGCTTAATAATAATTCCCAAGCAGTGACACTTCTCAGGGAACGATAGTAACCGGGATCTGGGAGTGCTGGACCACCCTCCTGGAAACACTACCCATCAGGAACTCCTTGACTCCGGAGAGCCCCCTACTTCCAAGTACTATGGAATCGTAATCCTGCTTGGAGAGGGTGAGGATCACCTCTGCCGGCTGTCCGAGCTCCAGCGTCCGATCGTATTGGATCCCTCTTCCGTCTAGTATCTCCATCGCCTTCTTGAGGCGGGTTTTCAGGATACTGCTCTCTTTGGGTTTGTAGGTCCCCTTCCCACTGAATATGGCTGTGTCTGAGGGAGGGATCGCCAGTATCAGGGTGATCTGTGCATTGAACTTCTCCGCCTGGTCGGCTGCATACTTCACAGCTCTCAATGAGTTCTCTGAACCATCGACTCCAACCAGTATCTTCTTCATGTTATCAAGAGATTAATCGGAGGAGGAAAGAAATAAAATTATCGATAGAATAGGTAAGCTTTTTACATCGTCAACTAATGGTGTCCATATGGTCGAAAGAAAGAGCAAGAGGAGCAGGAAGAAGAGGTGTGATGTTGTTGACTGCAACAAGCCAAAGAAGAGGTCGCTGGGCATCAAGAAGGTGAAAGACGCCGGTTTGAAAATCGATCCGTCCAGCAAGCGGGCCAGACTGTGTAAGGAACATTACAAGGAGTACAAGAAGGCCACCAAGACCAAGAGAGAGTTGAAGAGACTGGGACGTTGAAACCCGTCCAATCGGGCATCGAAGGCCCCGCGAGATCTCTGTAGCCATATTTTTTCTATCCGTAATCATTACAAATTTATGTGTGACCCGATATAAGGGTAGTGTGAAATTGACCTTCCTCGGTACGGGCGGAAGTATCCCCTCGGTGGACAGAAATCTGAGCTCCACGGCCCTTCAGATAGGATCGGAAGTACTGCTCTTCGACTGTGGGGAGGGGACTCAGCGACAGATAATGGCTTCTAAACTATCATTCATGAAGATCTCCCGAATATTCATCACTCACCTCCACGGCGACCATTTTCTGGGAGTTATCGGTCTCATCCAGTCCATGTCGTTCAACGGCAGAGAGCATAAACTGGAAGTGTACGGGCCCAACGGCGTCATTCAGCTCATCCAGAACATGTTATCCATGGGGTATTTCCAGCCCGGATTTGACATCGGGGCGGGGGAGATGGAAGACGGGACCACGCTTGAATTCGATGGATACGCGGTGACCGCGGTGTCCGTAGACCATGCGGTACCCGGCCTGGGGTATGTGTTCCAAGAGGAGGACCGCCCTGGGAGGTTCAATCTTGAGAAGGCCAAAGAACTGGAAATTCCAGAGGGACCCCTCTACGCCCGGCTACAGCAGGGCGAGAGCGTCACCATCGATGGCAAGGAAATCACTCCGGACATGGTGCTCGGTCCCAGGAGGAGGGGGAGGAAGATCGTCTTCTCCGGGGATACTTCTCCCTCCGAGTCATTGATAGAGGCGGCCAGAGGGGCCGACGTGTTGGTCCACGAGGCCACGGTGGACTCTTCTCTTGAAGAGAAAGCACACAAGTATGGCCACTCCACTGCCGGGGGGGCTGCCCGGGTGGCGAAGAGGGCCGGAGTGCACAGGCTGTTCCTCAACCACATCTCCAACCGATACGAAGATGTCACCGTATTGGAAGAGGAAGCCCGGGAAGTATTCCCCAACAGCTCCGTCTGTTCTGATCTGGAGACATTCACCGTTCGCACCAGGGATTGAAAAGTTCCAGTGAGATTGCATCGCCGCACCCCGATCAACCTTGCCTGAACGTTCTACTCCGGACAACGAACACCTGGCTGTTGCCCACCTCAGTAGAAACTTTGATAGCTGGTGGGCCATTATGTTTATTGAACGGGCAGCATAGTCTGACAGCAGATTCCTTCAATTTCACGGGGGAGATTAATTTGGAAGATAGCAACGATAATTTCAACAAACTGGCAGAGAGCATAGTGGAGGGCGACTTTGAATCCACTGAGAGGCTCTGTGAGGAGCTGATCGAAGAGGGATTCGAGCCCAACGAGATCGTGGAGAGGGGGATGTCCCCGGGGATGGAGGTAGTAGGGACCAAGTTCGAAGAGGGCACCTATTTTCTTCCCAATGTTCTGATAGCAGCCGAAGCAATGAAGGTCGGTTTGAGGATCCTGGAACCACATATCAAAGAGAACCAGGTCAGCGGACGAGGAGTGGTGGTGATAGGCACCATCATGGGAGATATCCATGATATCGGTAAGAACCTGGTGGCTTCAACACTATCCGCTTCCGGGTACCGCGTGATCGACCTGGGGAATGATGTAACCCCAGAGAAGTTCATTGAAAATTGTTCTCTAAAGAATGCACGGCTGGTGGCCATGTCCTCTCTCATCACCACCACGATGATCAATATGAAGGAGGTGATCGTCCTGCTGGAGGAAGACAATCTCAGGGAGGAGACGAAAGTCCTGATAGGGGGTGCACCGGTTTCCGCTGAGTTTTGTCGCCGAATTGGTGCCGATGCCACCGGACACGATGCGAAGGAAGGTGTAGTAAAGGCAAACGAATTGATGGGGGGGAACTGAGATGGCGGTGATGACTTCCAGGGAGAGGGTGATGAGGACCATCGATCTGAAGGAACCGGACCGCATACCAGTCGACTTCGGAGGCGTGGTCTCGGGCATTGTGGATGGGGAGCCCTACGGCTATGAAGCGCTCTGTAATTATCTTGGTATAGAAGATCCAGAAACGCCTCAGATAAACTCCCGTTTGAACTGCGTCCAGAATGTTGATGAGCGGATACTCAAGAGATTTAACGCTGATATCAGACATCTCAACATGGGGGGCCGTACCCTGGAGGAATTGCCCAATGGGTTGTACAGGGATATGTGGGGCATCACTCTCAAACAATCTGGTATGTACAAGAGTATCCCGGACCAGATGGCCCCGCTGCGCGAGGCGTCCACTCTTGAAGAGATTGAGGACTACGAATACTGGCCTGATCCAGAAGACCCTTGCTTCGTAGAGGGGAAGAGAGAGGAAGGAAGGCGCCTGCACGAGGAGACGGACTATGCGGTCTTCAGCCACCCCGGCTACGCTGCCAGGGTTTTCCATATGTACGCCGCGCTGAGGGGATTCGACAAGTGGATGATGGATATGAAGATGGATCCAGAATTCTACCATCAGTTCGCCGAGAAGATACTTGAGGTGGCCATTGAGGTTACTGAGGCATTTTACGACGAGGTCGGAGACTACACTGATGTGGCAGTATACTACGACGACATGGGGATGCAGTCAGGAGGATTTGTCTCCGTGCAGGACTACCGAGAGTTCATCAAGCCATAC
>CAZOLG010000001.1:110794-587400 GCA_964580935.1 uncultured Methanomassiliicoccales archaeon
GGTACCTCAGAGCTGCTAAGGAAGCCAGTGGAGGTAAGTTCTATTATCACACCTGCGGCTCCGTCTATTCATATATGAATGACATTATAGAAATGGGTGTGGACATACTCAACCCCATACAGCCCCTGGCCAAGAACATGGCCCCAGAAATACTCAAGGGGGAGTTCGGGGAGCAGATATGTTTCCACGGAGGTATCGATGAGCAGGAACTGCTGCCCTTTGCCACTCCTGATGAGGTCTCCAGGTCAGTGAAGGAAACGGCGGAAATACTGGCGCCTGGTGGGGGATGGATCTTCGCACCTGCGCATAACATACAGCCCGACACACCGCCGGAAAACATAGTGGCCATGTACGACGCGGTGGCAGATATCGATATGTACTGATCAGAGCAGCTTCAGAACGTCTGAAGAGGTGATTATCCCCGTGATCTCGCCTCTCTCAGACACAAGCACCGCCTGGTTTACAGAGAGCAGGGTGGTCACCACGTGCATCGGTGTGTCCTGACTCACTATGGGAAACATACCCTCCATTACTGTTTCCAAGTCCTTCTCCCCCAGTTCTTCCATGCTCTCTCCCACCTGTAGTCGCTTCAGAATACCGTGTTCACTTATGCCGCCAATATGCTTGTCACCGTTGAACACCGGGAGTTGAGAGAATCCCATGTTCCTCATCATCTCAGAAGCCTCTTTTACCTTCTCGCCAGTCTGAATAGACACCAGGTCCGTGGTGGCGACATCTATGGCCTTCTCTTCCGTCTTCACTTTCGACCGTTCCTCTTTCAACGCTTCGAAAATACTGACTACTGATCGATAGCTCCCCTTCATGTCCCCCCTTTCGATCTTTGCAATCGTGGACTGGCTGACACCGGAAAGAGAAGCGAGTTCCGACTGAGTAAGGTCTAAGTCCTTCCGCAATTTCTTGATATCTCTGACCGATGGAAAGGGCATCAAATCACCAATTGAATTATTCTTATATGAATAATTTCCTCAATCACATTTTTATTCAACTACGTTTTACACGCCTGATATGAATGTGTTCCAGGGAGGATTCAGCAACAATAGTTACGAATTCGCACTGGAGAGTACAGGTGATTGGTTACTAGGTGGAAATAGATGTCAAAGAATATCGTTGTAGAAGACATAAAACATACGGCGTTAGAGAATCAGAGGGTGGAGATCGTTGAAAGAAAGGGCGTTGGACATCCAGACAGTATAGCAGACGGTCTTGCCGAATCGGTCAGTCGCGCTCTGAGCAATATGTATATTGAAAGATATGATAGGATCTTGCATCATAATACTGATGAGACGCAGATTGTTGGCGGCCAGTCCGCCCCGGAATTCGGGGGAGGTATGGTCCTTGAGCCGGTTTATATCCTGCTGGTGGGGAGAGCGACTACAGAGGTGAACGGGGAACGACTGCCCTATAGGTCAGTGGCCCTCAGGGCAGCCAGAGACTTCTTGGAGGAAAGATTCCCTAATCTGGATACTTATATGGACGTTTCCCTCGACTGTAGAATCGGCAAGGGCAGTGTCGATCTTACTGCAGTATACGATCCCAAGAGGCTGCTCTCCAACGATACCTCCTTCGGTGTATGCTACTCCCCTTTGAGCTCCACCGAGACGGTGGTCATGGAGACTGAGAGGTTCATCAACAATGAAATGAAGGAAACTCTTATCGAGACCGGAGAGGACGTGAAGGTCATGGCTTCCAGGATCAACGATACGATTTCTCTCACCGTGGCCTGTGCTCTGGTCGACAAGTACGTGGATGACAAGGATCACTACATCAGCGTGATCGACGAGATGACAGAGATGATCGCCGATAATGCGGTCAAATACACAGATAAGAACATCGAGATTGAAGTGAATACTGCTGATAATATGGAGAAAGGAATCTATTATCTGACCGTAACTGGTCTATCCATGGAAAATGGTGACGACGGATCTGTGGGGAGAGGGAACAGAATCAATGGACTGATCACTCCCTTCCGGCCGATGAGTATGGAGGCTGCGGCGGGGAAGAACCCAGTCACCCACGTGGGGAAGCTCTACAATATACTGGCCAAACAGATAGCCGAGAATATTACCGAAGAGGCAGGAGGAGATGTTCAAGAGGCAAGAGTCAGGCTCCTTTCCCAGATAGGGAGACCGATTAATGACCCCAAGACTGCCAGTATCCAGTTGATAATGGCCCCCAACACTGACTTCAACAGGTGGTCCTTAGAGGCTGAGGCTATCACTGACGAGTGGTTGTCCAACATCTCATTGATTACGAAGAAAATTGTAAATGGAGAAATCACCGTATTTTGATGCAATGCGGCTGATAGATGACTCAAAATACGGTCCCGCCTATCGATTCGATGACTATCACGTCTATAGGACCCTTCTCACTCTATCCGACGGCAGACGTCGCGGTAGGAAAGTCATTGCTGATGCTTTAGGTATAGGAGAAGGAAGTATCAGGACAATATTGGATTACCTGAGGGGGAAGGATCTTGTAAGGGTTGAACAGACAGGGGTGACGATTACATCGGAAGGCAGGAAGTTCATAAAGCAGCTACCCCTCAGATTGAAGAGACTGGAGCCCACCGAACTGACAATGAACAATATGGGTGCCGCGGTCCAGGTGAAGAAGTATGCTAATAAGGTCTCGATGGGTATCGAGCAGAGGGATTCGGCTATCAGAGCCGGTGCCCAGGGGGCAATCACTATCGTTGTTCAAGAGGGTAGACTTTTAGTTCCACCCGATTTCGTTCTGGACGAAAACCATCCCCGCATTACGAAGAGACTCAGAGAGGGCTTTGACCTATCTGAAGGCGATGTTATCATCGTAGGGACAGCGCCGAACTACGTCAAGGCCGAGAACGGCGCACTGGCTGCTGCGTTTGATATCCTCTGATTACTTCCACTCTTGATTAATGGGGTGATGAAGAAGGATTCTACACAATAATTCGGCTGATATTGTTTCCGATTGGATTATACTTCCAACTATCGATAAGGAGTTCCTACCGATACAATTGAACCCTGCATAAATTGCAGATCACTCGATTACAACTGGGAGTAAGATAATGTCTGGATATATTATTGTCATCATTCAAACTCCCAATTATTGTCAAGGATAGTAATCGAAAAGAGCTAAATAGGAATATATGATTATCAAGAGATGGATGATACATCCAACTAATGACGTTATTCGAGAAGGGAGGTAAGAATTTGAAATTAGGATATCTTTTAGTGTGTATGATGTTGGTGGTCGGAGCCTTGGCTGCAATCCCGGCTTCAGCCGATTCAGTGGATTCCGAATCCTGTTCGGTGTTGATTGATTTTGGCGATGGCACTGTCCACTGGGCCGATGTCACAGTCGATGAAGAAATGAATGCTTTCAACGTCACAATAGAGGCAGCAGATCAGATGGGGATCACTGTGAATTACAGCGAGAGCGACTATGGAATTCTTCTGAACGGCTTTGACGGCGTCCAAAGCCAATGGCCCAATGAATTCTGGCATTTCTGGACATGGAATTCAAGCACTGATCAGTGGGAGATAGCCACGCAGGGTGCTGCTGATGTCTCGGCTGCAGACCAGGAAGCGATTGCGTGGAACTACGAGAGAGGCTTCCCAGGACAGGAGCCCATGGCCACACCGGATAACAGGCAGCCCTGGACTTCGTTCAGGCATGATCTGAGCAATTCAGGGTATCTGGGCGTCGAATCTCCTCAAAGTTCAGAACTTATGTGGTCGACAAATTTATCCAATGGTAACATAGACTCCTCCGTGGTCACCGCCCATGGCAAGATCTATGTTGTTACCGAGGGCATCTATAACTGGTCTTCCTACCAGTACGAACAGAGCCCAAAGGCATACTGTATGGACTCGGACGGTGAGATACTCTGGCAGTCGGAGTTCGGAGGGGCAGGATATCAGATAGGATCGCCGCTCCTCATAAATGACATGATGATAGTCCCTTCCACTGACGGGAAGATATATGCATTTGATTCAGGGAACGGGACCTTGGTCTGGAGCTTTTCAACGGCCACATCCTGGACAGGTGTCACATCTTCACCAATCATATACAGAGAGCAGATCATATTCGGGGGCGGGGACGGGAGCGTATACTCCCTGGCAACGAACGGGAGCCTCCTATGGAAGACGTCGATAGCTTCCTCGATTTACTTCTCATCTCCGGCGGCCGATGACGGAACGGTGTACATAGGTTCTGAAGACGGGGAACTGCACGCTGTGGCCGCTAATGGCAGTGGTGAAATATGGAATGCGACCGTGGAAGGAAAAGTCCGCTCCTCTCCACTGTTGTTAGAAGATAAGATCGTGGTCACCTACTCTATGTATCAGGACTTCGTAGCCGTTGATGGAGGTATAGCCGCATTCTCCTATTCGGGCGAGGAGCTTTGGAACACGACGATTAACGCTACTTCCTCCTCCCCGGCGTTGACCCCTGAGGGAATCGCTGCGACTTCGGTCGAAGGTCTCAAAATGATCTCGGAGCAAGGAGATATTATATGGGAGTTGGACGTGAACGCAGCGGTTAAGGGAAGCCCAACTGTGGGTGAGAGTTCGATCTACATCGCCACGTACGAAGCCCAGAGCAGAGTGCTGGGAGTCGACTTTGAGGGAGACGTGATATGGTCAAAGCTGCTCGAACCGGAATTCCCTGAACACTACTCCATGAGCTCGCCTACTCTGACCGAGGGTGTGATGTATGTCTCAGCAGATAACGGATACGTCTACGCCTTTGGCAACCTCCTGCCCACCGCCTCCTTCCAGGTTTCTACTAAGAACCTGACCGTGTTTCTGGATGCCAATGAATCATTCGATTCGGAAGGTACCGTGGAGTATTCCTGGGATCTAGACGATGGTAATCACAGCGAAGGAGTGACCGTTGCCCATACCTACGGAGCTCCTGGGAACTATACCATCAAGTTGACAGTGACGGATAACGAAGGAACCCAGGACACTGTATCTAAGAAGATCACAGTGACTGCTCCCATGGAAGACCAATCCAGTAACGGAGAGATCATCGTTGGAGTGGTCCTGCTCGGCGGTGTGGTGGTAGTGATGCTGGGTTATATACTCCTCGGAAAGAGATGATGACATGGGTGGCTGGAGAGGGGGCCGGTCAAGAAAACTCTCTCTTCTAGTCCTCATCATCTCCCTAGCTCTCATCGCTCTGTCATTCTCTGGATGTCTGGGAAACGGTGAGGGGGAGGGTGGCAACGAAGAGGTCATCGCCTCCCTTACTATCGATTTCATGACATCCGAAGTCAACTCTGAGATTAGCATCCATCCGGGAAATTTGACGGTGTGGGAGGAGGTAAACGGTCATTGGACCGTAGACTCTGAGGCCAATGAAGATCGGACAGTGTGGGTCTTCAAGAATCTTAGCTGTCAACCCACCGTTCTGGATTTGATGGAAGAAGCAGCCTCAGTGGGAGGTTTCGAATTGAAGACATCCCGGTATACTGGCTTGGGAACGATGGTCATAGCTATCGATGACGTGGAGAATGAGGTGCAGGGCAGGGGATGGCAGTACGAGGTAAATGGAGAGTACGCCAATCTCGCCGTCAATGCCAAAGGAATCTCAGATGGGGATCAGGTGGTATGGAAGTACTCACAGGCACCGTGGTAGATAGATATGTTCTTTCCATATGAGGATAAAAACTCGAGAATACACAATCTCGATGCCCGCCCTAAAATCGTCTTTGTGGCGGTGATGTTCATACTGTCCATCCTATTGTCAGACATCCTCTACCTCACCTTTCTCTTCCTTCTAGTCCTAGCAGTGGCCGTAGTCGCCCGGATACTCCGCCCCACCGTAGGTTTCCTCAAGTACGCCGCTTTCATCGCCCTTTTCGTTTTCATATTCAACGCTCTACTCTCCTCCGGATCTGAGATCATTGTGGAAATAGGGCCTCTATTTCTAACCGTCGAATCGATGCTCTTTGCTACCAGTATGTGTATGAGGCTCTTCCTGGCCGTGGGCTCTTTCTCCTTGTTAACTCTGGCAGTGCATCCTGATGAAGCGCTGAGACTTCTCTCTAAACTAGGCTATAAGACGATGACCGGACTCTCGCTGGCCACCAGGATGTATCCCACGATTGCTGCCGATTCAAAGAACATTATGGACAGTATGAGAGTGAGAGGGGTGGAATTCGACGAAGGCAATATTATTCAGAAGGCCAAAGCACGAACGCCAGTGATGAATCCTCTGCTGCTGAACTCCCTCGACCGCGCTATAAATCTAGCTGAGGCGATGGAGGCCCGGGGTTTCGGCTCCGGAGAAAGGAGCAACTATTCACGGACAACGATCGGGGCCAAGGAGAAGTTGATGATAGTCAGCTTCATTGGTGCCACGGTCTTTGGCATAGCAACTTTCATCATGGGCTGGGGTGGAGCCGATTATCTCAGCCACCCATATGTCCATTACGGGGTGTTGGACGCCCTTGTGTTACTGGCTTACGGAGTTCTGCTTACTCCCATAATGGTAGGTGACTCCTGATGATCAGTATAGAGGATCTCAACTTCACGTATGCTTCTTCCAGTGAACCAGCACTCCACAACGTTTCCCTTGAGATCGGTGGGGGTGAGTTCATACTCGTCATCGGTAAATCTGGTAGCGGTAAATCCACCCTGTGCAGGGCGATGAACGGTCTGATCCCCCATTTCTACGGAGGAACGATCAGCGGAAGGGTATTCGTTGACGGCCTTGATACAAGGGATAACCCGCCCGCATCTCTGGCCAACAGGGTGGGGATGGTCTTCCAGGACCCGGAGAATCAGCTTGTGATGACCAATGTGGAGAACGAACTCGCTTTTGGTATGGAGAATCTGGCCATGCCCAGGGCGGTGATGGTGGATCGGATCAGCCAGTATTCCAGCTATTTCGATCTGGACAACTTTCTGGAAAGGTTCATACCTGAATTGTCAGGTGGCGAGAAACAGAAGGTGGCCCTGGCTTCCGTCTTGGCCATGCGGCCAAGGTATCTAATCCTGGACGAGCCGACTTCGCAGCTGGACACAGAGAACACGATTCTCTTCCTTGATTACCTTAAGAGGCTGAACAGTGAATTCGGAGTCTCCATCATACTGGTGGAACATCGATTGGAGAGGTGCTTGAAGTATGCGGATAGGATACTTCACGTTGAGGGGGGAGAGGTGGTCGATGATGTAGGTGGTGACGATGAGATACAATTCATGCGGGACAGTGGTCTATTCAGATCGCTCAGAACTGCCAATTCCTTCACCAGTCCCAACAGTAATTCCGTGATCAGAGCAAATTCTGTGAATTTCAGTTATGACAGCACATCTGTTCTCAATGATCTGGACCTGGAGGTAGGCGAAGGGGAAGTGCTGGCCATCACCGGATCCAATGGGAGCGGGAAGTCCACCCTCCTCAAACTCATTATGGGCCTGCTGAAGCCCGATGGGGGGCAGATTACCGCGCTGGGGAAGGACGTGGCAGAGACCACGCCCGCTTCTCTGGCCAGAGAAATCGGATACCTGGGTCAGAATCCAAATGATTATCTCTTCGAGGAGAACCTCAGGAAAGAATTACAGTTCACTTTGAAGCATCTGGGGATCGACAAGGATGAGTGGGAGGAGAGAATTCGATGGGTCCTGGAAGTGGTGGACCTGATGGGTCATGAGGACGACTTCTCTAGAGACTTCAGCTGTGGGGAGAGGGAACGAGCGGCAATAGCTTCCATTCTGGTGGGAAGACCAGATATACTGATCCTGGATGAACCCACCAGGGGTCTGGACTACTGGAACAAGGAAAAGCTGGGATCAGTACTCACCTCTTTGAGGGAAAAGGGGATCAGCACCCTTCTAGTTACCCACGATCATAAATTCATTATTAACTTCGCCACCAGGATACTGAGATTGAAAGACGGGCAGATCAGGGATGTTTCCATCGATGACTTTCTGGAGGCTTATCACAAGGACCTAGTGATGGAGGAAGGGCGATGAGATGGACGGTCAAGAGATCCATTCCTATCGCGGGTATCGTAATCACCATTTTCTTGCTGTTCTATATCGCCATGTATTTGCCCCATCAGGCAATGGTTGACTACGCACCATTCCTCTCCTTCTTCCTCCTGTTCTTCATAGTCATAACCTTTTTCATGGAATTTGAGAGCGCCAACATCTCTTCCAAAGAGGTGGCTCTGGTGGGCACAATGGGGGCCATAATTGCTGCCTCCAGGATTCCCTTTGCAGCCGTGCCCAGCATACAGCCCTGTACCTTCCTGATAATCGCGGTTGGCCTGACCTTCGGTCCGCTATCAGGGGTGATGGTAGGATCTCTCACGCCCGCCGTCTCCAACCTCTTCCTCGGTCAGGGGCCATGGACGGTGTGGCAGATGGTGGGGTGGGGTATCGTAGGGCTGGCATCGGGTTACATCGGGAGGAAGTGGCCTGACCTGGATGTGCGGTTGATCGCCGCCCTGGCCTTCGTAATGGGGATAATGTTCAGCCTATTCCAGGACATAGGGAGTTGGGTCTGGCTTTACGGTCTGGATGTGAACAAGTTCCTGGCCGTAATGACCGTCGGACTCCCCTTCACCATCGCTCATGCGATCGGTAATGTCTTCTTCGCTCTGATACTCGGCAAACCTGTGATGTTCGCATTCAACCGGTTCCAGAACAAGTTCCACATCTCCTATCGGGAAACTGAAACTACCAATTATCTGGAATCTTCATAGGGACTTCTCTAAACGTTGAGTAAAGGCGGATTTAACTCCTGTATTGAAATTCTCAAAGATTTCTGGATAACCTGTAGCGGTTTTGTGGGCGGTCGTCCTCACTCGTGCTGAGACACGACCCCCGATCAGCTGGATGATGTTTCGTCCAACAACGAAAGAAGCCTGTGAGGTGAGTCAACAGGCGGATAGCAACGGCCTCCGGTGCAGAGATATGCGGTCGGCTTCCCGTCTACTCGCTGCATCGCTTTGATAAATTCGACCCTGTCAAGAAGCGGTGAATCGCCTGAGGGTTTGAGGAGTACACTGGTTCGGGGGAGGTACCTTGATCTCAATGCATCAATAAATCCCTGCGTATCGATCTCTGAGACATCGCCCACGATGACCACTTCCCTGGTCGGTCCTATGGCGAAGTCGAGACCGATTAGAAACTGACAGTACGCCCTGAGCCCTCCTACCATGTTCGAAGAGAAGAATTTGGACAGTTGAAAGGCGTATTCCTCAAGAGTAGAATCACCGGTCAGCCTTGACAGTCTGGAGAGGACGTACATCGCTACGGAGTTGCCCGAGGGCAGGGAACCATCGAAGAGGTTCTTCTTCCGCAATAGGACCTCCTCCGCCTCATCTGATGTCATGAAGAACCCAGAATCTTCGTGATCCCAGTACCTGTCGATCATCTGATAGCAGAGGTCGATCGCCTTTGTCAACAATTTTTCGTCCAGAGTTGCCTCGTAGAGTTCCAGCAGTCCCCATAGGAGGTATGCGTAGTCGCTCAAGAACGCATTTTCAGATACCTTCTCCTCCCTGTAACTGTGAAAAAGACGACCGTCTCTCATGTTCGAGAAGATGAACTGTACGGCGTCCTCCGCACTCCGTATTAGGTCAGGGCGTTCGAAAATCAGACCGCCTTTGGACAGCGCGGCTACCATCAGACCGTTCCAGTCGGTGAGTATCTTATCATCCTTCAGGGGCTTTGTCCTCTTTTCCCTGGCCTGAAATAGGAGATCCAGACAACCTCTGATATCTGACTTCAGCCTCACCAATTGAGATTCGTTCTGTCGTGGTTCAAAACCTGGTACATCGTTCAAATATAGGATGTTCTTACCGGTCTTCTCTCTCGAGGCCTCGTCCTTGAAGTTCCCCTGTGGGGATATGTTGTAAGTCTCGATGAAAGAATCAGTCAATTCATCGGGCAACACCCTCCTTATCTCCTCTTCCTTCCACAGATAGAACGCACCTTCCTCCCCCTCGCTATCTGCATCCTCAGCGGAGAAGAAGCCACCGTTGGAGGAGGTCATATCGCGGAGCACGTATTCAAAAATCTCTTCCGCAGTATTCCTGAAAAGCGGCCTCTCGGTGATCTGATATGCCTCGGAATAGGCCATCGCCAGCATCGCCTGATCGTACAGCATCTTCTCGAAATGGGGTACCTTCCACCTTCTATCCGTGGAATACCTGTGGAAACCCTTGCCCGCATGGTCGTACATTCCTCCCAACCTCATGGAAGTCAGGGTTCTTTCCACCATGTTGAGAGCTTGGACATCACCGTTCCTGTACCAGATCTTCAGCAGTAACAGCAACCTGTGCGGGGTGGGAAATTTTGGAGGGGGGCCGAAACCCCCGTATTCGGAATCGAATGCGCCCTTGAGCTCATTGCCCGCTTTGAAGAGCGTCTCAACATCCAGTCCTTTGCCCGCACCCCCCTTTGCCTGATATTTAACCAGAGCGGATGTGGCCTCCTCTGCCGATCTCACCAATCGGTCACGGTCCTCCTCCCATAGCCTCCCGACCCTCTCGGTCAGGCTCTTGAGCCCCGTCATACCATACCGACTCTCTTTGGGAATGAATGTGCCCGCGAAGAAAGGCTTTTTCTGCGGAGTCATCATGATTGTCAGGGGCCATCCCCCCTGACCGGTCATCATCTGACAGATCTCCATGTATATTGAATCGATATCAGGCCTCTCTTCTCTATCCACCTTAATGCAGACGAATGTACTGTTCAATAATTCTGCTACCTCGTCGTCCTCAAAAGACTCCCTTTCCATCACGTGACACCAGTGACAGGTTGAGTAGCCTATCGAGAGAAAGATCGGTTTGTCTTCTTGTTGAGCTATCTCAAAAGCTCTACTGCTCCAGGGGTACCAGTCCACAGGATTGTGCGCATGTTGTAAGAGATATGGGCTGGTTTCATCGATCAGATGGTTCGGACCTGATTCAGGACACATCTAGGATCACATAGGACCTATGTTCACTACCACATATACACTTTCTTAGAAAAGAAAAATAATAGGGTTGAAGAGTCTTGAGTACTCAGCGCCAGGGCCGGTGGCTCAAACCCTCCATTTCTTTCCTCCCAAGATCGGTCGTTACGACCATCCCTACCGTCGCCCAAGTATCTTACTGGACGACTGGTGGAAAAATGAATTTCATCATAATTAATACTTTGCAGTTGTTACAAAAGTGGAGAAAGGTATTCAACCTCCGGTCTATACCAATAAATAGGAATAGGTGCTGGAGAGCACCGTTCAGGTTTATGGCACACCAGCCACTGCGCTACTTCGACATGTAGTAGTTCTCAGTATTCACCGTGGTGATCCTGTACCTGCACCCGATCTCCCTCAGGACTTCGTCTATATTGAAGATCAGGATCCTGATCTGTTTTTCGCTCGGCTCCTTCCCCCATTCAAACTCAAAGTCGTAGGGGCCGATGACGAAACCGGCACGGGGGATAATCTTGGTGGTCAGTCTGCCATCGGTCAGTTCAGGAAGATCTTGGGCCAGTTGGGTGAGTCTGTCAAAAGCTTCATCCATGGGAGGACCATACAGCTTCAACAAGCTTTTCCAAACCATTCTATCTCCTCCTACGCATCCAGTATCTGGGACATTACCCTGTCCGACATCTGATCGAAGGTCTCTATTCCAGTGACTTTACTGGCATATTCAGTCAGAGCGGCGATATCATCTCTATGCAGATAATCCAGCTTGAACTTCCTCGATCCTGCCATCAACTGTTTGAGCCCTTCTCCTATGCGGTCGATGAAGTAAGTGTAGAGGCCCACCGCACTCCACGGGATATCTTCACCCAGTGTGAGGTCCGGGTACCTGTGTTCCAAGTTTCTGGCCAGCAAGAAGAAGTTCTCCGGGTTGGAGCTGTAGGCATCAGTGAAGGACTTTGGCAGCTTGTTTTTCTCTGCCAACGAAGCGAAATACTTGGACTTCATGACTGCTAACAGCGGTGCCCTGGCCATAGCTGCTGTCTTGATCACCGGCCCCCCGTTGATGTTGCTCATAGCAATGGACTTGAAGATCTGGGTTTCGTTTACGAAACCTCCCGCTATTGCCACGTCGGGCACGAACTTACCCTTGTCCTTGAGCATCTCCGCGCATTCTAGGACTTGAGCCTGAAGGTGGACGGTGGGGGTACTCATCTCATTCATCATTGGCACTGGGCTCATCCCAGTTCCTCCACCTGCACCATCAAATGTCAGCAGATCCACTTCAGCTTCTGAAGCCACCTTCATGGTGAAAGCAACCACTTCCGGCCTGTAAGCGCCGGTCTTGAGGAACACGTACTTGGCCCCCTTATCCCTGAGCGATTCGATGTCCTCCACAAATCCCTTGTGCTCGGGGAACCCTACTCTGCTGTGCCTCTCGAACGATTTAAAAGCTCCCTCTCTGAAGGCTTCCTGGACCTCCGGGTCCTCTGGATCGGGAACTACTAGATAACCTCTCTTCTTGAGGGTGAGAGCTCTTTCCAGGCTGAACAATCGGACTTCTCCTCCGATCGCTTTTGCCCCCTGCCCCCATTTCCGCTCAATGATGTCCACTCCGAGTTTGGAGAGCGCATAGTCGTCCACACCACCCCTCTGGTCTTCCACATTGGTCTGAACGGCGATACCGCCGTACTCTCCATCCCAGAGTTCACGGAATGCCTTGACTCTATATTCCATGTCCGGGCTCTTCTGTATTTTGCCTTTGGAGTAGATGGAATCGGGATCCATCCCGCATACATTCTCCCCGATTACTTCGACGGTTCCGCTCAACGCGGCCCCCTTGGCAAGGCCGTCCCAGTTCCTCTTGGCCACCTCTGTAGAGCCTAAACCAGCGATTATCACTGGAATCTTGAGATCGATGGGGTCTCCGGATCTGGTGGCGATCTGGGTAGAGCAGTCAGCATTTTCGAAGAAAGCGACGTCAGAATCTTCCTCCACACCGTATGCTCCAAGCAGTTCTGCCAGTATTTGGAAATGTGACCAATCCAAATGGAAATCTTTGTTTGAAGAAGCCGTACTTTCTCCGAAATAGTCTGGATCAGGATATAGTGTCTCTCTACCTCTAAATGCGGATTTTCCCACTTCGCATAGGACTGGGCATTCCTCTATGCATAGAGGACACATCCCACTTATCGGATTCACGTCCTTTGATCTGGTTCTAGTGCCGGTCGTTGATCTTGCGTTTTCTATTGATGTCATTGATGTTTCTCTCCTACCGATATTTTCGTTGAATAAAGAAGCACCTATATAACATATAGGGGGATAGAATACGATATTCTCAGTATTTTTCCGATTTTCATAAATTTTAATTCGAAAATCTTACTCTGATCTGGGCATTAATAACCGTCCTACGATCTATTTGAAAGGAATGAGGTCGATGTGTTCAGTTAAGCACATTCATGAGTTCTCGAGTGAGATGAGAGCGTCAACAGCCCAGCATCCCTGACCCTCCTCGCCAACAATCACCGGATTCGTCTCCATCTCCGCAATCTCGGGGAAATCGAGAGATATCTGAGACATTCTGCGTATTGTCTCTTTCAGGGACTCAAGATCGGCGGGCTTACTGCCCCTGGCTCCCGATAGTAATGGGTAGGCCTTGATCGAGGAGACCATATCGTCCACGTCTTTCTCATCCAGTGGAGCGATTCTCCTGGAGACGTCCTTCATGACCTCAACAAAGATACCGCCGATGCCGAAGGTCATCACCGGCCCGAACTGGGCATTTCTCACCATGCCCACCAGTACTTCTCTCCCCTCCACCTGCTTCTGAATCATCACCCCTTTTATCCTGGCATCGGACATCATCGTTCGGGCACGCTGGTTGACCAACTCATACTTGCTTCTCAGTTCTCTTTCAGACTGAATCCCCACTTCTACACCACCGACCTCCGTCTTGTGTAGGATATCGGGAGAAACGATCTTCATGACCACCGGATATCCGATATTCTCAGCTATACTCACTGCTTCCTGTTCATTGGTAGCCATCCCCCCTTCCGGTACAGGGATTCCGTACGAGGACAGTACTTCTTTAGATTCAATTTCGGTCAGATCAATTCTGCCTTCAGTCCTCACCTCTTCCAGGATTTCTCGCACCCGCTCTGAATCGCCCTTGACTTCCACCTCTTCTCTCTCCTGTGGAGAATCTCTTCTTTTCTTGTGTCTAATCAAAGCTGCAACTGCCCTCATCGCGCGGTCTGGAATATCGTAATTGGGTATGCCTAGTCTGTGCAGGGTTTTCACTCCGGACCTGACCTGCTTGCCCCCTATAAACGAGGCCAGGATGGGGACATCAGTGGTCTCTCTGAATTCCGCGAGCAATTCCGCTATACCTTCTAGATCGATGACGTCATTGGGACCAAAGATGGCTGCGAGACAGTTCACGTTCTTGTCCTGCAGAATAGTCTCGATGGCAAATCTTACTCTTTCTACATCAGCGTCCCCCACGATATCCACCGGGTTGTAAGGAGTGGCCTCCTCTGGCAGCCCCTCGGCCAGCCTCTCCACGGTCTCGTTTTCCAACTTGTTCAGAGGGATACCGTTATCGGAGCAGGCATCGGCGGACATCACGCCCAGGCCTCCAGCATTGGTGACCACGGTCACGCCCTCTCCTTCTGGGAGAGGCAATTTAGAGAAAGCAAGACAGTAGTCGAAGAGTTCGTCCATGTCTTTTGCCCTGATGATCCCCGCCTGTTCCATGGCTGCCTCCCATACATCATCGCTTCCCGAAAGATTCCCAGTATGGGAAGAGGCTGCCCTGGCCCCTGAAGAAGAGCGCCCTGATTTCATGGTGACAATGGCCTTATTCCGGGAGACCTCCGCTGATTTCTCCATGAACTCCTTGCCCTCTCCACCTCCTTCGATGTATAGACCGATCACCCTGGTCTCATCATCCGATCCTATATACTCGATCAGGTCCCCCTCATCAATATCTGCCTTGTTGCCCACGCTCACGAACCTGGAAAAACCCACATCGATATCCTGGTTCCAGTCCAGTATTGTAGTGCATATGGCACCTGACTGGGATATGATAGCTAGGGGTCCCTGTCCAGGGTAATTGGAGGTGAAGGTTGAATTCATGTTGTGGAATGTGTTTATGACTCCCAGACAGTTGGGCCCCAGGACACGTATCCCGTACCTCTTCGAGACCTCAACTACCTGTCTTTCCAGTTCAGCGCCCTTGCTCCCGATCTCTTTGAAGCCCGCGGTGATAATGATCGCTGCGTTGACTCCTTTTTCGCCTGCCTCTTCGAGTAGCATGGGGACCAGATTAGCCCTTACCACGAAAATGACGAGATCGACATCTCCCTCTATGTCCAGAACGCTTTCGTAGCATCTCAAACCGAGTATTTCATCAGCCTTTGGATTGACGGGATACAACGGGCCCTCGAATCCTGAAGAAATCAGGTTCTGAAGAACGATATGCCCTATCTTACCCCTTTCTCGGGCCGCACCGATCACTGCTATGGATTCCGGTTCAAAGATGCTTTCTATGCTCATTGGAGGTGCGAAATTCGTCAAAATATTTCAATGTTGTCAAATTCGTGTTGAGGGGGACAAGAACAAATATAATCTGGGAACGAAGAGAGAAGTTCGATTACGATATCAGAAGATAGTCAGTAGTACTTCGAGCGTCTCAGCAGTGGGTGAGCTCCAGGCCGCTGAGTACGTCGGTGATAACAGCTTGGGAAGAAAGTATATCATCGGTCTCTCATATAGGAGCGATTCGTCATGCCGATAGTCACCGATATGGATTTCAGCTGGTTACCCTCCAACAGGAGCTGCGAATGTCCACATGGCAGGCTCAACTGCCTTACCAGGGAGGAGACCTACGAACTGGGATCGACTGTTCTCAACGTCAGAGAGAGACAGGTTTGGGAGGATTCTCATCCGGCCAGATTCGTTCCCCAGCTCCCCGAGAAGTACATCAAGCTGTTCTCGCATCAGGGGGAGACTGTGCTTGACCTGTTTTGTGGCTCGGGAACCACCAATGTCGTGGCAGCGGAACTGGGACGGAACAGCATGGGGATCGATGTGAACTCCTACTCTACAGGGATGACCGCCGAAAGGCTGAACGATCGTCTCATGGGAGACAATAACACCACTCACCAGATCATCACTGGCGATTGCAGGAAGATCCTGCAGGAGGTACCCGACGGTGTGATCGACCTTTTGGTCACGTCCCCTCCCTATTTCAATGTTGTCGATTACGATCACCATCATGATGACCAGCTGGGGAATATCGATGTGTACGATCACTTCCTCGGTGAGATGAAGGAAGCATTTGAGGTTTCCTATGATGTGCTAAAGGAGGGGGGCTTCGCGGTGTTCAACACTCAGGACCTGTTCAAGAAGGCGATGAAGTGCCCCATTCACTCCGACTATATTAGAATAGGGAAGCAGGCGGGCTTTCAGATCTACAATATCAATATATACATACTGAATTACAGTACTGGAGGCCGGTTGGTGTACGGCTATCCCAAGTCCTATTACCCCAAGAACGATCACGAATACATACTCATCTTCAGGAAAGCCAGAAGCGGTTAATCCCCTTCGTTCGCCCTGCAGCGGCAATTCTTGAGTAATATTCTACTTCAGGACCGATATCCAAATCGATAAATACGCCAGGTTCAGTAACTATTCTATTGCGAGAAAAACTGATCTATCTGTCCTCGATGTTGCTGGCCGCCCTCTTACTGTGGTTAGTGAATCTTGCATATCCCAACGGGATTATTAAGAACTTATCATTCACACTGCTGGCGATAGCTATCGTATACCTGGTTCTGGCCATCTTCGTGGAAGAGATTTTTTCCAGGCGTATTTCTGACGCCAAGACCAGATACTCCTTTCAGAAGACCCTCTATATTCTGCAATTGGCACTTATCTCTGCCATATTGATATGGATATGGGTCAGGCAGAGTGAGATACTGATCGTGTCTTATGGCATCATAGGCGCAGGTATCGCCATAGCCCTGCAGGACGTGTTCAGGAGCTTCGCCGGCGGGGTGATAATCTTCCTCTCTGGAATATACAAGGTGGGGGATAGAGTCGAAATCGAATCGGTCACCGGCGATATCATAGACATAGGGATCCTATATACTACTATTCTGGAGACCAGGGGGTGGGTGAGAGGCGATCAGGCAACAGGCAGACTGATTATCGTTCCCAACAAGGCGGTTATATCCGGAAATACCTGTAATTACACCAAAGACCATAGCTACCTCTGGGATGAACTCACCTTCCCCATAGCCTATGACAGCGATTGGAGGAAGGCCATAAACATCATGATGGACATCGTCAAGAGAGAGACCATTGAATTTACTGAGAACGCTGATAGGGATATGGAGAAGGTGGGGGAGCGGTACTACATACCAAGAGTCGATGTGGAGCCAGGAGTATTCGTTCAGATTACCGATAACTGGATTGAATGCAATTTGAGGTACATCGCCCCCATCAGGAGGAGAAGAGCGCTCAGCAACAGAATTCAAAGGAGGGTGCTGGAAGCCATAGAGGACAGTGATGATGTCCGAATCGCCTCCTCAAATATAGAGATTACAAAGTTCCCGGAATCGGGCCTCGTTGATGAAAGCAACAAGTAGATGGGCCCCGGACTGTATCGGCGAGAGTTCCCAGATGGATTGGTGAGTACATGGTGATCTTCAAGAAGCCCTGAGAGGGCACTTTCACTGGGCTCCCACCGATAACGATTTTTCTATGTAACGGGATCGAGCGTCGAAGGGATGGAAATTGAAATGGAAGACGCACATCGCCATAGCCGAAGCCCTATCCCATTCTTTGCAGCTGAGTCCAGCGGAGGCTGAGAACCTGGAATCAGGATCGGTGGATCCGGACAGGTATCCAGACGGGGTTGACAGAAACGGCGGGATTCAGAGGATGCCCCACCACACTGCGCCAACTGAGTTGGTGATGAGGTATGTGTGGCTCTCGAGAAGGCTCCACCTGCAGGGAGATAGAGAAAGTGCCTCTTTCTACCTCGGACGCGCCCTCCACTATATTCAGGATATGAGTGTGAACACCGGTCGGTGGGAACGGTCCCATGACCGGAGAGAAGAAAAGATCGAGGAGCTCAACGTGCCCACCAGGGCGGTTTCTAAGGGAATCAGAAAGGCCACCTCCTCTCCAGGCAAAATTGAGAGGATGGTAGAAAAAATTAAACCGAGGAGGAACGGAAGAAAGGCGCTGAAGCAGGCAACCATGATGTCCGCCGCCGTGACATCGTCGGTACTCATGACTAGGGAATCGGAGAGATCGTTGATGAGAAGGAAGCGGGTTTCCGTAGCCGCCTTACTGCTGGGTTCCCTGGGAGCATTGGCGAGCGGGGCAGTGTTCATCCTAAGGGAGAACACGCTCTTCCTTCCCATCCTTCTGGTCTTCATCATAATGGTGTTGGGAGGGAACGCACTCCGCAAGTCTGCAAGAGATTCTACAGAGTGGAGCTGTTATTGAAGGTTCTCGCAGTACGAAAGTTCAGTGAAGCGAGGACAGGGTGTGTGCACTGCCGCCCTCACTCCCAGTCCTTCGAAATGGTTAAATATCCACTCTGGGGTCTTTTCCCAGCTGATGATATTGAGGGTAAACGATGGTTGATCCGTCTGCTGAGAACAGCGGTGAAGCACCGGCCGAGATGAAGGTGGGGAGAAAAGTACTGGAAGTCCTCAGAATCTCGTACTCACTCCCCTTCGTCCTCTCTTCGGTGACGGGCATCGTCTTCGCCTTGACCTTCGTGCAAGACTGGATACTGGCCCTCTTGATCCCGCTAGATGTCTTCTTCCTGGCCCTGTTTGTTAATCTCTCAAACGACTACTATGACCATAGGAGTGGGGTAGACGAGTTCCGATTTAAATTGCGAGATCCGGACTTCATAGCCGGTGCTAGGGAAATACTTCCCGAGAGTTTCTACTGGTCAGGCAATGCTTTTGATGATGGGGTGATAGGGGCTAAAGAGGGGAGAAGACTGATGATGGTCCTGGCCTTTGTAGGCGTCCTAATCGCTCTCCCCATTATCTTCTACGGCGGTCTGATAGTGATAGTAATGGGGGTCATAGCGTTCTTCCTGAGTTTCTTCTACACCGCCCCTCCCCTGAATTTGGGGGAGAGAGGACTGGGAGAATTGGACGTCGGTATATCTTTCTTCTTGATCGCCTTCTTCTCCTACTTCGTGGTCCACCCCCACCTGAACACCGAGATGTTCCTGATCGCACTGAGCATCGGGATCGCAGTGGCCACGATGAGGGTGGTGGATGAAATGACCGGTTACGAAGCACACGTCAGGATGGGGGAGAAGAATTTGTGTGTGAGGCTGGGTCTCCAGAATTCAATCGCCCTGGTGACCGTCCTTCTCGTGACAATCTACGTTCTGTTGTCGGTTCTTCTATTCTACAACATCTCCTACGCCCTGGCATTTCTCACCCTGCCCCTTTCGTACAGGACGCTGTGCTATCTGAATAATGAGGATGACCAGTTCAGGTTCGTGAGGTCGGCACCGGAGATCTTCAAGGTGAGCATCGGCTATATGGTCCTGATCATCATTGCTTTGACAGCGCAAATCTCTTTGACATTTGTGTGATCGTCTTGAAGCTGCCCTTGGCAATAAGGCGGTATTCTCTTACCGCATTGAAACCGCATTCAGAGCAGGAGACCTCTCCCCGCAGTGGACATCCGAATAGCCGGGTTCCATCGGGCATGACGAACGCCGAAATCCAGGTGGGGCACAGCTCTTCAAAATCTTCAATCAACATGTCTTTGAGAGCCCTCTCAGTATTCAGAACGGGAAGCCCCTCGCGCTTCATCTGCAGAGCCGTCTCCACCACCTTCTCTTTCTGCTCAAGATCCAGGGCTAGTGAGTGAGGCGGCGGAGTGAGGAAGTTGAGCATTATGCCCCTTATGTCTCTGTTCCCATCAGCCACTCTCACCGTTTCTCTGAGGTAGGGAAGGTTGGTCTGGGTGACCACCATATTGGCGAATACATTGGGGTGGTCGATGCGTTCGATATTATCCATCACCTTTCTGAAAACGCCTTCGCCCCTGATCTGGTCATGGATCTCCTCTGGACCGTCCAAACTTATTGAAATAACATCGCTCTCCTCAAAAATCTCCCCCACACCGTTGGTGGTGTATCCGGAGACATAATAGCCCATCTCCCGTCCCGCTTCAATCAGATCGGGGAGCCGTTTGCCCCCGTCTTTCCATATCGTGGGCTCCCCCCCTTCAAAGAAGAGTATACGGGCACCCCGGTCATAGAAGTACTTCATCTCATCGATCGCTTTATCAAAGGATATAGAGAGGGGCCCCTCGATCCTGTCCAGATTATCAGAGATACTGCAGTGTTTGCAGTCGAGGTTACATTCGTAATTGATTACCATCGTGTTGACCAGTGGGTCCCGCACCCCGAATTTGGACTTCAAAAACCAATTCGCGTAGTAGGCAATTTGACCCAGACCGAATAGGGAGCCCATGGTTATCACCACTCTTGCTGTCCTATATAAAATAAATGTTGTCACCTTGAGACCCCGCTCGGGTAGGAGTCGTCCGTGGTACTCACGATTGGAAGGTCCTTACTCCCTCTGCAGAATTTTTTATATCTCCTCTTCCAATAGATAGGCTAGAGGAATCGATATGGCTCTTAGTGAACGTATGGAAAAGGCTCTGAACGAACAGATGATCGCGGAGATGTACTCCTCATATCTCTACCTGTCAATGGGAGCGTACTTCGAGGCCCAGGACCTGCCTGGATCCGCCTCTTGGATGCGCTCTCAGGCCCAGGAGGAACTGATGCACGGTATGAAATTCTATGATTACATCAACTCCAAAGGGGGCAGGGTGAGACTGTCCGAGATCGAGAAGCCGCAGATTGAGTGGGATTCGCCTGTCGATGTCTTCGAGAACGTCTATGCTCACGAGCAGAAGGTGACCGGGCTAATCAACGATCTGGTGAACCTTGCCATGGAGGAGAAGGACCACGCCACCAACAACTTCCTGCAGTGGTTTGTGGCGGAGCAGGTCGAGGAAGAGGAAAACGCAAGTTCTATTCTTGCTAAAGTGAAAAAGGCGCAGGGGGACCAGCGAGCGCTCTTGATGTTGGACAAGGAGATGGGCACCAGGCCGATGAAGCTGGTGCCTGCGACCAGGGAAGAATGAGTGAAGGAGTCGTTGTGAAGAACCGGTTTGGTCTAAACTTCGGTACCGGTCACTGAAGCCATCATATATAATGAGCAGGGCAGGGTTTGAATAATGGACGACCGAGTGGGAGACAGGTTTCAAGAAGAGACGAAGTACAGGAGAGGTGAGCTGCCCAAGGGAAAACTGGATTGGACTTCCAGCCCCTCCAAGTATAAGGACTATAAGGGAGCGGAGACGGTGCAGTTGGAGTCTCCTGGGGAGATAGAAGTAGACCGCGACAGTTCTCTTTATGAAGCACTGGACAATAGGATGAGTGTTAGAAAATACACTTCTCGCCCCATTACCGTGGATGAGCTTTCATATCTTATCTGGGCCACCAGCGGCGTTCAGGGAACCAGGCGCGGCGAGTACAGAACGGCGCCCTCTGCCGGAGCTCTGTATCCCATAGAGACATATGTGGTTGTCAATCAGGCTTCGGACATTGAGGAAGGTGTGTACCACTACGATGTCCGTAATCACCGGTTGGAAGTGATCAAACAGGGGGATCACGGTGCAAGACTGGCTAGAGCCGCTCTCGATCAGGAGATGTGCGAGGCCGCCCCCGCGGTCATCGCCCTGACGGCGATATTCGAGCGCTGTAAGTGGAAGTATAGACAGCGTGCATACAGGTATGTCTACATGGAAGCCGGTCACATGGCCCAGAACCTAGCTCTCTGCGCCATCGTCCTGGGGTTGGGTACAGTACAGATCGGTGCATTGTATGATGACGAGGTCAACTCTCTACTGGGAATCGATGATGAATCAGAGAGTATACTGTATCTCAATGCGGTAGGCGAACCTTCAGACCGCTGACCTTGTGCAGGTAAGGATGATTGGCGGGGCAGGAATGGCGCGGCATTCCTCATACGGGGCACTTGGCTCATTGGGGACTCAGCGGTGAATCTTCAAGAGACATCCTCACAAGCTCCACTATGTCCAGCACGGGTATTTCGCCGGCATCCTGGAGGTTCAACTTGCAGAAGGGGCAGGCGGACAACACGGCGTCCACCCCCAGCGCCACGGCCTCTGTCATCTTGCTTTCTGCCAGCTCACGCGATTTCTCGGAGTTCCAGCTGCGGAGGCCCCCGCCTCCGCCACAGCACTGGCTGTTCTCCCTGTTCTGACCGAACTCCAGCAGCTCTACTCCCGGTATGCTTTTGATGACCCTCCTGGGCTCCTCGTAAATGCTGAACTCCCTGCCCAGGTGGCAGGGGTCGTGGTAGACCACTTTCATATTCAGGCTGTTCAAAGGAAGTTCGTCGATCCGGCGGGCCAGCAACTCCACCAGGTGTTCAACGTCTATGTCTTCATAGTCGTGAAAGAATGTGGCATGACAGCCTGCACAGGAGGTGATCACTTTTCTGTCCAACACGTCCCGATTTTTCTTCTTAATATCTTCCGGATCATATCCGATCCGCAGCAGTGGTGAGCCGCAGCATACCATGTCTCTGGGTACGCAGTGATCGATGCCCATGGCCTCCATTACCTTCTTACTGCCTTCGTACAGTCCCGGTGTGCGGTATTTCGTGGTGCAACCAGGGAAATAGATGTGGTCCCCCCTTCCTTCATCATATATCTCCTCTGTCTCCCCGTACGGATTCCCCACGCTCTCCACCGCCTCATTGATCCTTTGATGTTTTTCCGGGTTTTCTCCAACGGACACGAGATAAGACCTGACCCCTTCCATGAGGTGGGGAGAATCGAACTCAGAAGGACATATGGCTGTACACTGCATGCAGGTTGAGCAGTTGAATAGGTCCTCTTTCAGGGCCTGATCGATATACCTGGTGGGATCTCTGTCTCCAGTCAAAGGTTCAGGGAGGCGGTTTGCTCCTCCCGAGCTGCTGAAGTTCACGTCTCCGACATCTTCCATCGAGTATATGCCCAGGGACAGGGCGATCAGTTCAGATATATCGATGATGTTAACTGCTTCCCTCCTCCTCTTCCCCTCTCCCTCTTCGTAGTACAGGCAGTCGAGGTGCATGGCGCATTTTGGACAGCCCACCAGGAGGAAGTCAGCTCCCGATTCCAGGAATTCATCCAGTTTTTCTTCCCTCTGCCTCTTGGACATCTGGTTGCAGTTCAGCCATCCGGAGACCCCGCAGCATTTGGCATCCTCCTTGCTGTGATCAAATTCGCGGAGAGTGGCCACCGAGCTTATGAGTTCCCTCGGAGGGTCGTAGACTCCGGAGCACCTTCCCAGCCTGCAGGAGTCGTGATACATCACACTCAGGCCCGTGTCCTCCAGGTCCAGTTGGTCCCTGTGTTCCCAAATATACTCGGATATATGGACCGCCGGGAGACCGTAAACTTCGGCGAGCATATACCGGCACTCAGCACAGGGGCTGATGATGACCTCCGCTCCCTCCAGTCTATTCTTGAGAGCTCCCTTCATCTCTTCGAATGAATCCAGGCGTCCGGCGTAGTACTGGTCATGACCACAGCAACCGGTCTCCATCCTGGGAACCACTCCCATTTTGTTCATCACCTTGAGACCACACAGCCCCATATTGCTGTACTTTCTGTCCCTCCCCATGGCGGAGTAATCGCCGTAAGGCTGCCCATCCACGGTCTTGAAGGCGGTGTCGTACAGGGGGGTACAGCCCGGGAAGTACACTATGCCCGAGTCGGGGTCCGTCTCCCCCTCATCGAAATGCCAGGAAGGGCGGGAGGCCAGTCTGCCCATTGTGAGGAACATCGAGCCATGACTGCCCTTCACGCCGCTGATGTACCTGTGAAGACGTAGTATACGCTCCAGTTCGACATCGGTGGGGCATTTGCCCTCGCACAGTCTGCAGGAAGTGCATTCGCTGAACTCACTCCCGATCTTCCTCTTCATGGTAACCCCTCTTCGAAATCCCTCACACTCTCACACCACTTGGAAGCCATCGAGCTTGACATGTTGAACATCTCCACCCTGTCCCCACCGATACCCAGCAGATCGAGCATCCCTTTTACCTTTTCCACCTTCTCTCGGGCCGAGAAGTTGCCATCCAGGTAATGGCATTCGTCCTCCAGACACCCGGCCACCATCACGCCTGCCGCTCCTTCGTCCAGCGCAGTCAGGATATGGTTCATCGAGACCCTCCCAGTACACGGCAGCCTGACTATCCTCACCCTGGCGCTGTAGTACTTCTTGCTCAGACCGGCCAGGTCTGCGGCGTTATAGCTGCAGTGAGCACAGCAGAAGGCGATGATCGACCCCCTGCCCTCTTTCAGGATCCCTCTGACCTGCGACTCGATCTGGTCATCAGTGAGCCCCTGCAGAGTCATGGCGGTGGTGGGGCAGTCGGCGCTGCACTTTCCACAGGACTTGCAGCTGACCTCATCCACGACAATCTTGTCCTCTTCTCTGAACACCGCTTCGTAATTGCAGTCTTCGAAGCAGGTGTCACACTGAATGCAAATGTCGGTATCGATTCTCCCGGTGATCAACTCAACTTCGATCTGATCGTTAACTAGAAACGTAGAAGCCCTGCTCGCGGCCGCGTTGGCATCGGTTATCGATTCCTGAATGGGCTTTGGACCGCTACAGGTACCGGCGATGTAGATCCCCTCTTGAGTGGTATCCACGGGCTCTATCTTGGGGTGGGAAGGATCCAGGAACCGGTCCTCGCCGGTTCTGAGGCCCAGTAGCTGCTTGATGTCCCCAGTGCCCTGAGAGGGATTCATGGAAGTACTGAGCACCACGAGCTCGGATACCAGCTCTCTCACCTCTCCCTCCAGGGTGTCCTCCACTCTGACGATGTTATTGCTGCCGTTGTCCAGCACATCGCTCACATTGCCCCTGATGAAGTTGATACCCATTTCTCGCACTCTGCGATAGTACTCTTCGTACCAGCGGCCGCCTGCCCTCATGTCCATATAACAGATGTTGACCTCGATGTCCGGATCCTCCTGCTTGATCAGCCGCGCCTGTTTCATGGCATACATACAACATATCTTAGAACAGTAGTCGTTGTACCTGGCATCCCTGCTGCCAACGCACTGCACGAAGGTGATTGTCTCCGGCCTCTTGCCGTCGTTGGGGCGGCGCACCACCCCCTCGGTGGGGCCGAAAGCACTCAGCATCCTCTCCAGCTGGAGGCCGGTGACGACGTCCGGATGTTCCAGATTATACTCAGTCCCCTTCATGTCCCTTTCCTGGTGTCCGGTAGCCACCACGATCGCCCCTGCTGTGATCTCTTCTACCGTTTGAGCATCATCGATTACCGCCCCGGCCGGACAGACGGTCTCGCACCCCCTGCACTCGGGCATCTCTCCGGTCAACTTGAGGCAGCTGTCGACGTTTCTTACGTACACAGAAGGTACCGCCTGTGGAAAGGGCAGATATATGGCCGACCTGGAGCTCAGCCCCTGATCGAACTCGTTGCTCACCCTCACCGGGCAGGGGTTGATTATCTCCAGAGCGTCTTCCGGACACTTTTCAACGCATTCAAAGCAGCCGGTACATTCCTCTGTTTCGTAAAGAGGGTGTTCCTCCCCCTCCTTCATGGCACGGAAGCCCTGCTTCTGGCACACTTTCACGCACACCCCGCAATTGATGCATTCCCCCTCGTCCAATGAGATCCTGTCCACTAGGCCCTTTTCTCTGTTTGCGACGAGACCCGACTCGCTAGATTGAGCACAGTTGCCGCATCCGGTACACTTCTCCTCGTCTACGTACCTTGGTTTTCTAATGATGGTGATATGATAATCGCCGGGGCGCCCCTCGATGTTCTCAATCTCACAGTAGGACATAATCTCTATTCCGTCTCTGGATGCAACATCACTGAGCTTGGGGGATATGGTGCACATCGAGCAATCATCGGTAGGAAAGGTCTTGTCCAGCTTCACCATGTTGCCCCCTATGGTGGGCTCCCTCTCCAGCAAGTACACACGATGCCCCTTGGACTCCAGCTCCAGCGCTGTTTGAATCCCTGTTATGCCCCCTCCCACCACTAAAATATCTTTGTTCACAGGGACATCGGTGGTGCGAATGGGGAACAGATGCCTCGCCTTCTCCACCCCACCCCTCACAAGTGAAAGGGCTTTGGAGGTCGCCTCCGGTCCCTTGTGGACCCAGCTGCATTGTTCTCGAATGTTCACGAATTCCCATAGGAAGGGGTTGATCTTCTCCCCTATGCAATCCTTGAAGACCTTGTAGTGGTGAGAAGGACTGCAGGCAGCGACTACGACTTTTGAAAGGTCCTCTTCCTCTATCTTCCTCTTGATCCTGGACTGGCCCGATTCAGAACAGAGGAATATCTCGTCGTCCACGAATACATCGTTCCACGACGATATTCTCTCCTTCAAGACCTCTATGTCCACCTCTCCAGCGATATTGTTGCCGCAGTGGCAGAGAAATATGCCGATCCGTTCTCTGTTCGTAGCAAATCCTCCCTAAATCGTGATGTCCAGTGACCTCGAAATGGCCCTCTCTCCCCTGTAATCGGGGAGTACCATCGGGGCCTTTCTTTCAGTGTCCACACCGTTCTCGTCCAACGTCCTGTGGTACTTCTCAATATGATTCAAAGTCAATTTCCCCTTCCCGGTCTTCGTGGCATGCCTTGCGGCGTTGATGCCCGTGCGCCGGCCGAAGACGTTGTAGTCCAGTATACTGTTACCCATCAGCCTGTTCTTGCCGTGTACACCGCCGGTGACCTCACCTCCTGCGAACAGGCCTTGGACACCGGTCCATCCGTGAGCATCGATCTCCACCCCGCCGTTCTGGTAGTGGAGTGTGGGGAACACCAGGATAGGGTCTTCGGCCATGTCGATACCCACCTTCTTCTCCATTCTCCACATCGCTGTAAGATTCTTCTTTATCGTCCCCTCCCCATGTATCTCCTCTATCATCGGGCTGTCCAGCCATATGCCCAGCATCCCGGTGGGGGTCTCCACACCTTTGTGGTACTCATAACACTCTCTGATCAGGCTTGCCGCCTCTACATCTCTGGGCTCCAGTGGGTAGACGAAGGCCTCTCCTTCCGAGTTGACAGGGATGGCCCCCATGCCTCTCACTTTCTCTGTCACCAGCTGGCCCACTATCGGTTCTGGATACGCGGCGCCCGTTGGATGGTACTGGGCGCTGTCCATGTCTCTTAATCTGCACCCTGCTCTATAGGCCAGCACCAACCCGTCTCCGGTGGCGCCGTAGTGGTTGGTAGTGGGGTAGTCCTGGATGTGCAGTCTGCCGAAGCCCCCGGTAGCCATTACTGTCGATTTCGCCCTCACTATGCTGTACTCCCTGGTCTCCAGGTCCATCAGTACGGCGCCGGTCACCGCCCCCTGTTCATCAGTCAGTAGCTCGACCACCGGAGCGAATTCCACCACCGGGATCTCCAGGTTTCTCGCCTCGTCCCTCAGCACTCTCATTATCTCCATCCCGGTGTAGTCCTTGGCGGAGTGCAGGCGCTTTCTGCTTGTCCCTCCACCGGGGATCTCCACGAAATGTCCGTCATCCTGCTTGTCGTACATGATGCCTAGTTCTTCATGCCAGTTGATGATCCGTGAGGCGTCCATGACCAGTGCCTTCACCAGTTCTGGCTTGTTAGAGAAGTGGCCGCCGCCGATGGCATCTAGATAGTGTATGGCGGGATTATCGTCTTCCCCGTCGGCGGCCTGTATACCTCCCTGGGACATCACGCTGTTGGAGTCTCCGTGGCGCAGTTTGGTGGCTATAAGAATGTTCTCTGGAGAAATGCCCTCATACACGGCGAACAGGGCAGCTATGGTGCCTGCACCGCCCCCTCCGATGACCAAGATGTCGACATCGTAGTCAATCTTCTGAAGGTCCACCATCCCTGGTTCTATGTGAGACCTGGCCTCTATGAGGTCTGCGGTCTCATGATGCAGCAATTCTCCCTCGCTAGCGCCCACCCTGATCTGCCTCTTGGCGTTTTCTCTATAATCGGGATGGAAGTCATTGAGCACCTCCCCCCTCTCCTCTGAGGTCATCGAGGGGATCTCAATGCTCATCCTCTTCCCTCTCGTCTCCTCCACTTTATCTATGCTCTTGCGCATGTACTCTGGATATCCATCGATGAGCTCCATGTTCTCACTCCGAGACCTTTATCTCTCTGGAATAGTATCTTTCCCTCAACTCCCCCTCGTCCAGTTCCATCATCTCCTGGATTTCGGCTTCATACTCACCTTCTTCCAGTTCCTTCATTCTCTTTTCAAGGGGTTCAGAATCAGGGGCCATATACTTACCATACAGCCTTCTTGCCAGCTGGGCCACGTGGTAATGCTTGATCTCGGCCGGGCATCGAGCGGTACACAACCCGCATTGCAGACAGTCGAAGGAGAGCTCAGCCGCCTTCTCAATGTCCCCCCTCTTTATGGTCTGTATGACCTCCATCACTTCGATATCCTGGGGGCAGGCTTTGGTACAGGAGTTACAGGCCACGCACCTCGTGACTTCAGGGTATATGGAGAGCACCATGCTGGAAGTCGGTGCAAGCTCTTCGATGTCGTACAGTTCCTTGGTAGCCGGTATGAACGGTAGCTGAGTGAGGTACATACCGTCTTCCACCAGGCTCTGGCAGGCCAGGGCGACATTGATCTTGTAGTCCCTGTCCTTCCGATAGATGGTGGCGCAGGCACCACAGAATCCGGCCCTGCAGCCGCACCCTCTTGCCAGACGATATCCGGCATATTCGATGGCTTTCATTATGGTCAGTCCGGCCGGCACATCATGTTTCTTTCCCATGATATATATACTAACTTTGGATTCTTCCATCTGCTCACCTCAACAGGCCCTTTTCCCTCAGCAGGGGTCGGGGATCGACTTGATTCATATTGAAATGACACGATTCTGCTTTGGCCATAGCTAGAGCGAGTAACTGAGTGAAGTAAACGGTGGGCAATTTTCTTTCCACCAGATCCTGCCTGAAGTCAATATTGAATCCGCACAGAGGACAGCTGAGGGCGATGATTTCACCGCCTCTTTTTTCCATGGAGATCACGATCTCCTCCACCCTCTCCATCACCGCGTCCTTCCGGTACACAGTGTGATACGAACCGCAGCAGTGAGTAGCCCTGGGGTCTGCGACCGGTTCTGCTCCCATCGCTGTCACCAGATCGGAGAGAATTGAAGGGCGTTCTGGATTGTCGATGGACACCGTATCCGGTCTGAGGAGCAGACAACCGTAGTAAGGAGATATCCTGAGGCCGTTCATAGGCACCTCTACGCGGTCTTTGATAGCCTCAAAACCGATTTCATCTCTCAGCAGCTGCAGGACGTGAATCACTTTCACATTACCGCGATAGTCAGGCTCCTCGTCCATGAATTCGTTGAGAGTGCGCAGCTTCTCTGCATCATTCCTGACCAGCCTGTTGGCCTGGGAGAGGGTGTTGTAACACATGGCGCACAGAGTCAATAACCTATCGTTTCCCGCCGCCTCCGCTCTTGCCAGATTCCTTACAGGGGCCACCTGATGTACTAAGTCGTCGTCGGCCAGACCATGCACTGTACCGCAGCATTCCCAGTCTGGCATTTCCCTCAGCCTGTAACCCAGTTCTTGGAGAACGGCCCTGGCGCTGTCCTCTAGATGCCTCGCGGTCTCAAAATGTGTACATCCTGGATAGTATGCGATATCTCTCATCCGGTCATCTTCCTAAAACAACTGATCAATGCGATCTGGGGCAATTGTGCTAGCTCTTCCCTGGGGATCTCAGAGAGCATGATGCGATCCAGCCCCTTTCTCAGCTGGATCTGTCTCAGTGCTTCCATCACTGCTGCGATGTCAATCTCGTTGGGGCATCTAGCTGAGCAGTTGTAGCAGGTGGCACAGATCCAGGGGCCGTTCGATTCCAGTACGTCCTCGCGATCGTCGAGAATCCGCCTCATAGTCTGCCTGGGATTGAGGTCCATGAAGCTCACCATGGGGCATCCAGCAGTGCATTTACCACAGTAATAACAGGACCTGATATCTTGACCACTCAACCTCACCACTTTTTCCAGGAACTCCTTCGGTCGATCTAGCATCATTAAGCTCCTTCAATTAGGTTTTTCGGCCCACTTCAGTGGGCCAATTCCCATGTCACTACCGGGAAAGTTCTGTTCATTAAAAAGTACTTCGCTCCCAACATTGGAGGCGTAACTCCTCCGCAAGTTGGTGGTTTTGACATCCGATGTATCGTACTCACTTCTCGATATTCGCAGCAGTTCTCGAGTCCACCGCCCTGCCGATGAAGAATTTGAAATAGTGTTCTTTCCATTGTTGAAGCCGACGCAGGCCATGAGATGGATAGAGGAGGATATTGAGGAATATGTCGAGAGTAACACGCAGCCCACTGACCCCATATTCGATGAGCTGGAGAGAGTGACCCATGAAGAGTGTCAGAACCCTGAGATGCAGGTGGGGAAAGTGGAGGGTACGCTGCTGAGTATACTGGTCTCTCTGACCGGGGCGAAGACCATACTGGAACTGGGCACTTTCACTGGCTATTCCGCGATGATGATGGCCTCTGCCTTGCCCGAAAACGGGGTTCTGTACACTGTTGAGAGGGAGGAAGAGAGGGCCAGGGTGGCAAGGTCTTTTTTCGATCGTGTGTCTTACGGGCATAAGATCGAGATCCTGCTGGGAGAGGCCGAGTATGTGCTGGATGACCTCGATGTTGAAATCGATTTTGCGTTTATCGATGCTGATAAGCAGAAGTACCCAGATTACTATGAAAGAATCATGGACCTTCTGGTTCCCGGGGGGCTAATCGTCCTCGACAACGTGTTGTGGGGCGGTGAGGTCCTCTCCCCCGAAGAGGGAACAGCCAAGGCCATACACGATCTGAACAGATCGATTACTGCGGACACCGGGGTGGAGAATATACTACTTCCTCTGAGGGACGGCATAATGCTGGCCAGGAAGAAACAGGAACCGGTCTGACCCGGATGTCTGGGTGTCAGATAAAAGTGGAATCCTCACTGAATAAGCCAGGAATCAGCACGTGTCGAGTTCACATTGAGACCCTCAGATTCTTGCCGTAGGGTAATTATTAGACTATTGAATATTATGGAACACTATCCCGCCGGAGGATGAAAATGAAGGAAGATATCATGTCCAGAGTCAAGAGGGTCAGCAGGGCCTCAACCGCACTCGCCAATCTCAGCCCCTCCATCAAGAGCGAGATACTGGAGAGCATGGTTGATGCTCTGGACACGAGGAGAAAGGAGATACTGGAAGCCAACAGCCGAGACATGGAGGCAGCTCGTGAGATGGTGGATAGGGGCGAAATGAGCGAGGCTCTGGTCAAAAGACTGAAGATCGACGGTGGTAAGCTGGACAGCATGGTGGACGGCATAAGGGCGGTGAGGGCACTTGAAGACCCGGTGGGGAAGACGCTATACTCTATCGAACTGGATGATGGCCTGGTCCTTTACCAGATAAGCTCGCCTATTGGTGTGGTGGGCGTAATATTCGAATCTCGCCCCGACGTTGTACCACAGATAATGTCGCTCTGCCTGAAGAGCGGTAACGGTATCGTGTTCAAGGGTGGTAAGGAGGCGGTCTCCTCTAACAGGATCTTATTTGACACCCTGCTGTCGGCAATAGACCGGGTCTCTCCGGAAGTGACCGATGCTTTCCAGCTACTGGAAACAAGAGAGGATATCGCCGTTCTGCTGCAGCTTGAGGAGTACATCGATATGCTGATACCGCGTGGTTCCAATCAGTTCGTCAAGTACATCCAGGACAATACCAGGATACCAGTTCTGGGCCACACCAGTGGTATCTGCCATCTGTATGTGGACAAAGGGGCCGAGATGGAGAAGGCATGGACAGTCACCCTGGACTCCAAGGTACAGTATCCGGCCGCCTGCAATGCGGTCGAGACCATCCTCGTCCATTCTTCAGCCGCATCGGATTTCTTACCCCGGATGGGACTTCTATTCTCCGGTGCTGGGGTGGAGATCAGGGCAGATGAGCGCTCGCTCGAACTGCTGGAGAGGGCCGGGATTGACGCGGTGGAAAAGGCCACCGAAGAGGACTGGCGGACAGAACATAACGACCTCGTGGTCTCCATCAAGATCGTAGATTCGATCGATGAGGCCATCGACCATATCAATACATACGGATCTCATCATACGGATTCCATCATGACTGAGGACTCGGAGAGCGCTGCGAACTTTATCTCCCTGGTGGACTCGTCTAGCGTGATGCTCAACGCCTCTACCCGTTTCGCAGATGGATACCGGTACGGGAAGGGGGCCGAGATCGGTATCAGCACCAATAAGATCCATTCCAGAGGGCCGGTGGGCATGGAGGGGCTGATGATATACAAGTACGTCCTTATAGGAGAGGGGCAGACCGTTGCCGATTACTCCGGGCCGGGGGCTAGAGGATACATCCACAGGCCTCTCGACCGCGACTTCGACTTGAGAGGAGACTGTGATGATGGCGGGCACTAGCAGAAAGAGACTTCTGGAGGATGTCAGAAGGGTGGTCATCAAGGTCGGTACCACCTCAATCATGAACGACGGAAAGGGGATCGACGATCAGTTCATGGACAGAGCGGTAGACCAGGTACATTCTCTCAGAGAAGAGGGAATGGAAGTGATACTGGTCAGCTCAGGGGCCATCGGTATCGGGATCGAGGTGATGGGGGCCACCCCCAAGCCCTACGAAATTCCCGTTCGACAGGCAGCGGCCTCCGTGGGCCAGAGCATCCTGATGAACGAGTGGCAGAAGAGATTCGATAGAGTGGACATGAACGTGGCTCAGATACTTCTCACTTATGATTTTTATTCGGACAGAGTCCGTTATCTCAACCTGAGGAATACGATTTCAACGTTGATGGAAATTGGCATCGTGCCTATCATCAACGAGAACGATTCCACGTGCACGAATGAGATAGAGGCGGTGTTCGGCGACAACGACACGCTGTCAGCGATGGTGGCCAGCAAGATCGAGGCCGATCTGCTGATAATGCTCTCCGATGTGGACGGCCTTTACGATAAGAACCCCAAGACCAATCGTGACGCCCGGCTGGTCTCCTTCGTTGAAGACATCTCACCGGAAATAGAGGCCTTCGGCGGGAACCCCATCAGCACAAGAGGAGTGGGAGGTATGAGGACCAAGATTGAGGCAGCCAAGATATGTCAGATGTCTGGATGTCATATGACCATCGTTAACCACCAGGAGGAGAACATCATCCTCCGTGCCGTGAGGGGAGACGAGGTGGGCACCTTCTTCAGGGCTAACGAATCAATCAGCAAGAACAGAATAAGGTGGATACTGCTAGCCAAACCTTCGGGCACCATCAGGGTGGACAGGGGTGCAAAGGAAGCGCTTCAGGACAGCAATGGACTGTTGCCCTCAGGAGTGACAGGAGTGGACGGGGAATTCAAGAGAGGAGATATCGTGGAGGTGGCATGCGATGGCACTGTCTTCGCCAAGGGGATCACCGATTTCAATTCTGATGAGTTGAGGAAGGTCATGGGAGCACAGTCCGATGAGATAGAGGAAATCCTTGGTTACATGAATTATGATAACGTGATCAGACAGAACAATCTGGGTTGTCTGTGATATTGCCCCTCGACCCACTCTAACTCTCGCTACTCCTCACAGCGTATCAATTAATTCTGTGTGCAAATCATTAGTTTACTCCATAGCCTAACTCATCAACCCCGCCTCTCAAGTATATCAAGATGTCTTGATAAACTGGACACCGCCCACAAGTTCTCTCTTACGAATGTTAATTCGGAAGTGCAGTAGGAGTTGAGTAACAGTCCCAATAAAGTAATCTAATTAAGGAAGCTAGTACCATTAGGATTCTTAGCTGGTGGAGGAGTAACTGCATGTTTGAAAAGAAATACGATCTCATCGTGATCGGCTCTGGTTCGGGTATGAATGCCGCCTCTAGAGCCCGCAGCAAGGGTTTGAAGGTGGCACTGGTGGAGAACGGCCCTCTGGGCGGTACCTGTCTTAACAGGGGCTGCATTCCGAGCAAAGTCATCATCTATCCGGCAGACGTGATGAGGACGATCGAAGACTCAGATAAGATAGGTGTGTACGCCGACTTCGAGGGACTGGATTGGGCCCTGGTCAAAGAGAGGATGTGGGACATGGTCCTGGAAGATAGACATTCTATGGAGGAGGGTGTTGAAGAGGATGAGGGATTCGATCTCTACCGGGGGACGGCGGAGTTCATAGGTAAGAAGAAGATGAAGGTGGGGGACACCAGGATCTCTGCCGATATAATCATGATCTCCTGCGGCGTCCGGAGCAGAATCCCCGAGCTAGATGGTCTGGAGGAGGCGGGATATCTTACTTCGGAGACTATGTTCGATATGGAGGAGCTGCCCGAAAGGGCGATCATTCTGGGCGGAGGTTACAAGGCGTGCGAGTTTACTCACTTTTTCTCCGCTTTCGGAACCGAGGTTACGGTGGTGGGCCATAATCCACGGCTTCTTCCAGACGAAGAGCCAGAGGTGAGTGAGCTTGTCCTGAAGACGATGAGAGAGTACGCGGGTGTATGGGTGAACAGGGAGCCAACTGAAGTCTACTCCAAAGGCGATCAGAAGGCGGTAAAGCATTTGGATCGTGATACGGGAGAGGAGGCCGAGGCAGTTGGCGATGAGATATTCGTTTTCACCGGGGTGGTAAGTAACGCCCCTCTGCTCAAACCCGAAAAGAGTGACATCAAGTTGGACGACAGAGGGTACATCGAAATCGATGAGTATCTGGAGACCTCAGTAGATGGTATCTGGGCATTCGGTGATGTACTAGGCAGAAACATGTTCCGCCACACCGCGAATTATGAGAGCGACATTGCCTGGTTCAACGCATTCGGAGAGCAGGACCAGAAGACGGAGGTGGATGAACATGCAGTTCCTCATGCAGTATATACTCATCCCCAGGTGGCCTCTGTGGGCATGAACCAAGAGGAGGCAGAGTCCAGGGCCGAGAATCTGCTGGTGGGGAGTGCCAAATACGACGTGACCGCTAAGGGATATGCCATGGGTGAAGAAGAAGGATTTGCCAAAGTCCTTGTGGATGGCGGATCACTCAAAATACTGGGTGCCAGCATCGTAGGTCCTCACGCAGCCATCCTGCTTCAGCCAATTGTTTACATGATGAACGCTGAAAACGGCTCCTATTATCCTATGGCCAGGAGTCAGATAATCCACCCCTCACTGAGTGAGGTGGTGGCTAGAGCCTTTGGAGACCTTCATCACGCCCACCATGAACATGAGGGGTCACATGTACCATGATGTACGAGGCAGGGGTGCATGGAAGCAAGAACAAGCTAAGAACAAGAATCACTTTCGAACCAGGCTCTGACCATTTGAGGCCAGCTTCTTCAACAACCTCTTCCCCGTCCAGCCGCACAGGAACGGAATGGGTGGTAACAGGTAGGCTACCGAGCCCAGAAGCGCCATCACTTTCTTACCAGTCTTCATGACATCGATCTTGCTCACGATGGGGTCGTGCATATCGACCTCTTTAACAAGACCGAAAATAGATTTGAGGATCAGCACGTCAGAAGCAAGCACTACATCGATGCTCCAGTTGATCCACATCTCCAATGGCATACGACTCCCTTTGGCATCGGTGGTCCTGTTCTTGATCGACCTCCGTAGATCCTCGGCGCTCTCCCCCTCGAACAAGGTGTGAGCGTATGCAAGGGTGTTGATGGCATGAGAGTCACTACCTCCCAGTTTGGCCCATCTTTCGTCGCTACCTAACTCCAGGGCTTTAGAATTGGCGTAACCATCGATATGACCCGCGTTCAGCACTTCGATGGCATCCAGGTCCAGTGACTCTATTTTCTCTCCCAGGCTGGGACAGTGAAGACTGAAAGGATGCGGGGCCACAGCGAGACCGCCCTGGTCCCTGATCAAGTCCACCGTCTCTTCAGCGGGGAGGTCTCTTGGAACCCTCTCGTTCAGATAAAGGCCTATTATTTCTCCGTCCAGGGTGCTGATCTCCTCTCCGATCACCACCTCTGTGCCCGGGAATTCATCTTCGAATTCCTTCGCCTTGAAGGCCCCCTCTAGAGTGTTGTGATCGGTGATGCATACAACATTGAGTCCCAGAGAGTGTGCATTCTTGACGACGTCCTTGGGTTCAGAGATAGACTCCGGGAACCTCAAGAATCCCAGTCTACCAATACCTGAATATTTGGTGTGAACGTGGGTGTCAGCTCTGGAATTCATCATGATTGAAATCTCCTTCTCTGATAAATATTGTTCGCCCACGATTTTGTCGAGAGTATTCCGAGTTTAACGTTTGTAATATAATACGGGTATAGTGAGCTGTTTCCAGTATTCTGTTGTTCGATATTAATGGAGCCAATAGATAGTATATAAATAAGCGGGGTGGGATGTTTTATATGGGGTCAATATTCACTGAAGGACCATGTCCTGGCCACAGCACACTAATGTGCCCACTCCAGCTTCCATTACTTTGACCACGTTACCACAGATTTCACATTCATAAACTTCTCCAGTTTCCGTCAAATTAGGCCTCCTTCTTCACCTTAGTATATACTAGTTTTTATTTCTTTTCTACCCACCAATGGTTTGCAGCCCGGTGAGTTTCATTATCGTGGTTAGTCCCTCCCCCTTATCTTAGAAGCGATTTCCTTGCCGTATTCGATGCACTCCTCCTTAACTTCCTGATGAGGGACGTACTTCACCTCAAAGTCCTCAAGAGGCATATCCAACCCTCCCAGTTCCATGTTCTTGCGCACCTCCTTGACCGCTCCACCGCCCCAACCATATGAACCGAAGGCAGCTCCCAACCTTCCTTTTGGCCTCAACCCTCTCATGTAGATCACGAAGTCGGCCACATCAGGGAATATACCGTTATTGAGGGTGGGTGAGCCGACGACCACCGCGCTGGCGTCCAGGATCTCCTTCATGATGACGCTCCTGTCGCTGTCAGAGACTCTGTAAACCTGCACCTCTATATCCTCGGTGGCGATTCCCTCTGCTATGTTTCTGGCCATGGTCTTGGTGCTTCCCCACATCGTGTCATAGACCACCACCGCTTTATCCTTGGTCTCTCCATTTGCCCAGGAGATATAGGCCTGCACTATCTTGTCGATCTTGCTCCTCCAGATAATGCCGTGAGAGGTGGCTATCATCTCAATATCAAAGTCCTTAACTTTGTCCAGTGCCTTGAAGAACATCTTGTTGAAGGGCATGAGTATGTTTGCGTAGTACTTCGCAGCTTCGTACATGAGCACGGATTCATCGACCTGATCGTCAAACCTCTGGAGCGAAGCATAATGCTGTCCAAATCCATCCATCGAGAACAACACTGAATTTTCCACCAGATATGTGAACATCGAGTCCGGCCAGTGGAGCATAGGCGTCTCTATGAAAGTCAAAGTTCGGTCACCAGTGCCTATTTTATCGCCCTCACTTACCGCGCGAGTGTCCAAAGCTGGGAAGTGTTCGCTAAGGCCCTTCACTCCCTTCTCAGAGGCCACTATCTCCGCACCGGTGAGCTCCTGTGTCTTCAGAAGACTGCCTGAGTGGTCCATTTCCACATGGTTGGAAACGATGAGGTCTATTTCTTCCGGCGGTACCACCGATTCTATCCTGGAGACCATCTGATCGAAAAAAGGTTCCTTTACCGTGTCCACCAATACCGTTCTCTCGTCTGTAATAAGGTAAGAATTGTACGAAGTACCCCGGGGAGTGCTGTAACCGTGAAAATTCCTGATGTCCCAGTCAATAGCTCCTACCCAGTAAACATCCTCAGCGATCTTCAGCCCTTTCATTATACCACCAACAGGATATACGTGCCCCCTACACTTATTGTTTACTCCACTCGATAAGCCTGATCCTTCCTCCTCACTTCCCCGCCAACGGGTCTCTCGTTTCGACTCTGGAGCAATTAGATTTTTATATCCGAATTTGAATGAAACGGGTCAATGGGACTCATTGAATGGGGAGCACTGTTGATCAAGGATATCATATCCACAATGGGGTATCCCGGCATCGTCTTTCTGATGGGGCTGGAGAGCGCCTGCATGCCCGTTCCCAGTGAGATCGTACTACCCTTCGCTGGATGGCTGGCATACGAAGGTAAAATGGACGTGATATTGATATCCCTTGCGGGGACTCTCGGCTGTACTCTCGGTTCCCTGGCTGCTTATTTCGCTGGTTTCTACGGGGGGAGACCGTTCATCTCCAAGTACGGCAAGTATATCTTCCTCAACGAGTCCCACATCGAGACGGCCGAAAAATGGTTCTCTAAATACGGAGATAAGGCAGTATTCTTCAGCCGGTTGTTGCCCATAATCCGTACCTTTATCTCCCTTCCCGCGGGGATAGCTAAGATGGATCTCACCCGATTCACCATTCTCAGTACCATCGGTTCCTTTCCCTGGTGTCTTGCCCTTGCATATGCAGGTCTGGTGCTGGGACCTGAATGGGAGAACATCATCGCGATCTTCGAGAAATTCCAGATACTGGTGGTGGTGGGTATAGCCGTCTTCGTTGTCTGGTACGTGTTCAGGGGTAGACTGAAGTCTCATTCGTAGTAATATTCGCCCTTCGATTTCTGTTCCTTGTCCAGACGAGAATCAGGTTTGTTGATACGAGGCCTCTTGGTCTGATTGTCTCTCCTGAAGGTGATGTCCACGTTCTCGAGGAACATGTTCATTCCCGTACGGAGGTCGAAGGGCCCCTCTCCCGTTCCGTGTTTACCCGGCTCCCCGTGGAACACCATCATCGAATCGGAGACCATGTCCAGGAAATACATATCGTGGTCCACCACCAGCGCACTGTGTTTACGCTTCTCCATCACCCGCCTTATGGTCTTGGCTACCTCCATCCTCTGGTATGAGTCAAGATAGGCCGAAGGCTCATCGAGCAGGTACAGATCAGCCTCTCTGGCCAGACACAGGGCCACTGCCACCCGCTGGAGTTCCCCCCCAGAGAGATTTGATATTCGCTTCTGTAACAGATATTTCAGGGAGAGGGGCTGTGCTATCTCGCTATCGAAGAAACCCGATCTGAAGAAGTCTTGCGCCTGGTCCTGAAACAGGTCTGTGACCGTGCCCGAGTAATCGGAATCTATGTACTGAGGCTTGTAGGACACGACGACCTTGCGTTCCATAGAACCTTCTGAAGGCTCCTCCACCCCGGCCAGCACCTTAACGAAAGTGGTCTTCCCTATAGCGTTCGGCCCCACCACCCCCCCCGTTTCACCCGAGTTGATCTTCCCGGGTTCCACCTCAAGCGTGAAGGTGGGATATTCAACTGTCAGATGATCGAACTTGATCAGTGTCGAACCTCCCCACTGGTCCCTCGGAGGCCGTGATTCGAATTCGATTGAAGTCTCTCTGAACCGGATGTTCTCCTCCCTAAGGTATCCATCGAGGTATGCGTTGATGGCCGCTCTAACCTTCCTCGGATGGGCGAAGACACCGAACGCGCCTTCGGTACCGTAGACCAAATAGACATTATGGGCCAGGAAGTCCAGTATAGCCAGATCGTGTTCTATGACCACCACCTGTTTCTCCTGGCTGAGATCATTGATCACCTTGGCAACTTTGATCCTCTGGTGTATGTCCAAGTAAGAAGAGGGCTCATCGAAGAAGTAAACATCTGAATCTTTGGCCAGGGTGGCCCCAATTGCCACCCTCTGAAGTTCCCCCCCAGATATGTTTCTAATGTCCATATCCACTGCCCCTTCAAGATCTAGCAGCGACACGATTTCTTCTACCGACAGTCTTTCCGCCACCTCCTTCAATAGATCTCTCACCATACCAGAGTGTTCTTGTGGCAGTTTGTCCACATACTGTGGTTTCATCGCCGTACTGATGGACCCTGTGTAGAGGCTCTCCAGGTAGTTATGGAGCTCGGTCCCTTTGAAATGCTCCAGGACCTCTTCTCTGGACGGCGGTTCTTCGTACTCTCCCAGGTTGGGAATCTGGTCCGCAGAGAGAAGTTTAATAGCCGTAGATTTACCGATACCGTTCTGACCCAGTATGCCCGTTACCAACCCCTCCTTGGGGACCGGCAGTCTGTACAGTCGAAAGTCGTTCTTACCGTACTGATGGACCAATTCACCCTCGAGTTCTTCGGGAAGTCCGATGATCTTGATGGCCTCAAATGGGCATTTGTTAACGCAAATACCGCAGCCCACGCACAGCTCTTCCGATACGTTCGGCTTTCCGTCCTCCCCCTGAACGATCACCTCTACCCCAGTTCTTACTTTGGGACAGTACTTGATGCATTCAAGATTGCATCGTTTAGGTTGGCATCGGTCTTTTAGGACTACCGCTATTCTCATCGACTGAGCAATATGGAAGCTCCTTATAAAAGTGATTGTGAGAAACGGTTAGTCAGCTAAATCAGTCTGATCTTCTGCTCAATATCTTCAATCATGGGTTCAGAATTCAGCTCCGCATATCCCAGGTAGTTGGTGAGCTCGTCGAGGCTGAACCGACCGCCCCAAGCCCAGATCTCAGAAAGGAAACTGTGGGCACCAGGATCCCAATACCATCGCTCACCGTATTTATCTTCAAGAGTGGCGTTGAGTATTGATCCGAAGACGTGAGCTCTCAACCGATATACTGAGGAGAGGGGGAACATGGCCTTGGATAGGTGGGGGCCCGCCCGATGGTAGAAACCGAGATGTTCCTCCATGATCGATTCGTAGAGAGGGCCGTGCTCAGTCTCCAGGGCAGTTCCGTCATCGAACAGCTCAAGTTCGTACTCGACCTGTGCGGCCAGCTTCCGCAGTTGGAACAGTTTTCGCACGTGAAACAAGCGGTGGAATGCTTCTAATCCATCATCAAGCCCGAATTCACGTAGCCATTCCCTACTCCCGATGATGTTCTGGAACAGAAGACCGTAGCTGCTGGTGATGGACCAGTCCCCTAAGTACCTGAATGCGGGAGGGATATCTCTTGAAATCTGATTGAGGCTCAGCGTTCTGCCTGCTGCATCGAAAAGGGAAAGGTAGTCTTCGTAGCCGCCCATCGGTCGTATCCCTGTGAATATCTGGCCGGGTATGGTAACTGGGATTGAGAAGGCCCGGGGCAGGCACCATTCGTCATCTGAACACAGGGTGACGCCGCTCATATGGGAAGCGTCAGCTCCCATCTTTTCCAACAGGGAAGTGATCGATTGCACCAGAGAATCTTCCCTGAACGTAGTATCAAAATCCGGCGCCCTGAATAGGCGGAGAACATCGTGTTCTCTCAATTCATCCAAAGGCTTTCCCAGTTTCCTGGTGGCCAATTCATCCATACTATCCGCATAACCAGTCTTAGTCCTGTCCTGTATCAGATCGATGAGCTCCCTCACCCACTTCAGACTGGAGTCCATGGATGAGAAGACCAAATCAAGAAAGTCGGAGTATCCGAGCTCCTCACCGCCAATCCGATAGCCTCTGAGCCTATCCACCAGCAGAGGATTGAGCGAAGCGATCGTCCCCGCCCATTTATTGAACATTTCCTCCCTTTCCTTTTCTTTTTCCAAACAGGCTATCTCTGGTCTGGCAAAGAATAGAGGGATCTTTCTTGTCTTGTGACCAATTGTTGACTGGAAAAGGTGATTGAACGCTCTGTCAGTGGCATAACTCACCTGAGCTGTGGGGTACTCATTCAGGAGATAATTGTGTAACTTGTTGGCAACCCTCCTCTCCTCCCCCCACATTTCCTTCCGCGCATGGTCCAACTCGGCCACGAGAAAGACATCAAGAACATGTTTGTAACTGTTGAACACACTGTTGGTCTCTAGCCCTCTTTTCTCTCCGGTCACTACCGAGAGCCGTTCTCTGCGCAAGTCGGACAATAAGTCAGTGGTGCTTTGCTCTATCTCCTCCATATCCCGATTCATGGATATTGAAGCTCATTGGATTTCCGAAATTTATCTATTTCGTTAATCTTTCCGATGTTTGACAGCACCCCATCTTCAGGCATGGACCGATTCTTAAGTTTTAAATCCTACTTACTCAATTCGCATTCAGGTTGCTATGGATAAGATATTGGTTTGTACGGCCTGGCCTTATGCTAATGGTGTCATTCATCTGGGACATGTAGCCGGTTCCCTGCTACCCCCAGACATTTTTTCCAAATTTCATCGGTTGAAAGGAAACGACGTACTCATGGTGTCAGGATCGGATATGCATGGCACTCCAGTGACGGTCAGGGCAGAGAGGGAAGCCCTCACTCCACTGGAGATAGCCAACCGTTATCACGAAATCAATCTGGAATCTATAGAGGATATGGACATTGATTACGACCTCTTTACCAAGACACACACCGATAATCATTTTGAGGTAGTCCACGATATCTTCCTTACTCTTCTGGAGAGAGACCATCTCTATAAGAAGGAAACATTCCAGTATTTCTGTGCAGCCTGCGATAGATTCCTCCCAGACAGGTATGTCGAGGGAGTGTGTCCCTACTGTGGGGCCGAAGAGGCGAAAGGAGATCAGTGCGATAACTGCGGGAAGACGTTCGAAGCCGGGAGCCTCCGGGATGTTGAGTGTACCAACTGCGGGTCTGCACCTGAGCTCCGGGAGACTGAACACTACTTCTTCCGCCTGAGTTCGTTTCAGGAGGAGCTACTCCGTTACGTGAGCGACAAGGCCCACTGGAAACAGAATGTCCTCAAGTTCACCGAGAACTGGCTTGAGGGCGGCCTGGAGGACAGGGCGATTACCAGAGACATGACCTGGGGGGTACCCGTACCTCTCGAGGGGTGGGAGGATAAGGTAATTTACGTCTGGTTTGAGGCGGTCATAGGATATCTATCGGCTTCCATTGAGTGGGCTAAGCGGAAGGGAAGTCCTGAAATGTGGAAGGAGTTCTGGAAGAATCCAGATGCCAGACATTACTATTTTCTTGGCAAGGATAATATCCCCTTTCACACGATCATCTGGCCCGCCATCCTGATGGGCTACGGGGGACTGGAACTTCCTTATGACGTGCCAGCCAACGAATTTCTCACCTTCAAGGGCGAGCAGTTCTCAAAGAGCAGAGGGGTGAGTATCGATATCCCAAGCGTTCTGAATAGGTTCGATTCGGACATCGTAAGGTACTATATAGCTGCCAACATGCCTGAGAACAGGGATGCCGATTTTTCGTGGTCTGACTTCGAGACCAGGGTCAATAACGAACTAGTGGCCACGTTGGGCAACTACTACCACAGAGTGATCAGTTTCATACAGCGCCACTTCGGAGAAGTTCCCCCTTACGCGGGAAGTGAGGGGGAGAGGCAAGAGGTGACCGATCGGATAGGGGAGACCAGAGAGATCTATGATAGAGAGCTCAGTGGGTGCCATTTTAAGAACGGGCTGAAGTCGATAATGGAACTGGCCAAGTTCGGAAACCAGTATTTCGACCGGGTGGCACCTTGGTCGCTTATTAAGGAGGACGAACAGAGATGCGGTTCAGTCCTAAACCTCAATTTGGAGATAGTGAAGGCACTCGCTGTTCTCTCCTACCCCTTCATGCCCCGTTCTTCCCGCGCGGTTTGGAAGATGCTCGGCTATAACTCTGATGTCGAAGAAGAGGGCTGGGGGGAGATGGAGGAACCCATTGTTGTTGGTCAATCACTATCGGAATCCGAACCCCAGTTTTCAAAGGTCGAGATCAAGGAAGTTGAAGAAGATGAGGAGGATAATGTGTTTGGAGATATGGAAAAGCTGGATCTCAGAGTGGGCAAGATTACCACAGTGAAGGAACACCCCAATGCGGATAAGTTGATCATACTGGAGGTTGACATCGGTAAAGAGATTGAACTAGTGGCCGGGCTCAAAGGTTATTACGGGAGAGAGGAACTGGAGGGCAAGAAGATCGTGGTGGTTTCAAACCTCCAGCCGGCAAGGTTGAGAGGAGTTCTTTCCCAGGGTATGCTCCTTGCCGCTGAGCGAGATGACGATGTGGTACTGTTGACCCCGGCTGGAGACGCCTCTCCCGGAGACAGGGTCAACAGCGGTATGTCCTCTTCGAACCAGGAAATCGACTTTTCGAGTTTCCAGGATCTGACAATGGTGGTAGGCAGTCCTACCCAGGATAAGAAACTCAACATAGGAAGAGAGGTGGAACTCAAGGATATAGCCGGACTGGAAGTCCCCAGAAAACTCGCTGTTTTCATGCCCTCTCCCGATGCCGGAATAGCCCTGCCCCTCTTCACCGAGGGCAAAGTGGCCATCACTGTGGATAGCGAGATCGGCGATGGAGCAGCTGTAAAATGAGGGCAGATCTGCACATCCATTCAGAATACTCTGGAGATTGTTCCCAGTCAGTGGAAACAATTATCAGCGAGGCGACCAGCAAGGGGTTGGGGGCGATAGCGATAGCCGACCATAATTCGCTGAAGGGAGCATTGAAGGCCATAGAGAGAACAGATGATTTGATCGTTATGCGAGGGATGGAGATCACTTCCCACGGCGGCCATATACTGGCCTACAATACTGATCGCCCGATTCCCAGGAACCTGGCGGTGGCAGAGACCGTCGACCTCATCCACGAAGCGGGGGGCATCGCCGCTGTGGCCCACCCATACAGGTTCTGGTCAGGACTGGATGAGGACGATATCAGGGGGAATGAGTTCGATGCCTTGGAGGTGATCAGCGGAAGGTCTTCAGTCTCCACCAACCATAAGGCTGCCAGGTTGGCCAACGACCTGAGGAGCCCCCATATCGGTGGCTCTGACGCACATTCTCCTGGAAACATAGGAAGAGCTGCCACTATCTTTCCTGACGATTGCCGGACTGCCGAAGATATGGTCGACGCTATACGTATGGGTAAGACTATGGCTGTAGGAAATGGTCGTAGCAACCTGGAGGCAGTATCGTCGGGCCTGAAATGCATCAAGGAATGGTTTCAGAGAGGGATGAAGAGCATTTAGAGAATCCCCTTGAGTTTAGACACACTTCCTTCGATCTCATCCATTGTGAGAGGATCGTCCAAGTCTTTTTCAGTGGTCAAAGATACAAGATATTTAGTACCGATCTCGATGAGTATTACATCTCTGTTGGTGAATTCAATTTTCACACAATCCAGATTCTCTTTCAATTCCGCGGACGTGGTTTCTGCAGCCCCAATAATAATCGCCACCATAGCGGCAAAAGTCTCGTGATGGCTACCGGATGGGGGATCTCCCACCAGACACCGTCCAGCCCTAGAAATGAGAGAGGCTTTGAGGACCATGTCTAACTCCTCAAGGCCGTTGAGAATATCTTTGACCTCCGCCCACTTGTCCAAGTTCCTTCCTCCTTAAGAATTTCTTTCCTTATCGCCTAAAGGGAATAAAAAGGTTTTTATCGCCAATCAGAAATCTGGATGACTGGCAGCTATCCCATCGGGACACCTCTGGATGTTCAAGAGACTATTATTCGGCTTTCAGAAAATTTCTAATAATTATATGGAAATTGCCAATGGATGGTTCGGCTTTCTCTGAGTAATATTCTCAACAGAGGGAAACAGAGCGATGAGGGCAGTCGGATAGATAAAGCTCTCGTCAAGTCCCTGTCATCCCGCTTTCCAGTGATGAGGAACAGGATGAAGAACCAGATTATCACCTACGGAAAGAACAATCCCTATGAGATGGTGGGGATACTCCTCGAACACTTTAACAATGAGCAGAAAGGGGTATCTGAGAACGTCGAAGACTGCCTGGATAAACTCACCTCTAGCAGAGTGGGGAAGGACGCCTTATTCTTCGCCATGGAGAACCCGAACAGGGAGGTGAGGAGGAATGTCAGGGAGTACTTCTCGAAGAAAGGTGATGTGTATGCCAGGACGTATGCATCGCTCTACGCCCACACAATGACCCTCTTACATATGGCCAGGAGGAAGGACATCCCTGCAGAAGACATAAGGTCTCTGATCAAGCTTTCGAAGAGGACTTTCCTGGACGGGGGAAAGATGGGGGCGATAGAGGATATATCTACCTCCCTAGACCTTTTAAAGAGGAGGTTGAGGACTGTGGAGCAGCTGAAGTCCTATGTTAGGGACATGCTCAAGCTCGTCCCCGAGCTGGAGCGGATGGGCGTGTATTCTAGTAATCTGGAAGAACCACTGAGGCAGGCGGTGAAAGTATCAAAAAGTAGGGAGTTTGATGAGACAAGCAACATCATGGAAGAGAGGGAGCTGGAGCTGGAGATCAAGGGTGCATTGGAGAAGATCGGTGATACAGTAATGGAGCACGGGGGGGACGTCATGGACATCGCCCCATCAGAATTGGAAGGGGTAGATGTGTGGATCGTCGCCCGCCTGGATGAGCTGATAGAATCGGCTACCTCCAAGACCTTGGCCAGGGACAAGCGAGCTTCTCTGAGGGTCCTGAGAGAATTCCTGTGCAGGGATTTCAAAGGGTATACGGACGAGATCCTGACCGAAAGGGTGCAAGATGGTGATGCTGCTGCCCTTTTTACACTCTACACCGCGGGTATTACCTGCCTCAAGTTGGCCTCAGCTGTTGTCCCCAACACTGCTGAGGGTGTCTATCAACGATACTTCAGAGACATTGAAGGGGAGCCCACCATCCACGTGGTCTCATGGCCGGACCTGGCTTTGTCGGAGGAGTGAACTGCATCGTCCATTCATCCGCTGTCCCGAAGGTCTTAATGTCCTGAGTTCCATTTTTCTTAACTGATTGAGTCGCGCAATATTTATATGCCAGATTTATGTTATGCCAATGGGAGGGATGCACTTATGCCAAATTCACTTGTTGAGAATGCCTTAGAAGAATACAAAATGAAAAAGGAGAAGCCGGAGGAGAGCGTCGGCCAAAAAGAGAGGCAGGATTCTCAACAGGTTAGTGAGCAGCAGATTAGCAACTCTGCTGAGGTAGATAAAGAACTTCGAAAGATAGCTGAGGAACTGGAAGTCTGCATCAAGATCGTCGGTTGTGGAGGAGGCGGTTCTAACACCATCAACCGATGTGTTGAGGAAGGGATCAACGGCGCTCAGCTGTGTGCCCTGAATACTGATGCAAATCACCTTCTTACTGTCAGGGCGCCCAACAAGATACTGATCGGCAGGAACATCACCAAGGGACTCGGTGCTGGTGCTGATTCCAGGGTAGGGGAGGATGCTGCCAGAGAGAACGATATGGAGATCAGAGACTTTCTGAGAGACGCTCAGATAGTGTTCGTCACCGCCGGTATGGGTGGAGGAACAGGGACTGGTTCTGCGCATTACGTGGCGAGGATTGCCAAGGAACAGTTCCAAGCCTTAACACTGGGTGTTGTCACCCTGCCATTTAAGGCCGAAGGAAAGGTGAGGATGAATAACGCTATCGAGGGACTGCAGCGCCTGCGTTCATTGACCGATACGACCATCGTAATCCCTAATGACCGACTGCTGGAACTGGTCCCCAAGCTACCAGTGGAGGCGGCGTTCAAGGTGGCTGATGAAGTCCTCATGGAGACTCTGAAGGGCCTGACAGAGATTATCACCAAGCCCGGGCTGGTAAACCTCGATTTCAGCGATATCCAGACCATTATGAAGGAGGGTGGCGTGGCCTTCGTTGGTATAGGCGAGGCCGATAGCAAGGACGCCGAGAGGGTAGAGGTCGCAGTCAATGAGGCTCTCAGTTCCCCACTGCTGGGCGAGATAGAGGTGGAGGACGGTCAGGGAGCACTGATCAGGGTCATGGGAGGGCCGGATATGACAGTTAGCGAGGCCGAAAGGGCGGCCGAGGTGGTATCCAACAGGATGAGCGATGACGCTCGTATCATCTGGGGCTGCTCAGTGGAGCCCGAGCTCGAGGGCAACATAAGGGTCCTGCTTATCGTCACCGGAGCAAAGTCCAAATACGTTCTGGGTAAGGGCACCGATACCCCCGTTCGATCATCGGGCAAGATCGATGAATCGTTCCGTCCACAGTCTCAATCGAAAGACGATATGGGCATCGACTTCGTGCGGTGATTCAAAACACCTCTTAGAATTCGAATTCAGTCTCCCCGAAACTGAGTGTCGGACAGGGTTCTATGCATTTACCACAATGATTGCAGAGAGACTCATCCACCCTAATTTTTCCCTCTACCAGGCTCAACGCATCCTCTGTACAGTTTCCTATACACACTCCGCAACCGACGCACTCCAGCCCTTTGACCAGTGCTTTGTACAGCCTGGTCACTCTGTCTCTGATACCCTGAGGTTTACCTCCCCTTGCTACCAGCGCCCCGTCGTCATACACGGAGATGCCGGCCACCCTGCACTTGCCCCTCTCCTCGTCTAATACCACCTCGCCAACAAGGTTCATAATATTTATTGACTCAAATAGATCTAAAGGCGGGTCGATGGCTCCCATGATTCTAAACCCCTCCACGCAGAAAGAGTGGCCTTCTTGCAGATGGAGAGTCAGCCCGGAGGCCACCTTCTTATCGGCCTTCTCCCTCTCTAAGTCGACAGCCTCCCCCAGTCTTTCCAACTCATCCATGATGCTCTGGGGCACCTCCTTCCATCTCCACAGCCCTTTCTCCACCCATGATTCAGGCAGCCCCTTTTTCTCAGCGTAATCGTAGAGGTATTCGTCCCACCGTTCGAGCTGGTCCGATTCCTCCCTAATAGTCATCAATTCAGCCAGATCCGAGGCGGGGCATAGAACGCACCCGATCCGATCCAGTCCTTTCTCGTACCACGGGTTGTAGTCCACGCCCTTCCACATAATATAGAGCCAGACGTGGAGGGCGGTCCAGTCCTGTATAGGTGAAATACTCAGCTGACCAGGGGTCCATGGGTTCCTCCACACTTTGGACTTGTCGGCCCTCTGTTCAGACTCATACCTCCTCTGCCCGATCAGTGACAGGACGCCTGAGGGGAAATGTTTCTTGATCGCCTTAACAACCGGCCCTAGTTTATTCGTCTTGCAGCACCACCTGTAGTCCCGTCCAGGGGGACCGAAGAAATCAAGATTACTGAAGAAGACACCGTCGGGTGCTTCCTCCACGATCAGTTCCAGATCGTACTCTTCGGCCAGCGCCTTGACGTGGGTCACGGTCTCTTCGAACTCCAATCCGGTATCAAGGAAGAACAGTGGAAGTCTGTGGCCGGCCTCGAGTGAGAGGAGCAGGCAGGTCAGACTGTCTTTCCCACCAGAAAAAGAGACCGCCGGAGGAAGGTCATGGCTTTCGATCATCCTGTTAAGGAATCTCACTGCCTCTCTTTCCCTGCGCTTCAGGACCCCAATATTGATACGAAGGACATCTTCCCAGTTCTTATCACTCCGCCTGACCACCCGCTCAGAAGGGGCAGAGGTCCACCTGGTCTTCACCGCTAGGCCATAGTCAGAGGCCATCATCTCTTCGGTGGACATCTTTGCTATCCCAGTGGCTATGGCCCTCCTCTGCTGGTCCATCACAACGATCTCATCTCCGGGCGTTATGCCATTAGAAGCATCCACGATCCCGGGAGCCAACATGTTTGCCCCCTCCTGTATCGGTCCCACGGCCCCCGGGTCGGCGGTGACGTACGATCTGTTGATCTGGCCCTGGAACGTGCGGGCGGCTGAACACCGGGTGACGAATGTCCATTCTACATCGAGATCGAAACGGAGAGTACCCACCACCCGTCCATCGATGATCACCTCGTCCATCCTGTCCAGTGCGGGACATTTGTTGAGTATCACCACCTTCCCGACAGGTATCAGCGCGACCCCGCATCCTTCTCCGAACTGTTCATCGATCACCTGTCGTATCAAATGAATATCGTGTTCAAAGGCCGGCCTGATGTCTCCAGGAGGCGTGACGGTGACCTGATAGGTCGGCTCACCACAAGCTGGGCATTGGTCCTCTTCCAATATGGGGAGGTTGCAGTTATCGCACCACTTGAGGTGCAGTTTGCCCAGCCTTACTGTACCCATGGTGTCAGCGAGTGATTGCAATAATATAAGAATATTGCAGGCGGGACAACCTGGAAACTCGAATCTAAAATATATCAGGAGCTAGTTATTCTACGCAAGATGAAGCCCACGGAACGAACACTCAAGATTCAGTACGCGATCGCAGACATGTTCTATCCGGCCAGACAACTGGAGAAGAGAGGCATCGATGTCATCCGGCTGAACATAGGCGATCCCAATCGCTTTGATTTCAGCACCCCTCAGCACATCAGGGACGCTCTTAGCAATGCGGCACAGAATGCCAGTCATGCCTATACCGAGACAGAGGGCCTGATGGAGCTGCGTGAAGCCATCGTGGAGCGGGAGAGGAGGGAGAGTGGTGTACATCTGAGTGCAGATGATGTTTTTGTCACTGCGGGCGTCACTGAAGCCCTTCAAATGACTATGGCCTCCGTGCTGGATGAAGGGGACGAATTCCTGGTCCCCGGGCCCACCTACCCCCCATACAACCTGTTCATCAAGTTTTTCGGGGGTACACCTGTGTCGTACAGGACGATCGAGGAGGAGGACTGGCGGCCCGATCTTGACGACCTCAGGGATAAGATAGGGCCGAGGACCAAAGGAGTGTCCATCATCAACCCCAATAACCCCACAGGTGCTGTGTATTCCAAGAAGGTACTGCAGGAGATGGTGGACATAGTGGGAGAACACGACCTGTTCCTGATCTCCGATGAGATCTACGATCTGATGACCTTTGATGGTGAACATCATTCCGTCGCCTCCCTGGCTGATGACGTCCCGGTCATGATATTCAACGGTTTCTCCAAAGTATTTTTAGTGCCTGGATGGAGGGTGGGATATGTGGCATTCTGCGACAAGACTGGTATGTTGGATGAGATCAAGGCGTCCATGGTGCGCCAACTGGGTCTGAGGATATCGGCCAACGCCCCCTGCCAGCACGCCTGTGTGGAGGCCCTTAATGGCCCAAATGACTTCCTGGAGGAGAACCGTGAGAAACTGAGGAAGAGGGCGGATCTTGCCTACAAACGATTCAACGAGATACCTGGGTTGAGCACCAGGAAACCGAGGGCCGCCTTCTACATCTTCCCCAGAATCGAAGCCGATGTCTGGGAGTCGGACAAGGACTTCGTGCTCGATGTACTGAAGAGCGCCCACCTCCTGTTCGTTCCCGGTTCGGGATTCTGTGAACAGTACGGAAAAGGGCATTTTCGCTCCGTGTTGCTGCCCGAGATCGAGGTGCTAGAGAAAGCCTTCGATTCCCTAGAACAGTTCATGAACGACTCACTACCCTAAATCGGTTTGATGGAAAATGCTAATAGCACCGAAGCAACATATAAATATAAGATGTGGTTGAGTGCCTGTGGCTACGGCTGTTCGGTGTGCATCTACAGGGAACTGGAGAAGTGCGGGGGCTGTTCACCTGATAACAAGTTGACCTCACTCTGCCCAATCTACGACTGTCTAGAGGACAAGGACTTCAGTACCTGCTTGAGGTGTGCTGATAGACTAAGATGCGACACATATTCTGAAAGCCTGAAGAAATGCCCCATTCGGAGATCGATATTCAGCTCCTGGTGAGCACCCATCAGGGGAAACTCCTGTCCATACCAGCTACTTTTATCCCGGTCATCGCCGAAGTGTTCAGATCTAGCGCTCTCAGGTCCTCGGTAGACAGCGTCTTGAGATCGCTGTGGCCTGACAGCATTGCTAGGATCTTGAGCTCCTCCGCCGTCGACTTCAAGAAGTTAACCAGCCTGGTGGAAGACTCTTCAACATCCAGGCATTTGGTGAGTTCGGGGTCCTGGGTGGCGAGGCCGTAGTGACAGGTGCCCTGGTGACAGGTCATGCAGGTGCGACAGCCGATTGCTATCTGGGCCGCTGCTCCGAATCCCACCGCGTCGGCACCCATGGCTATCGACTTATAGGCATCTGCCCCGTCTCTTATGCCGCCTAATGCGATCAGCTTGACCCGGTCTTTCAGCCCCATGTCCTCCAGGGCCTGTGCGGCCCGACCGATGCACGCGATGGTGGGGATACCTGCAGTCTGGGTGACCACCTCTGGAGAGGCACCGGTTCCGCCGGCCATACCGTCTATGGAGATGGCGTCTGCTCCCGCCTCGGCGGCAATCCTGGCGTCGTCATATGGTCTGCTCGGTCCCAGCTTGAACATGATCGGTTTCTTGTGGTCTGTGATGTCTCTCAATATCTCCACATGGGCCCTCAGGTCTTCCTCGTTCTCAATATCGTAGTGTCTGCAGGGCGATAGAGCATCGGTTCCTACCGGTATGCCCCTTACTTCTGCTATCTTCGGGGTCACCTTCTTCCCCAGAAGGTGGCCTCCCATGCCCGGTTTCGCCCCCTGCCCGATCTTGATCTCCACCGCATCGGACGCGAGCAAGTAATCGGCTGACACCCCCCATCGTCCAGTGGACCACTGGACGGCAAGATAACCTCCGGGAGACCATTTCTTCTCTCCCTTTTCCATGGACTCTCTATCCTCGTAACCGTGGGCGATCATGTCCTCTCCGGGGACCATACCTCCCTCACCCGTATTGGCCAGAATGCCGAGCCTGGCGGCCGCGACAGCCAGGGCCACCTTCCCCTGTTCAGATATCGCACCGAACGACATGGCAGCCAATACGAATGGATACTGGAGTCTTATGGGCTGCTTACACGTCTGCTCACCGATCACCACCTCCATGTCAAAACTCTCCCTGTACTTATCTCGGGGAGGATTGGAGGCTAGCTGAGAAGGAACCACCACGATCTGATCGAAGTGGGGTATCCTGCCCATGGTACCGAACCCTCTCAGGTCGTATTTCCCGCTCTGGGCTTTACTGTGGATACTCTCTATTGTCTGGGTGGTCCACACCCCCCTTGACTCGGATTCAGGGGTGGTAGGCCTAACATATATGCAACTGTTGGGACAGGCCCTCTCCATACAAATTCTGCAACCGGTGCAGGCCAGTTCGTTGAATACGTACACCCTCCCCTCTTCGTCCCTGGCGAAGACGTCGTTCTCGCAGGCCTCGAGACACGCCCCGCACTTCCATGGCTGTTCCCAGGATCTGCATCTGTTGGGATCGATGGTCACCCAGTAGTTGCCGATCATGGGCATCAGTCCACCTCCTTTTTCGCCGAGGGTTCATTGTAGAAAGGCTTGGGGGACCGGGGAGCGATCTTCTTGAAAGCTCTTGGGCTGACCTTCAAGTTCATCCTGTCCAGCACCCTTGAGAGATGGTCAATGTCTCTGGACTGAAGCTTCTCGATCTGGGCATTGTTCCCCAGCGATTCGTATTCTCCGAGCAGAAATATCGTACCCCCTATCAAGTAGTTTCCCAGGGATTGTCCTGCGTCCCCCAGAATGACAGCGGTACCTGCCAGCATGTACGTGCCAGCGTCAGCACCCACGTCCCCCCTCACGACCACCGTTCCACCTTTGTTCATGGTGGCCAGGAAGTCATCAGCTGAACCTTCTATGTACAGTGTTCCGCCGCTGCAGTAGAGGCCCACACCGTCTTGGGCGTTACCACGGACTATGATTCTGCCGTCGGTCATACCGTCGCCCAGGAATCTACCTGAGCTTCCGCATATGTCGATGGAAGCACCGTCGTTAAGTATACCGCAGTAGTTTCCCACGTCACCCTCAAACACGAGGTTTCCCTGTTTGAAACCAGCGCATAATCCATGTATGCCAGATGCGTGTGAGATGCACACCTCTTCCGCCTGGGTGATCGCCTCTCTGATCCTCGCATTACACTCCTTCAAAGACATATCTTCTGCGTTGATAGTGATAGTCATTCCTCTCCCCTCCTCGAGAGCTTGAGGTACTTTCTGAGGGCCTCTGACCTGCTACCCTCGTCGGACAGACCGCGCAGCATCTCAAGCAGCAGCCGGTCGTACTCCTGGGACCTCTGCCTCCTCTCTTTGGACTGTTTCGCAGAAAGCAATCTGTTGGTGTCCACGTTCTTGGTAATCTCCAGATGACCAGTGATCTCCCCCATCCTGAGCAGGCTCTCTCCCGCCGAGTTCCAGGTGATGATGGTCACATAGCCTTCTCTGGAACCTGGGTATCCCAAGGACAGGTCAGAAGATTCGGCCAGGTAGTCCGTACACCTGGCACATCCCTTTCTGAGGTACCTTTGGACATTGGCCAGAGAGATCTCTCTAACGTTGCCATCGTATTGAGTAAGATTGAGAGTGCGATCGGTGGTCGATCTATCCATTCGAGCCACACTTCTTGGAGAAATCCCCATGTTATCTTCCACCATCTGAGGTATTATGTCGTAATTGACCACGCCCTCACAGAAAGTACCTACCAGGATACGCAGCGCTTTGGAATACTGTTCCAGCCCCTTCAGTTCTGAATTCTGTATGAGTCTGGCTGCGGAAATCACGCACGGAGACCCAACCACCGCGATCCTCTCCAGCCCCCTCTCGTACACCGCCTCATTGAGAGCGGTCAGGACCGGAGACCAGACCAGCTGGTTGCCGGCGCAGATGTATATCTCCTCAGGCTCGGTTACAACACGGGCATAGGTGTGCCAGGGCCATCTGTCCACATCGTGGATTATGGCGCCATCGATAAAGTCGCTCTCCAGTGCACTGACCATTAGTTGGTTGATCACATCGCTAAGCAGGTCTCCAAACCGGCTCCGTGGAGAGGTCAAACTGGTCCTGGTGGAGACCACTGAGACCATTTTGCCCTTTGGCGCTTCCTCCATCCTGGGACATACCTCCTCACAGAAACGGTCACACGTGGTACAGGTGTCCAGCTTGTGAATGGAGTTACCCACCTTCTTCACGATCTCCTTGTGTACCGGATGCTCATGCCCCTCAGTGAATTCGAGCACTCCCTTGGAACAACAGGCTATGCATGCGCCACAACCAGTGCACTTTTCCAGTTCCCACACATAACGCTGCATCTCTTTGGACATCACATCGCCTCCTGTTCGGTGAGTCTCTCGGTCGCTATCCTCCTCACATCGGTGTGACCCAGCCTCTCCAGATCCTCCACAAAGTCCTTCATCACTTCAGCGAAACGCCTCCCTTCCGCCGCAGATATCCATTCAATCCTTATACGGTCCGGGTCTATACCGTGGTCCTTGACCATGGCTCTCAGACGCTCGGTCCTGTGCTTCATCTGATCGTTTCCCGAGCCATAGTGACAGTCCCCCGGGTGGCACCCTCCGATCAACACTCCGTCGGCCCCCTCCAGTAGGGCGTACAGTATGTAGAACGGGTCCACACGGCCGGAGCACATCACCCTGATGGGGAGTATATTTGGAGGGTACTGAAACCTGCTCACTCCGGCATTGTCCGCTCCGGCATAGGCACACCAGTTGCAGAGGAATGCTATACCTCTCACCTCCCTGTCTTCCATCTCCCTTAGGGCCTCGTCGATCTGCGCGATAATCTGATCATTGGTGAAATTGAATATCGAGATCGCTCTTGAGGGACAGGCCACGGCGCACTTACCGCACCCCTTGCACTGGAGTTGATTCACCTCCGCCAGGACCTTGAACTCCGAGACCTTCATCCCCATCGCACCGTAAGGGCAAGCCTCTACACATCGGGCACACCCCGTACACATCTCTGAATCCACGAAAGCGGTAGTAGGCTCCTGCAATACGCTCCCCTTGATCATCGGGATCATGGCCCGGCTGGCCGCGGCCATCCCCTGACTGACTGATTCCGATATATTCTTCGGACCGTGTGCCGTCCCTGCGACGTACACACCGTCAGTGGAGAAATCCACTGGGCGGAGTTTGGGATGAGCCTCCAGGAAGAAACCATTCTCTCCCAGCGGTACCTTCAGCATCTCGGACAGTCTGTGATTGTCATCGCCGGGTACCAAGGCCGTGGAGAGCACCACCAGGTCCGGCGTTATCATCAGGTTATCGTAAGTAACTATGTCCCTTACTTTGACCTCTAGACCTCCGGCCGTGTCCACAATCGGCGGCTGGTCGGGGTCATATCGTACGAAATTAATACCCAGGTCCCGGGCACGAGTATAGTGTTTTTCCTGTAGCCCGGACACCCTCATATCTCTGTAGAGGCAGTAGATCTGCGTGGAGGGAGAAGCCTCCTTGAGTCTGATCATGTCCTTCACTGCGTTCTCGCAGCATATCAATGAACAGTATTCCCTCTCCTCGTTTCTGCAGCCTACACAGAGTATCTGAACAACGGTATCCGGGTCCTCGAGCCCCTGAGCCAATCTTCTCTCCAGCTCGACCTGGTCTATAATCCTGTCGCTCTTCTGATAGTTGTAATATCTGGATGTGTCCAGGTCCTTCGCACCAGTGGCCAGGACGATGGTACCGAACACCTCGATCCTACGGTCCAGAGTCTCGCTCGAGGCTTCTCTGCCCTTGAACTGGACAGTGAAATTGCCCACCGATCCGCTGATACCGATGATGTCGGTGGAGGTCATCGCCTCGATGTTTTCTCTGCTCCGTACTTCGTCAGCCATCTTGCTGGCTAATTCCTGTGGAACGACGCCCCTGAGGTCTTCGAGAGCCCTCTTCCTTGCCGATCCACCGAGATCGCTCGCCTTCTCCACTAGTACCACTGAGAAGCCCTTGGTAGAGATGGTGAGCGCCGCAGACATGCCAGCTATCCCTCCACCGATTACCAGGGCTGCCGGAGCCACCTCGTCCTCCATCAGCTCTCTAGGCTCCGAATATCGAGCGCTCGCAGTACCCATCCTAATAATATCCTTGGCCTTTTCAGTGGCCTTTTCCGGTTCTTCCTGGTGCACCCAACTGTCCATCTCCCTCAGGCTCACGAACTCCACCAGGTTCCTGTTGAGGCCCACCTCGCTGCAGGTGTCCCTGAACAGCTCCAGGTGGCTTCTGGGGCTGCATGCCCCGATGAGTATCCTGTTCAGGTCCTTATCTAATATATCCTGCTGTATCAAGTTCTGGTTATCCTGGGAGCAGGCATACATGCACTTACGTACGTGGGCCACATCAGGCAGGGTAGAAACGTAATCGACCACAGAATCCACGTCCACCACGCCCCCGATGTTAACTCCACAACTGCAGACGTACACTCCGATACGGGGCGGGTCTCCACTACTCACCACGATCTCCTCCACCGCATCTCCCGCCTCTTCCTGTATCTGGCCTGTTGAGCACCGGTTCGCCGCCGAGGCGGCTGCGGCGGTAGCCTCGGCAACACTGATCGAAATGTCGTTCGGTCCACTGGCGCATCCGGCGACGAATATGCCATCTCTGGTGGTGGCTGCGTGATCCGACTCATCAACAGTGACGAATCCCTCGTTTCCCACTTCAATGCCCAGGACTTCCGCCAGTTCCTGGGCACCTTCGCTGGGCACTATCGGAGTGAACAACACCAGTAAATCGAAGACCCCTTCCTGTATACCGTCCGTGTCCGGGTTGTAGTAGCGGAGCAACAGATCGTTCGTCTGTGTCTCCTCCACCCCTCCCGGGAACTCAGATATCCTCTTGATGTGAGGGGACCTGGAGGTGCGGTTGAGGAACTCCTCATGGCCCTTACCCACCACTCTGAGGTCATTGTGGAAAACAAAGACCTCTGAGTCGGGCAGGTGCTCCCTGGTCAGTTCTGCGTCCTTGGAGGCGTACATGCAGCAGACCCTAGAACAGTAGTCCCGGCAGTTCGTATCCCTAGATCCAGCGCACAGTACGAAACCGATCTTGGAGGGGGACTCTCCGTCCGAGGGCCTGACTATCTGGCCACTGGTGGGCCCTGAAGCATTGAGCATCCGTTCGTATTGCAGTGAGGTGATCACGTTCTCGGCTCTACCTAGAGCGTACCTCTCGGGTATTCCCTCCGACATCAGGTCAAAGCCAGTGGTGACGATGATTGAGCAGACATCGAGGGTGACTTTCTCTGGACGGTCCTTATAATTGATGGCTTCCGAAGGACATTTCTTGTAGCAAACTCCACATTTCCCTTCGGTCAGCTTTAGACAGTGACTAGAATCGATGGTGGCCACTCTGGGCACCGCCTGGGGAAAAGGCATGTAGATGGCCCTGCGTTGCCCCAGTCCTTCATCGAACTCGTCATCGATATCCTTCACCGGGCATGTTTCCAGACATATGCCGCATCCGGTACACTTCTCTTCGTCCACGTAACGCGGTTTCCTCAGTACGTCAACACTGTACCCTCTCCCGTTCTCTTGAACACTTCTCACCTCGGAATAGGCGAGTACGTTGATCCGGGGATGTCTGTAGGCTTCCACCATCTTTGGAGCCAGGATACAGATTGAACAGTCGAGGGTGGGGAAAGTCTTGTCCAGCTGGGCCATGTGACCGCCCAGCATCGGCTTCTTCTCCACGAGGAAAACTTCGATCCCTTGCTCGGCCAGGTTGAGTGCCGCTGAGATCCCGGCAATACCCCCGCCGATTACCATCACCGCATTGCTTCCATCTTTACAGGATTCTTTGTTCGTTTTATGACCTCCGGGCTATTGGGACGTGAGAGAATAAACCAGTCGATTATAATATGCTTTTGTTACATCCAGAGTTTCATTATTACCGAAAATTTGCCCAATAAATTTTAAATAAAAGATTCGAAAGCTCCCCCTTTTTAGGGGGGATAAGATACTGCTTATTGTAGCCCTCCGGCTACAGCGAAGAACAGGGCGTGAGATGGGAAGTGATTCAATGCAACCGCTTCAACATCTTCACGCAGCTGTCCACGGCCTCTCTTGCCTTCTCCACCCTTTTTTCTGCCTGTAGCCTGCTCATACCGGGGCCGCTGATGCCAAGACTCACCGGTTTACCGTACTCCACGGCCAGATCGGTGATCTTTCTAGAGGCGTGCTGAATGACGATCTCATCGTGCTCGGTCTCCCCTTCGATCACCGCTCCCAGAGTTACCACTCCGTCGATCCCGTCATCGTCCAGGAGCTTCTTAATGGCCAGCGGCATGTCAAAGACGCCTGGAACTTTGATCACCTTGGGCACGTTTACCTCTAGGAACTCGGCCTGCGCCTGAGCCCTCTCCAGCATCATGGAAGTGATGTCGAAGTTGTATTCAGACACTACTATCCCTACGTTGAACTTCTTCATACTCTCATTCCTCCTCTATAGGTCCTACGTCCTCATAACCCTGCCTCAGGCCTTTTCCAGCGTTTTTGGCCAGTCGCTCAGGGTTGAAAAGCAGATTATAAGTGTTCTTGGCGTGCTCTCTCACCCTCCTGTCTGCCAACCAGGCCAGAGTTTTCTCGTCTTCGGCTTCATCCTCGTGCACGAAGACCTCTATGACGTGGCGGTTGGTCCTCAATTGGGCCTCGATGATGCCCGTTGAGGCCTCATGGGCACAGGTCTTATCGATTTCCTCTTTCCCAGGCATCCCCAGAGCCATCACTATATCACAGTCCTCCTCCTCGATCATTTTCTTGCAGGCCACTGGAAGGTCTTTGATGCCAGGTACCGTTCTCCTTGCCACTCTGAAACCAGTGCCCAAGGTCTTCAATTCGTCAACCGCACTGGCTCCCATATCGTAACGGGCGAATGTGGTGTCGACCACCCCAATGAGCTTCATTTCTCCTCCTCGGCCTCCATTTTCTTCTTGAAGCTGTACCAGTCAACGATCTTCTGGATAATCTTCCTGGTTCCATTCAGATCATCATCGTACTCAGAAATGCGCACTATCTTCTTTGGCGCCAGCCCCCTCTTTTCGAGCTTCTCCATCAACTCGTCCTCTTCGAAGTGCTGATCACACCCGAGGGCAATAACATCTGGTTGGATCTCTCTTACAATCTCAAAGATATCTCCTTCTCTGCCCAGGTATACTCTGTCCACTGGTTTCAATGCCCCCACCAGCTCCACCCTCATCTTGCCTGGAGTAATTGGTTCGTGTTTCTTTTCCCTCACCGTGGCATCGTTGGCGACCACCACCACCAGTTTATCTCCGTACTTCTTCGCCTCGTTAAGGTAATGGAGATGGCCGGTATGTAGTATATCGAACACGCCAGATGCCATCACTGTAGTCATCATTTAGTCTCCCTGCTACTCTGCCACTCCTCAACGATCTCTTCCCCTTCGAGGAAAGTGAGATCATGCTCCTCCGCATAGAGCATTGCTTTCTCTCTTGATAAAGCATTTCCGTCCTCGCCCATCATCTCGCAGATGGTGGCAGAGGGAATCATACCCGCCATTACCATCAGCGCAGTACTGAGTTCGGTGTGACCGGCCCGGGTGTCCAGCAGTTGATTACTTGCTCTTAGAAGGATCACATGACCGGGTGATCTGAAATTCTTGCCCAGCTCTTTCCTGGCCCATCCGTCCTCATTATCGAATATCTCCCCGGCCAGGCTGGCGAATTCTGATATTGTGAACGCCCGGTCCCTGTCCGTAATGCCCGTGAATGTCTCCCGATGGTTGAGGGTGATGGAGAAGGCCGACTTGTTGTCATAGGGAATATCGTCAGGAGTGAGCCGGCCAAGTATTGGATATCTCTCTGAAGCTTCGCTAAACACGTCGGTCAGAAAGGGAAGATCCATTATCCCGCTTAGTTCGTCGTGAACGGTGGTGCAGATCAGCCCTCCGGCGTCTTTTCTCATTGTTCTGATTGTCTCCGGAGTGACTTTGCTGGAGGAGACCACCATATCCGTTTCCCCCTCACGGTCTTCAGCATCGAAGACCAATACGATCTTTCCCTCTCTTAGGTCAGCTAGTGCTTTCCTCAGTAGTTCATTCATTTTTATTCGCTCTTCTGGCAAGGAAAGGTGATATATTATTCCTTCTGAAAATACACAATTCTTGGTAAAAGCAATTCAAATAGGCACTGGAAGGCACTGGAGACGGTGAACCCACATTGGACCTGATTACCGGTCTCGGTAGGAATGTTTTTTATGTCCAGTCGACAATTTGACCCCGATGACCATCCTGGATAACCCCGAACAGATGAGAGAAGTGGATGAATCTGACATGATGGCCCAGATCGAGTCTTTTCCTAATGATCTGGCGAGGTCCCTGCAGTCCCCTGTTGAATATTCATGGGAACCAGACAGCGTCTGCATATGCGGAATGGGAGGTTCAGCGATCGGGGGAGAGATAGTCGCCAACTACCTGGAGAGGGAGTCCGATAGGCCCACCTCGGTGGTGAGGGGAGGCAGTTTTCCAAGATGGGTGGATGAGAGGACTCTGGTCATAATCATCAGTTACTCCGGTAATACTGAAGAGTCTCTGCGCATGTTCAGGAGGGCTGTCCAAAAGGGTTGGGGCACGGTAGGGATTACCTCAGGCGGTGCTCTGATGCAGCTCTGCCAGGAATACGATTCTGAATGTATGGAGGTGCCCAAGGGGTATCAACCCAGGGCCGCCTTGGGTCATCTGCTGGGGGCAATAGCCACTGTAATCGAAGGAGCGGAGATCGTCGATCTCGCTTCGGAGATGACGAGGCTGGTGAGCCCGTTGAAAGATCAGGTGGATGAACTGAGGTGGGGAGTTCCCTCTGATCGGAACGTGGCCAAGAAGATAGCCCTGCAGCTGTCGGATAGGGTACCGGTCATATACTCCACACCCATGCTCAGCGCCGCCTCATCCCGGTGGCAGACCCAGCTGAATGAGAACGCGAAGATGATGGCCTTCGGCGGAATATTCCCGGAATGTAATCACAATCACCTGGTAGCATGGGTAGAGAGCAAACAGAGGAATGACTTCATCCCGGTCTTCATCAAAGGTACCAGGGACTCCCCAGACGATATTGGGATCATGGACAAAACCATCGATTACCTATCGGAGACGGGCATCGACCCACTGGTCATCTGGGCGAAGGGGAGGTCAGAAATTCACAACGTTCTCTCTGCTATCGTCATGGGGGATTTCGTCAGCTACTACCTGGCAATGTTGAAGGAAGTGAACCCCCTTCCCGTGCGGTGTATTCAGGAACTGAAGAGCAGGCTATAACCGCGTTAGTGTCCAGATCATCGCTGGCCGACCAGTAACATCGGAACGCGAAAGTATTTTTACGCGATTTCTCATGTGATGCAGAGAGAATATGAAGGAAGACTCTTTCTGGATTAGAGAGCAAGTGAAGACTCATAACAAGTGGTTCGAGGAATCGTTGCCGTTGATTGCCTCTGAGAACTTGATGAGTCCGCTGGCCAAGGAGATGATGGTTTCTGATTTTCATGATCGGTACGCAGAAGGATTGCCCGGAAACCGGTTCTATATGGGTAACAAATATGTGGATGAAGTGGAGATCAGAACTCTCGAACTGGCCAAGAGGATATTCAATTGTTCTTTCGCCGATGTACGGCCCATCTCAGGGACGGTGGCCAATATGGCTGTTCTATTCGCCCTCTGCGAACCGGGGGACGTGATCACTTCTTCATCGCTGTCTCAGGGGGCCCACATATCGACCGCCAAGTTCGGTGCTGTCGGTCAGAGGGGCGTCAGGTCGGTGAAATACGCCTGGGACAGAGAGAACATGAATATCGATGTTGAGGGCACCAAGGATGTTATCCTGGAGACAGAACCGGTCATCGCTCAATTCGGTCTATCACTGTTCCTATTCCCGCCTCCGTTGGAGGAACTACGGGAAATCTTCCAGGAAGTGGGATGCACGGTCTGGTATGATGGGGCCCATGTTCTGGGTCTGATCAGTGGTGGGGAGTTCCAACAGCCCTTCGAAGAGGGGGCGGACATCATGACCGGGAGCACCCACAAGACTTTTCCCGGTCCTAATCATGGCATCCTGCTGGCCAACGATATCTCGGAGGAGATGGAGAACAAACTCCATAAAGCCGTGTTCCCGGGAGTTACCAGCAGCCATCATCTGCACGCCATGGCCGCCCTGGGTGTCACGCTAGGTGAACAGGAGGTCTACGGTGAGCGGTACGCGCGGCAGGTGATCGCAAACGCTAAAGAACTGGGCGCTCAGTTGTATGAACTGGGTATGGAAGTCCTCTGCCCCCATCTTGACTTCACTGAGTCACATATACTGGCCATCGATGTCTCCGAACATGGCGGCGGGAAGAAAGTCTCCCAGGCTCTAGAGGACGCCAACATCATCACCAACAAGAACATGTTGCCTGATGACAAGAGTGCCATCAACCCCAGTGGGATAAGGCTTGGTACTCAGGAACTGACCAGGGTGGGTATGGGCGAGAGTGAGATGAAAGAGGTCGCCCGTCTGGTGTGGGGGGTGGCCTCTGAGGAGAAGAAGCCAGAAGAAGTTAAGGAGGAGGTTAAGGAACTGAAAAGGGGATTTACCACGACCCAGTACTGCATAGGGGGGGACAAGGAGGCCTATGAGTATCACGACTTTCTCTGATCCTTTCTCTCTTCCAGCTGCCTGAGCAGTCGGCACGCCTTACACCTGTCATCAAGAGCAGGTTCTCCACACTCGCAGATTGCCAGTGACGCTGCTTCGTACTCTTTCTTGAGCAACGGCTGGATAGCGTCATGACTGGCCAGTATCGAGTACCTGGTGCCAGGACTCCTATCCTCCAGACCATCGATGATTTCCCGATAATCGTTCCTCAGGGCGGGATCAGCATAGGGACAGGTACTGTCTGAAAAAGGTATCTGGCGCAGAATGGCGAACAGATATGATTCCTTCTCCGGTATCTTCCTCAGAGGTTGGATTCGGGGGACCAGTCCGGGTTGGACCTCAGTATGAGGTCCCATCCTGGCCATCCTCTCCACATCCCCCCTGGCGAAATTCATGAGGACTGATTGTGTGGTATCGTCGAGGTTGAGTCCGGTGGCTAGGAGATCGGATCCGTTCTCTCTGGCGGTCATGTTAAGACATTTACGTCTCAGCACGCCGCAATACGTGCAGGGTGTCTTCTCTTCAATTAGATGAACTATGTCATCCATTTCCATACAGAACTCCTCCGAGAAACTGACGACCTGGAGTTCAACGCCAAGCCTCTCAGTGAGCGCCTCCGCCTCCTTCACGCTGGCAGGTCTGTAGCCTGCTATCCCCTCGTCGATGGTGATGGCCTTCACCTCAGTGTCCCGCCTTTCTCCCAGTATTTCGCTGAGCAGGGTCAAAGCCACAGCACTATCTTTGCCCCCTGAGAGGGCCACAGAGACGGTCAAACGGCCATCAAAACTGATCTGATCTCTGATCTCCCTCTTCACCCGCTTTTCCACGTATTCAATAAAATGCTGTTGACAGAGATGGGTACCATTGTACCTGATAAATGTCACCGGTCTCTGGCCACACTTGATACACCTGGACACAGACCTCTTACCCTTATCCGCTCTATAAAGATTTCGGAATCTCTGGTTGTCAAAGGACCATCGGGATTCTGATCTGCAGCCTAGTAGGGAGACCCTCTGTTTACTTCCGGACAGGTGGGGCAAAACTATTTTTGTTAAATATTGCTTTAGACCGCTGAGGGCTTCGATGAGGGAAATTTGGACTGAGAAGTACAGGCCTAAAGAGCTGAAGGACGTGGTGGGACAGAAAGGAATAGTGGAACGTCTTCAGGCCTATGCTGAAACAGGGAGCCTCCCTCATTTACTATTCTCGGGACCAGCAGGAATAGGAAAGACGAGCTGCGCCTTGGCCCTCTCCAGACAGATATACGGTGAGGGGTGGAGACAGAACTTCCTTGAACTGAACGCTTCGGACGAGAGGGGAATCGATGTGGTCAGGGGTAAGATCAAGGAATTCGCTCGAACATCACCGCTGGACGGCGACTTCAAGATCATCTTCCTGGATGAGGCTGATTCTCTCACAAGCGATGCCCAGGCTGCTCTCAGGAGGACCATGGAGAGGTATAGCCGAATATGCAGGTTCGTCATGTCCTGCAACTACGCTTCCAAGATCATCGATCCTATACAATCGAGATGTGCGCTGTTCAGATTCCGCCCCCTCAACTCGGAAGAGGTGAAGGAGTACATAGCTGAGATAACCGAAAAGGAGGGCGTGGAGATTACCGAAGATGCCCTGGACGCACTGGTCCATGTCGCTCATGGAGATATGAGGAGGGCCATTAACTCGCTACAGGTGGCCGCTTCCTTGGGCAAGGAGATCACCGTGGAAGTGGTCTACCAGACCACCGGTACGGCTCATCCGGAGCAAGTGGTAGAGCTCCTGGAGACGGCGCTCGGTGGTGATTTCATGAAGGCAAGGAACAAGTTGGATGAGATGATGATCGAGTATGGTCTCTCTGGAGAAGACATCATTAAGCAGATCCATCGCTCCTTCTTCGAGCTGAACATCCCAGATATTGAAAAAGTGAAGCTGATAGACAAGACTGGGGAGATCGAGTTCAGGATCGTGGAGGGCAGCAACGAAAGGATACAGCTGGAGAGCCTTCTTGCCCACCTGGTGCTCATAGGAGAAACCAGGAACGTGTGATCCCCCTTTCCTTTGCTAAAGTTTTTATAATCCCTTTTTGTTCCCTCCACTGAGAGGGAAAAGATGGCACGGTTCAAAGAGGCCGATGAAAGGCTTCTCAATAAGAAGATTTGCATGAAATGCGATGCGAGGAATGCAATGCGAGCCACAAGGTGCAGGAAGTGTGGCTATCCAAAGCTCAGGCCAAAGGCGAAGGAGAGCCGTAAGACGTAGAAATGTTGCCACGCTGAAGGCCGATCTAGGTCTAACCACCGTGTTCCCAGCAACTACCTAGACCCTCAAGTTTTCTCTGCGGTAATTGTTGTGAATGTTCAAAGTATGTGGATCCTGATGGCTCATGATGCAGGTATTCTAAATCTAATAGCATATTTTTTATGCGACTACCATAATTACGATACTGTTAGATAATCCAGCCTCGGGAAGGAAATAGATGAAGAAGGTTCTAATCGTGGATGATGACCCGGCGATCCTTGAAATAGTTTCCGAACTGGTGGCCGATGCGGGGTTCGACCCAGTAACTGCTCAAGAGGGGGAGGAAGGTCTGGAGATTATGAGGGAAGAAGAGCCTGATCTAGCCCTGCTCGATCTCAAAATGCCGGGAATCGATGGCTGGACTGTTCTCAAGAGGATGAAGGAAGAGGACCTGACCAAGGTAACGAAGGTGATGATGCTCACTGCCACAGAAGATGTGGGCACCGACATATTCGGTCTGCAGGATGTGGTGATCGCCTATATCAGGAAGCCATTCGACGGAGATGAACTCATAGAAAAACTCACCGATGAGCTGACGCCCCCTCAGGAGGAAGAACGGAGGGAGGAGATGGATGTAGGGCTCTTCGAGAGGATCAGGGAGATGATCAGCCCCCATTCCGAAGTCCCGGGGGGTATGGAGAAGCTCAGTAAATCAGATATGAGATATAATATCCGAGAAGGCTTCGGATACGTGATCAAGGAGAGGAAACCGGTCGAGTCGTTTGAGATTTTTGTCGATCAGGTGACCCATAATATCCAGGGGCTGTGCATCACCCGTCAGCATCCATCCGTCGTTCGATCGAAGTGGGGTCTGGAGAAGACTCCCATTATCTGGTTGAGTAACAAACTGGGAAAGGTCTATCTGAATCCCAGTAACATCGGTATCCTTAGTGACACCATAGTCCGTTTCGTGGAGAAGAGTGGAGAGAGCGTGGTGATGATCGACGGCATAGAGTTCCTGATCACTAACAATGACTTTGGAAAAGTGATACGTATGATACACCATGTCTTCGACGCGGTAATGGAGAACAAGTCGAGGCTCATCATCTCTGTGGATCCCAGGACTCTAGAACAGAGGGAGATCGCACTACTGGAGAGGAACATGGAAGTAGTGGATACCAACAAAGAGGGGTTTGAGAAGGAGACCCTGCTGTCCAATCAGGGCTCAGCACAATGATACAGTTCTGTTGATGTATGAGGAAGAAATATGAAAGGATTTCAGATTTTGAGGGTCAAGGGAAGAGAGGTGTTGGATTCAAGAGGGAATCCGACTGTGGAAGCGGAAGTGATCACTCCCTGGACCAGAGCCACAGGGATAACACCTTCGGGGGCCTCTACGGGTATACATGAGGCCGTCGAACTCAGGGACAATGACCGAAGATACGGAGGGAAGGGCGTTCTCCGTGCCGTGGAGAACATAAACGGTCCTGTATCCAAGGTCTTGACCGGTCTAGATGTCCGTGACCAGAAGAACATCGATCGTAATCTTATCGATATCGATGGGACGCCGAACAAGTCCGATATTGGGGCCAATTCCACCACCGCCGTGTCGCTGGCGTGTGCAAATGCGGGAGCAAAGGTCAAGAGAGTGCCCCTGCATGAGCACTTGAGTAAAGGCAGCAGGGTACTGCCCGTTCCCATGTTCAACATCTTGAACGGGGGCATGCACGCCGGTAATGACCTAAGCATCCAGGAGTTCATGGTGGTTCCTACTGGGGCTGAAAGTTTTAGAGAGGCACTCAGGATGGGCACAGAAGTATATCACCAGCTCAAGGTGTTACTGAAGAACGAGTTCGGCAACGGCGCGATTAACGTGGGAGACGAGGGAGGCTTCGCCCCGCCCCTTCAGAAGACGGAAGATTCTCTGGAGCTGATCTCGGATGCCATACAGAGGGCAGGTTACGAAGCGGGCGCCGATGTTTATGTGGCCATCGATTCTGCGGCCAGTGAATTCTACAGAGATGGAGATTATATCATAGATGGAAGGACCCTCTCTCCCGAGGAACTTCTCGATTATTACGAGAGCCTGTATGAAAGGTTCTGCCTGATAAGTATGGAAGATCCGGTGGAGGAGGAGTCCATAGAGACCATGGCTCGACTGACTGACAGGATGGGAGAAGACGTCCAACTGGTGGGTGATGACATGTTTGTCACCAATCCAGACAGAATAAAGATCGCAATACAGAAGGGGGCGGGGAACGCCACTCTGCTCAAAGTGAACCAGGTAGGCACAGTGTCAGAAACGATTCAGGCCGCGGAGGTATCCATCAATGCAGGATACAACTCAGTGGTGAGCCACAGGTCGGGAGAAACCGAAGACACCTCCATCGCAGATATCGCCGTTGCCCTTCAGTGTGGCCAGATAAAGGCCGGTGCCCCGGCGAGGGGTGAGCGGACCGCGAAGTACAACAGGTTGTTAAGGATCGAGGAAATGCTAGGGAACGGGGCGCTGTTCCCTGGAGAGCGAGCCTTCAGAGAGAGGCCATATCTCCCGTAAATCGAGCTGGTGGCAGGAAAAATTCTTTATCGTTAGTTATCAATGCTAGGACAGGTGATCCTGTGGACAAGGCCATTATTGTTGTGGATATGATACACGATTTTGTTTATGGTAAGTTCGGTGGGGAGAGGCCTCAATCGGTCGTGTCCTGTGTCAAGAAGCTGCTAGAGTACGGCAGGAAGAATGACATCCCAATCATCTATCTGAAAGACGCGCACAGAGAGGATGATCATGAGCTGGAAGTATGGGGGGAGCACGCCATGAAGGGCACTGAAGGTTCCCAGATCATCTCTGAATTGAAACCTGAGCCCGGAGACTACGTCCTGGAGAAGACGAGATACAGCTCGTTTCACGATACTGAACTGGACGTCCTCCTTGAGGACCTGGGAGTGAAGAAGATCATTATCGCTGGCGTTACCACCGATATTTGTGTGAGACACACCGCCGCTGACGCTTTCTACAGAGGCTACGAGATCGCGGTACCATCTGACTGCGTCAACAGTATATCAGACGATGTCCAGGAGAGGGCTCTCAGGGAGATGGAGAACCTGTACAACGCGGAGGTCGGGGAGCTCGAACAGGTGATTGCCTGAAGAAATTCTTCATCGCTTCAGAGCGAGAAGTCCTGGACGGGTATACTACCGACGTCTACTTCGATAGGACGGTGAAGATCCTGAAAGCCAGGGGTATGGAAGATGAAGGAGGGGTGGCCGAATTCACTACCGGGAGCCTCCCGAAGGACTGGCCCTGGGCTGTCTTCTGCGGACTTGAGGAACTGCTCAACCTGCTGGAAGGCAGGGAGATCGACATATGGGGACTTCCTGAAGGTACGATATTTACCGCCCGGGACGTCAAGGGGAGGAGGGTCCCCGTTCTGACCGTTGAAGGCCCGTATTCCCAATACTGTATATACGAAACCCCAGCCCTGGGATTCATATGTCATTCTAGCGGGGTGGCTACTATGGCCGCCCGGTGTCGTAAGGCGGCGGGGGACAGAGACCTGATCTCATTCGGCATCCGGCGGATGAACCCCTTTCTGGCCCCTTCCATCGATCGTGCCGCCTACATCGGAGGCTGCGATGGCGTTTCTTCACTGGCGGGAGCAGATGCAATCGGGAAGGATCCCATAGGCACCATGCCCCATGCCCTGATGATAATTCACGGGGATGAAGCGGAGGCTTTCCGTGCTTTCGACGAAGTGATAGAGCCCAACGTGCCGCGAGTGGCTCTGATAGACACCTATTCCGATGAGAAATTCGGTGCTGTGATCGCCTGTGAGGCTGTCGATGACCTATCCGCTGTGAGACTAGACACGCCCGGCTCGCGGAAAGGTTCTTTTGAAGAACTGATCCAGGAAGTGAGGTGGGAGATGGACGTGAGAGGCTTTGAGGACGTGGACATCATCGTCTCTGGAGGGCTCGATGAATACAAGCTGATGAGGATGCGGGGTTCTCCTGTCCAGGGTTATGGTGTGGGGACTAGTATCTCCAATGCACCTACTGTCAACTTCGCCATGGACATCATAGAGAAGGATGGAAAGCCAGTTGCCAAGAGAGGTAAACTGGGCGCGAAGAAGGAAGTATACAGGTGTTCATCATGTCTCCAGATCGAGGTCGTTTCCCGGGAGGCGGAGCCTCCCGAATGTACCGACTGCAGTTCGGAGATGGTTCTTGTCCAGGAGAAGCTTATGGAGAACGGCAGGAAGCTCACGGAGTCCCCCTCTCCAGAGGAGATCAGGGAACGAGTTTTGGCCCAGTTGTCCAGAGTAGAGCTGGAGTTACAAAACATCTGAGGTGATCCTATGAAAGAGAGAGATTTCGTCAATCGGATCAGAAGGATTGAAGGCTACAAATTCAGGATTTCCTTCAACTCGGAGAAGGTGGACGACCTCATCATGGACGAGCCGGAACCCCTGGGGGGCGGAGAGTATCCCAATGCGGGGAGGCTTCTTGCCGCCTCAGTCGGCAACTGTCTCTGCAGCAGCCTGCTATTCTGTCTCAGCAAGGCAAAGCTCGGCGTGGGGTCGATGGACGCCGAGGTGCGCAGTACCATGGAGCGAAACAAGAATGGCCGGCTGAGGATCACCTCCATTCAGGTCGATATTACTCCAGAAGTGGAACCGGGGGGTAGGTTCGAACGTTGTCTGGACATTTTTCAAGATTTCTGTATAGTGTCCAAGAGCGTGGAAGAAGGGATCGATTTCGAGGTCAATGTAGTTCCTAGATCTCCCTGAAATGGCGGACGAGCTTGTCCTTCCAGTCCCGGTCGTCCCGACTCCAGATCCTCAGGTAGTTCGTCATCCTGTACTCTAAGTCCTTCTGGTACATGTCCAGATTTGGGCATATGCAGATGTCAATCTGTTCTCCATCCTCTTTTAGACAATCCCTCAACCGGGAAGGTGCCCTCCTCAGTTCCTCCATGTTCCAGTGTTCTTCTCCATCAGGCTCCACCTCGGTGTACCTCTCGGCCGTCCTGTTGGAATCATATATCAGAAGGATATCCAGGTCCTGGGGTGAAGTCTTCTCTGTAAGGAAACTCCCGAAGAGGTACACTTCCTCCACGAACATCGGCAGTTCCCCCTCCTCGATCCGCCCCATGATCCTGGCTAATTTCTTACCCAGCACCTTTCTTCGGGCACCCTTGAGGACTTCGAGGAACTCCTCCATACTGAATAATTTTGAGTTCCTAGAGGATATAATTGTCGTTTCTGAAATTGAAATCGATTCGCTGCCATCGTAGTCTCTTTCAGCAACTGACATGCACTATTGAGTTCACCAGACAACAATCATACCTCGATGGATTTCCACCCTCCAATCCTGAACCTTTGAGTAATAATCAGAGCTCTGACGTAGTACTCAATAGTCATCGACATCCATATCCCGTGTATGCCCAGGGGCGTCATGAAGCCCAGGAAGTAGGCGAGGGGTAGTCTGGTGATATAGAGCCCTATGAACGAGACGTACAGGGGCCACTTCGTGTCTCCCGCCCCCCTCAGAGCTCCCGATGTGGCAAAATGCAAACCCAGAGCCGGGGTCCCCAGGGCCAGGATGGTGATCCAGTCCACGGACAAGCCGATCACCTTCACCTCTTCCACGAAAAGGGAAGAGATGGGGTGGGCAAGGAGAAACAGTAAGAGGCCACAGGAGGCCATGGTAATAACCGAGAGCTTACTGCCTTCCCACCCGAAGTTCTCCGCCTTCTTAGGCCGTTCAGCGCCCAAGCTCTGTCCCACTAATGCAGTTGTCGCCACTGACAACCCCAGTCCGGGCATGAATGCCATGGACTGTATCCTCATCCCTATGTTGTGGGCCGCCAGGGCCTCGGTTCCAAACGAAACCACGAATGCGATATACACGATGAATCCCATTTGAAGCAGCCCCTGTTCGAGCCCTGTGGGCAGCCCTATCCTCAATATGTTGCTCACCATGTCCTTGGAGATGAAATCACCCTCCTTCCTGAGATGAATATCCGCTCTCTTGCTCCGCAGAAAGAGATAGTAGATGATGAAGGCAACAGTGAAAGCGATCGATGTCCCCACTGCTGCCCCCTGGACCCCCATCTCTGGAAATCCGAAGTTGCCGAAGATCAGGCAGTAGTTGAGCGCGAAGTTTATGACGTTGAGCAGGGCAGTGATGTACAGGGGGGTACGGGTGTCTCCTACACCCCTGAGTGCGGAAGAAGCCAGGAAGGTAAGGAATATTGGAGTGGAGGCAAGGAATCCTATGGAGATGTAATCGTAAGCCAGGCGACCCACCACCGGCTCGGCGCCGAACAGGCCAATAATCTCGTTTCCGAAAAAGACACCCATCAGAGCCACAGGTATGGATATTATTACCCCAAGGGTCAGAGACTGCTTCAATACATTGTCCGCTCTCTCCTGATCCTTCTCACCATACCTTCTGGCAACAATGGCGATTGTGCCCGCGCTCAGCCCCATGATTACGGACCACACTAGAAATAGGACCTGTGTACCCAGACCAACTGCGGCCACCGCTTCAGGCCCGATCTGACCCACCATGAGGAGATCGATGAACATGGTCACTGTGGACAAAAAGTTGCTCAGCATGACTGGCCAGGCTAGGGAGAACAGTTCCCTGTCTAGTTTCGGCCTGAAAAACTTTAGACCAGCCATATCCGCCGAAAAGAATCTTTGAAATATAAAAATAATGGAGTTTCCCGTCGAGGTGACGATTCCCAAATGATAAGGGTATTATTTCATCAGTACAATGTCTGAGAGCTCATGGAAGCTGAAGATAGAATTGAGGGTCGGGCCGAGGACAAAGGTCGGAATAAGAACCTGAAAGTCATTCTGGGAATCACCTTCTTCTCCCACTTTCTGGTTCACACCTACATGATACTGTTCCCGGTCCTCATGCCGTTGATCAGGGACGAATTCTTCTCCAATTATGTGTACCTGGGACTCATATTCACCATATCCAACCTTGCGTTCGGCGTCGGAGCGATCGGTGCGGGCGTACTGGCTGATAGATTCGGTACCAAACGGTTGATGGTCATATGTGCAATAGGCATGGGGCTATCCGCCCTGCTCACCAGCGCATCCACCTCCCTATATTGGCTTACAGCATCTCTTTTCCTGCTAGGTCTGTTCGCCAGCCTCTACCATCCTTCAGGATTCAGCCTCATCTCCAAGTCCACAGAGAGCAGAGGGAAGGCATTTGGAGTGCATGGGGTGGGAGGGAGCATCGGACTCGCGGTCACCCCTCTACTCGCCATGCCCATAGGCCTCGAATGGGGATGGCGGATGGGATTCGCTTTCCTAGCCATCCCTGGAATACTGCTGGGCATAGCGATCCTTGTTCTGGACATGGGTGAAGAGAAGCATGTCCATTCTTCGCCATCGAAAGTGTTCAGGTCATTATTCAAGCCCAGGTTCATCCTTACATTGGCTATATATGCCTGCTACGGGCTCACCTTCCAGGGGGTAATCGGGTTCATCCCTTCTTTCCTATCAGAAGCGGGGGGTCTGGTGCTCGGAGGGATCATAGCCAGCACTGTCACCCTCACCATGGGAGTCCCCGGCCAGTTGGTGGGCGGATATCTGACTGACAGGCAGGGAACTGTCCGCTTTCTCCTGCTCTCCTTTGGTCTACTTGCATTTGTACTCATACTGCTCCAGTTCCTACCTCCCCTCCTCGCTCTCATAGTCGCGTTCGCCGCCGGTTTCCTGATATTTTCGTCACAACCAGGCACGGGTTCTCTCCTGGCCGAAGAGACCAAGGCCGATGTGCGCGGAGCGGCCTACGGCCTGGCCTTCATGGCCAACTTCGGGGTGGGCGCATTCGGTACCACTATCGCCGGATGGGTAGCCGATGAGACGGGCGCCCTCGAAACCGTCTTTCCGGCGATGTCTATCTTCCTGATATTGGCAGTGATACTTGTTCTGTGGCTCAGACACATGAGGTGAGATTCGGAGCCACACTGGATTCCTGTGTCAACACGATCTCCAAGAACGAGTTCAAGGACGTTCCGTTACTCGGACTACCCTTAAGGTCCTGAGTGAAAATGACCTGCTCAAGGAGGAAAATATTGGCCCGGTAAGGTTGATAACAAAATGTTTAAATCGGTTTGTCCTGTTAGATATCTGCTCAGGAGGACGGCATTCGGGGGCCGGAGATTCAATACTGGAGCTTTTGATTGCTTCAGTGACAGCAATCCTACTCCAAGTGAGTATATCACGATGAGGTGAGGACCACGAACAGAGACGATGGATTAGTGTCAACTATGCTTACCCGAAGTTCAGGAAGGACTTTGGATTACCGTCTGACACGTTCATTTCTATCCTCAAGTGGAAGAGATCAAGATCATCTCCATCGACTGGAATCTTCATTATTGAACCTTGAGAAGGTGAGAGAATTGTTTCACTATAATGACATGAATAAGATTTACTGTTCCTGTGGATCGATCCAAGAACTGGATTCCACTACTGTAGGGATAAAGCGAGAACTGGGGAAGGAGTTAGAGTGCAGAGAGTGCAGGAATCAGCGCATTGCGAAGGAGTTGAGTGAGCTGGCAGATCATTTCTCTGAGGATGAGATAGAGGACGAGTTTCTCTATTGATTATCAGTAATGAATTCTAACAGTTATATTCATCTTCATAATTAACTATAATTGATGTAACCTTTGAAGGAAACCTATTTAATATCTATCCATTGTAACCAGATTAATCTATAATGGAGTGATTGCTGTGGGTGTATTTACAGAAAGAAATAAGTTGATTTCATTGGAAGAGGCAGCGTCGTTTATTAACGATGGTGATACGGTGGCCATCGGAGGAGGATTGTGCCTACGGGAACCGATCGCCTTGATCAGAGAACTCATTAGACAGGGTAAGGAGGATCTTCATCTGATCGGAACCGCTCACGGGTTTGACACCGATCTCTGCTGCGGCGGGGGTCTGGCGGGCAAGGTAGAAGAGACTCATGTGAGCTTCGAGCAGGATTTTGGTCTGGCCCCAAACTACCGTCGTGTTTGTGAAAGTGGAGAAGTGGAGGTTCGCGAGAGCTGCTGTAACACCCTGATTCAGCAGTTGAGAGCCGCCTCCTACGGAATAACATTCATGCCAGTAATGAGCATCAAGGGCAGTGATGAACTGAAGATGCATCCTGAATACAAGGTGATTGATGACCCCTTCACAGGCAAAAAGGTGGTCCTCGTTCCGGCCATTGAGCCGGACGTGGCCATCTGCCATGTTCAGAAGGCTGATGCCCATGGGAACCTGAAGGTCATCCCGCCCTATGTGGCCGATATCCTTTTCATCAGGGCGTCGAAAAAGACGATTATTACCGCTGAGGAAGTGATCCCTGAAGAAGAGATGAAGAAGTTGGGACCCAATGTTCCTTATTACGAGACCACCAAGGTGGTTGAGGTACCTTATGGAGCCCACCCCACCAGCTGTTACCCGATGTACGCCTACGACAGAGAGCACATTTCAAACTATATTAAGGTCGCCAGTCAGGGTCCAGAAATGTTCAAGAAGGAATACCTGGATAAGTATGTATACGGAATGAAATCCAATGAAGGATACATCGAGGCGATCGGTGGAGAAGAGAGGATCAAGAGACTGACCTCCTGGAATGAAAGCGATGAGAAATGGAAGGAGTTGTTCACCTATGAGTGATGTTTTTGAAGTCGGAATCGATGAGCTTTTCGTGATGAATGTGGCGAGAACGATAGAGGACCACACCATGGTGTTCCACGGGGTTTCTTCCCCCATACCCATGGTGGCCATGTACTTCTCAAAGCTCACCCATGCCAAGAACATGGTCTATTTCGGAGGGGTCTCCAGTGCCATCGACCCCAATCCGCCCTTCTTCCCAACGACCACAAATGATTGGACGATGATTCGGGACCGGACGGCGATAATCAGCGTGGACAAGCTGTTCGACCTGGCACAGAGGGGAGAACTGGACAGGTCTTTCTTCAGTGGGGCTCAGATCGACAAATACGGCAATCAAAACGTGAGTCTGATCGGCACCCCCGATAACATCAAGGTCAAGCTCCCCGGCGGGGCAGGGGGTTGCAACCTCTCAGGCGACTGCAAGAATTACACCATATGGACTACCAGGCACCGGAGGAGAGAGTTGAAGAACAAGACCATCTACACCCTGGTGGATGAGTGCGACTTCGTGACCAATGTGGGTCACGTCACTCCCCAGGGCACCAGAGATGAACTGGATCTGGTGGGAAACGGGCCCGATTGGGTGGTCACCGAGCTGGGAGTGTTCGATTTCGACGAAGAGAGCAAGATCATGCGGCTACGGTATATGTATCCTGATGTTACGGTGGAGGATATTAAGGAGAACACAGAATTTGAACCAGTAATCCACCCCGATGCCAGGGTAATGGACATGCCCTCCATTGAGGAGGTGGAGCTCATCAGGAAGATTGATCCGCTGGGAGTCAGAAAGAGGGAGTACCCCAACAAGGAATTGTCCAGGAAGTTCGAGCTATAGGGGAATGATTATGCAGCATGAGAAGATCGATGCGATATTTAATCCTGATAGTATAGCACTAATAGGCGCTTCTGACAAAGAAGGCAAGATGGGTAACGTCTTCGCCAAGAATCTCACTGATGGGTATACGGGCAAGCTGTATATGGTCAATCCATCTGCGGATGAGGTACTGGGAATGAAGGCCTATCCGGACGTCAAGTCTATCCCCGACGAAATCGATCTTGCTGTCATAGTTATACCCTCCAAGTTCGTACCTTCCGTGATGGAGGACCTCTCCGAGGTGGGTGCTAAGGCGGCGGTGGTGATCACCGCCGGTTTCAGCGAGGCAGGGGAGAAAGGGAAGGCTCTTGAGAAACAGTTGATGGAGGCGGCTGACAAAGGCGGTGTCAAGGTCGTGGGCCCCAACTGCTTCGGCATATACAACTGCAATATAGGACTGAACGCCTCGTTGGGCATAGGCACCCCTCCCAAGGGAGGAGACATCTCGTTCCTTACTCAATCAGGCGCATACGGTATGGCTATTTTCACATTTGCGCTGGACCACGACATGAAGTTCGCCAAGATAATGGCCCACGGGAACAAGGCAGGGATCGAGGACTACGAGGTGCTCGAATACTTCGGGAACGATGAGGAAACGAACCTCATCTGCCTGTTCCTGGAGTCGGTGGACGAGGGGAGAAAATTCTTCGAGGTGGCCAAAGAAGTGGCCAGGAAGAAACCGGTGGTGGCCACCAAAACGGGTAGAACGGAGGGCGCAGCCAGAGCTGCAGCCTCTCATACCGCCGCCATGGCGGGTTCGTTCACGGCTTATGAAGCCGTGTTCAAACAAACGGGCATCATATTCGCCAGTAATGGCCTGGAGATGATCAATATCGCCAAGGGCCTGGACTGGCAGCCACTGCCCATGGGCAACAGGGTGGGCATCATCACCAACTCGGGAGGCACCGGCGTGGAACTGGTAGACCTCTGCGAAGAGAACGGGCTGGTGGTACCCGAACTTTCGGAAGAGACTCAGGAGAGAATCAATGAGTTGATCCCCCCTTACGCCAGCGCGAGGAACCCCATAGACACCACCCCGATCTGGCGGAAATTTGAGGAGCTGTACTCCGAGTGCATACGTATCCTTTACGAGTCTGATGAAGTGGACATTATCATACCCATCCTGCTGCAGCGCGCGGCCCTGATGCCTGAAGTGTGCTCCGCCGTTGCTGAAACGGTCAATAAATGCCTTGAGGAGGGTCATCAGAAGCCCACCTACGTCTGTTGGGTATCCACCAGGGACGGCCTGGAGAATATGAACATACTGCAGAGCAGGGAGGTCCCCTGTTTTGATTGGCCGGAGAGAACGGCCAAAACGGTGGGGGCCATCAACGAATACAGGGAATTTCTGGCTGCAAGAGATATAGACCTTGAGGGGCGGTGATACATTGGATATTTCTTCGATAATTGGAAGGGTGCAGGAAGACGATAGAAAATTCGTTACCGAGTGGGAGAGCAAGCAGATACTACGATCCTACGGAGTCCCCGTTACCCAGGAATATCTGTGCTCGACGGCCGAGGAGGCGGTGGCGAGAGCTGGACAGATCGGGTACCCGGTGGTGATGAAACTCGTATCGCCCCAGGTGGTTCACAAGACTGAATTCGATGCAGTGAAATTGAACCTCACCGACGAATCTCAGGTGGAAGAGGCCTTTGTTGATTTGGTCGATGTTGTGGAAACAGAGGGTTTTTCAATGCATGGCGTCCTGGTCTCAGAGATGACATCGGGGGTGGAGATGATCATTGGTTCCATGAAGGACCCACAGTTCGGCCCCATGTTGATGTTCGGCCTGGGAGGTATTTTCGTGGAGGCGTTTCAGGACGTGACATACAGAATCGCCCCTATCGAGCGCATCGATGCATTGGAGATGATCGAGGAGCTCGAGGGAAGCCGACTGATCAAGGGATTCAGAAATAGGCCGGGCGTGGACATCGAAGCTCTGGTGAATGTGATGATCTCAGTTTCCCGTCTGATGGTGGAGTACGATATTGAGGAGATGGATCTCAATCCCATATTCGGCAATGAGGATGGAGTGAAGGTAGCAGACGCAAGGATATTTATTGAATGATCATGGTCCAATACTTGCACACGTAACCGACTTGATAGGTTAAACCCTCTTCTCCGGAACCTCATCGGAAATAATCTGGTGAGGTCCTCATCAACTTCTTCAAAGACATGATTCTCTGTTCTTTTTGAAGGAAAGTTATATAGTTTCAATGAACGATAGTGTATCAACTGATGGGGGGAATTCTATGACCGAGGAAATGACGTCAATGGAACGTTTTGAGGCCGCTTTGAACCTTGAACAGCCCGACATGGTACCGGCATCATTATTTGGAGGGATTTTTGAAGTCCACTACGTGCCCGGGATGGATGTCGTTGATTACGGAACGAGCGGAGAGAACATGGCCAAGGCCCATATCGCCTTCTACGAAGAGGTCGGGGGAGACACTATCTATTGTCTTTCCGACATGGGCCTTATCGTGGAAGGTTGGGGCGTGAAGATGGACTTGCCCAAGGAACCGAACATACACATGGCTCTGGGAGAGTTCGCTGTTGAAGAACCTGGAGATTGGGAAGAGTTGGAAGCCCTTGATCCGGAAACGGACGGAAGGATGCACCTGTACCTCGACGCATGTCGCATTTGCAACGATAAGTACGGGGACAAAGTACCCATCGGAGTGTCTTTGCCCAGTCCTTTCACTACCACCACCCATGTCTGCCAGATGGAAACAGCCCTGACTCACATGATAATGGAGCCTGAGGCTTTCCAGAGCGGTCTTGATACGATTACTGAAACGGTGGCCGATTTCATAAACGCCTGTTCGGACAACGGAGCCTTCTTCACTGGTTATCTGACCACAAGAGCTTCAAAGGAAATCACCACAGAGGAACAGTACAGGGGCTTCGGAGCACCTTCTGACAAGAAGGTATTCAAGAAGACTCCGGGCATATCGCACATTCCGCATATCTGTGGAGTAGAGCCTATGTTTGACCTGATAGAAGAATATGCCAGGGAATTCGACAACGTGAAGGGTATCTCCTGGTGGGATCAGGGAGCTGATCCGAACCTTGAAGAGGCCAAGAAAGGCTGGGGAGACGTACTGGCAATCATGGCCGGTGTGGATCACACTGAGATCCTGGTCGACGGTCCGGCAAGTGCTATCGAGGCCCAGATCAAGAAATCCTGTGAGATCGCCATGGAAGGTGGAGGGTTCATCCTTGCACCTGGCTGTGAAGTCGCTCCGCAGACACCGAAAGAACACCAGAAAGCCTACATCAAGGCCGCAAGAAAATATGGTAAGTACTGAAACTGGCCGAAGGCCAGCTTTCGTTTTTTATTTTTTTCGGCCCTGCAAGAAATCAGAATCTTAAATCGATATATAATCGGAGTGATTGAATGGATGAAGAAATGAAGGATAGGATATACGAACATATAGTTAACGGTAAAATCAAAGAGTCAGCCGGTCTTGGTGAAGAGCTGTTCGAGGCGGGGGTGGACAGCAAAGAGATTGGCAAGGTATTGATAAAAGCCATGAACAAGGTCGGTCATGACTACAGGGAGAGAGATATCGCTCTGCCCCAGTTGATCATGGCCACCCAGGCGTTCAAGAAACTACTTCTTCCTTATGTTGGAAAGTCCGAAGCCGAGGAGGGCGTAGTAGTAATGGGTGTAGCTGCAAACGATATCCATGACATCGGAAAGAACCTTGTGGTGGGCATGCTGCAGGTCTACGGGTTCGAGGTCCACGATCTCGGCAAAGATGTTCCATTGGACAAGTTCCCGGCTAAGGCGGAGGAAGTAGGAGCTAATATAGTGGGGGCCGGAACCCTGCTCACTGCTACCATGCCCGAGCTGGAGGACATCCTCAAGAAGATGGACGAAGCGGGCTTGAGACCAGATACCAAGTACATGGTAGGCGGCGCACCGATCACCACTACCTTCGCTGAACGTATTGGAGCCGAGGGCTACGCAACAGATGCCATACTCGCCGTTCAAACCGCCAAGGCATTGGTGAAGGGCGAGAAATCATATCTAGCCTCCAGAGAAGATAGAAAGGCTTGAAGATTACGATCGAGGGATTACCGTGACCACAGAAATGACAGGTCTAGAGAGAGTACATGCTGCGCTGAATCACGAGGGTCTGGACTGCGTCCCGATCACGGGGATGGGTTGGACCATCGGTGCGTTCAGTGGTGGCTACACCACCACCGAATACGCACAGGATGCGAAAAAGATGGCCAAGGGTCAGATAGCTTTCTACGAGAAGACAGGTATCGATCTGCTGCATCCCACCTCCGATATGGGACAGATGGCCGAAGGGTTCGGAGTGAAGATGCTTTACAAAGACGGTCTGACTCCTATGCTCGATGAATTCGCGGTCAAAGAGCCGGAGCAGTGGGAGGAACTGGAAGTACTCGATCCGTACAGAGACGGAAGGATGATGGTCTCAATTGAGGCCATAGAGGCCATCAGAGATGAACTTGGAGACAGTGTTTCTATCATGCCTTATGCGCCCAGTCCACTGACCAGTGCAACACATGTCAGGGCTATGGAGAATGTAATGATTGATATCGTCATGTACCCCGACCTCCTGAAGAAAGGACTCGAGATCATGGCCGATACGGTGATCGAATATATGGATGCCATGCTCGATGCAGGAGCTGATGGTATTCTGTACGCCACTACCAGGGCATCGGCGGAGATTACCACCAAGGACCAGTACCGTGAATTCGGGTTCGATTACGACAAGACAGTGTTGGAGTCGATCAGTAGCCAGGATGGGATGAACATACTCCATGTCTGTGGCGTAGAACCGTTGTTCAAGATGCTCAGCGAGCTGCCGAACTCCAACGGTATCAACTGGTGGGACATGGGAAGCAATCTCAATATGAAGGAGGCCAAGGAACAGTTTGGAGAGAAGGTGTGTCTCGTTGGAGGACTTGACCAGACCGATGCCCTTCTCTACGGTACAATAGAGGAAGTGAAAGAAGAGGCCAGGACCTCTATTGAAGAGGGTCTGGGAGACGATCATACGGGGTTCATACTGGCACCGGGATGTGAGGTGTCCCCCGAGAACCCTCTGGATAAGATCCGGGCCGCTTCTGAGGTGGCCCACAAGTATAAAATCCGGGGGTAGAGAGAAGTATGAGGTAAACGGTTTAAATAAAGGAGGAAACGCATGTCAAAAGAATTGAAACTCGACACAGCTATCGTCAACGCTGACGTGATAACTGTCGATGAGAACATGAGCAGAGCGGGAGCAGTGGGTATTGTTAACGGTAAGATCGTGGCCATTGGTTCTGATAACGAAATCAAAGCAATGATCGGAGACGGTACTGAGGTTATCGATGCTAAAGGGAAAACATTGGTCCCGGGTTTTAACGACTCTCACATGCATCCACTGCTTTACGGTCATTTCGCGACCGGGGTGGACCTGGTGGGCGTCAAGAATATCGATGATTTTCTGCAGAGAGTGAAAAAGAAGGCCGATGAAACTCCAGACGGCAAGATGATCCTGGGCTTCGGATGGAATCAGGAGCAGATGGACGAGGGCCGGTACCCCACCCGATGGGAAGTGGATGAGGTGACGCCCGATAACCCCGCGTTCCTGATTCACTACAACGCTCATATCTATCTGGCGAATACCAGACTACTGGAAGAAGAGGGGATCACAGCAGAGACTCCGGACCCTGATGGGGGAACCATTGTCAAGAACGACGAGGGAGAACCCACAGGGATATTGCTGGAGAACGCTATCGACCTCATTGCCCCCGGATTCCTTGAGACCGGGGCCGGCCTTTTCTCATACGATCAGAGCAAAGAGGCCCTGAGAGTGGCCGCTGAGGCGGCAGCGGAGAACGGTCTGACTTCGATCATGGACGTATTGGCGGGCGACGCGCAGGTCAAGGCGTACCAGGAACTCGAAAGGGAGAACAAACTTCCAGTACGTGTCAACATACAGCTGATGTTCCAGCTGCTCGACCAGATGATCGATCTAGGCATCAAGAGCGGTTTCGGAGATGACAAGATCAGGCTGAACGGAGTCAAGTTGATACTTGATGGGTCTTTGAGCAGTAGGACGGCTGCACTCAGGGAGCCCTACGCTGATGATCCCAGTACCAAAGGGATCATGAGACACTCGCCCGAATTCCTGAAGGACGTGGTGCTCAAGGCCCAGCAGAACGATATTAGGGTAGACATACACGCTCTGGGAGACGGGGCGAGCGAGGTAGTGCTCAACGTGTTCGAAGAGGTACAGGAGGAACATCCGGTGGAAGACCCCCGATTCAAGATCAGCCACTGTCTGATCCTGGCTGAAGACCTCATCGAGAGGTACGCAAATCTGGGAGTGATCGCTTCCGTACAACCAGTATTCGCCATGAAGGGACAGTATTGGGCCCCGCGACTGGTAGGGCCAGAGAGAGTCCAGTACTCACACGCCTGGAAGCGCCTGGATGATGCAGGTGTCACCATGTGTTCTGGAACGGACGCCCCCATCGAAGACATGAATCCTCTGATGAACATCTACTCTGCGGTAACCCGAAAGGACCCTGAGGGCAAACCGGAGAACGGATGGCGCCCTGATCAAAAATTGGATGTGGCGACCGCCCTGAGGATGGTAACCCAATGGGGAGCGTATGCTACGGCTGAAGAAGACGTGAAAGGCTCCATAGAAGTCGGAAAACTGGCCGATATGGCCCTGATTTCAGACAACCCATTCGAGGTCGAACCTGACGCCATCAAGGATATCAAAGTCTTGATGACCATAGTGGGCGGAAAGCCCGTGTTCTCAAGAGACTTCTAAAACCATTTAATTCCCTCCTCTTTTCTTTTTTTTCAAAAATACCAACAGATTATGGAAGAGGAGAAGCAAAGGTATTTCTCTTAATTTCCTACTATTATAAGCAATAAAAGGGGGATTAGATGACTGAAGAAACTCTCAATAAGATTAAGATCAACGTAGAACCGCCGGGACCGAAGGCCAAAGAGATTATCGATAAAGATAAGAAAGTGATGGCCACCACCAACAAGGTGATGCCTGTGGTGGCCAAGAAGGGGAGCGGCCTGTACGTGCAGGATGTTGACGATAACGTCTACCTGGACTTCCAGTCGGGGATCGCAGTCAACAATACTGGTCACTGTCACCCGAAGGTGGTCAAGGCCATCCAGGACCAGGCGGCGAAACTCATCCATTTCCCAGGGATACTGCTTTCTCAGAATCTTGAAGGGAGGGTGGCTGAGAAGCTCAGTGAGATCACTCCCGGAGATTTCAACAAGAAGACCTATTTCACCTGCAGCGGCGCTGGAGCGATCGACACCGCTATCAAGGTGGCCAGGTGGTCGACCAAGAGGCCGAGGAACCTGGCGTTCATCGGCTCTTTCCACGGTAAGTCCATCGGTGCTCTGAGCCTCACCGCCAGTAAGGTACCGTACAGGAAAGGATTCATGCCCGAAATGCCTGGAGTTCTTCACGTGCCCTACGCATACTGCTACAGGTGTCCTTATAAAATGACGTATCCAGACTGTGACCTGTACTGCGCAAAGATCATCGATGAGATGTACCTTTCAAAGTTCTTCCCCGGGGAAGAAGTGGCCGCGTTCTTCGTGGAGCCCATACAGGGAGAGGGGGGCTACATAGTTCCTCCGAAGGGATGGCATCAAGAGATTAAAAAGATATGTGAGAAACACGGGATACTCTTCGTAGCTGACGAAGTCCAATCGGGATTTGGCAGAACGGGAGAGTGGTTCGCCATAGAGCATTTCGATGTGGTACCTGATGTCATGGTAGTGGCCAAGGGGATCGCCTCAGGGATGCCTATGAGTGCCTGCATCTTCAATGAGAAGTACGACATTAAGCAGCCCGGGGCCCATGCCACCACCTTTGGTGGTAACCTGGTCACCTCAGCCGCCTCTCTGGCCACCATCGAGGTGATGGAAGAGGAGAATATGATCGAGAACGCGGCGGAGAAGGGCGAATACCTGCTATCCAGACTCGAGGAGTTGAAGGAGAAATACGAAATCGTGGGGGATGTGAGGGGCAGGGGTTTGATGACCGCTATCGAGATTGTCAAGGACAAAGACTCCAGAGAACCAGACAAGGAGACCAGAGATGCGATCTGTATGGACGCCATGAGGAAGGGTCTGTTGATCCTGTTCTGTGGGCACAGCAGCATTAGGATAATACCGGCCTTGAATGTCACAGAGGCACAGATCGATATTGCCATAGAGATGATGGAGGAAGAGATTAAGGACAAGAGCTAGTTCGCAATCCCTCGCTTACAGGGGGCGAATTGTGGTCTCCAAACCCCTTTCTATTTCTATCCCACAAATTCTTTAAAACACCTGAGGGTGTAGCTATCGAGATCAGCATCATGGATCGAAAAGGGCCCTGAAGCTGGAGTCGGAGACAATTACTCCCCTATCCCCAACCGCTCGACGACGGTTGGAAAAAGAGAGAGGTCCATGTGAGGGATGAACATCGCCTTGTAGAATTCGTCCTCAAAATCTTCCTGAGCCGCAAGTTCGAGGTATTCTATGCGCTCCACCATCTCGTCCGCCCTCTTCCTCTTCCCACCGTTCAATACGGCCATCTTACACCCCGTACCTGCCGCGTTACCCACTCCTCTTATTCTCCCCAAAGAGACCTCAGGGAAGATACCGATATTGAGTGCATTTACCGGTGAAATGTAATTGCCGAATGCCCCTGCAAGGAATATATTCTTCAGCTGTTCAGGTCTGACGTTCCTACGGTTCATCAACGTAGAAGAACCGACATACAAGGCTGCCTTGGCGTACTGTATCTGTTCGATATCATTCTGAGTGATCGAAATTAGCTTATCAGATCCAGACTCACCCTCTTCCGCCAGCACGTACTCCAGCTCTCCATCGACCATCCTGACTCTGGAACTACCTATCTCCTTGCGGATTCTTCCTGAGTAGTCGATGACCCCACTCCCCAGCATCTCTGAAATGGCGTCCACGACGCCGGATCCACAGAGCCCGATCGGGGGGGCGTCTCCTATGGTGCCACATTGCACCTCGAAATCATCGCTGATAGTGACTGATTCGATCACCCCCTCGGTGGCCCGCATGCCATATTTCAGATTGGCCCCTTCGAAGGCCGGACCGGCTGCGGTGGAGGTGGAGATTATACCATCCTCAGTGATCAACGAGATCTCTCCATTGGTGCCAATATCTATTACCAGAGAAGGGGCCTCCAGGTCTTCCAGTTCGCAGGCCAGAAGGGCCGCCACATGGTCTGCTCCCACGAAGCCGGCGATGTTGGGCAGAGAAGAGACATATCCCTCTTTATTGACATTGATTCCCAGTTCCGAGGCCTTGAACTCCAGGCTGCTACAGGAGACCGGTACATATGGACACAGGGCGAGATGCCTGGTATCCAGCCCGAAAAGGAAGTGGTGCATGGCCGTATTGCCCACTATTCCCACTTCATATATCCTCTCTTTGCTTATTCCTGCAGAAGAGCAGAGATCTCCTACTAAAGTGTCAATACACTCAACAATCGACTCCTGAAGAATAGAGGTCCCGCCTTCTTTTTCCATGGACATCGTGATCCTGGAGATCACGTCGTCACCATACTTGATCTGAGGATTCATCATCGACCGCACCGAGAGGTGAGCCCCGTTCTCCAGGTTCAACAGATAGCCTACAACTGTGGTGGTCCCTATATCTACAGCCACTCCATATATGTCGTGTGATGCCCCGGCAGAAAGATCGAGAACTTCGCCATCTTTACTCACCACCCAGACTTCGGAGTTTGACCTCAGTATATGGGGGAGATCTCTCAGGAGCGATAATCCGATATTCATTGGTCTAGCCCTGCCTAGAGCATCAATTAACCTCTCGAAATCGCTGATCTGATGCTCCAGAGAGGGGTCCTTAATGACCACCCTCCTCACCTCGATAACCGGATCTATGTCTAGATCGGAGAGAGAGTCCTCTAAGATCACCTGTTCATGCCTAAAATACTCAGATGGAATCTCGATATCAAGGTCGTCCACTACCTCAAGTTGGCAGGCCAACCTCATACCGGAATCCAACTCCTCTTGAGAAAGTTGCTCCCTTTCAATTTCACCTATTGGAGCCGTTCCCTTCTTGACAACTATTCGGCAGTTAGTACATGAACCCCGGCCACCACAGGTGGACTCTATGGATATGTTTGCCCTGTTCAGAACTTCGAGCAGTTGCTCACCGATTGTCTTGGTTTCAATGTACTTGTCTGTGGGTTGAATGTGGATTATGGGCATTAGCCTGATTAGAGATAATGACGATATATGCTGAATATATCAGTGATCTGGCTTATTTCGTAACTGGCAAAGCACTTCTTACTGATTATCAATTCCCTCACAATGGCTTCAGCCTCCTTAGGGTCCTCAGCATGGAAGAGGAGAATGGCGCCGAAGGCTCCTATTGCGCTGAATACCTGTATGGTGGCATCATGCTCCTTTAGCTCGATAATCATCTCTTCCTGTTCTTTGGAAGACAGACCTGTATCGAATTTGAGGATGGCGGCGTATATCAGGTCACCGAGCCGATCGTAGTAGATCAGATTTGCCTTCTGGAGGACATTGAGTTCTCTCAACCGCTCAATGCGGTACCCCACCGAACGGCTGGTCATACCCATTTCTTCTCCTATCCTCTCGTATGTCCAGTCCGGATTGTTGGCCAATAGCCTCAATAGTTCTTTGTCCTTTTCATCGAGCTTCTTTCTTCTGGCTATGATATCACCTTTAGGACGGAGCAACAAATGATTGGTCTCAAATGGTATAAATATTCTCATATCCAGTGTTCGGGGTTAATTGTAGAGCAAAGCACTACGGGGTAACCCGGTGTACGAGCAATATGTCACATGAGGTGAATATTGACAACCCATCTCAGTTATCAATCCTGTCTGGGGACCCATCATTTTGCCAAGTATTATAAGAACCGGCTGCTTTCCGGATTATTAGTTGCAAAGAAAGATTGATGGCACTGTACAATGTCAGCATCCTATATTCATGTCTCTGCTATTGAGAAGGAGACGATGAATATCAGGATCACCAGGAGAGATGTTTCATGGATATGGCTATCGTTTCAGGATTTCTGGGCTCTGGTAAGACGACTATGATCCTTTCGGTCATCGAAAGGATAAATAAATTGAAGGATCACAAGGTGGCGATTATAGTCAACGACTTTGGCAATATCGGGATCGACGCCAAGGTGATGAATAAATTCGGCTTGCAGGTCAAAGAACTGCAGGGAGGGTGCATATGTTGCACACTTGGTTCCTTCCTGCTGGATACGGTTCAGAAAGTAGTTAATAACTTCTCGCCGGATCTGATCATCATTGAACCAACCGGTATCGCCGATCCCAAGAGTATTCTGTCCACCATGGAGCGGTACGAAGGGCATGTTGAGAGCATAAACACCCTGGTGCTCATGGATGCTCCCCGGTCTGAGGTCCATATGAAGGTGCTAAAGAGGCCCTTCGAACATCTGGTCGAGGCGGCAGACATGATCGCGGTCAACAAGATCGATGAGGTGAATGAGGAATCTGTGAATGAGATGATCAGGAAATTGAGGGATGTTGGATATGATAAGGAGATTGTACCCACCTCTGCCACCGAGGGGATTAACCTGGACAGCATTGTAGAATTCCTGGTGAGCTCATGATTACTGACGACCTATCCGCCCACGCCAGAAGGATCGAGGTCCGCTTTGGAGAGCAGATGGACGGTTCAGAGGTCGAGGAGGCCGTTATAGAGTTTATGTCCGGCGTCTCCAGGCGGTGTGTGGAGGAGGGGGCCACCCTGATAGGGCACATTAAGTCTATTACCGAGGCAGCCGGCCAGGAGGGTTACTTCTCCTGCAGCGTGACCAATAACGACGGGAGAGTCAATTCGAACGGCGCTCTTAGGGACGGAATCATTTCTCTGGATATGGTCTTGAACGTGATAATCTACGGTCTGGAGGAAGCAAAGATCGAGGAGATCATAGATGTAGAGTTGAAGAGATCATTTTACTGGGAAGAGATAGAGACATGTTCAGAATCTCTGGATATCGAAGAGGATCATGTCCATGAGGGACACGAGCATGGCGAGCACCATCATTGATGCAATGACCACTACTTGATTTATCCTCTGGAAGTGGAATGTCTTATCTAACATATTGAATACTTCTGAAGAAATATATTTATGCATCTGGCAGTAGTATGATATGTGGTGCGCAACCTACTGGTTCGAAATCGATTTGTCCGATCTCGGAATGGAAGTGGAAGGATCGAGCATGAAAGCTGGTATCTCCGTTCAATTGCTCAGAGGTATGATCGGTAACCCCCTCACCCGGAAAATACTCTCAGGCATGAGTAAATACTGCGGGGCTGACGAGAAGAATCGCATAGAGGTGGGCCTGGAACTTTATCTTGGGCTGAGGGAAGACGCCTGCAGCATGTGCAGGATCTCGGAGAAGGTCCTGACTTCTGTATTGAACAGGGGAGGGAAGGCGTTCGGGCTTACCAAAGAGCAATTGAGGCAGAGATTCTCCGATCCTTACTGGAGAATGGGGCTGGTGAACGTCATTAGAGGCATCGCCGATTTTGGAGTTACTAAACCCTTCGTTCCCGGCGCCCCCTTCCAGGTGGTTTGGGACGTCACCTATGCATGCAACCTGAAATGCAAACACTGCTATGCCTCTGCCGGCAAGAAGCACGAAGACGAACTCACCAACCAGGAATCAATAGAGTTGGTTGACCGGCTGGCCAGACTCGGGATATCCTCACTGGCCTTCTCGGGCGGGGAGCCACTAGTCAGGCCGGATATAATCGAACTCGTTGAGAGGGCGTCCGATCATGGAATGTACGTCTCGATGGCTACCAACGGCACGTTGATCGATAAGGAGAAGGCCACAGAGCTGAAAGAGGCGGGGCTGGAATATCTCCAGATCAGCCTGGACGGTGCCACTCCGGCCAGTCATAATGATTTCCGTAGTACCCCCGGGGCTTTCGAGAGGACCGTTGAGGGGGTAAGAAACGCCGTACAGGAAGGCTTCTTTGTCAATATCTCTACCACATTGACCAGGGAGAAGGTGGACGAGATGCCTCAGATATTCGATGTGTGTTCCGAGCTTGGTATCGACTGGTTCATGGGGTACAACTTCATACCCACCGGCCGGGGGGAAAATATTCTGAGTCTTGATCTCTCCCCCGAGGAAAGGGAAGCAGTATTGAATCAATTTCTGGACAGGATGGGGGATGTGGATTTCGAGATACTCACTACTGCACCCCAGTTCGCGAGGGTCGCCCTGGAGAGGAGGGAGGGCGACAGTACTATCGTTCCCACCCATTTCTATAACCAGGAAGTCGACGACTCCCTATTCAACCTGACCGAGTTTGTGGGCGGCTGTGGAGCGGGCAGGTTCTACATGGCCATCAGAGCAAATGGGGATATCGACCCCTGTGTCTTCTTCCCTCTCACAGTGGGAAACGTGAGGGACGATGATCTCCAGGAGATATGGAAGAATAACGAGGTGTTCAAGGAGTTGAGGGACAAGGATCTACTCCAGGACCAGTGCGGGAGCTGCGAGTACAGATACCACTGTGGCGGCTGCAGGGCCAGGGCATACACCTATTTTGATGATTACCTTGCACCTGATCCTGGGTGCATCAAGAATCTTGAACACTACCGGGAAGTTGTCCAGAATTCCTTTATTGATATTGAAGAGAAAGCACCATCAATAGAACCGGAAACGATGGTCAACGAGTGACTACTCTTCTTTTGCCGGACACTTAGGATTGATGCACTGAGTGTGACTGTTGTCCTTGATCACCATATCCACGATGGGGGCTCCGCATGAATCACAGGCCCTACCAGTGAACTCCACTGTACCCTTCTGCCACAAGGGGTATGAGTTCTTGCAGTTGGGCCAACCCGAGCAGCCCACGAACCTCTTGCCCTTTCTCGAGTATCTTATCCTCAATATCTCCCCGCACTCAGGGCATTCACCCACGGAGGTTCTCTCCACGTTACTGCTGCATTCGGGGTCTATGCATTGCAGGGAAACGGGTTTCCCCTTCCTTATCACCCTCAGGCAGGGCAGACTGCATCTATCACAAATCTCCTCCGTGGTCTCCACTTTGGCTCCTCTGGGTATGGAAAAAGTACAGGTGCAGTTAGGATAGTTAGAACACCCGATGAATGTGCCCTTCTTCGATTTTACTATCCTGAGGTTCTCACCGCATTCAGGGCACTCGCCTACGTACTTCTGCTCCCTGAGGGCCGTTCGGATCTCATCACCTATCTCTTTCTTATGTTCCTTCATTGAATTAAAAACACTCGTGAGCATCTCCCGGGATTCCTCCACCACGTCATCTAGCTCAATGTCCCCGGATGCTATCTTCTGCATGTCCTTTTCCAGCTGAGAAGTCATCTCACTCCTGGTGATGGGCGTAGCGTACTTGCCCAGGGATTCAGTGACCACTATGCCGGTTCGTGTGGGCACCGGATAAGAGCCCTCTATGTACTTCCTGTCGTACAGCTTCTGTATGATGCCGTGCCTTGTGCTCTTGGTGCCCAACCCCTGTTTCTCCATCTCCTGCAGCAGGGCACCCTGTGAATACCTTCTAGGTGGTTCAGTCTCCTTTCTGATGAGCAGTATTTCTTCGACTGTCACTTCTTCCCCCTTTGAAAGGGAGGGCAGCTCCCTCTCATCTACCCTGTAGTAGGGATAGTACTTCCTCCACCCAGGGAAAACTATCTTGTAACCTTTGGAAAGGAATGTCTCTTCGTTCACCTTCAGCTCCCCGTCGGTCACCTCGGCGATGGCGGGTGGTGCCACCGTGGCCATGAACCGGCGGACGACCAACTCGTAGAGCTTCCACCTGTCTCCCTTCAAGTTCTTCTTTGTAGCCCCTCTTACAGGGTGTATTGGCGGGTGGTCTGTGCTATAGGACTTGCCCCTTGACGGCCTGATCTTGTCCTGAGATAGCAGCTCGTCCGCCTCCTTCTCGAACTCAGATTCCTTCAGCTTCTTCAGTATCTGTTTCAGGGAGAGGGAACGAGGATAGACAGTGTTGTCCGTCCTGGGGTAGGAAATGAATCCGTTATTGTAAAGGTCCTCGGCCACGCTCATGGCCCTGCTGGCCGACAACCCTCTCTTGTTGGCCTCGGCCAACATGATGGTGGTGTTGAAAGGTGGTGGCGGATACTCCTTCTTCTCCTTGGTCTCCCACTTGTTGACCAAAGCAGTCTTGGATGCTTCCACCCTTTCCATGATCTCCTCCGCTTCATCCTTGTCCCAGAAAGGATTCTCTTTATGGTCGGCTCTGAAGTGGCTAGTATCGCTGAACTCACCGCTTATCTCCCAGTAAAGTTCGGGAACGAAGTCCCTTATCTCTTTGTGTCGGTCGACCACGAGGTTTAGAGTGGGGCTCTGGACTCTCCCAGCAGAGAGGTAGTCGTGGCCCAGCTGGCCCGAGGTCAAGGAGAGGAATCTGGTAAGGGATGCTCCCCAGGTCAGGTCGACCACCTGTCTAGATTCTGCTGATTGGGCTAGCTTTTCATCAGGCGTTTTGAGAGAAGAAAAGGCCTCTTCGATTTCATGTTTGGTCAGTGCGCTGAATTTGGCCCTCTTAATCTCTTGGGGACCTATATTCAGTAATCTCACTGTCTCTAGCCCGATCAGTTCTCCTTCCCTGTCGTAATCGGTGGCGATGATAACCACATCGCTCTCCTTGGTCAGGTCCCTGAGCACAGAGATGAGCCCTTTGGCCCTCACCTGTTTCTCGATGGGAGCGTCAATCAACTCCTCTGGATCGACTGCGTTCCAGTCGTTGTATTCATCCGGATAATCGACTTCGATTATATGTCCTCGCAGACCGACTACCTTCCACTCCCCCTCTTCATCTTCAAATTCGAAAACAGGGACTCTGTTGATACTCCTCCTTTTAGAATTGCCGTCGGAGAGGATGTACGCTATCCTGGAAGCGGCTTTCGTTTTCTCAGAGATTACTAGTTTCTTCATTCGAGGCCAGCAAAGTAGGACTCGATATAAATATATTGCTTGTAAAATCACTGGATAAACAGAAAAGTGCCCTCCTCAGGGCATTCCCGCAGGATGCACAAACCTCTTTCTTCTTTATTTATACTGGATATGATTAAGGAATAGTGTACAGTTTAACAATAGTTATATACGATAATTAACGAAATCAAGAGGCTCTTTGTGTCCTCTATAGCTGTCATAGCCGTCACAGCTGTCATACTCTTAGAAATTTCGATAATCAGTCTAACCATTTTAAGTTAAGATTAAGTAATAGAAATCATAAAGTAATTTTCTCTTACTTTCGTATTAGATATTAGAATTAGTTAGTATTCACACTACTGGACTGTTCAAATTGAGGTCTGATATCGTGTATTAGAGTTATTAGAATTCACCGTCTAAAATCTTAATTAGCATAAGTGTTGATTATATTCAGGGGATTAAGATCAAATGCCCAAATTGCTATGCTGACATTCCAGAGGGTTCAAGGTTTTGTAGGAACTGTGGAACAGAAATTGAATCCGTTACAGGGCCTAAATCCTCAGAATTTGGTACAAGAGAACTAATAATGGTTGCAGTATCGATTCTCGTAGCTGCAATCGTTATTCTTGGATTATTCGTTGTTCCTTTTGCCCAGTCAAAAATCATAGTCACTGTCGAGTCCGATCATCTTGTAAACACCATAGATTATGCTCTTTATCTTGACGGAGAATTGATGGCAGAAGGCCAGCTGGACGCAGGCTCTTCCGATGTAATCACAATATGACATTATCCGATAATGTCATCAGGAAATTACGGAGTAGTAATAAGTGCAACTTCTGTTGGCGGTGGATTTGGAGATGTGAGTGACCAAATGGAACTCACCTTAGAGTGGGGAGAGACATATTCATTTGTACTATACGTTTGAATTCAAGCGAATTGTAACTCTACTGAAGCCTATCTAATCCTGGCTCCACAATGCTTACAGTACTTTGCTCCTTCCTCAGTAGGTTTGCCACATTGAGGACAATACATCGGACGCCCTTCGTATTGAGGCATCCTGTCGGCAGAGTGGGGATGATATTTAGACCTTATGAGTAGTGAGGTAATTAGAAAACCAGCGCCTATGAGAATAATCGCAATCCCAAGATAGCCCAAATCGTTGATTCTATAATGAGTAGTATTGAATATCGTCCAGATCTCGATACCACAGAAGAATAGAATCATTATCCCCACTACTATTGCAAATATACCCGCTGCCAACGCGAAGTCCTTTTCCGGGGATCTATCCATGCTTTATTTCAATTGGTTTCATATACTATATTCTTAACTCATCCATTGATAAGTCTGATTATGTGATTTACTAGCTTGATTTGAAAAGAACAAATATTTCAAACGAATTCATTGCGACACAGCGCTTCCCTCTCATCTACAAATTTCTTAAGTTTATTACAAAAGACTTAGTAGCATAAATATCACCCACTGGACCTCATTTAGTCAACGACGCTTGCCCGAATATCAACAAAATCACTGGTAGTCAAATCATATATAAAGGAACACTGCGCCGATCCTCAAAGTTAAGGCGCGAACCCCTGCTTCTGGACGTAATCTTACCCTTCCAGTAATCGATATTCCACCTCTCCGGTCCCCGGTGTCTCTATCGGCTCCTCTCACTCAGAAGACCGTCTAACTTCCTCAAAGATTCCCGTTTCGTCGAGGATGTCGACGATCTTTTTGATGCGATCTGGATCATCCTCCTCCACGGGTCCTCCGTTCATGGTTTCCATCTTCACGTATTCCGTCGGGTCCCCGCGCACCTTTAACTCGAGTTCGACCGCCTCTTTGAACCACCGTATCATGTCGGAAGGAGTGAGGTCCCACCCTTCGTTTTCGAGCATCGCCTCGAGCCTCTTCCGGACCGCACTGTGGAATTTCTCACATGTTTTGAGCGTTTCCTCATTCCGTCTCCTCCTCAGCTCGGCCATGTGCGCCATCTGCATGCGCTCCAGGTGTTCGTCGTAGGCCTCCGCCCTTTTCACCCAGTCGTATTTAGCAGACCACTTCTGTATATATCCGAGGTATCCCTTCGGCCTTTCCAGTCTCTGCCGTACCCTGTCGTGAGTTCTCTCCGGTCCCATATCACGGTACAGGCAGAACGCATGGTAGGACTTCGAGGTTTCATCCTCTTTTTTTTCCCACGGCAGTTTAGTCATGATATCACCACCTGTCTCCCCACTATTTACAGTCTTCCGTCCACCTACTACGCCTCCCGGCCGGCGGTGAGACGGGCCCTCACCCCCTGGTGTTACCCCTCCCCTTTTTCCTAATAATTCGCCTTTTTCCTATATATATAATTTACCATCATGTCCGGTGGTGCCAGACGTCTCAGGGCGGCCTCTTTCGTCCTCAAGAACATGCCCACTAAAAGGCCGGTAATATCCCGCGCCGGTCCTTCGGACCCAGAATCCATATTGAAGGATGATGCCTTGAAGAAGACTTTCGGCGAGACTTTTGAACCGGACAGTCAGGAGTTGGAAGATTTTGCCAGGAAACTGGCAGAGAAATTGAATGACTGAATCGAAAATAAAGTATAGGGTAAACATACGGTAAACATAGGGTGATATGAAAATATTGTGTCAAACCGTGTATCGTAGATCTGTGGATGTTTTTGGAGGGACCCACCCCCCCAAACACTAATATTTTTTGATAGTGATTTGTACAATTCTAATCTAATCTGAAACACTTTCCGATAATTTATCATACTGCATTTCTGCAAATTCCTTGAAATCATCGAAGTCTATTGACACGTCTTCAGAGGTGTAGACATTCTGGCATAACATATGAATCACTACATTACCAGTTCGGAAATATTCATAATGATAATCACCGGGAGGAGCGTTCAAGGTCCATCCTAGACTATTATTACCTAGTTCTAAAGAGACTGCATCAGCATATTGGTGTTCCGAAGTTAGGTTTATGTAGGCTTCTTGGGCCTTAGAAGGAGTTTCATATTTCATTAGAGATATTTTGATGCTAACAACAGCCATTCCACCTGAGTATCTCTTTTCAAATGAGGCGAATGAAGCATCTGACCAAATGGGATCTGTTGTCAAGTCATCTGCCTCCTTAACTTGCCATTGACTATCGATCTCTGTTAGATTCAGTATCAATTCGCTCGCAGGTAGAGTATAGATGCCCCCTTCTGGATAATTGACTCCTGCATTATCTTCATCAATATCAGTGCCGAGACAGCCCGACAGACTTAGAGAAATAGCCAGGATTCCAACCAAAATAACGGAAACCATTCTTGAGTTGCATTCCTTTTTCATTTTTTTACCTCTAATCTCTCTTGAGTGAGAGATAGACATGGTGACAAAAGGAACAATGCCATTCAATATTGAATGGATAGATATCTTCATCGATAGAATCTATCTTGGTCATCTGGCGGCCACAGACTGGACATTTCAATTTCATATTCATTTTCCTAAATGTCTCAACTTAGCTGACTGCAAAAATTATTTCTATGGATAGTCAGACATATCTCCTTCCTGGTCAAACTTTGGTGCCCGTAGCATCTTTTCAGGAGTATGACATATCGGACATCTGCGGGGCCATTTCCATACAAGATAGATAAGACCAGGGATTAATCCCAGAAGAAATAGGATAATCATTATTCCCAGATGCCAACTGTGTTCAGTGTCAACATTCCTTTTACATGATGGACAGTATTTCATGGTCATTGGGCAACCCCACAGATTGTCATTTCTTTAGTTATATAAATAAATTTCATTTCTTCCCAACAGGTTCAAGAGACCAGATGGTATACTGGTCAATTCCGACATTACTTGTAACCGCCCGGAAAAATGAAAAAGGAAGTAATGTGAAATCCAACATTACTTCCATCCCGGACAAAAGGACCACTGCCCGGATCCCCAGGATTGATGCACAACCCCCCCCCCTCTTCTAGGCAAAAGTTTACCATCCGGTAAGCGGGTCCGCTACCGGTGGCGCCAGGTCCGCGCCGGGGTCCTGATCATACCTTTTTCGATAAAGGGGCCGAATGGAGATATACATCGAAAGATTTATATAATCGTTCGAAATGTTCTATGAAGAGTAACTGAGTTTAGCCCCCTTCATTAATAAATAACCATAAGGTTTATATAATTGTGCCATATGTTTAATGAAGAGCGTGACCGGGGCGGCCGGTTATTTTCTTCAGGAGATTCAAATGAAGCGCAATATATTATTCGAAATAGACCAGAATGAAAAAAGGCTCCTGGACATAGCCAAGGCGAAAAGTGACTACGAAACATGGAAGGATTTCTTCATATCTTTAGTAGAGAGCCAGGAGAATGACGAATGAATCTAGAAAAATTAGAAGAGCTGGTAGAATCTGACAATCCTATCCAGTTGAGCAGGCCCGCTAGAAGGGTTGAGTTAAAACAATCTGAGGCGATAGATGAGCTCAGCGATCAGCTTTACTCTCCCACCTGCGGCTTCAGAAGAGCAGAGAAGGCGGGTAATGAGGTCCAGATGATCAGGTGGCATAAGCCCGCTCTCAAGGAGTTTAACAAGGTCCTGGGCGCCTACGACAGGGCGCGGAGGATTCTGTTCAGGCGGACGGTTGACGCAATGAACATTAGGATACATTGAGGAGGTCATCGAGGAGACGCTGTTCAACGAGGATTAAACCCCTTTCCCTTTATTCTTTCTTTCATTTCTTATGAATCCATGAGGAAAATCTTCTTTAGGAACGGTGCGCGTACTTACTTATGAGCGGGAGACGGTTTGGATGAGAACCTGAATCGCCGCATTGGTCATGGAGGTGAGGGGTTTGCATAAGTCATTCTGGCTTGGCCTGATTGGCGGGATATTTGGGATATCGGCATCCATCGGTGTTATATTTCTCGGTGGGCTTGAAGAGGCTTTTGGCGCGGGTGCGGGGGAGCTTTATGGTCTTGGGTTCGCTGCCATGATCTTTTCCGTTATCGGCATGGTCGGCGGGATACTGGAAAAGAACAAGGCGATCGGGGGCACACTGATGGTGGCAAGCGGAATAGTGGTCCTCATATGCATCTCACTATATGGGGTCCTCACCTTCGTGTTCTTCCTTATCGGAGGTGTGATTTACCTGATAGAATGGAGGAAGGAAGCCCAATTCTCCACCAAAGTCAGAAATGAAACCACCGTCAAACAATCTACAACATCTGATGAACTGGATGAGACAGATGCAATCATAGTCAGGCGTTGCTCGAAGTGTCACACAGTCCTTGAGGATGATTGGGCGGTGTGCCCAAAATGTAAGAGTGTCTTTCGGAAGAAGTGCCCAGATTGTGAGAGAATCTTACCGAAGAATTTCGAAGCCTGTCCATATTGTGGACACGATTTCGGTAATTGATAAAGAAAAAGTCAGACGCTGGGTTCTCATAATAGAGAGTCATCCCTCTCCTCCAAAGCCACCAGCTCCTCGCTGATCCTGACCTTCAGCTCTGGGTGATTTGCCAGCGCTTTATCGAGGATCCGAATGATGTCCTGGATTAGATTCTCCGTTTGTGCACATTTCGGACAGAGGCGCTGCTTGCCGATCCAGTCGACGCGGATCGTGTGATCCTTGGGCACCTCCCTCTCAACCTCTTTCTTGGCGCGATCGTAAACACCGGTGGCCTTGAGGAGCTTCTCGATACCGTCGCTCCATCCCCGCGCCCAGTTAAGCGCTCGCTGGTGATCCCCGGCCTCGATGACATTGAGGTAATTCCTTTCACATTCGGAGAGGAAACCCCCGCGCTTCCTTTGGAGAGTACTGGATGGAGATTTGGATTTCCTTTGATTCAGAAAGATATAAAGGCGGGGTAAATCGTGTCAATTTGAACATGGCCCCGACACTTTCACTTTGGTTGGGCATGAATTAAAATAGGTACAAGCGTTATAAATTTCGAGGTGAGAAAAAAGAAAAAAGAAATCCGCATTTTGGATAGATTTAAACGCTAGAGATTTAAGAAGAACGTTGGGAAGGGAGGAATCCCTGCCAGGAAGCTCCCTTCCCCATCACTTCGGAAAGTGATTAAAATGAATAATGAAAGAATAAGTAATAATCATTTCGGTGAAAAACCGGATAAAGACGAACTTGAAAAAATTTTACAGACTGAAATGTGTCTGGGAGTAATTTTGAGGGCCAGATATCCAGATATTTTGGATATCGTAAGAGAATTGGAAGACCATCCAGAACTAGATATAATCTACGTCCGAAAATCGATAGGCAAGCTCTGGATTCGGGGGGAGGGTAATGACTACTGAGGTCAAGAGAGAGCCCGTACCGGCCGGTTTGGACATGGAGGCACCCTTCTATATCATCGCCTGGGAGAAGGGCCTGATGGACGACTTAGAGGGTATTCTGGGGCTGTATGTGGACATGATCACCCGTGGTAGGGTCCTGGTCAAGCCCGTCCACCTGAGAGAATTGGAAGCGTGGCAGCGGGTCCTTAGGGATTATGATTGTGTCCTAATCCCGGAGGTGCTGTAATGAGCGAAGGAGTGGCTAAGCCGGGCCTGATCATCGATAAGACCAGTGATCTCAAAATAGTTGAACAGTGCTATAATGGTCAGAACCCCCATTTCGTGGTGTTTGACGCGCTTACTGAAGAATGGGAACCGAGGTCTCAAGTGAAGCACAACGACGTGTTGTATTCTCCAATTCAGGACGCGCTGTTGGAGAAAGGGTTTATCTACCTCCCATCAAGACCGGAGGACTACGAGGATGAATTGAGCCTCTTCAATGAGATCATCGACTTCCTCCATGAATGGGTGGACGTTGGAGACAGGACGACAGAGAAGCTAATCACCGCGTACATTCTGATGACTTGGCTATACGATAAGATGCCCTGCATTCCAATCCTCAATATTCGGGGAGGGAAAGGTGCAGGCAAGTCAAGGTTGGGAACGCTGTGCATCCGGTTGTCATTCAGAGGTATGAGAGGATCCGGAGCGGCCACCTTCTCCCCCATATTTCGTAGCGTAGAACGGTGGAAAGGCACACTATATCTTAACGAGAACGACATGGGGCATACCGATGAGACCTCTAACTTGGTGACCTTTCTTAATGAGAGATTTGAGAAAGGGGGCGGTGTATGGCGCTCCAAAAAAAACAACCCCAGTCAGACGGAGGTTTTCAATTCTTACGGACCTACCATAATGACCACCCGATCCGCTTTTCAGGACGATGCGGTGGAGTCCAAGAGTATAATCATCAGGATGAAGGAGACTGAGAGGGATATTTTATTGAACCTCCCCCCAAGATTCTACGAGAAGGCGGCGGAACTGCGCAACAAATTGTTCATGTTCCGGCTTCGTAACTACTTCGCCTTTAAAAATGATTATGAATTGCGGTTTGAGGGTATCTCTCCCAGGATGGGGCAGATCGTGCAGCCACTGGGAAGTCTTGCCAGGATGATTTCAGATGAGTTTTACAATGAGATTAAGAGCTTGGTCAATGAGTTATTCCAGAGGCAGGTGAAAGAGGCCGCCGATTCATACGATGGGAGGGTAGTTAGAGCATTCTTCTCTCTTGAAAATAAGAATGGTAAGAATACTGGAATCACGGCCACTGAGATATCAAAGCAGACAGATGAGTGGGACTGTAAAATTTCGCCGGCGGTTGTAGGTAAACGAATGAAGGCCCTCGATTTCGAGCAACGAAGAAAGGGTAATTCTCGCCCCTATTTCCTGGAAGATGATCGGAAGAGGCAAAGGTTGCGCAGGAATTACATCCCCTTAGACGAAAGGGGGGACAATCGAGAGGTCCAGAGAACGATCGAGAACGTGTCTCATGACAGCTGTGACAGCTATGACAGCTACATGGGACAGGGTGGGGGTGTGATCTCTTCCCAACAGGAGAGCATTGAGTACCTACGATATGTGATCGACAACCAGTCCGTCACCATAGATGACCTGGTAGAATTCAATGACCGCGTGCCCAACATCCAGACAACGGCTAAGAAATTGAAGGAACAGGGTGAGATTATCGAGCTCCCTAATGGAACTCTGGAAGTCAAAAGATAGATATGTCTGTAAGTACATCTGGGTGGTGAGAAGGATGCCTTCCAAGAGGCGGATATGGGAGCGCATCCTGCGGGAGTATCTAGAAGATTGCAGGGACAGACAACTCAGCAAATCTACGATAAAGAACTACCGGTACACACTGAAGAATCTACTGGAAACACTGGAGAAGGGTGGTAAGAACACCCACCCAGATAAGATAGGTAAACAGGACCTGGCCTATCTACTTTCCAGTCTAAAGGGAACCCAGAAAACGATGCAACACAAGGTTGCGGTCCTTAAGGTGTTCCTGAAACACCACGGTAATACAACGCTAGACAAAATGGGAGTGTCCTACCAGACAGACATGAGACCTAACGCAGACTGGTTGAGTCCTGAAGAATCGGAGATAATCAAGACAGTATGCGCCACCCCGGTGGAATGCCTTATAGTCCATCTGGAGGTTGATTTGGGGCTGAGAAGGGTGGGTATAATGCGCCTAACCAAGGAGTCCATAAACCACCGCAGTAGGACGGTCAATGTACTAGGCAAGGGTAGGATGGGAGGTAAGGAAAGGACGGTACCCTTCCATAGAGATACCGAGAACGTGCTAACAAAATACTACGAATGGAGGCAAAAGATGGTACTACAGGAAATGAGTAAGAACTCCAACTTCGAGGACCCAGATAAACTGCTATTGGTGAAATCTAAGGGACAACTCAAGGTACCGACTATCTACATGTTCGATGGTAGGCTCAGGGAGGTCTCCAAGAGATCGGGTATCAAATTCTCCAACCACACACTCAGAAGGACCTATGGCCGGAATCTGTGGAAGGCGGGGGTCCCCTTGGAGACAATCAAGGAGCTGATGGGGCACTGCTCTATCGACACCACCATAGATTACCTAGGTATACGACTAGACGACATGACCGATGCTATGGACAGACTAGGAGAGTATCAGAAGAGTATATTATGCCCTCAAGAAGGCATTTTTGAGCCCTAGCCAGTGTGTTCTAACAACAATATAAATATATTGCTTGTAAAATCACTGGCTGACAAAGAAAGAGGCCGTTGTTATTCATTCTCCATTGTTGTGCGAATTCCTTCTTCCATATTCTACATATGGAGAGGACATATGATTACACAATTGTTCTCCTGAAGTCCGAAATCGTGAAGCTGCCATAGAGGTGCTCGATAGAATTGCTGATCGTAATCTCTAAGGCCCGATGTCAAGGCATTTGACAATTGATGCAATATGTCAGATAAATGGATACAAAATAGGTTCTCCAGCATCTGAATGATAAGTTGAAGAGGGGGTGAAAGAAGATCGGTGTTGATATGATTTACTGAAGACCAAATATGTAAAATGACTGTTGAAATGGACCGGGCGAAGAGTGATCTTCGACAATCTGCAGACTGTACAGTAATGACATCTAAGACAAAGGTAGTTAGTCAAAGGTCAACAGTCTGGAATAGATTTTGAAGGACAATATTAATCTGGATACAATGCGAAGGTTCTCCTCCAGAATAATGTCAAGCCACCCCCCTAAGAGTCATCAAATTGACTCGAGGTCCTATTTAGCGAGGGATCATTATCCGTCAAAGTGTCTTATTGCTTGCACCGGCCAGAAATCAATTTCCCTTTTCTTCCAAGATGCTCTTTGGAGTGCTCTGGTGGCTCTGCTTCACCGAGTCTGGAGAAATCATGGTAAGCTTCCCGGTCAACACTCCCTTGACGCTCACCAGTTCATCTTTCAATTCTCTAACGTCCTTGACTTCCCCCTCGACCAACAGGGTCTCAAGGCACTTCTCATCATCCAGATGAACGTGGATGGTGGAAGAGATACGGTCTCTGTAGTCGTGCTGGATCTCCATCAGTTTCTCCTGAACGTTTCCCGTGTGGTGGTCATACATCAGGGTGATGGTTCCCACAACAGAGAGACCTTCATGCTTCCAGCTCTCTTCGATGAGGGCTCTTCTGATGAGGTCCCTGATCGCTTCTGACCTTGCCGTGTACCCTTTCTTCCGAATCAGCTCGTCGAAATTATCCAGCAGCGCCGGATCGAGAGATATTCCAATTCTAGTGACCTTGTCCATATCGCTACTAGAATGGAAAGACAGCTAGAAAAGTCTTGTTGCATTGATCAGGAGGGGATTGCTCCCACCCTCTTGAGGTACTCCCCTCTCTGGTAGAGGCTCTTGAGGGCCAGAATTGACCTCCTGAGGGAATTATACGATGGTATCCTGCGCTCCTCGAACTCCTTCAGGAAGTCCCGTGTGTATTCCCCCCCGATAGAACATACGACTATGGGCTTCTTCCCATTCTTACACCACTTCTCAGTGATGTCCAACAGCCTCCTAGTGGTGCCCGGTGTCTGCAGCTGTACCAGCAGAAGTATGACATCGATACTTTTCTCCTCCTGCAGGTTCCTCAGCACCGTATCGTACATCTCATCCGTAGCACCCCCAGTCAGATCAATTGGGTTCTCAGCCGATGCATAGTGCAGAGAACAGTCGATGATCCTCTTCTTCGTATCCTCAGAGAATTCGGCCATCCTCATTCCCATCCCTTTCTCCTGTGATGTGATGTAGTCGGCTGCGATCACTCCGAAACCACCAGCGCTGCTGACCACCGCGATCCTGTCACCCTCGATGTGACCCAGGTATGCCAGTGCACGAGAAAGGTCGAGCAACTCGATCTCGTCGTAGGCTCTGCTGACCCCGAACTGCCTGAAGACGCCAGAAACCAGGCTATCCGAAGAGAGGGCCAGGGCGCCGGTGTGTGATGCTGCAGCTTTCTGCCCCTGCTCTGTTCGTCCCACCTTCACCGCTACGATGGGCTTCTCCGGCGAGATCTCTTCGCACAGCTCTAGGAATTGTTCTCCATCCTGGAAAGATTCAAGGTAAAGGCAAATGCACTCCGTATCCTCATCCTGGCCCAGGTACTCAAGGAAATCATTCTCGTTCAAATCGACCTTGTTGCCCAGGCCCACGCAGCACGACACCCCCACGTTCTCATCGTTTGCGGTCTCGAACACTCCGGTGAGTACGGAACCGCTCTGCGAGACTATTGCCAGGGGACCATCACCGGGGCGTGGGCTCCGCTCTCTGGGGGTGAAGAAGGTATCGAGATTGTTGCGTGGCACGAGCACCCCGAGAGTGTTGGGGCCCAGTATCCTGGTCTCTGTGCCCTTCACCATTTCTAGCAGACCCTGCTGCAGCAGGGCTCCGCCCTCTCCCACCTCCGAGAACCCGCTTGCCACAGGGATCACAAAGGGTATCTTGACCTCAGCACATTCCTTTACCACCTCCACGGTAGGCTGAGCGGGTATGGCTATCACTGCCAGGTCGACCCTCTCCGGGAGATCAGAGACACTGGGATAGCTCGTACGCCCCAGCATCGAATCCAGATAGGGGTTAACAGCGTAGATCCGGGAATCGCTCTCCAACAGGTTCTTAAAGATGGTGTGACCGATCTTCTCCGAGCTGCCTGAGGCGCCCACCACAGCAATGCTCTCGGGATCGAATAATCGAGTGAGGGACATGCTTCGCGGTACTGCTATGCCCTATAAATAATAATCATTTTCGCCGCCCCTCATGTGCCGATCGATTCTCAATGTGCCCTGGCCAAAAGATAGATATGAGAGGTACATACAATCACCCGTTAGCATGCGAGAGGCTAGACGGGTATTGGAGAAGATAAAGCTGGTGATAAGGGACGCCTCCCCACAGGAACGGACGGCAGTTCTGTTCTCTGGTGGATTGGACAGCACAGTACTGGCCTCCCTCCTCTCTCAGCATACTCGCGTCAAGCTGTACACCGTGGGGAAAGAGGGTTCGTTTGATATGGAGATGGGGAGGAAGACTGCCGCATTTCTTGAGTTGCCTTGGAATGGGTTGGTGGTCGACCACGACCAGATCATAAGGGGTCTTTCGGAGCTGATATCGATACTGCCCACGGACAACCCGGTTGTCCTCTCCTACGAATTGCCCTTGTATCTGGCCGCCCTGGAGATTCCAGAAGTACATCTGTTCAGCGGCCAGGGGGCGGACGAGCTGTTCGGTGGTTACGCCAAGTACGTTGAACTGAGCGATGGGGAAAGAGAGACGAAGATGGCCGAAGATCTTGAAAACTTGTTACAGGAAGGACTACTGTTGGAGGAGAGGATCGCTGAATACCATGACAAGGTCATCCACTACCCATTCCTTGATCTGGAGGTCCGCGGGATGGTGGGAAAACTGCCAATGGATTACAAGATACGTGGGGAAACCAGGAAGGTATTGCTCAGAGATATAGCGAGGATTTTGAAACTGGAGGAAGTTGCCACCAGGAAGAAGAAGGCGGCACAGTACGGTACAGGCATCATGGATTCGATGAGGAAGGAGGCCAGACGGAGGAACACTGGAGTGCGGGGACTTATCGAGCAACTAGCCACTGGAGGGAGGGCCCCTGAAACATGAATCGTCCCGGGTGAGCAATATGAAATACCAGGATACGATCGACTGGCTGTTCGGGCTCAAGGCCGACGGCATTAAGTTCGGTTTGGAGAATACCAGGGAGTTGCTGCGCAGGATGGGGCACCCACACAAGACTTTCAAGTCGGTCCATGTGGGGGGGACCAACGGCAAAGGCTCAGTGTGCTCTATGCTCGCTTCGGTTTTGCAGGAGGAGGGTTGGAAGGTGGGGCTGTACACCTCGCCACACATCGTTGATTTTTCCGAGAGGATCAAAGTCAATGGAACGCCCATACCCGAGAAGGAGTTCCTCTCCCTAGCAGAAGAGATTAGAGGACATTACAAGGACATGAGGGGAGAAGGAAAACAGCTTACCTTCTTCGAACTGACCACTGTCATGACTTTCGAGTATTTCAGGCGAAGAGGGGTCGATCTTGCCGTAATCGAAGTGGGGATGGGTGGGCGACTCGATGCCACGAACACCATTACTCCAGAATGTTCAGTCATCACCAGGATGGGGATTGAACACACTCACTATCTGGGAGACACAATAGAGGAGATCGCCTACGAGAAAGCGGGCATCATCAAGCCCGGGATCCCGGTGGTGACCGTTCACGACGGGCCAGCCTACAGAGTGGTGAGAGATAGAGCGCTTGAGCTCGGATCCCCCCTGTTGACAGTGGGACAGGACATCAAGTTCAGCCTGATCTCGTCGACCCTGGACGGCCTGAGAGTCTCGTTTCCGGAAGAGGATATCACCCTTTCTTCACCACTGTGCGGCGCGTATCAGGCGGAGAATATGGCCCTTGCAGTTGGGTGTCTGAAGACGTTGAATGAAAATGGTTATCACATCTCGAAGGATTCTCTCACAAGGGGAATTGCCAGTACCGATTGGCCCGCCAGGTTGGACATCATCTCTCATGAGCCGAGGGTCATAATGGACGTCACACACACTGCAGAAGGAGCGGAGGCGACCGCCGTAGAGCTCCAGTGCCTCGTTGACGGCAAGATCATCCTGGTCATCGGGATTCTTAACGATAAGGATGTGAACGGCATGGCGAAATCGTTTTGTCGGATCAGCTCTGTTGCCATAGCCACCGCCCCTGAGACGGATAGAAGTCTATCGTCCACTAAGTTGACCAGTGTATTATCCGAGTACTGCGCCGAAGTCGAAACTGTGGAGAGGGTAGGTGAAGCAGTGAAGAGAGCCCTCGATATCGCTAACAAGGAGGACACCATACTGGTAACCGGTTCCTTGTATACGATCGGAGAGGCAAAGAGATGGTGGGATTCTCATCAAACCGATTAGCGAAATACTAGACACCATTAGAGCAAAGGGCTACGGAAGAGCCTTTCCCGGTAAGGGGAAAGAGGATGATTTTGAATGGACCAGAGACCCCTTTCACATACTGATCTCCACAGTGCTCTCCCAGAGGACCAGAGAGGAGAATACACACAACGCCTCCAGACAGCTGTTCTCAGAGTACGACTCACCGAAAGAGCTCGCAGAGGCCCCCATTGAGCATATCAAGGAACTCACCCGGTGCGCCGGATTCTCAAATTCCAAACCTGAGGCTATCAAAGACATTTCGAAGATGATCGTGGAGGAGTACGGCGGAGAGGTGCCCAGAGATATAGACCAGCTGTTGGAATTTCCATTGGTGGGTAGGAAGACGGCAAACTGCGTACTTGCATATGCCTTTGGAATCGATGCAATATGCGTCGATACCCATGTACATCGCATCTCCAACCGTATCGGAGTGGTGGATACCGATTCACCCGACGAAACTGAATATCGGTTGAAGGAGGTGGTGCCCAAGCGCAGGTGGAAAGAGATCAACTCCCTGATGGTGGTGTTCGGGAGGCTCATCTGCCGGCCGAGAAATCCCAAATGCACTGAATGCCCGATCAGCGGTCATTGTGATTACTTTCTGACAGAGGAATAGGAGATACTTCTGAAAGGAGACTTCATATGGCGCAGAAAAACTTTCCTTACAGTCCGATACTGTCATCGATCTTCTTGGACATCTCCTCTTCGATCTGAATCTCGGCCTCCCATTGATTGAGGGTGTCCAGTACCTCCTTCAATTCCTTCAGACAATCGATGCAGACCCATTTGCTGCCCAGCTGTTTCATCGGTTTCTTCTTATAGCCGATCTCGTCACATATCCAGCATTTGTGCATATCTTTAGTCCTATGCTCAACATAGGCCTCCATCTTCTTCCCCTCAACAATGGCCTCGAGAGTAGATTTTTTCTTGTCCTTCCTTTCATCTTCTGGCATAGGATTCCGGGTTCTAATTACTGGCCAGGCTATATGAACATTATCCTTTCCATTCAATAATTAGAATGAACGACCAGCTCGGACATTCTCCTCCACCATTGGCGGGTGGGTCCGCCTAAATGATTGAAGCAGCAGTACCCAGCAATGTAATAAATAACTGAAGTCGATTTGACTCCCGATGCATGAAGTCTCTGTCATGTCAGACATCGTTCAGCGCGTGGCCGATGCTTTACAGGACCGGAATATCGAGAAGGTCGAAAAGGTGATACTCGAAGTGGGAGAACTGACCTTTCTGGGTAAGGAACAACTGGAGTTCGCATACCAGGTGCTTACCAGGGACGGCCCTCTCAGTGGATCTGAGCTGGTAATCGTCGAGCAGGGAGCAGAGGTAAGGTGTCCTGAATGTGGGTTCGAAGGGGCTCCGGAGGCGCTAGATAGTGAATCTTATCACTTCAAAGTCCCAAACCTCAGTTGCCCCAAGTGCGAAGGCGAGGTTGAGATCGTCAAAGGCAGAGGCTGTTCTGTCACCTCACTGGAGGTGATCAAGGGATAATGTTCAGATTCAGAGACCAACCCACGGCCCAGAGGATTTTGAACAGGCTAAAAGACCTTGACGTCGAGCTGCGGTTGATGCATGTATGTGGAACCCACCAGGATACATTGGTTCGGTTTGGACTGGAGGAACCGCTCAGAGAGGCGGGAATAATGATCAGACAGGGGCCGGGCTGTCCAGTCTGTGTTACCACCTCCACCGAGATAGTGGAGACAATAGAGATCGCACAGAACGGCGCCACTCTAGCTGTGTTTGGCGATATGCTGAACGTTCCAACGCCGAGAGGCTCTCTCTCAGACATCAAGGCATCAGGGGCGGACATAAGAATCGTTTACTCTATCGAGGATGCTGTAGAGCTGGCAGAGAAGAGGGACGAGGTGGTGTTCATGGCTATAGGCTTTGAGACCACCGTGCCCACAACGTCAGCCACGTTGCTTGAAGACCTCCCCGAGAACTTCTTGGTCTACAGCTGTCATCGTTTAATACCCCCCGCCCTAGAGAAAATATTCGAACTGGGGGAGGTGGAGGTAGACGGTTTCATCCAGCCCGGCCATGTGGCCACGATCATAGGTCTTGATCCTTTCCGACCTTTTTCAGAGAAGCATTCGATCCCTCAGGTGGTGACCGGTTTCGAACCTCTTGATCTCCTGATGGGGGTGTACATGCTGGCCAAACAGAAGAAAGAGGGGCGCTCTGAGGTGGAAAACGAGTACCGGAGAGTGGTGAAGGAGGGGGGAAATCCCAAAGCCGTTAGGTCAATGAAGAGCGTTTTTGAACCGGAGGACAGAGCCTGGCGGGGATTCCCTGTGATCGAAGACAGTGTACTGGGGTTGAGGGATGAATACAAGCAGCACGACGCCAAGCTGGCCTACGGGGGGCTGCTTGATGGCCTGGAAGTTGTAGATGAGGAAACAGAGGGATGTCTCTGCGGCGAAGTCCTGAGGGGAGTGATCGATTCGAAGGACTGCCCCTCCTTCGGTAATAGGTGTACACCGAAGAACCCGATGGGGCCCTGCATGGTGAGCAGGGAAGGAAGCTGCAATATCACCTATCGATACGACAGGGATTGAATCACTCTGCACGGAGGAGTTGGTGTCCGAGTACCATCAAGGCAATTGAAGAGAGCCATAAGAGGAGGCATATGACGGCCACTGCCTCGGTGAGAGGTATGGGTGAGGTAAACAAGAATGATAGAGAGACTATCACCAGGGCGGCGGTCAAACCGGCTCCAATATTCCCAAAGTACTCTTGATTCTTGAGCGGAAGGATTAGTAGAAGCAGTGCCAGGAGGGCCAGGCCGAAGAAGGCATAACTGGCAATATCATGCACTGCCCCGGCGGTCACCGGAAAGATGCCCACCGCTATCAGTGCCAGAGTTGACAGGGCAAGAACTGTCGCGCCAGTACGATGCATCAGGCCATCATTCAACCTGTAGAATCCAACGGAGAATAGGAGGCCCAGTAACCCCTCGATTATGACACCCGCGTTGAATATCGCTGCCCCCGGTCTGTCACCTCCCAGTGCGCTGAGCGTCTCCTCTCCGAATGTCCAGTGGCCGTCCACGATCACTGCAGCAGTCCATACAACAGCGAAGAACGCAGCACCGACTACCCCAGCCAGCACCATAATCTTCGTCCATCTATCCTCGTAGGGCATCATTCAGATAGATTAGGACTTAATGATTAATTATATCTTTAGCAGGACTGGACAAATGATCAATAAACTAGATTGATACCGTTCTGAATAAATATACCATAGGCAAGGTAATTGACAGCGGGCTGGTGGAGAAAAAATCCGGAAATAAGCTCGCCAATGTGCTCAAGAAAGTATACAGATCAAGAGAGCATAAGGGATGTATTTAGGTTGTCCGATCACACATCCTACATGGCCGCTGACGACATAGAAACCTCCGGATCAATATTGAGAATGTTGACAGAGGATGAACTGAGAGATATCAACATGTTGGCCAGCTACACTCGGAGCATCGAAAGAACCATTTAGATATGCAGTTAGGTGACCCCTTCGATCTCTATCTCCCTTTGTAGGCAACGATCCTAGCATTGGCCACCGACAGATAGGACTGGATTACTACATCAGGATCGATTTCTTCCCCTTTCTTTTCCTTCTCCTTCTGAACAGTCCGAAGAAAAGATCGGGCCTCGTCCTCTGAGTAAGTTCGCTTATCTATTATCTCAGTATTCACAAAACCAGCGTCACCAATGAGGGACAAACATTCCTCCTCTGAAAGAGCCCCTGAGATGCAACCTCCCCACAGATCTTCGTCTCCCATAGCCTCGTCAGGGAGATCGTCTACCAAGATACGGTCAGAGAACACCAGTTTACCTCCAGGCCTAAGAATCCGGTGTACCTCCTCGAAGACCGCCCTCTTGTCAGTAGACAGATTGATCACGCAGTTGCTGATGACCACGTCCACCAAGTTGGATTCCACAGGGATATGTTCGATCTCTCCTAGTCTAAACTCGGCATTGTCTAACTTCATGTTTTCGGCCGCGTTCCTTGCCTTCCACAGCATCTCTGGTGTAGAATCGATGCCTATAGCTCGTCCACCTGGAGAAACCTTTCTTGCCGCCAGAAATACATCCATACCCGCGCCACTGCCCAGATCGACCACCACCTGGCCGGGTTCAAACTCTGCCAGGGCCACCGGATTCCCACATGAGCACACAGAGGCCTTCACAGAATCAGGGATCTCTTCCAACTCTTCATGAGAGTAGACTCTGATCATCTCCTCCGTACGTGGAGTGTCTCCCTCTTCCGTCTGGGCCAGATCGCCGTAGCGGTTCCTCACTGACTCCTTGATCTCATCTTCTCTTTCATTTTTCTTCATAAGACTTCAATCTCCTGGTGGCAAGCTATTTCAAAAACATTGAGAACCTTCATTCATTTAAACTTTTAGTACTCCCTTGAGATCATTTTTCCATAGGTTGAAGTCATTTATGATTTCATCCAATAGTCAGCGCTTTTTAAGAGTATGCCGAACATGTACGGGAAAGGATACATCCTCTACTATCTCACTGTGCTCCCCAGAGCGCCTTGAATCACTGATAGACCGATAGCCATTATCCCCGAGAGGGTAGGAGCTCTATTAATGATGGGCGCAAAGGGAGGGATAGTATTGAAGATATATGTTTGTGAAGACTGTGAGAGATCTTTCAACGAAGACATGGGTAAGTGTCCTGAGTGCGGCGAGAAGCTGAAAAAGAAGGAGACATAGGACCCATTCCATAAGTCCGTTGATCAAAAATTGCTTCCGTCTATTTTTTTAATTCATAAAAAATAAAGGTTAATAAGTTTCGTGGAAGTGGAGACCTTCGAGATTTCAGTCCGGGGACTTCTCCTCGCTCTTGTCTTTGAGCTTGGCCGAGGCTCTTGCTACCCAGATGATTATCAACACCGCAATCACGGTCACCAGAATGGCGTAGGTTAACATCTGGGGAACTCCTTCCCAGTTCTCCCCAAAAACTTCTTTGAATATTGCGATAATCGCCTGGTTCCAGGCCAGTGCTGCCACCAGACCGAAGGCCGCGATTATCAGATCACCCATCTTATCCACTATTTCCTCTCTTAAGCTCATTGTCTTCTCCTCCTGCAAGCCTTACACCGCGGGCTTGCATGATAGAAAGTTTTCATCTTCAGTATTTTATCTTTTTTGATTGGCTCTTGGAGAGACGGAGAAAATGGATAGTGTGCTAGCTCATCGCTAGATATCTCATTCAGAATCTCCCCATTCTCAGCGTCCTTGATAGAGTTGGCCGGGCGCCGATAAGAGTAATGCCCAGTAACCTCAGTTTCCTGAAATTCAGGAACCTTATCCCTGGTCGATCTCGACTCCATATCGTGTGAAATACTCAGCCATTGATATTCGTCACCATTGAACAACTCAATCTATTAACGATGGAAAGGGAAAAGATATTGGAAAATGTTTCTACACTCCTCTGAGTGTTCCTGCCCAGATGATCCACGCCAGTGCTGACTTAGATACCAGACTGAGGACGATGTACCCCTTTTCGCCGAACAGATAGTTCTTCCACCTACCCACTTTCCTATACTGAAGGACCATATTGATGGGGAAGGTAATCCAGAATGCTAGCAGAACGATGATGAGCACGTAGACGAAGGTGGGGATGGTGTCTGCGTTGGTGTATATGGCCCCTGTGAAGTAGAGTATTATCACCACCCAGGGAATCGCTCCGGCAAAAGAACCGAAATAGAACGATGTCCAGTCCGTCTTCTCCGTGGCCTGATTGTGGCGTTCCATCATCAATCCAAAGAGGTTCATCGAGGCGTTGGCGGCGATGATCAACAACAGAGCCGCTATGTCGAATATCCCAGTAAGCATGGCCAGAACCATGATCATGATGGAAGAGGTGACCGCGTATTCATACCACCTCGCGGGGTTCATACCCTTACTTATCTTCCTCACATACCAGCCATATCCGTAGGTGGCCAGAGAGAGGTGCGCGAAGGCGGTTATGAACAGAAAGAGGGCGATAAGAGGGCCCAGGGGCACCTCCACCACGGTTTCAGTCGCCTTGATGAGGGCATTTCCACCCGGATCAAATTTCAGGAAATTCGTCTCTATAGGGAGTGTGTAATCATTGCTCAGGGCGAACATAAAAACGCCCTGAATGGCGTGTATCACGGCCATAACGCCATTGAACTTGCGGAGCATCCTGTACCTAGGTTCAGCTCCCCTGTCATCTATATCATCATTCTCCCCCCCACTTTCCATAGAGTGTTCGTTCTATTGCCCAGGTTATATATAGATTTCTAATGTAGAGTGAAATATTCGTCTCCATCCCTCAGCCCATGACATCGTTACACGGTTCAAAAATCCTCGGCAGTTGCGAAGACACGATCTGAGGAGGAGTGCGGGCGTCGGGATTCGAACCCGACTTCTAAGCTTGGCAAGCTTAAGTGATAACCAGGCTACACTACGCCCGCATCGTGTAAATCGGAGAAATGTAATGGATTCATATAAACTTTGTTCATTTCGTCCAGACCGGGTCTAAATCGTCTGTGATGAGAAAGATTAATATGTTTCAATGAATACACTCAGACATCAATGTGAATATACATGTCAGACAATTTCAGATATTTTAATCTTAGAAAACCCATCCTGAAGGCGATCGAGGACATGGGGTTTGAAGTGCCTACCCCGGTTCAGGAGGAAGCCATTCCTTTATTGCTGGAAGGAGAAGAGGTAATGGCCCAGGCACAGACCGGCACCGGAAAGACAGCAGCTTTCGGGATTTCAATACTACAGCTGATCGAGCCCAGCGACGAACCCCTGGCTCTCGTTGTCGTCCCCACCAGAGAATTGGCAAGACAGGTCTCTGAGGAGATCAACGAACTGGCGTCCCATCTGGACATACACTCTATCGCCATTTACGGGGGTGCTTCTATAGGCCCTCAGATAGAGGCCCTGAAGGAGGGTAGGGAGATCGTTGTGGGCACTCCGGGAAGGCTGATTGATCATCTCAACCGGAAGACGCTGAGTCTGAACAAGCTCAGGTTCGTGGTTCTAGATGAGGCGGACAGGATGCTCGACATGGGGTTCATCGACGATATCGAGAAGATACTGTCAAGAGTGCCCAGGAAAGTCAATATGTCTCTATTCTCGGCCACTATACCTCCTGAAGTGAGGCGGCTGGGCAAGAAATACATGGAGAACCCTAAGACCATAATCATCAGCGAGGAGGAGCTAGTTCTTCCTTCTACAGAGCAGGCCTACATCAACGTGGGCAGGAGGAACAAGATATGGGCACTGTGCCGTATCATCGATAACGAACGGCCCAAGGCGATCGTCTTCTGCAGCACCAAAAGGATGGTGGACATTCTCACCAAGAGGCTGAAGTCCTATGGCTATCCGGCAGAGGCGCTTCACGGTGATTTCTCTCAGAACAGGAGAGAATCTGTGCTGGACCGTTTTAAGAAGGGGGACATCAAGCTGCTCATCGCCTCCGATGTAGCGGCAAGAGGTCTGGACATCCAGGACGTGACGCATGTCATCAATTACGATATACCCGATGATCCAGAGATGTATGTCCACCGTATAGGAAGAACGGGCAGGGCCGGGAATTCGGGGAACGCAATCACTTTTGTTAGTTCCGATGAACAGCACCTGTTGAAGGACATTAAGGAGTTTAGCAAGGCAAAGATCGAAGAGGTCAGGGTACCGGAAACCAAGAAGAAGGACAAGGTGAAGAAGGTATTGGATTTCGAGGAGAAATCGGATATATTCGGGATGGTGACCTTCTCCATCGATATCGGCGAAGAAGACGGTATGAGGATCAACGATATCGCAGATTTCATAATGAAGAAAGGGGGCCTGCCCCAGATCGCCGTGGGCGATATCGAAGTGAGCAGAACCATCAGTAAAGTGGAGATCCACAAGGATTTCGCCTGGAAGTTCTTCAAGAGGGGGAAGAATATGAAGTTCAAAGGTCGAGATGTCAAGCTGACTCCGCTCTCCAAGTAGTTAGCTGGTGTATTTGGTTATCCAGAACAAATCTGCTATCCTGTTGTCTGCATTCCCCCAACCACAAGAGAGGTTTAACTAGGATTCAATGGCCACGAGCAGCTCCCCCACCTGGACCGTTTCCACCCTTTTGCCCTTCAGTATCAGCTCTTTCTCCATCTCAAAATACTTCTCCGAAAGCTCCGCTATCTCACCGCTAGACAGCTCCACCTCAAGATTCCCTGACTTGATGGCCGGGGCCACTTCCTGGACATCGAATTGATTGACCTTCTCCACGATCTCCTTAGCGGCGTTCCTGTACTCGGGCCCCAGCTTGGACAGAAGAGGCTTGATATTCACCACTCTCTCTTCCAGTTCGGCCTCGGCGGATATCTGTAGCTTCTTGGCCCTGACCGTCTTGAGTATATCCTCTTCCACTCCCAGAAGGAACTCGGCCTTCTCTCCGATCAGTTCCACCCGCTCCAGTTCCTCATTGAGCGGGATCCCCTTGTCCGATTTCCAGGAGCGCACCGCGGCTATGACCTCTTTAGCCAACTCTCCCCTCTCTTCTTCCTTCTCCTCCACAAGGACGGGCTCGGGCCATTCGCTAATGTGTATACTCTTGGCACCGTCGATATCTTTCAGGAATGTGCTGAACACCTCCTCGGTCACGTGTGGAAGCACCGGCGCAAACATCTTCATTATGCCGTTGCAGACTGTATAGAGGGTGAACTCGAGAGCCGGGTCCTCCCTCTTGGTCCTGTACTTGATCATCTCGATATAATGGTCAGCGAATTCATGCCAAGCGAAGTTCTCCGCGGCCTTGACCGCCTTATCGAACTGATAGCTCTCGTAGTGTTCGGTGACCTCGTTGAGTACCCTTGTGAACTTAGAAAGTATCCAGACGTCGGGGAGTCTGAACTCTCTCGGCTCCTTCTCTTCACCCACGATACTGCCCACGAACCTGCCTATGTTCCACAACTTATTACACAGCTTCTTCCCGTGCTTCACGTCCTTCTCCCTGAACGCATTGTCCTCTCCCAGTGAGCAGGTGGAGGCGTAATAGCGCAGGGCGTCGGCACCGTACTCCTCCATGATGGGTATGGGATCGATGACATTTCCCAGCGATGAATGCATCGGTGTGCCGTCCGGTGCCATGATAAAACCGTGTATCATAATATCTTCCCAGGGCTTCTCTCCCACCAACAGATGCTCCCTCAGTATGGTGTAGAAAGCCCAGGTCCTGATGATATCATGGGACTGGGGGCGCAGGGACATGGGATACATCTTCTCAAATTTCTCCTCATCTCTCTCCCAGTAAGTGTTGAACAGTGGAGATATACTGGAGTCCATCCAGGTATCGAACACATCCTCACACCCTTTCAGTTCTCCACCGCAACTGGGGCATTCTTCTACCGGGGGAGGGTCCACCGTGGGGTCGATGTAACAGTCTTCCTCTCTGGCGGGTACTACCTCACCGCATTCCAGGCACTCCCACACTGGGATGGGGGTGGCGAAGTACCTCTGCCTGGAGATAACCCAGTCCCACTGGAGAGAGTTTACCCAGTCCTCCAACCTGACCTTCATGAATTCAGGGAACCAGTTGATCTCTTCCGCCTTCTCCAGCACGTCCTCCTTGTAATCAAGAATATTGATGAACCACTGTGGTACCTGCAGGTACTCGATGGGCTCGTGACATCTCCAGCAGATGCTCACGTTCTGCTGCATATCTTCCTGGTCTTCCAACAGACCTGCCAGCTCAAGATCACTGATGATCTTATCTCTGGCCTCCTGGACGGTCAGTCCCTCAAGAGCCCTGGAAACGGCGGTCATCTTGCCCTGTTCGTCGATACCTTTCTCCAGGGGAAGATCGTACTTCATCACCCATTCCAGGTCCTCCTTATCACCGATGGTGCAGATCATCACCACCCCTGAACCGTACTCAGGGTCCACCTTATCGTCTGCCACGACTTCCACCTCCTTGTCGTACAGCGGGGTGGTCAGGGTCTCGCCCACCAGGTGCTGATTCTCCTCATCCTCGGGATGTACTGCCACCAGCTGGCAGGTGCAGATCAGTTCAGGCCTGGTGGTGGCGATCGTGGCCGTTTCTTCCTCCCCCTTAATCCCGAAGTGTATATAATTCAGTCTGGTGGTGTTGTCCCTGTACTCCACCTCCGCGTCCGCAAGAGCGGTCATGCACCTGGGGCACCAGTTGACCGGGTATGTTCCCTTATACGCCAGCCCCTGGTCCAACATCTTCAAAAAGGAGATCTGGGTGATTCTTCTGTAGTAGGGGGCATCGGTCTGGTAGTATATGCTGGGATCCATACTGGCCCCCATCATCTCGAACTGTTCCGTCATCTGTTCGATGAACCCCTCGGCGTACTCACTGCACATCTCAATGAACTTCTGCCTGGAAACGGAGAGCTTGGTGATGTCGTACTTCTTCTCCACTCTAACCTCAGTGGGGGTCCCGTTCACATCGAAACATAATGGAAAGAAGACGTTGTTGCCCCTCATCCTCCTGAAACGGGCGGCGAAGTCGATAAGAGAATAGCCAGTGGCGTGACCGAGATGTAATGTTCCGGAGGTATATCGGGGCGGGTTATCTAGGCTGTATACTGGAGCATCGGAAGAATGGTCAAACTTGTAGATCTCCCAGTCCTTCCATATCTCCTGCCATTTCTGCTCTACCGGAACGGGATTATACTGAGTCATGGATAGAATGGGAATTGTTCATTCATTAAAAAAAGGTTGCTGAAGAGGAGGCTACCTCCGCCTCTTCTTGCGCTGATCGATGAGCTCCTCCTTCTTCTTGGTCACCATCTTCTGGAAGCGCTCCATCAGTTGAATGGTGGCCTTCATTATGTTCCAATCGACTGACTTGGCCATGAAGACCTGGTGTTCGGTGGTCAGCCTGCTGCTCAGGCTGTATTTGGCGGTATTCCCCTCCTTATTGTACTTTGCCACGTGTATGGTGAACAGCAAAGGACGGCTGATCTTCGCGATCTTAGATAGCCCGGACTGTATCTCCTTTTCCATGACATCCATGGAGTACCTGTCTTCGTCCTCCAAACCGGTGATCTGAACATAGACCATGTCCCTATCCTTAAGGGAAGCGATCAATTCAACCAGGTCGTAGGTGGTCAGTATGCCCACTATCTCCCCGTCCTCGTTGACCACGGGCAGAGTGGAAATGTTCTCACTTACCATTATCTCCACCGCATCACTCAGCTTTGAATCAGGAGAGATGGTGTAGGGTGAGTCGATAGAGAGACTGTCCACTTTGATTTCCACTGGAGTGCTGCGGCCTACGATCTCACCTATGGTCTCCCTGTCCCTTTCTCTCCACGTGTAGTCCACAATGTCCTTGATCCCGATGATCCCGGCCAGTCTGTCCAGGTCATCCAGAACCGGGATGGTCCTGATGTCCAGGCTCTTCATGATATCTGTGGCCTTCTGCAGGGAGTCCTTTCCCTTTACAGTGTTCACTTCCAAGGTCATGATCTCCTCCACGGGGATATTTCCCAGGTCGTTAATCTCTCTGATGATCTTGGCCACCTCCATCCTGGAAACGGTACCTATCACCTCGTCATTATCCACCACAGGTACCTGCCGGTAACCGGTGGACACCATCTTCTCTGCCACCTCAGTAATATCAGTATCGGGGGGTACCTCCGGTGGATTCTCCATGACCGACCTGGCCTTGGTGCTGACCGGGATGTTCTTTCTCTTCAGTAGACTGCCAAAGCTGATCACGCCGTCCATCGTACGGCCGTCGACGACGGTTATCTCGTGCAGGTCATTCTTTCTCATCTTGGCCAGCACATCGTTCAGAGGTGTGTCAGGTCCTACAGACCCTACATCAGTATTCATCACATCCTCCAGATCGATCGATTCGATCATCGAACGAATCATCTCCCTCTTTCTCAATCCTCCCAATTGTTCCACATTCATCTCGATCCACTCCATCTCAGACTGTTTTCCTCTTCCGTGAACAGGCTACCTCTACATTCATTTCCTCGACTCCCTCAAGAGCAAAAGGCTTTTCATTGCGGCAATCGGCGTCACCGTACCCCCACATCCCAGACCAGGGCCCCGCTCACGTCGACTCCTCTATCTCATCAAAATCGGCACCACACAACAGCAAGTTGACGATCGAGGCCACCTTTTTGGAGGGTATCCTGATTTGCTCATTGGTGTCCCTGTCCCTGATGGTCACCGTGCTGTCCTCCAGGGTCTGGTAATCCACGGTGATACACCACGGTGTGCCGATCTCGTCCATCCTGGCATACCTTCGTCCTATCGAACCTGAATCGTCATAGAAGCTGTCAATACCGCTGAGCCTCAGTTTCTCATCGATCACTTTCGCCTTCGTGTCCAGATCATCTTTTGCCATCAGAGGGAATACGCCGACCTTGGTGGGAGCGACGTTGGGCTTCAGCTTTAGAACGGTGTAATCGTCCTCATCGGTAACCACCGCATGCTCCAGTATGGTGTAGATGATCCTGTCCAGGCCGTGAGAGGGCTCGATCACATGGGGGACTATCCTCTCCCCAGCCACCTTCTCCTTCACATTCTCGATTTCGAAGTACTCGGGATCGATCACGATCTCCTCTCCGTCTATGGACAGGACAGCCTCCCCGTCCTCCAGAGAATCGGGGTCCATCCCCTCCAGGGCCTCTCCGATCTCCCCCGCCTTACCTTTGAACTCGGGCCCCAGGAGGTCGTACCTGGGCTTGATCACCGTGCGCTCCACCTCCTTCGGCTCATCGAATGGTTTGAATGCCCTCATGTCGGCATTGGAGTGCTCGATATGCTGGGAGAGGTCCCAGCACCCACGGTCAGCGATACCCACCAGCTCCGTCCATCCGTAGCTGAGCAGAGCTTCAGCGTCCCAGCAATCGGCGGCGTAGTGGGCCATCTCATCCGAGAGATGCTGCCTGAACCGGAGTCGATCAGGGTCCACTCCCACCGCCTTCAGGAATTCCTGAGTGAACCACAGGTAGTAAGCGATGGTCTCGTGGGCCACGATGCCCCTGTCTACTGCCTCTTTCAGGGTGATCTCCATCTCCTCTTCCTTATCAGGCACAAGTTTGATTTTCTGATCAGCGATCTCCTTGAACTTGGACCAGCTCTTGTCTTCGGGGTCAACAAAGAGCTCCGCCTCCATCATGTTGAACTCCCTGAGTCTGATCATTCCCTGCCTCGGTGATATCTCATTCCTGTACCCTTTTCCGATCTGGATGACACCGAATGGCAGTTTCTCCCTCATATAACGGTACAGAGGTATGTAGTCGACGAATATGTTCTGGGCAGTCTCCGGCCTCAGATAACCGGTTCTACCCGACCTGGGGCCGATGTTGGTCTTGAACATCAGGTTGAAATCGGTGACGCAGTCCAGTCCACCACCACACTCGAGGCAAGTGATACCGTGCTCACGTATCATATCATCCATCTCCTCTACGGACAGAGCATCAGAGTTGGGGTGGTATTCTTCAAGCAGGTGGTCCGCCCTGAAGCTCTCGTCACACGCCGTACAGTAGACGATAGCGTCCGAGAACTCGTCCACGTGCCCCGACGCCTTGAATACCGCCTCAGGTACCACGGTGTCCCCATCGATCTCGATAAACCCTTCACCCAGAGTGTAGGCCTTTCTCCAGATATCGATCACATTGTTCTTCAGTTTGACTCCCAGAGGCCCGTAATCGTACATCCCGGCTACTCCGCCGTATATCTCGTAGGCCGGCCACAGAAAACCCCTTCTCTTGCAGAGAGAAAGCATATCTTCTCCTTTCATGTTTCTTCCACCTCAAGTATCGAAATGATATCAATATCGTATATCATGCCCAGAAGGTTATCATTAGAGTCTCTCACCGGAAGCTGGCCAAAATCTTTCCTCTTCATTATCCTTGCCGCCTCGGAAACGGTGGTCTTCTTGAACACCGTGACCGGATCGGGGATCATTATCTCCTTGACCTGAAGTTCTGGTATCTGGATCTTTGAGACTTCATACCACAGTTTCATAACGTTTCGGAGACCTTCCCAGGTCCACTCGTCCTCGTCCTGGCCTATGCCCAGGTCAGCGATAGCTATCGAACCGTTGACGTGGGTCTTGTTGAATATGTCTCGGTCAGTCAGTATACCCACCAGGCGTCCCTCATCATTGAGCACTGGCAGGGCAGATGAATTGCTCACTTTGAACGTGGTTAGTGCGACCTCCAGGGGAGCACCTTCGTATATGGGGGCACATTCTGAACTCATTACCTCCTCCACCGGGATGGTGGAGCCCTCCTCCTCCACCACTGGTAGTATGTCAGTGGGTGTTATTATGCCTACCAGACGGTTTTCGTCCACCACCGGTAGGTGCTGCTGACCGGTATTCCTGAAGGCCCTCACCGCCATGCTTATGGTGTCCTTGGGGCCAATTGTCTGGGGGTTCCTGTTCATAATCAGTGCCAGCTGGTCTTCATCCGGCTTGTTGAATATGTCCTTTCTTGTAATAAATCCGGTAAGAGAGCCGCTATCCCGCTTCACGACGGGCAGACCAGTGAGATTGTTTCTCACCATTATCTTGAGCACTTCGTCTCTTCCCCCAGGGACCTCTACCACTATCGGATTGCTAGTCATTACGTCTTCTACCAAAACCATCTAGGATACCTCCTTTGGAGACCTGACCACCAGCACGGGGCAAGAAGCATGCCTCAATACGCGCTCCGCCACACTCCCCAATAACAGCTTAGAAAGTCCCGTCCTTCCCAAAGTGCCCATCACGATCAGATCATGAGTCTTGGAAGCGTCCACTATCTTCCTTACCGGTGATCCCTCCTCCATAACAGTATTGATCTCCACTCCCAGCTCATCGCCCTGTTTCCTAACGTACTCCAGAGCTTCTTCACCCTCTTTCTCCAGCAGGGAATAGACATTCACTATGGTGGAGTCCATAGGAAAATTAACGAAGGACGTCTGGTCCACAACATAGAGTGCAGTGACCCTGGAGCCCAGAGCCTCTGCCAATCTCAGACCTCTATCTATTGCAGCCTTCGTATATTCACTGCCATCGGTGGGTATCAGTATTCTCTCAAACATCGTCATTTGGAACGCCTCCACGTACTTTCTCCAACACAAACTAATACTGGATCTTTAGCGCCGGAACGCAAAATTATGTCAGTCATTACATTCCCATTCTTTCCTTCCAACACCATGAAATCACAGGGTCGGCCAGGCTTGATACCTATTGGTACTTTTTCATTTAAAATCTTTCTTCCATTTTCAGTAGTCATGTCGAAAACTTCCGATATCTCTTCCCTTCCCTGATACCTCAGAATGCGAGCCGCCTGTTCCATCTCTATCAGCATATCGGGAAGAGATATCATAGCGTTATCAGTCCCCAGGGCCAGGGTCAGGCCCTTATCAATCATCCTGGCTATGGGCGGCATACTGCCAAAGAACATGTTCGAACGGGGGCAGATGACCACCGGTATACCCTCCTGGGCACATCTCTCCATATCGCTGTCGCTGGCCTTGACCATGTGGACCAGGAAATCCGGCTGTAGGTCAATAATAAATTCGATGTCCTCCCTGATTCTCTCACTGGCGTGGATGGCGAAATACTTCCCCTTACCGTTTACAAAGTCGGCCACCAACCTGAGCTCATCTGGCTCCCAATCAGTAATGCTGGAAATCCCCACTCCATCCGCGTACTCCAACAGCCTCTCCATCTCCTGTTCCTCGAATCGCTGGTGTCTCGGTCTCCCCAGTACCAGCCCGCGCCCCTCCTCCTGTACCTCTCCGAGGAGTCGGGAGCCCTCTACACCCCCTTCTCTAAAATCGATGAATCTGGACGCTCCGCGGGTGAACATGTAGCTGGACATCTTTCGCATCGCAGCCTTCAACTCCTGAGAGGTCATGTTCTCCAGGGTGGTGTGTTTGACTCCATCAGGAGGGGCTACGATCCTTTCCAGTGGTAATGATAGATCCAGTGGGACCTTAAAATCCGCGACGTGAGTGTGGGCGTTGATCAGAGTAGGTATCACCACCCCCTCAGCGGTGCAGGAAGGGGGGGCCCCTTCCTGCATCTCTCTGATTACCCCCCCTTCGAATCCTAAGTAGCCCTCCAGGAATCCAGCGTCGGTGAGAATATGCCCAGACACGTACTGCATCACTTCTCGAATCAACGACCAGTTATTTCAACTTGTTCAAGTAGAAGCTACAAAATGACTATATACAAGAATACAATTGAAGCCCAGAGAGGAATCCCAATGGTAGCTAAAATTATTATCGAAGAATGCGTCGCTTGCGGTCTTTGTGAGGACGCTTGTCCTACCGATGCAATTGTGATGGAAGATGTTGCCGTGGTAGATGAAGATGAATGTCTGGACTGTGAATCCTGTATTGATGAATGTCCAAGTGACGCGATATATATCGAATAGATTCCTGCCCGCCTGAAGAACTGCTTCCACTCTCAATTTTCTATTTATGAAGATTCTTCATTAGACTTTGACTATCTAGAGTTTATGCTCGACAAAAGGGGGCGGTAGAATGAATGGGGTACATCAGGCCCAATAGGGGTCCTTGATGAACTTGTAGGCGCTGTTGGCCGCAGTGGCCCCCTCACCACATCCGGTGACTATTTGCTTGTACTTCCCAGGGTAAGTCACAACGTCCCCACAGGCGAATACACCCTTGCGTGAAGTGCTCATGTCCGTATCTACTTTAATCTGAGCACCGTTCAATTCGACGCCCCAACCCTCCAGTTCCTCCAGTTCTGGCTTGAATCCAATATTGATGACTACCATATCGACAGGTATCCTCCGTTCCTCGGGAGGACCCCCCACCTCAAGAACGGCCTCTTGAGCCGTCTCGTCTCCCACCACTTCCACCAGCTGCGCGGTCATGATGGTCTCAATGTCGGATTCCTTTACCTTCTCCACCACGCTTTCATCCGCCCTGAATTTGTTTCTTCTGTGGACCACATAGGTATCCGCCACCTCATCCGCTATGAGTGCCAGCTCGAGGGCGCTGTTTCCTCCTCCCACGAAGAGTACGGTCTTGTCCACTATCTCGTCCTTATCGGGAAGCTTGTAATACACTCCATTGTTATGGAATTCATCCTCACCCGGTATCCCCAGTTTCCGGGGTTTGAAAAGGCCAATACCCACGGCTATTATCACCGCTTTGGCCCCGTACTCATCCTCTTCCGTTCTCACCGTGAAATTGCCCGCCTCTCCCAGTATCTCCATAACCTTTTCGTTTTCGATGATTTCGCTGTCCATGTCCTGGGCATGATCCACCATCCTGTGGGCCAGATTCCTGGCTTCGGACATGACGCAACCAGGATAATTCGGTATCCCTTTGTTGGGATAGAGCGTCACCAACTGACCGCCCGCCTCTCCTGCGTCCAGGATTAGCGTATTCAACTTCCTGGACCGTGCATATATGCCCGCGGTGAGTCCAGCTGGGCCGGCTCCGATAATAATCAAATCATAATTGGACGAGTCATTCATCGGGGCAATTTATCATATTCCTGTCTAATAATAGTTTCTTATTCGACAGCAGGCTTGACTGATACAAGAAAAGGGAAAGATTGACAGTGAGGTGGAGCTATTGTTGGAGAGGAAGCAGTCAACCACATAAGGGGGAATACGAAATGAGCTTTAGAGCATTCATATCTCTGGACTTGACGCCCAGCGAACAGATACTCGACTTCTGCAGAGAGCTGGAGGACACAGGAGCGGATCTTAGGATGGTAGATCCCGAATTGATGCATATCACAATGAAGTTCCTGGGGAACATCGAGGAGTCGACCGTACCTGGTATTAAGGAAGTGATGATCGACGCCGCGCAGGGGATCGGACCTCAACGAATCGATTTTCAGGGGGTGGGGGCCTTCCCTAGGAAGTCGAAGATCCGCGTGGTCTGGGTAGGTATATCCGGTGCTGATGAAGTGGTGACCATGGCCAACAGGCTAGAAGACGATCTGACCGATATGGGGTTCAAGGAGGAGAGACATCCTTTCAAGCCACATCTGACAGTCGCCAGGACGAAAGGGTCAGGAGGCCTTGGCAGGGTGCAGAAACTTCTCGATGAGTGGGAAGGGAGGGATATGGGCGAAGACGATGTCAGTTCCCTCCGCTTGAAGAAGAGCGTCCTGCGGTCGGAGGGTCCCACCTATCATACAGTGGAGGAAATCAAACTGGAAGGGTAATCGCTGAAACAGGTCGCCCCCATTGAAGTTCAAGTGAAGGTTAAGAGTAGTTGTCAGTGTTATTTACCGGCGGGGGGCTCCTCTGAACAGGAATTTCGATGTTAGGACGAATATGGAGGATCGAGGACAAAGAAGGCGGTATTGAAGGGCTCCCATTGCAGCTGATGATCATGGTGGTGGTGGCCGGCATAGGAACTGCCATACTCATGGGATGGATGTCCGGGCTACAGGCACCCTCGACGATCTCAGAAGTTCATGCTACCCCACCTGAGATCGTGCTGAGCGATCAGGACGGAGACGGCATATATACGGTTGAGATCGACCAGCTGGCAGTCAGCGTCCTTGATCAGCAGGGTGATGGTATATCCGGGGCGACGGTGATTCTGGAAGGTGCTGGTATTTCACAGGGAGACAGTTCTAAGACTGTACACGGGATGACCGACAGCAGAGGTGTGGCGACCTTTGACGACCTAAGGGCGAACCATTCAGGAGGAACTCTTACGTTCATGACCGTTACCGTGACCAAGAACGGCTATGGGGATCAGTCGATCCAAGTACCAGTGATCTGCGAGTGATGGGATGCAGATTGGAGATGATGGCGTAGAAGGTCTTCCTCTCAAGCTACTGATCGTCTCCCTGATAGTCTCTATCACTCTGCCTATTTTCTATTCCAGTTTTGAACAATATGGTCATAAAGTGGCGATTGAGAAGATGGAACAGCTGGTGAATAGAATAAAGTCCAGGGCGATCTCCGTTTTCCTGGACGGGCCGGGCAGCGTACGAGAACTGGGTCTTGGCGATGAATTAGTGAAGGACCAAAGAGCCAATATCTCAGTGGGAGGAAACCTAAATCAAGCGAGTTCCAGGGGCATCTCATTGTGGTGGGGGGGTGAGCTCGCCTTCCGCTCGTACATCGAAGAATTGCCGGTAAGAATGAGTTCCCTGAGAGGGGAACCGATTGAGATCAGCACAGGGGACGGGCTCATGCTCTTCTCCTGTGTTCACGATGAAAATGGCACCTGGGTGTGTGTGGAGAAGGTGATCCGATGATAGAATTCTTCCTGTCAAAAGTATGGGCATTCATCTTCGGAGTGGCGGTGGTAGCTTTGATTCTCAACATCTTCCACTCCATGAATTCCGGTGCCCATTCCAGATACGCAATGCGGTCCCTAGATGAGCTGTCGGACACGATTGACGAGATAGGGGATAGAGAACATCACTGCAGGGTGGAGATCCCTCTGGAGGACATCCTGCCCAGGGGGAGCTCTCTGACCGTTCTTGGTGATGTGCTCCGGTTAGAAGTGGAGGGTGAAGACTACTACCGTGAGATACCAGAGGTGGTGCTGATAGAAAGGGGGGCGGGAACGGAAAGCGAGGTCCAGTCTTTGCGGTGTCAACAGGGTGATACTCTGGTGGTTTCTCTTCAAAAGGAGGCTATCACCATTCACTGTCTGTGCTCGTCGATCAGCTCAAGTATCGAGTCCACCATCCGTTCACAGTCCTGTCGAGTATTGTACACATAGAAAGAGGCTCTAGCACATCCAGGCACGCTAATCTTTTCGAAGAACGGATGCGCACAGTGCATACCAGAGCGGATCATGACCCCTCCGATCTCGTCAAGGACCACCGCCACGTCGGTGGATCTCATGCCGTCGATGTTGAATGAGAAAACACTGGACCTGAGTTCAGGAGAGGCGGGGCCGATAAGACTCACCTCCTCCACATCCCTCAGGCTTCGGGTGACAAAAGAATTGAGATCCCTCTCGTGTTCTTCGATATTTTCGATACCCACCGATTCGACGTAGTCAACGGCCGCGCGGGTACCAGCGATCCCCGCGTAGTTCATCAGACCCCCCTCAAGTCTCTCCGGTAGTGAGAGGTAATCGATATCGTCATATGTGGTGGTGTTTACTGTACCCCCTCCAGAGACCAGGGGTTCAAGATCAGTGAGGCATTCCTCTTTGCCGTACAGTACTCCCACTCCTGAGGGGCCCAACATCTTATGCATTGAAAGCGCATAGTAATCTACATCGAGCGCCCTCAAGTCCACCTCCTGATGGGGCGCCGCTTGGGCACCATCGACCATCACCCGTGCGCCATAGTCCCGGGCTATTTCCACTATCGCCCCCACAGGCATGGTGGTACCGGTTACATTGCTGGTGTGGATTACGCTTATCAGCTCGACCTCTCTGTTCATCTTCTCCTTCAGATCTTCGATATCCAGCACACCATCTCTGGAGGTCTGCACAAAACACCTCTTCACCCCTTTACTACGGCTCACCTGAATCCAAGGGATGTGATTTGAATTGTGTTCGATGTCGGTCGTGAGCACGGTGTCGCCCTTCTCAAAAGGAAAACCCTTGGCCACCAGATTTATGGCTTCAGTACAGTTCTTGGTGAATACGATCTCGCTGTCATTGACACCGAAAAAGTCGGCCACCCGCTCCCTGGTCTCATCAACCATCATGGTGACATCGGTGGCCAGCCTATGGACGCTTCTCCCTCCACAGGCGGGCATTCTGGAGTAGTAGTCGGTCACCGCTTCGATGACCTGCCTAGGCCTCAGGGTCTGGCATGCACTATCCAGGTAGACCAGGGAGTCGCCATGGAGGTCGAAGAACGGGAAATCTGATCTCAGCTCATCCACATCTATCATTTCTTGATTTCCCATCCAATCCCGCTATTTTTGTTTTTTGGAGACTGCACCGTTGATAGGAGGTTTCATCTCCCTGATCTGCATCGCGAGAAAGGATATTTCTATTGTCAGCAGGTTTTGCATGAAGAGGGTACTGCATGGAAAGAATCTACTTCGATAACAGCGCTACCACAAGAGTGGCTCCCGAGGTCAGGGGGGCCATGACTCCCTATTTCCTAGACAGATATGGAAACGCGTCCAGCCTGCACTCCTTCGGGGCGGAGGCGGAAGAGGGGATGAGCAGGGCCAGGGCCCAGGTGGCCCAGGCCGTGGGCGCCGACCCGGACGAGATCGTGTTCACTTCCGGCGGCACCGAGTCGGACAACCTGGCCCTCCGGGGGGTGGCTCTCGCGCACCGCGGAGAGGGGAGTCATATCATCACTTCATCCATAGAACACCCCGCAGTGCTCTCCACCTGTACCCAGCTCGAACAGTGGGGTTTTCGCGTCACGTACCTCCCTGTAGATGACTTGGGGTTTGTCTCTTCCGATGAGCTCCGGGGGAGTATAGAGAAAGACACAGTCCTGATATCCATAATGATGGCCAACAACGAGATCGGTACTCTTGAGCACATCCGGGAGATCGGTGAGGTGGCATCCGACAGCGGGGTGCTCTTCCACACCGACGCGGTGCAGGCGGTGGGAAAGAAGCCCATCGATGTCGATCGCGATGGGATCGACCTCCTCTCTCTTTCCGCCCACAAGTTCCACGGGCCCAAGGGCGTGGGAGCGCTCTTTGTCAGAGGGGGGACAGAGATCCGGCCCATCATGTACGGAGGCGGTCACGAAGGGGGGCTGAGATCATCGACTGAAAATGTGCCCGGTATTGTGGGGATGGGTAAGGCCATCGAATTAGCCAGTGAGTCCATCGACACTCATGCTTCAAAGATGGGGGAGATCAGGGATATCATTATTGAAGGGGTCATGGAAGGGATTCCTGGTGTTCAACTCAACGGGCCAGTGGGCGAAAGACTGTGCAACAATGCTCACTTCAGTTTCGAGGACTTAGACGGCAAAGAACTAGTGATCTTCCTCGACACCCACGGAATCGCGTGCTCCACCGCCTCCGCTTGCTCCACCGGGAACCTTGAACCTTCGCATGTCCTTCAGGCCATAGGTCTGAGCCCCCATATGGCGAAGGGCTCGCTACGGGTTTCCCTCAGCCGCTTCAACCACTATGAGGAAGCCAATTACTTCTTAGACATCTTGCCGGAACTGGTCGAAGAGCTCAGAGGATAGGGGACATCGACCACTATCCTCATCTCCCTTGCCTCGGGAATATTCTTATTTCACTAGGACATAGAGTTGCTCAGCATGTCACTCGGAATCGAGGTTTCTGGACTTTCACTGTCCAACCCCTCCATGCTCGCCTCGGGGATCATGGGAGAGACAGGCCGCTCTTTGGCACGAGTATCTGAAGCTGGGGCGGGGGCCATGGTCACCAAGTCCATCGGTACGGAGAGGAGGGAAGGACACACAAACCCGACTCTCGTCGAACTCCCTTTCGGGTACATCAATAGCATGGGGCTTCCCAATCCTGGAATAGAGTATTTTGGACGTGAGATGGAAGCTTTAGATGACTGTGAGATCCCGGTGGTGGGCAGTATCTTTGCTGCCGATGAAGATGAATTTTGCATACTGGCAGGCAAAATGGAGGACTACGGGGCATCAGCAGTGGAGCTCAACCTGAGCTGTCCTCACGCCAGAGGATACGGAATGGAGTTAGGAGTGGACCCAGAGGTGGTCAAGAGCGTGGTAGAAGAGGTAAAAAGTAGTACCTCTCTCCCCGTGTTCGCCAAACTGACCCCCAACACCCACCGGATCGTCGAAGTGGGGAAGGCGGTTCAGGATGGAGGTGGCGACGCGGTGGTGGCCATCAACACAATGAGAGCGATGGCCATATCGGTGGAGTTTCAGCGACCTGTACTGTCCAACGTCTACGGCGGGCTGTCCGGTCCTGCTATCAGACCAGTTGGAGTCAGAGCAGTATACGAACTGTTCGAAGAGCTGGACATACCTCTCATCGGAGCAGGAGGTATAGAGAAGGGGGAGGATGCACTGGAATACATTATGGCTGGAGCATCTGCCTTCCAGGTGGGTAGCGCAGTGGGAAGGAAAGGGTTGGGCGTCTTTCTTGAGATCATCAACGACATCTGTGAGTTCATGGAATCTAACGGATACTATGCGCTGGAAGATATGGTGGGCATCGCTCATGAGTAAGAGAAGCACGGTGGGTATTACAGAGAATCGGCAGGAGGCCGAAGGAGTACGCACCCTGAGATTTAGGTGGGGAGCTGAATGTCATCCGGGGCAGTTCATCATGGTGTGGATCCCGGGAGTGGATGAGGTACCGATGTCCCTATCACACATCAGACAACCGAAAGGAATCACAGTAAAGGAGGTCGGCGAAGCCACCCGGGCTTTGACGGCCATGCAGAAAGGGGATAGGATCGGGGTGAGGGGGCCTTACGGCAGAGGGTTTATTTCACCCGAAGGACAGGTGTTATTCGTAGGGGGTGGAGTGGGCACCGCATCCATTCTTCCCGCTGTGGAATCGTTCACCACTGACCGATCGGACATGATAATAGGGGCCCTGACGAGAGAAGAACTGCTGTACGTGGAGAGGGCCCGCAGAATTGCGGACGAACTCCGAGTTTCCACCGACGATGGCAGCTACGGATTCAAGGGGACCGCGGTGGGTTTGGCCCAGGAACTCATGCAGGAGGAGGAGTATTCCATGGTATTGGGATGTGGCCCTGAACCGATGTTGGCCTCCCTGCTCTCCCTGTGTGAGAAAGAAGGCCTGCCCTGTCAGCTTTCTCTGGAACGCTTCATGAAATGCGGAACGGGGCTATGTGGGTCATGCGCCATCAACGGCATGAGGGTGTGCGCAGAAGGGCCGGTGTTCTGGGGACATGAATTGAAGGACCTGGAAGAGTTTGGAGAGGCGAAGAGAGACCCCTCGGGCCAGAAAACAAGACTGTGATCATTGACCGCTTACTACCTGTTCCACTATGGTTTTGAATTCCTTGTCATTAACGATTCCTCCCGCCTCGCCCATCGCCTTGACCTTGAACAGTATCTCACATATATCCTCTTCAGTGACCTCCACCTCTAGCTCTTCCAGCCTATTCCTGATATACGTTATACCAGTGTGCTTCCCCATCCTGAGCTTTCTTTTCTGACCCAGAGAGGATGGAGGTATCGATTCGTAGGTGAGAGGACATCTCAATACGGCGGCCACATGTATGCCCGATTCATGGGAGAATGTGTTGTCTCCCACCAACGGGTGATTCTGGGAAAGGACGTGGCCTGCGAATTTGGCCACTACCTCCGATAGTTCCTTGAACTTGGTGGTGTCCAAACCGAGGTCCATGTCGTATAGGTACTTCATGGCGGAGACGAATTGTTCCAGAGCCAGGTTACCGGACCTCTCTCCCATACCGTTTACGGTGGTGGTAATCGCCCGTGCTCCACCCTTTACCGCAGCGATTGCATTTGGCAGGGCCATTCCAAAATCATTATGCAGGTGGATGGACACGGGGCTTTTCAGCCGGGTGGTGACCTCAGATACCAGACGGGATATCGCCTCCGGAGAAGCGCAGCCCACCGTGTCTGTCAGGCCGAGGCGGTGTGCTCCCGCATCCTCTGCCAGCTCGAATATTTCCAGCAAGAAATCGAGGTCCGTTCTCGTGCTGTCCTCCGAACTGAAACTGATCTCCACCCCCCTGTCCTTGCAATACTCTATTGAGTCAACAGTCATTTCCTTGATGCATTCCCTGGTCTTCTCCAGCTTATACTTAAGATGCAGATCAGAAGTGGCTATGAAGAGCAATATCATATCCACCCCGCTCTCCACCGCCGCATCGATATCCCCCTTCTTCAAACGGGACAGGGCCAGTATATCGGCATCAAGACCTTCTGAAGCGATAGATTTTATCGAATTGAACTCGCTCTCTGAGACCGCCGGAAAACCAGCCTCTATCTGAGGGATTCCGATTTCATCCAGCATGAGGGCGATATCCAGTTTCTGTGCCGGACTGAACGCCACCCCCGGCATCTGCTCTCCGTCCCTCAGTGTGGAATCGTAGATCGTAATGTCCGGACAGTCCAATTTCGAATTGAAGGGGCTCAATGCCGTTAATTGCATGGTAGATACAAGAAGTCCTGAGATTATTCAAACTTTCTATACTTACTTTGACTCGAAACCACATATTCGAGCAAGCGTTGTCGGGCCATCTCTTCAGGAGGAGATAAGTAGAGAGTATTCTATAGAGTGTGGGGAAGCCCCTTGAGCAGATCCGATCAGGGACTATCTGAGTACGTTCTCGTAAGCCATGGGAAACTGGAGATCCGGGTACCAATGAAGATATTCAGGGGTACGTCCACCCGATTTGACGAGGGTGATAGAAAGGAATTCGAAGAGCTGCTGTCCAGTAGATACCCCTGGCTCTCTGAATATGCTGTGGAAGAAATACTGGAAAAGACACGTGACAGGCTTGTGGAGAGAATAGACTCAAGAAAGAGCAGCGTGGAGAAGGCGAGAGAGGTGATGGAGAATGGGCAACACACAAGGGCCCTCGAAATGATCGGTCAACGTCTCGATTCTCAGCCCGAGGATCCTGACATATGGTACCTACGGGGAGAGATTCTCTGCAGAATGGGAGACAGGGAAGAGGGTTATCGGTCGTTTCACAAAGCGAGGGCTCTGCTGAAGGATCAAGGGCATCCTCCAAAGTAGGAGTTTATCGCCTCCGTTACCTCCCTTACCGAGGCCCCCCACTGCACCACTATCACGTTCTCATCAATCAGGTGACCCGATTTCACCTTGCAGCATTTGACTATGGTGGGTACACCGTCCCTGGGAGCGAGGTCCCATGGACACATGTTCACCATATCAATGTCCCCTCCGTAAAGGGAATTGAATATCCGCTTGGAGAGGGAGCATCCCACCATCCCGGACTCCACATCGATCTCGGGCTTCTTATCCAGGAAAAATACCTTCTTGGACGAGTTGATATCGGAGGATTCACAGGGGAATACAACCCCTTCAGTCTCAAACCGTTCGGCGAGCTCACCGATCTCTATGTTCTCCACCTGGGGAACGATGGGGAAGTCGATAAACCCTGAATCGAGGGCTTTCTCCACCAGAACAGACACCTTTGAGGGGCGTGGGGGAACAACATCCAGTACTCTCAGATGAATGGGGGCCACGTCCTTCAGAAATGAGACATGTTCGAACATTCCCTTGACCACTACGGTCTTACCCGGGTAGTTGCTGGCCACGCGTGCCAAGTGTGACAGATTCAGTACGTCAATCTCATCGTCCTCAAGGTAAACGGTATCTCTGGGCAGGGAGATCAATTCAAAGTCGAGTATAGGTTGAAAGAGGTTCTTCTTCCTCCCCTTGAACAACTTCACTACGGAGACCTGTTCGCCCTTCTTCAGGACAATGTAGTCGCTCCTGGTATAGGCCTTCTTTCCTTCGATCTTCCTTCTGATAATGCCTTCTTCCAGGGGAAAGTCGACTTCCCTTATGGACACATCTTTGCAGTGAACGGGGCTCATGTTGGTTAGTGATTGACGCCTACCCATAAATCTCTTTCACTGGTGTAATCAACAATCAGGAGATACCGTTTATGAAAACATTGATAATCGATGAGCAGGATTAGCCCCCTGGTACGCCGGGATGACAGAGCGGCCATGTGGCGGACTGCAGACCCATGGCGGCAATCCGCATACCCGAGTTCAAATCTCGGTCCCGGCTCCATTCGCTATCTGTGCTCGATATGACAAGAGTTATGTTTGATTGATTTCCATGTATGGTACCGCTCAAGGAGATGGTAATTTGAAATTCCTGCTCTGTGTCGACGGGTCCGAAAACTCAATCAGGGCCTCTGAGTTCATTGCAGAATTGATCTCCCCCCCAAACCAAGAACTGACCGTCCTTTTTGTGGTCCAAGACAGAGAAGTAATGAGTCTGTCCGAAAGGGGCAGGGACTGGAGAGAAGAGGTAAGAGAAAGAGTAGAGAAATGCTTTGATGTCCTCCAATCAGAACAGGTGGAGTTTACTGAATCCATTCAGATAGGCAAACCAAGTGAAGTAATACTGGATATGGCCACGGAATATGACGCTGTGGTAATGGGTTACAAGGGACGTGGTGCTTTGGCGGACGTGGTGATAGGCAGTGTATCCAAGAAGACTTTGAAGAACTCGAAAAGGCCCGTTATCTTGGTACCCTGACCACAGCCGTATTCTACCTGCCTCACACCTCTCCTTAGGAGTGCAATAATGTTGAACAGTATCCTGGAGACCGTGGGCAAGACTCCAACCGTCAGGTTAAATAAACTGGATACCGAGAATACGGCAGACATATTCTGTAAACTCGAATCATTTAACCCCATGGGCTCGATCAAAGACCGGATCGCACTGGCCATGATCGAGGACGCTGAAGAAGAGGGCGAACTGCGGCCGGGGATGACTGTGATCGAACCCACATCAGGGAATACGGGCATCGGCCTTGCCATGGTCTGCGCAGTCAAAGAGTATCGTTTAGTACTCACCATGCCCGAGAGTATGAGTGTTGAGAGGAGAAAGCTGCTGAAGGTATTGGGCGCCGAGATCATATTGACTCCTTCAGAGGAGGGGATGGAGGGGGCGATAACACGGGCAGAAGAGATGCTGAATGCCGATGATGACTGCTACATGCCGCAGCAGTTCAACAACCCCTCCAACCCCGAGATCCACTATCGGACCACAGGAAAAGAGATACTGGATGAACTAGAACGGATCGATGCTTTCGTGGCAGGAGTGGGCACCGGGGGGACGATTACTGGTGTAGGGAGGGCCCTGAAGGAAGTATACGGTGATGTGGAGATAATCGCAGTGGAGCCCGCCGGCTCACCTGTGCTCTCCGGAGGACAGGCGGGACCTCACGCCATACAAGGCATTGGTGCCGGTTTCATACCCGGGATCCTAGACCTGGGGATCATCGACCACATTGTCCAGGTGGAGGAAGAGGGGGCCGTTGAATGCACTCGAAAACTGGCTCAGGAGGAGGGTATACTGGCCGGGATCTCCTCGGGCGCCGCACTGAGGGCAGCACTGGACGTGGCAGCCAGACTTGGTTCCGGCAAGAGCGTGGTGGTCATACTCCCGGATAGTGGGGAGAGATACCTGAGCACTTCTCTCTTCTCTGACAGATCTGACTGATCTTTAGTTTATTCTCGACCCGCTAATTCCGAGTGCTGATACCTCATCGACGCCGTTCACCGCCTGCACTTGCTGTTTGGCACCATGATCTCGAATCGGACCCCCTTATCTGGCGTCCCCACCTCTTCGATCTCAAACCCCGATATCTTGACGATCTCCTTGACCAGGTACAGCCCGAAACCGGACGCGTGGCCGTATCCCCTTTCGAATATCTTCTCCTTCTTTTCCTCAGAGATTCCCACGCCATTGTCCTCGAAAATAATGCGGGTGTGATCTTCCTCCTCTACATAGCTCACCGCGATGTTTTCTACCCCTCTACCATGCTCCAGCGTGTTGTGAATGAGGTTGTAGAACGCATTATCCAATAGGGGGTCAGCATAGACTTCTAGCGAATCGAAATCGATATCCAGATTGACCTCCCAGCTTTCAAATCTCAACCACTGCTTCTTGATATCATCCGCGACATTGATCCATTCCGGACTTTGCGTTCCAATCCGCTGGTAATTCCTTTGAAATTCCAGGTGGTCGTAGATATCCTCGATATTCGTTCTAATCTTTTCGAGATACCTGGTGAGTTTCTCGTCCTTCACATTGCTCAACACCAGGTCGTTGTAACCCTCGATCACGGAGAGTTTGTTATAGATATCGTGACGGATCACACTACTGATTAGATTCAGTTTACTATGAGCCAGTTCAAGATCGTTGTGAATATTCTTGCGTTCAGTGATGTCCCTCACGGACTCAATAGCCCCTATTGTCTCCCCGTTCTCGTCATAAAGAGGAGAAGCCATGATCCATACGTACGCTCCTTCTCCTTCGCGTAGATTGGGGGCGTAGGACTCTGCAATGTAAGTGTCCCCCTCTCTCTCAATGCAATCATAACAGCTCTTAATGCTCTCAATTTCCCCCTCATCCTCTGAGAAGATCAGATCGACAACGATCAGCCTGTTCTCCCCGTAGAAAGGCTTTCCCCGTGCTAGCACCCCCTTGCCCATCATCTCCTGTTTGGAATATCCGGTGAGTCTCTCCATTGCCCTGTTCCATGCAGATATCTTTCCGTCGGAATCGACAACGAATGTGGCATCCGGCAGAAAATCAATAATCTGCTCCATTTCTTTCTGTGTCCTACGCAGCTCCTGCTCGGCCCTCTTCCTTTCCGTGATATCGTGTGCGGTGCAGACAATGTACCCCACTTCGCCCTCATTGTTCAATTTCGGGTTCTTGGTAACCACCAGGCATCTGAGCTTCCCCTCACTATCGGTGACCCATTCCTCCTTCTGATACTTCTCTCCGGTCCGGAAGACTTCTTTATTACCCGCTATACAAACTTCTGCCTCTGAAGGGGGCATCACCTCACACAACCTCCTCCCTTCCATCTCTTCCTTTCTCATTCCCAAGAAATCTGCTCTCGCCCTGTTGACATTGCCGTATACCTCAGGGTCAACGGCGTACCACACCTGGGTCTCGATATCGTCCAATAGCCTGCTCTGGCAGTACAGAGCCTCTCCAGAATTACTTTCAGTTACTTCCGATATTCCCCCCAAAACCTGCTCAATCGTATCCATAAGTCCATCCGACCGCCGTTCAAGATCTTCTCCCTCTTTCAAATGGAAACGGTCGTCTTCATCCGACGCCTGAATAGCCTCTTGTCCAGGCTCTTCAGAAAGAAATATTATAGGTGTCGAGCAGCCCTCATCTCCCAGCTTTCTCAATAGTTCGCTCCCAGTGATCGATAGTACTGAGGAATCAGTGAGAACAATATCGTATTCTAAGTCCCTTATAGAGCTGAAAGCTCCATCTATCGTGTCTGCAGTTTCAATGGTGAAACGGTTCTCAGTCCCCTCAAAATAATTCTCCACTTGCTTCAGACTGTCTGGTCCTTCGTTGATTACCAATATTCTGACCGCCATGCGCGTCTTCACCTCGGAGTGGATCTCTTCCGTTGAGGGGGGCCAAAAACCCTCCAACTCTCTTACTCCTTCATTACATTTATTTCTATTGTATTAATTCAGTTTCTAATCATATATCATTTCGATTGGAAATCAAAAGATTAGTCTCTGGCAGTCGCGTCCACAGCGGCGATTACCACCAGATAACTGGCCTGAGGGCAGATAAGATACCCCCATCCGCAGATCGAATATGCTCCCTCCAATCCCCCTGAATCACGCCCGAACGCAGACCTGCAACATTGGAGAAAGATATTTGAATACACAATTGTTTGGCGGTCTTGCCGACTATGAGATGGAAAGAAGACGTCTACACCGTACTGGAAAGGGATCCTGCGCCCAAGTCGTTCAAAGAAGCCCTGTTCTTCAGTCAGGGGCTGCATGCGGTACTGATATATAGGGTGTCCAATCGCCTGTATCGGAGAGGGCATCATAACCTTGCTAGGGCTCTGAACTATCTAGCCCGTTTTCTCACTGGTGCAGATATCCACCCGGGGGCGACGGTCGGCAGAGGATTTTTCATAGACCACGCCACAGGAGTGGTAATCGGTGAGACCTCGGAGATCGGCGAGGATGTATCAATCTTCCAAGGGGTAACTCTGGGCGGGGTGAGCACTTCCAAAGGAAAGAGACATCCCACGATAGGGAGTAACGTGGTCATCGGAGCTAATGCCACGATTTTGGGAGACATACATATCGGTGATAACGTTAAGGTCGGTGCCGGCTCAGTGGTGGTCAAGGACGTGCCCCATGACTCAACGGTGGTCGGGGTACCTGGAAAGATAGTGAAGAGGAACGGCGAGTCCAAAGTCGATCTCAGGCACGACCTATTGCCTGATCCCCTGGTGGACGCGTTGAAGGACATTGTTCACAACATTCACGAGTTGGAGCACAGGATCAGCGAGCTGGAAGAGTCACTCAGGAGCGAAGATAGCGAGGAATGAAGTTATCTGGACGGTTTGGGGACGTGCTCTTCCAGTCAATATTCAATCTTGAGGTCTCTCAGTGATTGAACATTTAATTGCAAGTTATTCGCCCAAAAGTGGAGATGAAAAAGGAGATATAAAGGAAATCGTGTTTGCAGTCTTAGGCCTAGACAATGAAGCTGAAGATGTATAACACCCTGACCAATGAGAAAGAGGAATTCAGACCGATTGAAGATGGAAAGGTCAAGATATACGTCTGCGGGGTGACTGTGTACGATGAGATGCACATGGGTCATGCCCGTTCCATCGTTATTTTTGATATGATAGTCAGGTATCTCAGATACAAGGGTTACGATGTCACCCATGTCACCAATTTCACTGATGTTGATGACAAGATAATCGACAGGGCCAATAAGCTCGGTGTCCCTCCGTTGGAACTATCGCAGAAGTATATTGAACACTACTTCAGGGATATCGACACCTTGAAGGTCGCACACGCTGATTTCTATCCCAAAGCCTCAGACACTATTGACGAAATTATCCAGATGATTCAGGAGATTATGGATAACGGTTATGCGTATGAATCCAATGGATCCGTCTATTTCTCTATGGGAGAGGTAGAAGACTACGGTGTACTATCCGGCCAGAAGATCGAGGAACTCCGTTCCAGCGGGGAGGATACAGAGGACAAGAGGAGTCCAATGGACTTCGCCCTCTGGAAGGCAGCCAAACCGAAGGAGATCTCCTGGGAGAGCCCGTGGGGCCCCGGAAGGCCGGGCTGGCACATCGAATGCTCGGTGATGAGCAGGGAATACCTTGGAGACCTCATCGACATTCATGGAGGAGGTAACGACCTTGTTTTCCCTCATCACGAGAACGAGATACTGCAGACTCGATCAGTTGCTGGTACCAATCTGGCAAAGTACTGGATTCACAATGGGATGCTCGAACTGCAGGGAGAGAAGATGTCCAAATCTCTTGATAATTTCTTCACCGTCGAGCAGGTGTTGAACGACTTCACCCCCGAGACTGTTCGGTTCTACCTGCTGAACACACACTACCGGAAGCCATTGAGTTTCAGCGATCAGGCTCTTGAGGAGGCGGCCTCTAGTCTGCAGAGACTTCACAACACCTACCGGCAGCTGAAGGATCTCGGCGAGTCAGGAGATGAAGGACAGGACGTCTCAGAACTGGTGAATCGGACAAGAGACCAGTTCCTTGAGCAAATGGATGATGACTTCAACTCCAGGGCGGCGGTGTCCACTCTATTCGACCTTGCGCGGGAAGCGAACAGGTTGATGGGGGAGGGTCGGCTGGGAGCTGAGGGCGCACTCAGCATTATCAGCCTGCTGGAGGACCTTGACCAGATCCTGAAGATTCTGCCTGAGGAGGGTGGGAAACCCGAGATCTCTGAGGACCTGGTCGAAATACTGATCGAGGTCAGAGAAGAGTTGCGGACCAGAGAGAATTACGATCTTGCCGATCTGATCAGGGACAGATTGGACGAAATGGGTATTGTTCTAGAGGACACAAAGGAGGGGGCGAGATGGAAGCAGAAACGATGAGTCCTGTTATGAAGAAGGCGGTGCTGATCACAGGAAGGGAGGTCAAGATACCGGAGAGTTTTAAACCTCCGTTCAGGCTGAGTCGTTCCACAGCCGGTCCCGGTGCGGGGTCTCCCTCCATGGTCCTAACTTTTGGCGACATGAGGGTCAAGAAATCTGTTTCCAGACACGAGGGCGAATTCGAATTGATAGAAGAGAGCGGTGCCTACAAGCTACTTCGCAATGGAGAGGATTTCATTTCCGATGTGGACATTCAGCCCACAATCGCTCATTCTCCTGAACAGGCTTTCTTTAACCTGGAACACAGGTGTATGTACGACTGCAAGTTCTGCAAGTCTGCCAGGTTGGAGAGACACCTCACCAAGGACCTCTCTCCGGAAAAGATAGTGGAGATGGCTCTCAAGTACTCTGAGAGAGAGGACTTTCAGGGGGTTGCCCTAACCAGCGCTGTGTCTGAGAGCCCTTCGGAGACGGTGTTGAAGATGGCCCATATCGTTTGTCGGTTGAGAGAGGAACTGGGACTCGAGGTGCCCATCGGTGTCGAACCATACGTCTCCAGCCGTGAAGATATTGACCGGCTCAAGGCCGCGGGGGCCGATGAGATCAAGATCAATATCGAGACCTATGACCAAGAGATATTCGATAAGGTCTGCGGGAAGATGGATTACGAATGGATCCTGGAGGCTATCGAATATGCTGGAAAGGTGTTCGGAAAGGGGAGTGTGGCTTCCAATATTATCTACGGACTGGGAGAGACCGATGATAACATCATCGAGGGCGTAGAACACCTGGCCAAGCTGGGGTGCGTAGCCACACTGAGGGCTCTCAGGCTGGACGAGGTCAACAGAGAAACGCTGGAGGAGGCACTGGGACCGCTCAAGCCGGTGGGACCACACCGGATGATCGAACTGGCCAAGAGACAGAAAGATGTTTTTCTGCTCTACGATCTGAGACCAGATGATTTCAAGACGATGTGTCATCTCTGTACCTGTTGTGATATCGTACCGTTCCGAGATATTTAGGCCAGCAACCTTGGATTGCTTAAAGAGGAGATAACAAGGGCGGAATGATGAGTGTAAAGGGACCCGATTATCGTCATCGATTCTTACCGCTATAGATATTTAGGTATACCGAAATATTAAATATCTCGATAGATATCCATATGCTAGATGATCAGCAGGAATGCAGAAGATTATCTGGAATGCATTTACGATCTCACAAGGGGGAACAGTCCGGCCAAGACCAACGAAATCGCCTCTAGGATAGGCGTTTCTCCGGCCAGCGTCACAGAGATGGTACAGAAACTGGCAGCTGAAGGTCACCTGAACTACAAGAAGTACAAGGGGGCCACACTGACCCCCAAAGGAATGAGGGTCGCCAAGAAGATGAAGAGGCGCCATCGCCTTCTGGAGAGGTTCTTAGTGGATATATTGGGAATCAGGAAGGATAAAGGGGGGGAGGAGGCCTGCCGCCTGGAACACATAGTGTCCGATGAATCCATGCAGAAAATATGCCAGCTCATGAACGATCCAAGTATATGCCCTGATGGCCGACCCTATCCTGAATGTGAAGAAGATTGCGAATTTACTAGGGAGGGAAGTCAATACACTCTTCAGGACCTTACAGAGGGCGAAATGGGGAAGATTACCCATCTCAGTTGTGAACACCCGGGCCGTATTCGTCGTTTGATCTCCATGGGATTCGTTCCAGGAAGGACTATCGAGATGGAGGAGAGCATTCCCCTGGGAGGACCGTTGCTTCTTAAACTGGAGAACAACAGGGTCGCTCTGGCTAGAGAATATGCTAGACTGGTCCACGTGAGAAGGTGTACGTGATGGAGATTGCCCTGGTCGGCAACCCAAATGTTGGTAAATCAGTCCTTTTCAACCGGATTACAGGAGTGGGGGTCATCTCCTCCAACTACCCTGGCACCACAGTGGAAATCCTGAAGGGGAGGGTAAGATGTGCCGACCAGACGATCGACGTGATTGACCTCCCCGGAATATACTCCCTATCCGGGTCAACAAAGGACGAGGAGGTCAGCCTGGAGCTACTCGCCGAGAGACGGCCTTCAGCAGTGATAGCAGTCGTGGATGCCACCAGGCTTGAACAGGGAATGGTGCTGGTGTTCCAGCTGATCGAGATGGGATTTCCTGTTGTCGTGGCCCTTAACTTCATGGATGTGGCCAAAAAGCGTTTCGATATCGATGTGGAAAAGCTCTCTGAAATACTCGATATACCGGTGGTGCCCACGGTGGCTGTTACCGGAGAGGGGGTGGACAAACTCTGCTCAAAGGTTTTCTCCGGACAGGTGACGGCCTCAGAGTTCTCAGTGAGCTATGATGGTCATATTGAATCCATCCTGGAAAGGCTCACCTCAATGGAGGACAGAGAACTAGATTTTCCACTCAGGGGCAGCATTCTGAAACTCCTGGAGAACAACGAGCTCTTCACAGAGAAGATATCCGAGAAGGTCAGAGAGGAGGCCGATGGGTTCAAGAAAGAATTCGAAGGGGTCCATGGGGAGACAATAGACGTCCATATCGCCAGAGACAGGTACGGCGAGGCGGGGAAGGTGGCCTCCGAATGTCTGATGAAGCTGGAGAGCGAGGAGACACTGAAGGAGAGGGTTTCCGCCCTCACCCTCAGCCCCGGATTCGGTCTCCCTTTACTGGCCCTGGTGCTGGTGAGTATCTTCCTTTCTGTTGTATACGTAGGAGGATTACTAGAAGGGGTCATCTTGGAAGGATACAGCCTACTGGTGGGTGATTTTTTCGCAGATCTGGCCTCCCTTATCGGGGGTCAACCCGGTGTTGCCATAGCCACCGGTATCGACCTGAGCATCCAGGCCATACTGGCCATCGTGATCCCCTATATCTTGGTGTTCTACATTATTCTGGGCGTCCTGGAAGACTCAGGGTATCTACCTCGTGTGGTGGTCATGCTGGACGGATTGATGCACAAGATCGGTCTTCACGGCCGGGCGATCATACCGATGATCGTGGGGCTGGGCTGCAACGTTCCAGCCATTCTGGCCACCAGGACCATTGAATCGCGCAGAGAAAGGCTGATACTGGCCACAATTACCATCATTACAATACCCTGCTCTGCCCAGACGGTGGTGATTATAGGGACCGTGGGAAACTACAGCGGCGTTGAGTGGGCAGCTTTGATCTACGTGCTGCTGTTCGCAATGGTCATCATACTGGGTCGTCTGCTGCACAAGTACATGAAGTTTGAGCCTTCCAGTCTAGCCATCGAGGTACCGGACCTCGCATACCCCGAGGCCAGGAACGTGCTCTTTAAGACCTGGTTGAGAGTGAAAGAATTCTTATTCATAGCTTTCCCAATACTGCTGGTGGGCAGCATATTCCTTGAATTCGCCATGGTCTATGATATACTGGACATGATTATCCAGCCCCTATCTCCCTTCACCGTTGGCCTTCTGGGACTACCGGCGGTTACAGTGATAGCCTTGATATTTGGCGTTCTCAGGAAAGAAATGGCCCTGCAGTTGCTGGTGGTGCTGTTCGGTTCAACCAATCTGGCTCTGTTCCTGAACCCTTCTCAACTGTTCGTATTCGCCATAGTGATGGCCACATACATGCCCTGTCTGGCCGCATTTGCCGTGCTGAAAACGGAGTTCGGATGGAAGGATACGGTCAAGATAACGGTGGCCTCCATCTTAATTGCCTTCCTGCTGGGTGGAGTGTTCCATTTCCTATTCTCGGTGGTGTAGTCTCTCAGGTCTGAGTGAACACAGTCATGACTGCAGGTCTGGTCTCTTCCACTTTGACGAACCCAAAACGTTCGAACTGGATCACTCTCCCCCTCTCCCGGTCGGGGATCTCCTCGGACAGTCCTTCAACCCTGCTTCCGTCGTTCATCAGGACCACCGCCTCCCTGTTTTCCTCAGGGACCCAGTGGATGATGCTTGCCCCCTTCTTAAGAATGGACAGATCGTTTCCTATGTACTCCACTCTCCCATCGTTCTTTTCTACATTGCACAGGTCTTTCAACCGCACCTTCTTTCCCTGCTCGAGAAGCTGGTTATCTCTGTTGGTGATGTAAACCCTGATCGGCGACCCCTCCAGGGAATACTCTCTGTAACCACGCTCAGGATCATCAGGATGAACTGGAGCCTTTGCTTTCAGGCGGTCAACACCGTAGATTTCGATGGGGGCAGGGTCCTTCACAAAGAAATATCTGTTCGCCCGCTCGTCCACTACCTCCTTGTTGAAAGCGTAAAGGTTCTTCCATGAGAACTGGATGTCCACCTCTTTCAACCCGCACTCGATCCAGTAATCTCTAATCGCCCGAGGCGATATGCCTCTGCGGCCGAGGGCTCTGATCGTGCCCAGCCTTACATCGTCCCATCCAGAGTAGGTGCCATCCTCGATCCCTTTTCTGATTAGAGAGGTCTTCAGAACGGTCTCTGGAACGGAAACAAAACCGTAATGATAGTAGTTGGGCATCTCCCAATTCATGTAGTTAAAAATGAATTCTTGCCTCAGTGTATTATTCAGATGGTCTTTGCCCCTCAGGACGTGAGTCAATCCCATGCGGTGGTCATCCACGGCTACGCTCAGATTCATCATCGGGTACACAGAATACTTGTCGCCTGTTCTCGGATGAGGTACGGAGTCCACTATTCTCAACGCCACGAAGTCCCTGATGGCAGGATTAGGGTGGTCTAGATCGGTCTTCACCACCACCACAGCCTCCCCCTGAGAGTAGTCTCCTTCCAGCATTCTGGAAAACTCCTCTAACTCCTGCTCTACAATTCGATCCCTGTGCGGGCAGGGGGCTGATTGTTCTTTTTGAGACCTCCAGTATTCCACGTCGCAGGTGCACACGTAAGCCTTACCCTTCTTCAACAACTCCCTGGCCACTTCGTAATACAAATCGAATCTATCGCTCTGAATAACAGTATCGTGTATCTCTACTCCCAGCCAGTCTAGATCTTCATCTATCATGTCGTAGGCGTCGGGATCGATCTTCTCGGGATTGGTGTCCTCTATGCGGCTGATCAGTTTGCCATCGTACCGCCTCACATATTCATCATTGAGGATGGCCACTCTCGAATGTCCGATGTGTAGGGGACCAGACGGACCGGGGGCGAACCGCATTACCACCTCTCCTGGAACTACATCTTCCAGATCAGGCAGTCTAGACTCTCTACTGCCGCTCTCCCTCTCCAGCAGGGAAGCGTCGATCTCTCTGAGTAATGATTCCTGCCTCTCAGATGACAGGGAATTGATTTCCTCCACGATCTCATCCACCAGTGGGACGATCTCCTGGGCCCGGGACCTGCATTCCGGCATCTCGGCCATCACCTTCCCCATCACCGCCTTTGAACTGGCTACGCCACCATAGAAGACCGCATTCTGCAGTGCATATTTCCTGATCGCTTCCCTCACGTCCTCGGACATGTTTCCAGCCATTCCTTGAGTATATAATATACCTTTCCCAACTCACATATCCTCGAACTGCTGAGTCCGCTCTCAATTCTGTATCTTAATATACCCCCTTATACATGTGAAGACCATGTCTCTCAGGGCCCTTATTTCGAGTGTGGACGAGGTGCTGACCATCGAGCATGAGGTGTCACTAGATCTGGAAGTAACGAAAATTCTGAAGGAGAATCCCACCACGCCTGTCTTCTTCAAGAATCTGAAGGGCAGTAAGGCGGTGGGGAATCTCTGGGGCGAGAGAGAAAGGGTGGCCTCTTCGCTTAACATGGATAACCAGGAGATACAGGAGAACATGCTTCAGGCTCTGGAGTCCCCCGAGAAAACGAGGGAGATAGACAATCCCCCCTTCAAGTATAATATCGAGGAGGACTTCGATCTGCGGGATTTGCCTATTCCTAGATTCTTTCCAGAGGACGGGGGAAGATACGTCACTGCGGGGGTCGCAATAGCAGGTCAGGAGAAGAGGAATATTTCTTTCCACAGACTGATGCTCCTGGATGACAGTCGATTTGCCATCCGGCTCGTGCCCAGACACCTCTATGCCCTACACCAGGAGAGCTTGGAACGGGGCGAGGATCTACCGGTGACTTTTTCCATCGGCATCTGTCCCTCCGTCCTGTTGTCAGCAGCCCTCTCCGTCGAATTTGGGCAGGATGAAATGGAGATAGGGAGTGCCTTGAGGTCCATCGGTCTGGGGGAACCAGTGGAGGTCTCGAAGACCGAGTGTGGAATTCCTGTACCCGCCCATTCTGAATATGTGTTGGAAGGTAGGATCACCTCGGAGACCGCGGAGGAGGGTCCCTTCGTTGATATCACTGGAACATACGATCGTGTGAGAGAACAGCCGGTGGTGGAGATCGATAGGGTATATCATAGAGATGATCCTATATTTCACATAATCCTCCCCGGTGGGATGGAGCATTTCTTGTTGATGGGTATGCCCCGGGAACCGATGATCCTCAGGACGGTGCGGCAGGTCGTTCCCTCTGTGCATGGTGTGAGGTTGACCGAAGGTGGTTGCTGCTGGCTGCATGGTGTAGTATCCATCACCAAGAACAATGTGGGAGATGCCAAGAACGCAATCATGGCCGCTTTCGCGGGGCACACTTCGATGAAGCGGGTGATCATCGTGGATGAGGATATCGATGTCCATGATGATCAGCAGGTAGAATGGGCATTGGCCACCAGGTTTCAGGCGGATAGAGATCTGGTGATGGTGAAGAACGCACGCGGATCATCCCTGGACCCCAGCTCAGAAGACACCACCACGAAAGCAGGTATCGATGCCACCAGACCCTTCGAATCCAGAGAATTCGAGAGGGCTACACTCTAACTAACTGTTCGTCCACTTTCCTTCCATCAGATCGATTGTCTCATTCCTTCTCTTTCCGATGCTGACTATGCCTATAGGCACCGCTGTCTCCTCTGATATGAATTCCAGATAGTCCTTCATACCCCCGGGCAGGGCATCGTAGCCCCGGTCTGCGATATCGCCCGCCTCCCCTTTCTTCCAGTCCCCCCATCCAGTAAGTTCTTTGTAGATGGGGCGGGCCCTCTCCACTCGATCAAGGCTGGCCGGGAAGTGTTCAATCCTCTCACCATCGATCTCGTATGCGGTGACCACTTTGAGGGTGTCCAGCCCGTTCAGGACATCGAGCTTTGTCACCGCCAGCCTGGTGAAACCGTTGATTCTGGTGGAGTTCTTGACCACCACCAGATCCAACCAACCGCACCTCCGGGGACGACCGGTGGTGGTCCCGAACTCTTTCCCCTTATCTCTGATCTCATCGCCGATCGGGCCCGTGAGCTCGCTGGGCAAGGGTCCCTTGCCCACCCTTGTGGTATATGCTTTCACCACGCCTATTACTTCGTCTATGGACGAGGGCGGGACTCCCGCTCCGGTGCAGATACCTCCCGCCACACAGTTGGACGAGGTCACGTAGGGGTAAGTGCCGTGATCGATGTCCAACATACTGCCCTGGGCCCCCTCAAATAGGACTTTCTCCCCTGACCGTATGGCGTTATTGATGAGCACCGAAGTGTCGGTGACTAACCCTGAATATCTCTCCCTGAACTCAAGAAGCTTCTCGATGACCTCTTCTTTTGAAGGCAGTCCTTCTCCATCCAGCAGTCCTATCATCCGCTCCTTAATGGGGTAGATGAGATCCACCTTCTGTCTCAGAGTGTCTTCATCTTCCAGGTCACACATCCTAAGACCGTGCCTCGCGATCTTATCAGAATAACAGGGGCCGATACCTCTGCCTGTGGTACCCACCTCCTTATCCCCCCGATGCTTTTCCTCAGCCCCATCCAGTATCTGGTGGTAGCTGAGCAGGATGTTGGCCCGGTCTGAAATGCTCAGATTGTCCACCCTCCTTCCACTGTCCACCAGCCCATCGATCTCTTGAGTGAGTTCGTCTAGATCGACGACCACTCCATTACCAATAACCGCATGACATTGGGGTCTCAGTATACCTGAAGGAAGGAGATGAAGTTTGAAAATTTCATCCTCGATACCGATCGTGTGGCCTGCGTTCGTTCCACCCTGGAACCTCACTACCATATCGGCATCCTCGGCCAGAAAATCTGTAATCTTACCTTTTCCTTCGTCACCCCATTGACTTCCAATCACAGCCAGAGTAGGCAAGTATTCACACCCTAAATCTCCGATACTGAGACTGCTATAAATCATTTGTCAAATCAGAAGAGGTCGGACAGAATAGACATCATGTCTTCGAATTCGATATCGGTCTTGAAGCTGGTGGACGAATAGTGGCTCTTGGACGCTTTCCCGTGTTCCCTCAGCCTGCTCAGTATCTGGTCCAGCTTCGGTGGGGAGCCTTTCATGAGGGAGGCTATCTCGTCCGTTTCGTAATGAAAGGGAACAGATAACTCTCCTCTCCATTCAGAGAGGTACCTCTCACATCTGACACCTTCAGACAGGCTTCTGTTCACCTCCATATCCTCCAGCAGCTCCTGGTCTTTGAGTGAACTGCCCCATAGAGGTCCGAATGCTCCCTCCGATCTCTGCTTGCCAAATTTGCGACTACCGCTCCCAGGGTCATAATAGATGAACCCCAGCTGGTCAAGAGAGCGATCTGCTCGATTCGCGCCCTTTTCTACTCGGACGTAGGCTCGGAAATAATGATCGGCGAAGTAACACAACAGGGGCTCGATACCTCGATCAACCTTGGCTGCTTCCCTTGCAATGAATCCAACCAGTATTCTGAGACCGATCTCGTGACAGAAGGCACATCTGCCCGGCGTGGCCCCGTATCGCCTCTCGCACTTGTTGGCGTGGGCGCCCGCCAGGAGGGCAGTATCGGTGGCTGTAACAGCGAGAACTCCACTTCTCCTGCATCCCTGGATGGCCGGAAGGGTGTACGGTGCAGGACTGCCAAAAGGATCCAAGTCCACATAGTCATAGAACTTCCTGGCCGTGAGGCACCTGATGTCGTCATTGGAGGGTCGGCAGTTGCCCAGGCGGTTCAGCTCGATATTCTGTACGATGTATTCATAGGAATCCCTGTTCAAGTCGTTGATCGTCACCTGGAAATCCCCGGAGACCTCATTAGCCAATCTCACCCCCCGGGCGCCAGTGCCTGCCATACCATCTAACACGGTACCGCCATCGATACTCAGAGTGTTGAATACCAAGACTGAGACGTCCCTGTTAAAAGCCATCTGCTGATTGAAGAATGGTCCCCCACGCCTGGTGCCCGGTCCAACCTTCGAGAAATCCGGGGGGACGAGAAGCCTGGTGCCCCCTTCTACAATCTCGATTGCTGCTTCGCTCCCACTCACAGGATTTCTCCCTTCATCAATTTCATTATCTTGTAGGGGAGTAAGTTTCTATTGATGGGGGTGACCTCTAGTATTCGGACATCATCCCTCCTGCGAATATTCTGCAGGAGCGGGTTCCTGGACTTTTTGTGCAGTGTCAGGAGCATCGGTTTCTCAGCCTCGAGGGCTTCCTTCACAGCGTCCACGAAATCTTCACTCTCCACCTCCATCTTCCCCACCTCATCTATGACGATGATATCCGCCTCCTCGGTAGCCCTCCTGAGAGCGCTGACTCCCACTGTTTCCAAGGTCTTGAGGTCGACATTGAACTTGCCCACTTCAAAATCAGTATCGAAATCCATGTGGGCTAAAATCCCCTTCTCATCGGTCTCCCAGTCGATCACGTAGAAGCCGACTCTTTTTCTGTCCTCGATGATTGGCCTGGTGATCATCCCTCCGACCTTCTTGCCCTCCTCTTCGAGCATCTCTATAACTTTAACCAGGGCGTAGGTCTTTCCAGCTCCTTGAAGACCAGTAATACCAATCTTAGTCCCCCTACTCATGTATTTCACCAAAGAGCAAATAGATTATCCTAAATATCGCGGTGCTGCTCCACCAGTATGACTCTTACCGTTTAATATTCTTATGCTTTGATGGACCTCCGCCCAGATTTGATATTCCTAAATACTAGCAGAGGACCCACTTCCGAATGTCCACTCATCATATATGTATTCTTTCTAGCACGGCAACGAACTGGGTGGTGAGGCATCCATCCAGTAAATACTCCAACCTTCTGTTCTGTCGTCCAGACAAGAAACTCCCGTAAGTCTGATCATCATTCTTCTATGGATTCAATGAACATCAGAGGATACTTGAGTTCTTCTATGAATTTCATACTGGCCTTGACGACGACCCCTTCCACCCTCATGGAGAGTCGGACATCAAGCATCGGACCACTCAGAGATTGGTAATCGTACTGATTCTTCTTCTCCCGCAACGCATCCCTATCGATCTTCACTCTGACATCATCTACGAAAGGCTGAACCAGTACACCCTCCTCGATGGCTCTCTCAAGGCTCTCCACGTTGGATGAAGCGATGGGGGTTCCCACGAACTGGTGATAGATGGTGCCCATTTTGATGCCCGCCTCAAATACCGCCCTCTCCCGGGTGGTGCAGTTGAAGTACTCCTTGGCCTGTTTTTCCCTAGAACCTGTCAGATGGATCACCTTCTTGTCTAGCATCGATAAGTATCGATTACTAATAGATAAATCACTCTATACTTACTTCAAGAATACCGGAAATTCAACCCTGGCAGATTGGGCGTCAACCGGGCTCCAAGAGGACCTTGACGTCCACCACCACATATCCTTCCTCGTACACTATCACGGGATTCAGATCGACCTGATTGATATGTTCTTCCAGTACATTGCCCAGCTCAGATACCTGGTGCAGGAGTTCCACCATTGCCTCTTTATCCGCCCTCTTCCCCCTGAACCCTTCAAAGAGCCTACCGCCCCTTATGTCCTCGATCATCTCTTCGGCATCTTCGATCCCTATGGGCACCTTTCGGAAAGACACATCCTGGTACAGCTCGGTGAATATCCCTCCCACCCCGAACATGATGGAGAGACCGAACGTGTCATCCTTCACCAGGCCCACTATGACCTCAATGCCGCCCTCCTCCATGGGTTCCACCAACACCGAGACCTCCCCGAACCTCTCAATGATAAGATCATATTTCTCCAACAGCTCTTCCCTGTCATCGATGTCGAGAAAGACCCCTCCCATATCGGTCTTGTGCAGAATGTCCGGAGAATTCACCTTGACCACCGCGGGAAACTGGATATCAAGGTCTGAAAGTTCCTCTCTGGTGGGCACGGCGAACTCGGTGGTCGTGATACCATAGTCCTCAAGCAGAGACTTGGCTTCCCCCTCCGATAGGGCGTCTCTGCCCCGTTCCCTGAGAGCGAAGAGATCTTTCATACACACCGAACACCAAAGGAACGAGAAAAACCATAAGTGTTTCCTATTATGTCCCCCTCCGGTCCAGGTTATCAAACTCTTGTCTATCTTCAGGTGCTCTCCAACACATTCTTGCCCAGGGCGAAGCCCAGGTTCAATGCCTTCCTGTTAACCTCTTTCGTTCCCTCGGGAACGACGTCCATTAGAGACCGAGAAATCGAGTCTTTGCCAATCATCGCGGAGATCTCTACGAAAGCGCCCAGCATAATCACATTGGCCACGATCCTGGCACCGATCTCTTCCGACTTGGATGTGGCAGGGATCTCGTAATGCTCATTGGATGGTTTTCCCTCCACCGAGTCCGAATCCAGGAATATCACCGTATCCTCATCAATCTCTTCGATATATCTGTCGTAGGCGGGTTGAGACATGAGGATCAGGTAGTCGGGCCGCTCCACCAGCGGGAAGAATACTTTATCATCGGAAACTACCACATCTGATCTGGAAGCACCGCCCCTGGCCTCGGGCCCATAGGATTGGGTCTGGTTGGCGTACAACTCCCTGCCATCCCACCTCTCGTACAAGGCAAAGGCTCTGGCCAGTACAACACCGGCAAAAATGATCCCCTGTCCGCCCAGTCCAGCGAATCTTATAGATCTTTCCGTCACGGGTATCTCCCGGAATATCCTATTGGCCACTATATTGTTAATCTTTCCATCTGATATTATTCTGCCGTTGAGTTCAAGTCCACGGTGATTCGTATACTTCTAGAAGAACTCTTTTGTAGGCGATGGTATGATGGTTCTGCTGGTATCCACTGCAGACTTTGAAGACCCTTTGGGTCTCTCTTGATGTCGATGGTCAATGGGGTTAACCATGAGGATCGAGCTGGACAAGGAATCTCTTTTCGCCCTCGCCTCAGATACGAGGCTGGATCTGTTGAAATCCCTCAGATCCAAGAGGCGCACGGTAACTCAACTGGCCAGGCAGCTAGATATGGACAAAGCCGGGGTCTACAGGCACCTGGAGAAGCTGGAGAGTGGGGGATTTGTCAAGAAGTTCGAGGATCACGGCTTCATATACTATGGGCTCACCTGGAGGGCAAGAGGACTCATTTCCCCAGAGGACAACACCACCGTGGTGGTCTTGCTCTCCCTGACCGTCTTTCTGTCCGCGATAGCCGCGGTACTGGTGGTCACCCTGACAGGGGTCGTGAACTGGGCAGGGCAGCACGATGCAGGATTACTCTCCGTCGCCCTGGACCCTCTATTCTTGGTCGGTATGAGCGCTATACTGGTGGTCACGGCAACCATAACGTCCTACCTGGCCCTTAGGATACTGTACAGGCCCAAAGAAAGGAAAAAGCCCCAGAAAGAGACGAAATGACCGATTCGAATAGAGACGGATTGCTTTCAGTATAGAGTAACTATCTCTATTCAGAGTCGAATATGAAGGTGAGCGGCTCTCGATCCCTGTTTATGAACTCTCCTATGGTGATGTTACCTTCCAGATTCAGATCGACGGGGTCCAGTCCGAGTTCCCGCGTCTTCTCCCTGCGGACGCTCTTCTCCTCCATCCACTCGTGCATCTCCTTGATATCCGACATGTCGTTCCTCCTGCCGAATCCTGTGGGGCAGGGCGAAGTGATCTCCACGAAGGAAAAGCCTTCTTTCATGATGGCCCTCTTCATCGACCTGATTAACTCCTTCACATTCCGGACCGTCCATCGGGCCACGTAGTTGGCCCCGGCAGTGACTGCCAGTTCGGAGAGATCGAAGGGGTAGTCCTTATTGCCGTAGGGGGTGGTGGTACTGTACGCCCCGTGAGGGGTACAGGTCGACGCCTGACCGCCAGTCATTCCGTAGATGTTGTTGTTGATGCAAAAGACCGTGAAATCGGCATTTCTCCGGCAGGCGTTGATGAAGTGGTTACCTCCTATTGCCCCCAGGTCGCCGTCCCCAGTGAACACAATGACCTTCAGATCGGGGTTGCTGAGGCTGATACCTGTGGCCACGGCCAGCGGTCGACCGTGGGTGGTGTGGATCGAGTCTCCTCGTATGTAGCCTATGATACGTGAGGAACAACCGATGCCCGCCACGTAGACACAATCATCGAGGGCCAGACCGATCTGGTCGAACGCCCGGTAGTAGAGGTTCATGATGGTCCCTATACCGCACCCCGGGCAGAACATGTGCGGCCATCTGTCTTCCCTGAAGATATCAAAGAACTCCATATCAACCCCCCTCCAAGAACTCCGCCACCTCGCTGGGCGTGTGCACCTCTCCTCCCACTTTTGAGAACAGTCGCACGTTATCGCATCCTTCCTTGCAGGCCAACCTCTCAATGTCCGGGAATATCTGCCCCATGTTCATTTCCAGCACCACGATCTCATCCGCCTTCCTAGCCACCCCTCTGATCCGCTCCTCGGGCAGAGGCCATATGGTGAGTAGCTGGAGAAGCCCAATAGACTCGTCCTCTGTGACCAGCTTCTTGCAGGACATAACTGGAGATCCATAGGCGATGATGAACCGACCAGCCTCGCGGTTCCACTCTTTCGTCTCACAGATGTCTTCCCGGCCGTTGGTGACCTTCTCGATCAGACGGTGGATCAGCTCCTCGTGGACGTCGTAATCATCTCTGGGATATCCAGATATGTCGTGAGAGAGACCGGTGACGTGCACCCTGAAACCCTTTCCGAAGGTGGGGAATTTGGGTACGAGGGAATCGTCGTAAGCAAAACCGTCGTGCCACACCTTGTCAGTTCTCTCCTTCCGGTCGATCACCTCTATCTTCTCTGGAACGGTGAGTTTGCCCCTCATGTGGCCTACCTCCGCATCGGAGAGGAGGATAGTCGGTACCCTGTACTTCTCAGAAAGGTTGAACGCCCTGACGGTAAGATCGAACATGTCTTGGACATTGGAAGGGGCCAGCACGATAGTCTGGTAGTCTCCATGAGAACCGTGCCTTGCCTGCAGAACATCCCCCTGTGAAGGCTTGGTGGGTAGACCGGTGGATGGACCCCCTCTCATCACATTTACTATGACAATGGGCGTCTCGGTCATCGCCGCGTAACCCAGGTTCTCCTGCATCAGGCTGAATCCAGGACCTGAGGTGGCGGTCATACTCTTTTTTCCAGTCCAGGAGGCGCCTATTATGGCGGCTATGGAGGCCAGTTCGTCCTCCATCTGGATGAAAATGCTGTTCTCTTGAGGCAGCCTCTCTGCGAACCCCTCGGCTATCTCTGTGGAGGGCGTGATCGGGTATCCGGCAAAGAAACCGATACCAGCCGCTATTGCACCCTCCACACAGGCCTCGTTTCCCTGCAGAAAATAATCACCCTCTTCCAGCCTCATGCGATCTCCTCCACAGGGCTGCCCGATACGTCATCGCCCAGGTCCCAGGTAATGGCATGATCGGGGCAATTCAATATACATCTCTCGCAGACTGCCTTCTGGGGATCTTTCCTCTCCCAGTTCACGCAGTCTCGTGGCCTCTCTATAGAAGGGATACAATAACCCCGATCGCATCTCTCATCGCTCACCTGAAAGACGTCACGAGGACACACTAGAGTACATAGATTGCAGCCCTTGCAGTACTCTTCAGTAATCTTAACCTGCACTGTCCCACCCCAATATTAGACAATTCTATTCATGTTACATCTTTCAAATATCTAACATGCTTACATTTTTTGTCTGGTCCGTTCAATCGTCTCCGTTGGCCAATTCTCAAAGTATTCCGGCTGCACCATCAATTTCGTCCAATGAAATAGCATGCTATTTAAAACTAGCCGTCCATTTTGGGTTATTGTTTTGCGCCCGCGGCCACTTTCTATAATGGCCAGGTAGGGGTTCAATATCAGCCTTATTTCCAACCGCCAATTCAAAATCATGAAATAATGCCAGCAGAATGCTAACCGCATGGAATACAGGCAACTGGGTTCGAGCGGTATGCGCCCTTCCGTCATCGGGCTGGGCGCCTGGCAGTGGGGCTCAAAGAGGTATTGGAGCTACGGGAAATCTTACGGGGAGAAAGAAATTTCAGAAATACTGGATGAGGCACTGGAAAGAGGGGTCAACCTCATCGACACCGCCGAGATATACGGGTGGGGAGAATCAGAAAGATTGCTCGGGAAACTCCTGCCTGATAGGGAAGAAGTGATCATTGCCACCAAATACTGGCCCTTCAGGTTGGGCGCGGACTCAGTGTTCAAGGCCGTGGAGAAGAGCCTGAAGCGTCTGGATACCGATGTCATAGACCTGTACCAAATTCACTGGCCTCCCTATTTGTGTTCCACACGTCGATTGATGAAGAATATGGAGAAGCTGGTGAACGGGGGGAAGATCGGACACATCGGGGTGAGCAACTTCTCCATTAAACATTTGAAGGAGGCCCAGTCAGCATTGTCTACATGCAGGATAGTATCCAATCAGGTAAGGTATAATGTGATCAACAGAGACCCCGAGAGGAACGGGCTGATTGAGTACTGCCGTGACAACGACATTGGCATCATCGCCTGGAGCCCGCTGGAGCAGGGGCTGCTCACCGAAAAGTTCCTGGGCGGAGGGGAAGTGACCGGCTTCCGGCGCCTGAGACCCGCCTTTTGGAGATGGAACGTTAGAAGGGTCCAGCCCGTGCTAGAATCCCTGAAGACCTGCTCCCAGAATCACGAAAAGACGACCGCACAGGGAGCACTCAACTGGCTGATCGACGACGATAATGTATGGGTCATCCCGGGAGCCTCACGGGGCGAACAGGTCAGAGACAACTGTGGTGCTTCCGGCTGGCGTTTCAACGAAAAGGAGCTGGAGCGTATAGAGAAGAGTTATCAGGACTACAAGAAATGAGCCGTCCATAGGGTCCTGAAGTCAGGGTATTGGCCGCGGCTAAGCTTTTTATACATTACCTTTCATCAAGCACACGATGAGCCTTTCCAAGAGAATAGACCGTTTGAAGGAGGAGAAGAACGCGGTAATACTCGCTCACAATTATCAGATTCAAGAGGTGCAGGAGGTCGCTGATTTTTTAGGTGACTCCCTGGGCCTTTCTATCGAAGCTTCGGAGACAGATGCCGACGTCATCGTATTCTGCGGTGTGGATTTCATGGCTGAGAGTGCCAAGATACTGAGCCCGGAGAAGACCGTACTGCTGCCCGAGCCTGGCGCCAAGTGCCCCATGGCAGCAATGTGCGATCCGGGGAGCATCGCCCAGATGAGAGAGCAATACCCCGAGGCCGCAGTGGTGGGCTACGTGAACACCTCCGCTGAGAGCAAGGCCGAGATGGACTGTTGCTGCACCTCGGCAAACGCGGTCAAAGTGGTCAAGGCTATGGAGGAAGACCGGATTATATTCGTACCTGACAACAACCTGGGACGATACGTGAAGAGATCGGTCAAGGAAAAGGAGGTCATCCTATTCCCCGGTTTCTGTCCCACACATCAGTCGTTCACCCCTGGTCAGATAGCCAGGCTGAAAGAGGAACATCCCGAGGCAGAGGTGATCGTTCACCCGGAATCCAGACCAGAGGTGATCGACCACGCCGACTTCGTGGGAAGTACTTCTGGATTGATCAAGAGGGTGCATGAGTCTGACGCTGAAGAGTTCATTATAGGCACCGAGATGGGGATCATCAGCAGACTGAAGCGGGAGTGCCCAGACAAGACATACTACGAACTGCCGAGTGCTGTATGCCCTCCGATGAAGATGATCGATTTGGAGTCAGTGGTCAATTCTTTGGAACACATGGAGACTGTGATCGATCTTGACCCCGAGACGATTAAGAGAGCGAGGATTCCTCTGGAGCGAATGACCAAAATCGGTCGTTGATGGAGCAGTGAATGGCGCTCAGATCTTTATAGTTCTGATCATTAGGACAGCACCGGTCATGATGTTCAGACCAGATTGAGGGCAGAACTGGCGATGAAATAGACGCCGAATATCAACATGATCAGGCCTGCAATCAGGAACAGGAAATGATGCCTCTTTTTGCTCCACAACCCCCTGGTATTGAAAATCGAATAGGCCACAAAATGACTCCAGAGAAAATCACAACTCAGATGAACCACTGCGAAGATGGGGAGCATTATCCAGCCGAATTCAACTGCACTTGCTATGAGCGCGGCTCCCACGGTGGCCCACCATAGGAAGAAGTAAGGGTTGGCAACGGTGGTGATTATCCCCGCGGTCGTGGAGTTATACTCCACTACCGGTCTGTCCTCCAGAATTTTCTCCCTGTCCCTCACCATCTCATATCCCATGTAGAGCAGCATGGCACCTCCCAGCAGACCAACGGCGGAGAATATCAACTGGTCTTTGAAGAAGAAATCAAAGCCCAGGAAGATCACCACGATCAGGGGCAGTTCTGCAAAAGAGTGGCCTAGCGCTATCTTCAAACCGGCCCTCTGGTCTTCGTAGCCCTTGGTGATAGTGGCGGCCAGTACTGGGCCGGGCATGATGACTCCAGACAGAGAAACAAAGGCCACGGTCAGTAGGAACAGCAACGGGGATTCGGCGGAAATCATAGCTACCATCGGGCGTGGTTACAGACATCAGATGTAATATATGAACGAGGGGGATACGTTCAGGGGTACCATCCCTTTATCTTGTTCATATACTCAGTCGGGGCGTTTTCGATGACCGACAGGCGGTCGACCTCCACCAGGAACACACTATGGATCCTGGAGCGCAGTATTTCTTCCAGAGTCACCGGCGGATTGGAATAGTAAATATCACAATACTCTTTTATGGTTTTCAATTGCTCCTTTTTCCTGAATCTGGGCGGTCTTACGAACACCTCAGGGATGGGCATTATGTAGTGGGGAGGAGATGCAAGGACGAACTTGTGACAGTAGTTGCTGTACCTCGATATCTTGCTGGATATTCTGGCCCTGATGTAGTCCACGGGATCCAGGGCGTGTGACGGAGGCACGTACCCGGTCTCCACCTCCACGATCAGCTTTCCCTCGCCTTTGACCGCGAGGACGTCACAGGTCAGGTCGCCGTCCACCTCTTTCTCCAAGTCCACCCTGTACCCTCTCTTGAGCAGGTGTTTCGCCACCACCATCTCCATAACGGAGTGGTTGATCTTGAGTAGGTTCTCGTCTCTCAGTTGGACGAGTCTGTCAGCCAGTTTGTCCAGGCCCTTGCTCACCTCGCCCTCTGCATCTTCTCTCAGCCTCATCATCAGGGTCCCTATGTCCTTCTCGAACAGGCTCAGCATACCACCTTCCCACCGAGGAACGTTTCCTCTGCCCGTGAAGGGTCGGATCGGGCCGGAGGAAAAGAGATCATTTGCATTCCCTACTGATGATCAGAGATAGTGTGGACTCGACACCTGCGATCTTGCGTATCTGCTCAGTGACAATGTTCTCCAGTTCACCTGTCGAACTGGCTTTGATGATGGCTGCGATATCATACAGCCCGTACACCAGATATGCCTGCTTCATATCATCCATATCGCACAGGGCATCCATTATCTCCGATTCAGCCCCCACTTTTGAGTCGATGAGAACTAGGGCTCCGTTCATCTTATCATATTGTGATGTACCGTCAAATACTATCAACCTTCCCTTGCTCTCCCTCAAGACAAGAACGTCCAAAGGTGGAAATCAGCATCACTGCACAGCAGAGCCAAAAGACTCTTGAAGAAGGGCACAGACCTGTGTATCATGTCCAGAAAGCACGGGGAACCAGAGCCATCGGGTGACCTGTCGTCTTCATATTAATCTCCGAGGAGGAGCAAAAAGGTGGTAAGAGCCTGATCGGCGATGATCCATAGCGCCCTCGTACTATTTCTCCAGATTATCGACTACCCTCTGCTCCGGGAAACCGCGCTCTTCGCAGAGGAAATTGACCAGGCCCTCCTTATCTGGCTCGTGGAGATCTAGATCGTAGTCGCTGGTAACTGGGGGTTCTAAAAAGTATCTTCTAATCCTGTGGTAATCTTCGTCCATCTTATTCAACTTCTCCAGGTACTTCTCTGGAACATCCTCTATTCTTCCATACTCATTGATAAGCTTCAAAGCGGTCTTCGGTCCCACCCCGTAGATCCCTTCATTGTAATCAGTACCCATCAGTATCCCCATATCCACGAGCTGTTCCAGGCCGATCCCATGGTGACTGAGAAACTTTCCCAGGTCAATGATCTCCACATCCTTCTTATTGGATATGCTCAGATATCGGAGGAGCTTCCTGGCACCGAAGAGGAGTGAATCGTAGTCCCTACTGTTCATGGCAAACACGGATCCATCAAGGGTCATAAATGCGCACTGAGACTCGGCCTCCCCTGGGGCCTGTACGTATGGCACCCCCATATACTCCAACACGGTCTTGGCATCTTGAATCATCACGTCCGTGAGCACTCCGGTCTTCACTGCTGCCCTGAATGCTTCCTTCGTCTTCCCCTCCTCTCTGGCCTCCTCCCATCTCTTCTCCGCCCTTCTCCGCCGTTCAGCTCTCTCACTGATCACCCGGGTCTTCATATCCGGCATCTCACCGTCAAAAACATATACGGGCATGATGGAGAAGTCTCTTTTCAACTTGAGTGTTCGATAAAAAAGCCCCACCAGGTGAGAGGTGATATTGCCTTGTGAATCGGTCAGAGGAGTACCGTCCGGCTCTCTTATGGTGGACAAGAACTGGTGAAGTATGTTGGATGCGTCCACTGTTATTACCCTGTCCTCCAGTTCCTCCAGATCGATAGAGTCTTTGACCACAATCGGTCTCAGGTTCACTCCCACCAATCCACACCTCCCATCCTATCCTCTACATTACTTGGAGAATCGGGAGCATCGAAACAGTCCTCGGCCCCCGTGGCCAGCATGGGCTGAACGAAACCGGGTTGTTCTTCTTTGCTAAGGTAGCTCCCGTATTTGTCCAGGTTCTTCTTCATGTTCACGAGATATCATCTTCAATACTGTCCTGCTCCCGAGTTCCCCCAAACGCCAATATCCGCCGTCCGGGGCTCAGTTTCCATCCTGAAGTTGCCACTCTCAAGTATCCGATTGGCCGCCGGAGGATGTGCACTCCTCTATACTTCCCAATCATTCTTGTACCTTATCAAGATGGCTCGAGCCCTCATATAATTGGGCCCTACTAGGTTGACCTTTTGGAGATATTTCTATATATGTAGGTAGTAATAATGAATTAAGGCAGGCGGTAGCAGCTGCAGTTCACGTGGCTGGATGAAGATAAGGTATGGCTGATCCCGGGCGGGAGATGATGAACCCTATGAGTGCAGATCGTCCCGCCTGTCTTTTCTCTTGCCACCCCCGCCTCTGGTCGAGACTATTCCTCCAGACAAACATAGATACATATATTCCTGTTATCAATAGTTAATCGATGACCTTCTTGGCGGTCTGCGGGATTTTGTGTGATGAGTGCGAGCAGTACGGGAGAGAATGTTCTGGGTGCCAGGCAGAGAACAAGGGGTCCAGTTACAAATGCAGGGTATACGAGTGTGCCATGGAGAGGGGTGTGGCCCTGTGCGCCGAGTGTGAGGTTAAGGACGAAGACTGTGAATATCTCGGTTATCACCTCGATCTATGTCCACTCTATGTGGTCAAAAGTATGAAGTTCTACAGCATCGAAGGCAAGCAGATAGGTGATTTCTGACTGCCCCCATGATGCGTCACTACTGACTCCCCTCCGGCGTTCTCTCATCGTTACCAATAAACGGCTCCTTCTTGAGTGCTCTCAGTGTGGTGTCCAAGAGCAGTAGAGAGGCGGCCAGAGAAAGTAAGAAACCCGCTATCCACCCCCAGCTGTAATCGAACAGCGGGGCCCCAGTAGCGTTCTCCGCGAATCCCACGGCGAAGATCAGCGGGATAAACAGGAGCACACACCTCAGAGAGATGTTGAGGTCTTTGGCCCCCCATACAAACAGCAGAGTCATCGGCATGAGGTAGTACCCCAAGTGGATCTTTGGATAGAAGAGGAAGAAAATCAATGTGACCAGGGTGGCCATTTTCCAGGCGCTCAGTTTTTCTTTCAACGAGTACCATAGACCGGCCAAGATACCAACACCCGTTGTCGCCACCATCACAGTGCTGGGGAAGGAAATACCGCCCATGTGGAGGAAGGCCCAGGTACTAAGTCCCGCTGTGCCCCTGCCTTCGACTCCCAGGAAGTAGAACTTCAGGAACCAGGTGAAGTCGGCACCGCACAAGATAAGGAATGGTATGGTGATGATGGCCGTGGTCCCCATGATTATTATGATATGGTAGAGCCTCTCCTCGGTCTTCTTAGTCTTCAGCAGCAGCACAGGGTAGAGCAGGGCGGCGAACATCTTTGTCCATACCCCCAGTCCCAAAGATAACGCCGAGGTCCTTCCCTTTTCGTTGATCAACAACAGTAAAGGCAGTATGAAAATAAAGGCGATGATCGGCTCGTCCTCCACCCCCATAGTGGCTTCAGCGACGGCGAAGGGAGAGGTAAGGAACAACAGAGCCGCGGTGAAGGCCCCCATCTCGTCCCACTTCCGAAGCCCAAGATAGAGTGCGGTGGCAGTAAGAAAGCAGAAAAACGAGAAGTAGGCAGCGTAGACGTGTTCTCCACCACCCAGCAGCTGAGCCGGCACCAGTATGTAATTTATCAGGGGCGGGGTCTCAGTGTGAACATCGGTATACAGCAATCTCCCTTCAATGATGGCCTGGGTCCTCTCCCTGTACACGTCCAGATCTGCGGGAGTCCACCAGTCAGCGGTGATGACTTTATTGAGTACCAGAGCGTCCACAGCGATGAAGGCACCGTAGATAATGATGGTGAACGCCAGAAGAAGCATCACCTTCTCCCTCATGCCCAGTTTCTCGATTTTTCGGGACACTCTGTTGAAGAATCTTGGGGCTTCCAGCGCAATCACCTCTTGGACTAGTCGATACCACCGACCTCGATGAGGTATTCCATGAAACTGCTCAACTTGAGACCCTCTTCCCATCTCATGATGTAGTTACCGTTTTTGCTCTCATCCGGCAAGGGAAGTTTCCTCTGGATCAACCGAAGTCTGCCGAAGGCCTCATCGACGGGCAGGGAGAAGACCCTCCAGGGATCCCCCCTGAACCCCTTCAACCTGAAGGCGTAAACGGGGACCAGACCGGTCTTGGTACAATCCTCCTTTATGCTCTCCGCCTGCTCCAGGAGCCGTTTACTATTTGAGAACCACAGAACATCTGATTTAGAACTCTTGACCTCGATGGGCAAGGCGAGATCTCCCCATATGGCCACCAGATCCATTCCGAAGGATCCTGCGGCTCTTATGACCAGGAAGGGACGCTTCCTGATGGAAAGGTAGCCCCTCTCCTCCTCCTCGTCGCAGGTGTTGACCATCTTCTTCAGAGCTACCTCGTCTCCAGCCAGCAGAGCTCTTAGCTCTCTCTCAAAAGCATCTCCCATCCGTTGGCGAAGCGCGGTAACACATTGATTAAACTTTCGTAACTGGAATCAGGGCTGGAGGCGGTTCCTGTCCCTGGGGAACAGTATTGCCTCTCTGATGTTAGACAGGTTGAGCATTTTCTGCACCAGGCGCTCCAGGCCTATGCCCCACCCTCCATGTGGGGGCATGCCGTATCTGAAGGCGTCCAGGTAGTAGTTGAAGGAAGAGGGGTCCAGCCCCTTCTTCTCCATTCTCTTCACCAGCTCGCCGTATCTGTGCTCTCTCTGTCCCCCGGAGGAGATCTCCTGCCCCCTGTAGTCTAGATCGAAGGAGTGGGAGTAGGGTGTCTCTTCCTTCTCCATGATATAGAACGGCTTTGATTCCTCAGGATACTCGATTATCCAGTATATTTCATGGCCCCTGGAGGCCATTATCTCCCCCAGAAGTTTCTCCCCTCCGGTATCGATGTCCTCCCCCTCTGGTATCTCCTTCCCTTCAGAGGACAGTATATCCAGGGCCTCGCTGTATGTGAGTACCGGGAATGGAGTGGTCGGCACCTCCAGTTTGACACCCATCTGTTCCAGAATCTCTCCGGCCTGTCCGGGGACGCACTCAAGGATATGCTGCACGCACTCCTCTATCACGGACATGACCTCCCTCTGGGACTCTATGAACGACAGCTCCCCGTCGAAACTGATGAATTCCGAGGTGTGCTTGGTGGTGTCTGAGGGTTCGGCGCGGAAGGCGGGTGATATCTCGAACACTCTGTCCATGCCGGTTGACATTAACATCTGTTTGTAGAGCTGAGGACTCTGAGCCAGGAAGGCGGGTTCTCCGAAATATTCCACGGGGAAAAGTGTGGCCCCTCCTTCTGCTCCAGAAGCCACTATCTTGGGGGTGAACACTTCGATGAACCCCTGTTCCCTCATGGACTCGTCTATGAGCTCCAGCACCAGGGACTTGAGCTGAAAAATGGCCCGGATCTCCGGCCTTCTCAGATCCATGTAGCGGTGGTTCAGACGGGTATCTGTCTCCACGCCCACCTTGTCGACGACACCCATGGGGAGAGGAGAATCAGCTTCACTCAACACGTCTACCTTCGATGGGATGACCTCCCAGCCCCGCTGTGCCTGCTCGCTCTCCTTGATCGTACCTGTCACTGTAACCACCGACTCCCGGGGCACAGAATTGATCAGGTCGAACACCTTCCGGTCTACCTTCTCCTTGGGCGCGGCCACCTGAAATTCCCCGTACCTGTCCCTCACTACCATGAACGAGATCCCTCCCAGGTCTCTGACTTCCTGTACCCAGCCAGACATCGATCTCCTCTGTCCGTAGTCGTCCTCTTCGATCGTTCGAGTGTTTCTTCTGGGAGCTTCAGCCTTCATTATCGCACCTTATCCTGGATAAGTAAGATGTGTATTTAATTGATAGGGAGGCCGGTAACTGTGAGTCTGTCCTGCAGGTACCATAAACGAAAAATACTCCCACTAATCATTCATGTAACATGAGCATCAAGATCGATATCGATCAGGAAGAATGCAGCCAGTGTGGGCTATGCTATAACGATGAGTGTCCCGAGGTCTTTGAAGAGGCAGAGGAAGAGCTGTCCCAGATTGTAAAGAAGTACAGGACTCATTCACACCTCGAGGGTGAAGTCCCTGACGAGTTAGAGGACTGTGTCAGAAGAGCGGCTGATATATGTCCCACTGACGCCATCTACATAGGCTAGAGCTACAGATCCGCCCTGGAAACGGGCCCAACTGGGCCATTTCAAACAGTATTTCAAACAATTTTAGGACGCTCTCCCAATCAGCAGAGGACTATCCTATCTTAATAGATTAACTCGCATCAAACATTCACATCAAATATTTTATAGGCAAATACTCATTCACAAACCTGATTTCAATATACTTCGGGGGAGCACAATGTCAAACAAAGTTACTGTTTCGGTTATCAAGGCAGATATCGGATCCGTCGCTGGACACACTCGACCACACCCTAAGATGATGAGAGGATGTGAGGATATCCTCAGAGAGGGGGTAGGGGAGGGGACCATCAACGATTTTCACGTCTCTAGGGTGGGAGACGACATCAACTTACTGATGGTTCATGATCGTGGGGAGGACTATGAACAGGTACACGGACTGGCCTGGGACGCCTTCCAATGTGCCACGGAGATGGCCAAAGAGATGGGTCTGTACGGAGCGGGGCAGGACATACTTGCTGACGCATTCAGTGGAAATATCAAAGGGGCCGGACCGGGTAGTGCGGAGATGGAGTTCGAGGAAAGGCCATCCGAACCTCTGCTATTTTTCATGGCCGACAAGACCGAACCCTGCGCTTACTCACTGCCGCTCACCAGGACCTTCATGGACCCATTCACCACTACGGGACTGGTGATCGATCCCCGGGCGAACGAGGGGTACAAGTTCGAGATCCACGATGTGGTGGACTCCAAGAAAGTGGTGATGTCCGCTCCTGAAGAGAGTTATGACATCCTGAGCCTGCTGGGCGATACTACCAGATACGCTATCAAGAGAGTGATTTCTAAGAACGATGAACTTGGCGTTTCCGCCGTGGTGAGCACAGATAAGCTGAATATCACCGCCGGAAAGTACGTGGGCAAGGACGACCCGGTGATGGTGGTCAGGGCCCAGAGCGGTTTCCCGGCGGTGGGGGAGATACTACAGCCCTTCATGTTCCCTATGCTGGTACCGGGATGGATGCGGGGCTCTCACTACGGTGCCTGGTACCCTTGCTCAGTGGACGACTCAGACCCTTCATACTTCGATGGTCCGCCCAGGGTGTGCTGTGTGGGACTCCATGTGTCCAACGGGATGTTCCAGGGACTTGAAGACCCGGATTGTCCTCCCGGAGAGCACGAACCTATCGACTTCTTCGCGGGGAGCGTATGGAATCACGTGAGAAAGGAGGCGGTGGAGAAGAGTATGTACATGAGGGGACACGGCCCGTTCATGCCCGGCATCCTCTCACCCGAGGAGATGGAATACACCACCAGACCAGAGATACTGAAGAGGCTCAGAAAGAGGTTCGAAGATTTTGACTGATATCAGCCCGCCAGCCGTCATCATCAATTTCAAGGCATATGAACAGGTAGAGGGAGAGCACTCGATCAGGATAGGGAGGATATGCCAGGACGTATCGGAGACCAGTGGTGTATGCATCGCTGTCTGCCCGCCGATGGTCGAATTGTCCGCGGTGGCCTCTAGAGTTACCATACCCGTATTCTCCCAGAACGTGGATCCCCATGAACCTGGACCTCGGACCGGCTGGGTAACGCCCCATATGGTGAAATCGACAGGGGCATCGGGTACCCTCATCAACCACTCCGAACACAAAGTCTCTGACGAGGAGCTGGGCCGGGCGATCGAACTCTGTGGGGCCGTAGGCCTGGAGTCGATAGTATGCGCCGAGACAGTCGATGACTGCAGGAGATACGCCAGGATGGGTCCAGACTACATCGCCATCGAGCCTCCGGAGCTCATTGGTGGCGATGTGTCAGTGACCGCGGCAAGGCCGGAAGTGGTAGAAGGGGCGGTCCAGGCGGTGCATGAAATCGATCCATTCATCGGAGTGTTCTGTGGCGCAGGTGTGAAGACAGGAAGGGACGTCAAGAAGGCCCTTGACCTGGGCGCTGATGGAGTACTGCTCGCTTCAGGAGTAGTAAAATCCGATAACGAGAGGTCGACCCTGACCAGCCTGCTGGAATTCATATAGTCAAGACTGAAGCGATCTCCAATGATCTTCCAACGCCCTTCTCGAGGATCTCTGAGTAATACTAACTGTATTCGAATGTCTTTAGGGTGGGGAGAAATAATCAGGTCTGATGAGAGGCCAGACGGTTGTTCTGATAACCCTCCTCCTGATCCCCACCTTCATCCCAGGCCTCTCATCACCCGTCTACGGCCATACATTCAACGAAGGGCAGTCCCCCGGTTCCTTCTCACTTCATGAAGTGACCGGTCAAGTGGCTCATCAGGAGGGGGTAGTCATATGGAGGGTGTTTCCCGACTTCGATACGGAGTTTGTCTCATTGTTCAATTGCGGGGAGCAGCCCGTTGATCTGGTGAACTGGTCACTTTCCGATGGAGAGGGTTCTATCAGTATCCTGGATCATCTGGTCCTGGAGGAAAAAGGCAGTCTGAGTTTCTGTTCCAACATTACCATCTTTTCTCAGATATCGGACGGTCGCCCAGCTATCGCACTGGACAACCGTTCTCTGAGCGTGGAGGGGAGATTCATCCTGGCCAACGGGGGCGACGAAGTGATATTGAGGGACGATAGAAGACGGGCTGTAGATGTATTCACCTATGGTGACTCCGAATACACGGATGTTGGGTGGTTCGGTACGCCCTTCCAGAAGATCCCAAGGGGTGAGATGGCAGAAAGGCCGGGATTTGAGACCTTTCAGGACTCAAACACCTCCCGAGATTGGTGTCTTTCAGTACCGGGGAGAACAAACCTCCACCCCATTTCCTGTCACGCCTCAGTCGAACCCTTTTCTTTCCCAGAAAATGGGAAAGAGTACATACTCAGAGAACTAGATTTTGCCTCAAGGAGCGTCTCAATCAGCATGTACAAGCTGAGCGACAAAGAGGTCCTCCAATCGATCGCAGAATGTTGCAGGAGAGGGGTTGAGGTCAGGATTCTCCTGGAGGGGAGCCCGGTGGGCGGTTTCTCTGAATCATATCTGGCAGGGCTGCAATCGCTGATCGATTCTGGCTGCCAGATCTATCTGCTCAAATCATGGGAAGGCTACAAGAGATACGACTACCTTCACTGCAAGATCGCGGTGATCGATGGGTACAGATGTCTAATAACTTCGGAGAACTGGGCGACTGCATCATTCAACAATAATCGTGGCTGGGGAGCGGCGGTCGAAAGTCGAGAACTAGCATCGCATTTCACGGCCATCATTGAACAGGATCTTTCGAAAGAGAGTCCTGACTCCGTACTCCTTGAAGGGGATACCCCGGGCTCAGTTCAAAGGGCAACCAGCCAAGAGAAGGTGGTCCCCGTGAACTCGACGAGGAGGTTACCCGCTGAGGTGAGCACGGTGGTCTCACCCGATTTTTCCGCGGAAACGATATCCAGACTGATCGAGGACGCTGATAGAAGGATCTTGATCCAGCAGTTCTACTGCGACCCTCTGTGGCTGAACAGCTCCAGCTTATTGTCCGACCTGTTGGCAGCGGCAGACAGGGGCGTGGAGGTCAAACTGCTGCTGGATTCCACATGGTTCAATATGAAAGGTTCGAAAAACAACAGTGAAGTAGTGGAGACACTCAATGGGCGGGGCGAGGCCGCAGGAGTGGACTTCGAGGCTCGACTGATATCCGATTACCATCCCTTCGACATGTTGCATAACAAGGGGATGATCGTCGACGATTCAGTAATCATATCCAGCGTCAACTGGTGCAACGCCTCACTCGAACAGAACAGGGAGTTAGGGGTGTGCATTGAGTCAAGGGCAGTAGCATCCTACTACTCCCGGTTGTTCGTCCAGGACTGGGCAGAAGACCCGATTCCACCGTCGTTGGAGATCAATTTTTGGAACGCCTCTGAACACGGGCTCGTCTGGTTGGACGCCTCCAATTCCAGCGATAATCAGGGGATCAGGAGCTATCTGTGGGACGTCGGTGCGGACGGCACTTTCGATTACAGGGGGTCACAGCGCCTGATATCTCTCCCCTCTGGCTCCCACCACATAATTCTGTCGGTTAGGGACCTTGCGAACAACACTGCCCAGAAGCGATTCCAGGTAACGATATTCGAAAACGAAGAGGGGGGCCCACATTACCTGATGTATGCCCCAGCCGTATTGTTGGGCACTGCTGTTACCTACTGGCAGATACGGAAAAAGATTAAGAGCTGCTAACAGAATGATGGATCCCGACCATGCTCAGGCAGTTCGAACCCAGGGATTTACAGGAGGTCCACAAAATAGCTATCGATCAGCTCAGGGAGAACTACAGTCCCAGGTTCATGATGGACCTCCATTCCTACTGGCCCAAGGGTTTTCTGGTGGCATACGATTTCAAAGGGATCCATGGTTTCATCGCCGGCATCTTGTTATCAGAAGTCCATGCCAAGATCATCATGCTCGCCGTGAAGGAGGAATCAAAGAGACAGAGATACGGCACCATGCTGTGTAGGGAGTTCATCAAGAACTGCGCCATCAGGGGCATCCGATTCATCACATTAGAGGTGAGGGTGAGCAACGTCCCAGCCATTGAGCTGTACAAGAAACTGGGGTTCGAGGTCATGTTGAAGGAGGGCAACTACTACGAGGACGGAGAGGCGGCACTCAAGATGCAGCTGGTGCTGTGAGCTGATATCGTGGATATCGCGTCATAACTCAGTGGAACATGCTGTCATCGCCTTGATGGTTCCAGAAGTAATACGGCGACTTTTCTTTCTGAGAGGAGCTCAAGTCCTTGGAGAGCCCCTTCATATACGAGCCGTACTTGTCTCTGATCTGCTCCTCCACGGATCTGGACCTCTTGAGGGCCTTCTTGATGTGCTCGAGCTCGATAACAGAGTCCCCATCCATCACCGCCACATCTCCCGCGGCGCGGATCAATCCACCCAGTTCTCTCAGCCTCAATGTCAGCGAATTACTCTGGCCGTCCAGTGAGTTGGCCCTTCTCCTGCCCTCCTTGATAATCGCCCTCACCCCCTCTTCAGATACGTGGGGGATCTTGCCGTCCATGAAGACCTCCTGGGCCACGAACTGAGCGTATTTCGCACGGTTCTCTTCGGTGTCCTTCATGGTGGTCTCCACCAGCACCTCGTAGCCGCCCCCCGAAATCCTGGACCTGAGGGGGGACAGCAGGTGCTCCAGGTCCTGTATGTTGCACGCCCCCACCATGATGAAGTCACAGGGGACGTCGTCCACTTTCACACTGGCCCCTGCGCTCTGGGGGTTCCTGCCGCTAAGGGGGAACTTCTTCTCCTGCATCGCGGTCAGTATATGTCTCTGCAGTGGGCCCAGGTGTGGGAGTTCGTCCAGGAATAACACCCCTTCGTGAGCCTCGTGCATTGAACCGGCCACCACCCTCTCATAGGGCGGGGTGCCAAGATTGGGGTGCCCTCCATACGGGTCGTGGCGAACGTCTCCGAGGAGCTCTGTCTCACTGGCACCCGTGGCCAGCACGAACGGCTTCCGGTCCAGCTTCACAAGCACCTTCTGGGGCCTCACTTTCTCCAGTTCACGTCTCTTCTCCAGCGCCTCCTGGTCCAGCACCCTTATCATCTCCCCACACTTCTCGAAGACGACCACCTCCTCTTTTCCCATACGCTTCCTGGTGGTGGTCACCCTCTCCTTCCCGGCGGTCATGGCTGGCATGCCTGTGGCCCCCATCGTGGCCTCAAAAATACCGCTCATTAGGTCGCCGAATGGATTACCGTCCATGCCCAACTCCGCCATCTTGGGCTTCTCACACTTGGGGCAGATACTCTCTTTTGGAGAAGAATAGGTACCGCAGTTCTTGCACCGGTAGCCCAGGCTCTCGGCCACGTTGATCGGCGCCTTTCTGGGATTGACCAACTCCCCCTCAGCTCCCACTCTGGACTCGCTCTCCTTGTGTACCTCTCCCGCCTTCCTGACCTCGATAGACGGGCGTTCAGGATTCTCAGGGTTATGGACCACTCTGACCTCCTCGTTGGGACGCGGGAGGTGCAGAGCCAGAGCCTGGGCTATCATCGACTTACCGGTTCCCGGAGGCCCCACCAGCAACAGGTGGCGTCTCTGTTTCCCGGCTATCCTGGCCAACGATACTGCCTCGTCCTGACCGATCACTCTGGCCAGAGGATCGTTGGGTATCAGGATGTCTGCGGTGGAGTCGATTAACGCCAGGTCCAGTTCTTCAATTATGTCTATCTTATCGCTCATTTCAGTTTAGATCGCTCCTGGTCCACACGTCGATCTGGGAGGGCTGTTTGGTCACGTTGCCCATCCTGGTACCGACGATGACTTTGATGTCCTGGCTGGAGGCTATATCCAGAATCCTCTGGGTAATGATGCCATCAAATACGATGGATTCAACTTCCTTAGGATTCTCCTTCAGGGTCTTGACCAAGTCTCTGACTGCGATCTCATCGATCACTTTGCCCTTGGAGTCCATCAGTCTGGCCTTGGAGGATGAGGATAGTTCGTTGATAATCGATCTGAACCTGTCCTGTTCTGGCGTTGTCTTCTTCTCTTCCTTCTTTGGCTTTTCCTTCCGGACCTTTTTTTCCGGAGCCTCCTTCTTCTTGGGTCTTTCGGGGAAGTATTCATCTTCATCCCTCTTCGGGATCTCGATGTCCAGACCGTACATCTCTATGAACTGTTCCCCAGGGATCTTGTTCCTGAGGGCTTTCATGATCTGCTTCTGGGTGAGTTCCTCCACCTCCTGCCCTTTGGGCGCCCTGGCCACGAAGTCAACTTCGGCCACCTGAAAGAGTTCTCTCAGTATCAGTTCTCCGCCACGGTCGCCATCCACGAAGGCTGTGATTATCCTCTCCTTGGAAAGATCGGTGATGGTCTTCGGGACGTTAGTTCCCTGAACGGCGATGGCGTTCTTTATACCCGACTTCAGAAGGTTGAGGACATCCGATCTGCCTTCCACCACGATGATGGCATCTGAATCGGGAACATTCGGTCCAGCGGGCATCTTCTCCTTACCGAAGAAGATTATCTCCTCCATCTGTACCGATTTCCTGACACTGTCGGTCAGATCGATTCCAGTGGACTTGGACTGTTTGATCAGTTCACTGAGCATCTCCCGCGCCCTGCCAATGATCTGGGAGCGCTTGGAGATGCGAACGTCCTCAATGGATTCGATCTCGATATCAGCCTTGCAGGGACCGACCCTATCAATGGTCTCCAGAGCCGCCGCAAGGATCACCGTTTCCACCTGGTCTAGGCTGGAGGGGATCATTACCTCTCCTTCCGACTTCCCCCTCTTGGAACCGACTTCAACTTCTATACGACCTATACGCCCACTCTTCTGCAGATCTCTTAGATCAAGTTCATCTCCGAGTAATCCTTCAGTTTGACCAAATATGGCACCAACAACATCAGGCTTCTCTACGATACCGTTCGCAGTCAATCTTGCCTTAATCATGTATTTTGTGGTGCTGGGATCAATGTTCATTATATCACCTCTTGCAGAAAAGGCAGCATACAACCTATCTCTATATCCACACTGTTCAGCTGGAGCAGGTACACCAACTGGTAACTATAGGGTTTTCCCTTACCTATTGCTATCCAGAGGTTGGATAGTGTGAATGGATGATAGTGATGATGATATGGGTCAGACGATACTGCCCTTCCTAAACCTAACTCATTATCAATATCTATATATCTTTCGGTCAAAACTTCCATGAGAATTATTACTGGACCTGCCCAGAAGGGTCTTCCTCCGGAGGCCCATAGCACCCAAATGAGCTCAGCGTGAATCAAAAGTGAGACGCCCATATCACGCATCGACTACTCCTATCCTAGGTGGGAGAATAGGGTCTAAGTATCAGCAGTCGTCTTAATCGGAAAAGAGGGAGCCCTGTGTCCAACAACAATCTCAAGAGAGCTACTTTTGCAGCGGGATGCTTCTGGGGCGTCGAAGACAAATTCAGGAAGATGGACGGCGTGGTATCCACAAGAGTTGGGTACACTGGAGGGGCCCCGGAGAACCCTGATTACAAACAGGTGTGCACTGAAAAGACGGGCCATGCTGAGTCGGTGGAAATCACGTATGATCCAGAAAGGGTGGGCTATGACCAGTTGCTGAACAAGTTCTGGAGCGTTCACAACCCCACCACGAAGAACAGACAGGGGCCGGACGTGGGCTCTCAGTACAGGTCTGCCATCTTCTATCACAGTCGGGAGCAGAAGAAGAAGGCTATTGAATCAAGGAACAGACTGGAACATTCAGGCAGGTATGACAAAGAAATCGTCACCGAGATAGTACCTGCTAACGAGTTCTACGAGGCCGAGGAATACCACCAGCAGTACTTAGAGAAGAAGAGAAGTTGCCAGTCAGTGCAGTGCATCCAGAGATAATCATAATATATCGCCGTGGAGATAGAGACGGGATCAATTTGAAACGGCCATAGGGGTTCCATCAGGTGTATGTTAAATGAAGTACTCGAAGGGCAGCCAGGGCAGAGTGTTCGTGATCAGACTGGAAGACGGGGAGGTCATCCATCAGAAAATCGAAGAGCTGGCTGATAGAGAAAACATTTCCTCCGGCTACCTGATCGCATTGGGAGGCGCGGGAACGGGGAGTAAACTGGTGGTCGGTCCCAGAGATGGAGAGGAACGTCCAGTCGTTCCACAGGAGGCCCTTCTGGAGGGCGTACACGAGGTGTCGGGCACGGGCACGCTCTTCCCCGATGAGGAGGGTCGGCCCAGACTGCATATGCATCTCTCCTGCGGTAGAGGAGAAGAATCTACTACAGGCTGTATCAGGAGGGGGGTGAAGACCTGGCAGGTGATGGAGGTCATACTGGTGGAGGTGCTGGGAACATCGGCCAGGAGAGAATACGATCCAGAGTCCGAATTCACCTTGCTCGAACCCTAGCACCAGCCAATTTTATATTATCGTTAACACGTATACACCCCGATGACCAAGAAACTGTGGCGATGCCATGTCTGCAATGACATACATCTCGGCATCAGAGGGCCAGAGATATGTCCTACTTGTGGAGAAGAGAACGCATTCGTTGAATGCAGCAAGAGTGAGGCGCTAGTGGTCATAGGAGAATACGGTAGGGAGATCGATACTACTGAAGAGATAGAGAAGGCCTGGAAGTCGTTCACCGACGATTCCGAGTTCAGATTGGTGGACGATGAGGAATTTCTCGGAACCCTGGCTAAAGGGGTCCTTAACAACGAGAAGAATCACGGTCTGAAGTACTGTCCATGTAGGATGACCACCGGAGATTTCAAGAAGGATCTGAAACTGATTTGTCCCTGTAACTTCAAGATTCAGGAGACTTATGGAGAGAAAGGAGAATGTTGGTGCGGTCTATTCATTAAAAGGTGATATGATGGCAGAAAAGGGTGAACGATTGATATGGTTCATGGGCAAAGAGTGTCCCCATTGTAAGCAACTGGAGCCCATGGTGCGATCCCTTCAGCAGGAAGGAGATATCGATATTGTGGAGAAGGAAGTGTGGCATAACACGGAAAACGCCGATCTCATGAGGGAGTATGGTGATGCCATTTCTGAAGCCTGTGGAGGAGATCTGGGGGTGCCCAGCTTCTACAACGAAAGAACAGGAGAAGCTTTGTGCGGTAGCGTGACCCCAGAGAAACTCAGGAAATGGGCAGAGGGGGAATGAACTCTGCTACACCGGAGTCCAGATGGTCGAAAAGAGAGCTGAACTCAAGGTCGCAGGCGGTAAACTGCTCAGAGCGAAGCTGATCGTAGAAGATTCTGTAGTAAAGGATGCCGTCATTACTGGGGACTTTTTCCTGCATCCAGAAGAAGGACTGGAGCTCCTGGAAGCAGAGATTAGAGGACTGACACATCCCGTTTCCGTGGACGAACTGACGGCCTGCATTGAGAAGGTGAAGGGGGCCAACGACCTGACATTTATCGGTTTTTCTTCACGAGAGCTGGCAGAGGTTATCTGGAGCGCATTGAAATGAAGTGGAGACTGATCGATTTCCAGAAGCGTGATGCGTTCATGAATATGGCACTCGATGAGTCCGTTAGTGAGTCAGTGAGCGGACAGAGGTCTCCTCCCACTATCAGGTTCTATGGATGGCGGCCCAGTGCCATCTCCATTGGTAGATTTCAGAGCATGGAAGAAGAGGTGGACATCAAGAAGTGTGAGGAGACGGGGGTGGACACCGTGCGTCGCAGAACGGGCGGAGGTGCAGTGTACCACGATACGGGAGGAGAAATTACTTACAGTGTAATTGCTCCCGAACACCTGTTTCCCAAGGACATCAACGCCACCTACAGGAAGATATGCGGTTGGGTGATCGATGCCCTTCAAGAACTGGGACTGGAAGGAGAATTTCAACCGGTGAACGATATCCTGGTCAACGGCAAGAAGGTATCGGGGAGCGCCCAAACTCGGAGAAACGGGGTGGTGCTCCAGCACGGCACCGTACTGTGGGAGGTGAACCCCAGGAGGATGTTCTCTCTGCTGAGAGTGGGCAGGGAGAAGATATCGGACAAGATGATCTCTAGGTTCGAGGAGCGGGTCACCAGCGTGAAGGAGGAAGGGGACATCAGTTGGCCCGATCTCCTCTTGGCCCTTGAAAAATCGTTCAGTGATGGCAAGGAGTGGGGACGGGGTCGTTTCTCCAGGGAAGAACTTGGAAGGGCTCAAACCCTGGCTGAGGAGCGGTACGCCACTCGTGAATGGAACTTCGAGCGCTAGCCGCTCATCAGGAGCAGCTCGGGGTCTTCCAAATAGTTCTTCAGGGTGTTCATGAATTTGGCTGCCTCGGCGCCATCCAGTACCCGGTGGTCGAAGGTCAGCGATAGGTGCATCACCTTGCGGGGCTTCACCTCACCATCGACCACCACCGCTTCGTCCTTAATCATACCGGTTCCCAGAATGGCCACTTCCGGGTAGTTGATAATCGGTGTGGCGTAGGTCCCGCTGATCGCCCCGTAGTTGGTGATGGTGAAACTTCCGCCCTTCAAGTCGGCCAGGTCTATCTCCCTGCTCTTGGCCTGCTCTGCCAGCTTGTTGATCTCCTCTGCCAGCTCGACGATGTCCTTCTGCTCCGCCCCCTTCAACACGGGGACGATCAGTCCATCCTCTGTGGCCACCGCTATGCCTATGTTGTAGTATTTCTTGAGGATGATCTCCTCACCTTCCTCGTTCAATGTGGCATTGAGGTAAGGGTGCGCCTTGAGGGACTCAACCACCGCCTTGACCACGAACGGCATGTAGGTAAGCTTCACGTTCTTGGTCTCCATCACCTTCTCCTTTCTGCTCTCCCTCAGCCTCACCAGCTCGGTGACATCGGCCAGGTCCATGGCCGTGACCTGGGCCGCCTTCTCCTGAGATTCCTTCATCCTCTGCGCCGTGGTCCTGCGGATACCGCGCAGGGGGACCCTGTCTATCCAGCCGTACATATCGAACTTGGGCTGCTTCTTGGGCTTCTCCCGCTTCCTAGGCTCTTCTTCCTTCCCAGCGTACTCTTTCACATCGGATTCGAGGATCCTGCCATCCGGACCGGAGCCCTCCACCCTGGAAAGGTCCACTCCCATGTCCTCGGCCAGCTTCCTCACTTTGGGCAGCGTTCTGACTTCTTCAACCCCCTCTTCTGGGAGTTCGCCCACCACAGAAACAGATTCTTTCCTGCCCTCCTCAGGCCCATATTCAGATGCCTCTCCTGGGGCCTCCTCAGGTGCCTTTTCCTCTGGCGCCTCTTCGCCCTCTTCACCTATAACGGCCAGCACCTGACCTACCTTGACGATGTCTCCCTCTTCAAAATTGATCTCGAGGATGTTCCCCGCCTCTGGTGAGGGTACTTCCACCACTGCCTTATCGGTCTCCACTTCGGCGATACTCTGATCCACCTCTACCTTATCGCCCTTGCTCACCAGCCACTTCTTGATTTCACCTTCTGTCACCCCTTCACCCAGATCAGGGAACTTGAATTTCGTAGTCATTCTCTCACCTTCAACAACTTTCAGTAATCTACTACCTCTCTCAAAGCGCCTGCAATCCTGTCCTTGGACACGTAATAATAATCTTCCATTTGCGGCAGGGGCACCACGATATCTGGTGCTGCCACCCTCTTAACTGGAGCCTCCAGATGAAGCAGGGCGTTCTCCGCTATCAATGCCGATATCTCAGCACCGGCCCCAAACGTAATTGGGGCCTCGTGGACGATGACCGCCCTTCCCGTCTTCTTCACCGAGTTGAGTACAGTACCCCGATCCATGGGCGAAATAGTGCGGAGGTCTATTACTTCGGCAGAGATATCATCCACCCGTTCTAGAGCGTCTAGTATCCGGGGGATCATCGCCCCCCACCCCACCACGGTGACGTCCTCTCCTTCCTCCACCACCCTGGCCTCTCTAAGTGGTACGGTGTACTCTTCTTCGTCCACCTCTTCTTTCATCAACCGGTAATTTCTCTTGGGCTCCAAAAAGATCACGGGGTCCTTTGATCGTATGGAGGCTGCCAACAGTCCCTTTGCCTCTATAGGGGTTGAGGGGACGACCACTGTCAGGCCCGGTATGTGGGCGAACAGCACCTCCATGCTCTCCGAGTGATGTTCCAAGGCCCTGACTCCCGCGCCGTACGGCATCCTGAGTACAAGGGGAACGGTCAGTCTGCCCCTGGTCCTGTTGCGCATCCGCGCCATGTGAGATATCACCTGGTTGAGGCTGAGGTAGGAGAACCCCATGAACTGTATCTCCGCTACGGGGCGCATCCCGTTCATAGCCATCCCGATCGAGAAGCCAGTGATCGCTGACTCGGAGAGGGGGGAGTCGATGACTCTCTGGCTGCCGAACGTCTCGATGAGACCCTCGGTGACCCTGAACACTCCACCATCAACGCCCACGTCTTCTCCGATGAGCACCACTCGGTCGTCCCTCCCCATCTCTTGATGTAGACAAAGGTTGATGGACTGAACCATGTTCATCTTGGTCATGTTCACTCCTCCTTCAGGCGGTCAGCCTGTTCTTTCAGCGACTTGGGCACTGAGGAATAGACGTATTCGAATATATCATCGACGCTCGGCTCAGGAAACGATTCAGCTTCCTTGACCGCTTCCTCCACCTGCTCTCTGGCCCTTTCCTGGGCCTCTTCCTCCTTTGCATCATCCCACAGGCCCTTCTCCGCCAGGTACTTCCTGAGCCTGTCTATGGGGTCCCTCTCCTTCCATTTCTCGATCTCTTCTTGTGATCGATATCGGGTGGCGTCGTCAGAGGTGGTATGGTCGCCAATACGATAAGTGTACGATTCTATCAGTGTGGGCCCCTCTCCTTCCCTCGCCCGTTCCACGGCCTCCCTGGCAGCTGCATAGAGGGCGAAAAGGTCGTTGCCGTCCACCTGGATTCCTGGGAAACCGTAAGCGTGAGCCTTCTGGGCGATGGTAGAGGCCGCGGTCTGCCTCTTCCTCTTCAAGGATATGGCGTACTGATTGTTCTGGCACAGGAAGACCGTGGGCGTGCTGAGGACTCCGGCCAGGTTCATCGCCTCGTGGAAGTCGCCTTCAGAGGTGGCGCCGTCCCCGAAGAAGGCCATCACCACCCTCCCTTCTTCCTTGAGCCTGAAGGAATGGGATATGCCCACCGCATGGGGCAGCTGCGAGGCCACCGGTACCGCGGTGGGAGTGACATTTAGTTCGCTCGGAACGTTATTGCCCTCTTCGTTCCCCATCCAGTAAAGGTACTGCCTCCACAGCGGCACCCCTTTCCAAAGCAGGGCCCCCATCTCCCTGAACGCCCATACGAGCCAGTCCTCGTCTCCCAATGCCATGGCTGGGCCTATCTGACTGGCCTCCTGTCCCACTACGGGAGGATACGCGCCCAGTCTGCCCTGCCTCTGGAGTTTGACCGCCTTGTCGTCCGCCGTCCTGGTCAGCAGCATGGCCTTGTAGGCTTCGACAAGTGTCTCGTCATCGATATCTGGCATCAGTTCAGTGTCCACCTTGCCATCCTTGTCCAGGATGCTCAACCTCTTTCCCGTCTGGTAACCGTAATCGTCCAATAGCATAGATCGTTCTCCTTTATTGCAGCAAACTAGAGCTCCGATAGGAGCTCCGCACTAAGGGGCCCGAAAGCACGCCTCTGAAACCCATATTCAATGCCTTCTCCCTCAGCCGTTCGAACTCTGAAGGGTTCAGATACCTGAATACCTCCAGAGGACTGTTCCTCGGTCTCAGATACTGACCCATGGTCAAGAAATCCACTTCCGCCTTTCGGAGATCTTCCATAGCGTTTATGATCTCTCCTTCTGTTTCGCCCAGCCCCAGCATCAGCGAGCTCTTTGTGAGTATACCCACCCCACAGTTGTTGAGCTTGCTGAGTACTTCCAGTGATAGCTGATAACTGGCCCTCCCATCTCTTACCTTCCTCTGGAGTCTCTCCACGGTCTCAATGTTGTGTCCGATGATATCCGGAGAAACGGCAGCCAACCGCTTCAACGAACGAGTATCTGCCTGGAAATCGGGAATGAGTAGTTCTATCTTGACATCTGGCGTCAGCTCTCTGATGGAATTGACTACCGCCTCGAACTGAGAAACGCCAAAACCTGGCAGATCGTCCCTGGTGACTGAGGTGATGACCACATGGTTAAGTCCCAGGTCCTTGACTGTCCTCGCGACCCGCACAGGCTCGTCCTCATCCAGTGGTTCTCCCTTTCTGCTAGAGGGGATCGAACAGAACTTGCAGTTTCTGGTACACATTTCACCGAGGATCATAAAGGTGGCCTCGCCTCTGGCCCAGCACTCTGGCAGGTTAGGACACCTGGAAGCAGTACAGACCGTTCTCAGCCCCCTCTTGGACATCTCACCTCTCATCTTGGCCACGGTGTCTCCAATCGGGGCCTTGACCCTGATCCAAGAAGGTTTTTCTTTACGATGCAACGACTGCCTCCATACTGATACCGTCGATCAACATTTACAACTTTTCGGGGATACTTGAGTCACATCTGCGCTCGACTGCAAGGCTGCAAAATAAAGAATGAAGGAGGGGGTATTACCCGAGTTTCTTCAAGAACTCGTCGTGAGTCATCACGTCGCCGATCATGGGGAAGAATTTCTCTTCCACGTACTTCTGTTCCTCACCGGAAAGTGCAGCACAGCAGTCCTTCAGCAGGGTCACCTTGAACCCTTTGTCGTACGCGGAGCGGGCGGTCCCCTCCACGCACACGTTGGTAAGGAATCCACAGAGGGCCACATTCTTGATGCGGTTGACCCTCAAAAGGAAATCCAGGTTACTGGAGTTGAAAGCGTCCAATGTCCTCTTGCCCTCCACGACGATGTCATCCTCGGTGGGCTTCAATTCGTCGATGATGGCTCCACCCCATGTGTCCTTCCGGAATGCCTTGGCTTCCATTGCATTGTTGTGTATGGGCCCCAGTACGCCCTCACAACCGGCATCCGCGTAGTCCTGCTCGAAGAGTATGGGTACCAGCAGCGTCATGCACTTCCCTCTCGCCCTCTCGATACAGTCCCTGGCATTCTTGATCGTCTTCTGTGCCTTGATCTGCCCTTTAACACCCTCGTAAAGGGCTCCTCCTTCTTTCGCGAAATCGTTTTGGAATTCGATGAAGACAATCGCAGTCTCCTCGGCCTTCATTTTTAAACCACCCATTACTAAATTGAAGGCCGTATAACTTAAACGTTGTGCAGTTTCCAAAACCGCTAGAGATCGAAAGTGGGGCACGGGGATAAGACCTAACTCCATCAGAGTCCCTCCCCTGAATTAATTGAATTTCCCCAGAGATTAGTTTTAAATAGAGAAATGACTTAATTTGTCCCGCTAGGCTCGACCGGGGTGCTCGGCGTACCCTTATACACCGAAAACGTCGATATGCGGGGGTGACAGCAGAGGACGTCGTAAATCGGAGCGTCCAAGGCCTGGTCGGCGACTATGAGGCCCTGTCCCTCGGGGCTGGTGGAAGCATCGACATGCAGCCGGAAGGCGGCATGCTTCGCTTTAATCATGGGTAACGGGTTAGGCCCTGACGGGAGCAGCCCCACCATGGACTCCCAACGCTCGAGGGGTAGCGGGGCTGAGAAGCGGACCGGATAACCCCGGGCGGACCGACCGACAACCTCTGCGGCCTAGCACTTCTAGTCTTTAGATCCCGACCTCAGCTTTCGAACCTGTAATTCTTTTTCTTCAGGATACTGGGCTTGCATCCAGTGATAATGTCAACATTGAAGTCGAACAGGGTCGCTCTTTCTCCCTGATACTCGAGAATGAGCTCTGAAGAGTTATTCACCCTGCCCACCACTTCACCGGTAATCCCCACTTCACCAAATATTTCGATCACCCGGGCGGAGTTATCATGGTCGCAGGTGACCACGAAACCGCAACCCTGGTAGGCTCTAAGCCACTGGATCATATCATAATCATCGGGCTTGGGGATCTTCTCGACATTGACCACTCCTCCTTTCCCGCTGGTTTCAAGGAGCATCCCTAGTGTACCCAGCGACCCCGGATTGCTCATATCTTTACCGGAGTTCACCAGGCCCTCTTTCCCGATCTTGTTCATAATGGTCACTCTCTCCCTCACCTCTTCCGGGCTCTTTCGTGTAGTGGTATCCCAGGCGTAAGAAAGAGCGTCAGGGAAGAATCCGTCAAGATCGATGGCGAATATTATGTCATCACCATCTTCGGCAGTATGACTGTATATCACGCTCTCCTTTTCCGTACTCCCAAGGATCGCCACGTCTATCGCATCGTACTGACAATCAGGATGGGTGTGCCCTCCCACCATAGGGACGTTGAACTTGCTCACTGCGGTCTCCACGCCTTTCATTACCTGGCTGCACACCTTTTCCTCTTTCATCGATATGATATTTACCATAGCCATGGGCAGTCCACCCATGGCAGCTATATCGTTGATGTTAACCAGAACTGAGAAGTACCCCGCGTAGTAAGGATGAGCCTTCATCAGAGTCTCCATGATACCATCCGCGGCGAGGAGCAGTGCTGAATCGCCGTAGTCGATCACTGCCGCATCTTCCCCATATGAAGCGAGAATCTTGTCGTGATCGACATTAGGGATGAAGTTCATCACTGCGAGTATCTTGTGCTTTCGAGTGATCCCTGGGTACTCCCTGATTTCCTTTACCAGGGTTTGGAGATTCATAGCTCAGGGTATGAGTTTTCTAATTAAATATGTTGGTAATATCGGAGTCATATTCTTACTGATTATTCTGGGTCTTGCTTCACAGAGATAGCTTGGTTTGGGTGGTCTCTCTGATCAGATGGCCAATCTGGAATCGCTCCTGTATGACGGACTCGAGGATCTCGTGGTAATGGTCCTTATAGTCCTCATCTTCTTCAGAGACAAAGGCCCGGTTGCTGTCCGCTACCTGGACTCCGGCTTTGTTCAATACTCGTTTTGCCTCCTCCCTTTCTTCCTGGGCAGCCACCCGACCCACGTCGACTTCTCTAACACCTGCTCTCTTCAGCTCCTCCTGAAAGATCGGACGTTTGAACAACCTGGACAGCGTGTACAGAATGATCTTCTGTGCCGTTCTCTCATCGCCTGACCTTTCTCTAGCCATATTTCCTATTACCTCGAAGACATCCTTCTTTCTTTTCCTCGTGGGCATGTAGATCTTCGCCGGGGGGACCTCCTTCTCCTTCAGCAAGTTCATATCGGAGAGTGCCCTCAGGTACCCAGTCAGTATGAGCCGATGGAATTTGAACCCTTTATCTTCCAACTCCCTAGAAATAGCGCTTATTGACTTCCCCTCAGATTTAAGAATGTTAAAGATTACAGTACTGAGTTCTTTTTCCGGATGGAACACTTGGTCACCAATATGGTAACAGAATTGATAACTAAAAATCTTATCCAATTTTCTTTGTGATCAGGACGTTTACTATACCTAGTTCAAAAATTGATTTAAGTCAGGGGAGTGATATCCTGTGTTGCTTAACCGCGGGGATGGGAAACTTATCCCGGTTGGAAAGTGATTAAATGAAAGCGACAGAAGAGCTATGCGAATCTATCGATATGCATTCGGACGAAGGCGAAACTACAGAGCTATCGCTATTCGTGAGGACATCCGATGATGAGATCAAGAAATGGGATAAGAAGAAGATTTATGACGCTCTGATAAGGGAGACAACGATCAGCAAGGATGCTGCGTCTATAGTCTCTCGAGAAGTGGAAAAGTTGATCAAAGAGCTGGAGCTGGATGTGGTCACCTCTCCACTTATAAGAGAGCTGACCAATTCAAAACTAGTAGAGTATGGATTGGCCAAGTTCAGGAAACAGCACACTCGACTGGGGGTCCCCTTGTACGACGCAAGGAACATCATAATGAACCCCAACAAGGAGAATGCGAATGTGCCCCATGGGCCTGAAGCCACCAATCTCACCCTTGCAGAGAGGATCAAGAAAGAGTTCGCCTTGCTTGAGGTCTTCTCTGAGGACATGGCAGATGCCCACATGATGGGGGACATTCACCTGCACGACCTAGGTATGGTCGATCGACCGTACTGCAGTGGACAATCACTGGAGTACGTTAAGAAATTCGGACTCAATCTGCCCAATGCGATTTCGATCGCCAAGCCCGCAAAACACCCAGAAGTACTCGTTGAGCAGATGATCAAATTCTCTGCTGCCCTGCAGGGCCATTTCGCAGGGGCAATAGGGTGGGACGCGGTGAACATATTCCTGGCACCTTACCTGGTGGGCGTTGATGATGAACGCATGAAGCAGATTGCTCAGATAATGGTATTCGAATTTGCCCAACAGGCTGTAGCCCGTGGGGGCCAGTCTATATTCAGCGACCTGAACCTTTACTGGGAAATACCAGACCACTTCGTTGGAGTACCGGCCATTGGACCCGGTGGAGAATTCACAGGCGACAATTACGAAGACTATCTCGATGAAAGCCAGCGATTCATCAACGCCCTCTTTGAAGTGTATGAAGAGGGAGATGCACTGGGTAGGCCGTTCTTCTTCCCCAAGCCGAACGTTCACATGACCGAGAAATTCTTCACCACAGAAGGCCACCAAGGATTCCTGGAGAGGATATCAAAAGTGGCATCTGAAAAGGGCAATACCTATTTCGTCTTCGACAGGGGCAAGACGGCCAAGATCAGTGAGTGCTGCCGTCTAACGTTCAAGCTGGACAACAGCGATTTAGAAGATGCGAAGACTCCGTGGAAGATGAGGTATTCGGCAATGCAGAATGTGACGATAAACCTCCCCAGGATCGCCTATGAGGCTCATCAAGATGATGGCAAACTGTTCGAACTGATCAACAAGAGGCTGGAGCTGGTCGCACAGGCCCATATTCAGAAGAAGGAATTCATATCCAGGTTGCTTCAGATGGGTAAGCAGGGACCGCTGGCTTTGCTCACCATGAACCTGGATGGAGAGCCCTACTACAGGCTAGATAAGGCCTCTTTTCTGGTGGGTATGGTGGGCCTTAACGAGATGGTCCAGTACCACACTGGGAAGCAGCTACACGAATCAGAGGAGGCGGTGCGATTCGGGCTCAAGGTCATGGCTCATATGAAGAAGGAAGTTGAAAGGCTGGGGAAAGAATACGGTATCAAGATGCCTCTCGAGCAGACACCTGCGGAGAGTACTGCCTATCGATTCGCCAGGTTGGACATGAAACACTACCCGCTCCAGGCCCCCACTGTAATCAGGGGCAACAAGAGTAGCGGTGAGGTGTACTACACCAACTCCACCTACCTCAATGTGGGCTCCAATGTGGGAGCCATTGAGAGGGTGAAGAAAGAGGGCCTGTACCACCCGCTGATAGAAGCCGGTGCTCTCACTCACATCTGGCTCGGTGAGTCGAAGCCCTCTCCAGAGAGCGTCGCGGCATTCGTGAAGAAGACCTTCAAGAATACCAAGAATTCCCAGATCGCCTTCAGCCCCGAATTCACTTCCTGTGAGAACTGTGGAAAGACCAGTCGAGGGCTGCGTGATGTGTGTCCATACTGTGCTTCGCCAGACGTGGAGGGGATCACTCGTGTCACTGGATTCTTCTCCAAGGTTAGCAGCTGGAATAAGGGTAAGCTGGGAGAGCTGAGGGACAGGCACCGCAGTGAGATAGAGTAATTCCAAAATCTTTTCTATTTTTTATATTATTTATGAAATGATAGAACCCGCATCAGCAGAGATATAACGGTTGCTGCTGAGGGATCACTGTTTCTGACCAAGCAGAACGGGGGAGCCGCAGATATGCTGTCTCCTGGAGATGAGTCAGATGACCAGGGTGAAAGTGGGGAAACATGTGTGGGTCAACGTGAGCAGAAGGAGCCTGTGCGACAACTGCTTGTTCGACCTGTGTCCCCTGTCCAGTGAGCGGCGCAGGGAGTGTGAACACTACCGCCCTATCTACGTCGCTTTCAAGAAATGTAGGTTATGTGGCGAAATCTTCGAGGTCTTTTCCAACATCAATTCGCTCGATCATAAACTGTGCCCTGAGTGCAACAAATCTTCAATAAGGGATTGACACGTTACTCACAGTATTCTGGGACCTATGAGCTGCCACAGTATGAGTGACAGTACTGCAAGTGCCAGGATATAAGTTATCTTGCTGACGTACTCCTCCCTCTTCTTCTCCGATGCATCCCTGTCCAGCCTCTTCACAATCCCGTCCATGGCATCCCTGAACAGGTAACCGCCGTCCAGGGGAACAGCGGGCAGCACGTTGGTTAGACCCACCATCAGATTGATCCAGAATATCCAATAGAGCGAGTTGACCACCAACCAGAACGCCTCCATGGGCATGATAGACATCACCCCCTGGACAACATACAGATCCGATACTGAGGACTGTATGGGGGCCAGCCCGGTGAATGGGAGGGAGATATAGAAGATCATCGAGGTGAAGTAATCACCGAGGGACTCCGCTCCCGAGAACGGGTGAGCCAGTCTCTCCATGATACCATCCGCAGCGGTGGCGGAGGCTCCCAAATAAGCTTGATTGATACCCAGGAACCCTATGTCCCGCTCTAGTTCATCAGCCTCCTCCGGCGATACTCCGGCCAGATAATCTCTCTTGCTGTCCAGGGTCACCTCATTGACACCCGGAAAAACTTCGTAAGTATTTGATGAAGAATAATAAGCTAGTACGGTGATGTTCACCGTCTGATCAGGGTGAGTCAGATCCAACGCCTGCTGGAACTGAGCCGGATTCCGTATCTCGGTATCGTTTATGGAGGCGATAATCATGCCCCGCTTGATTCCCGCCTCCGCAGCAGGCAGGCCCGATGACGCCTGAGTGACGGTCACCCCCGAGACAACTTCCCTAGTATACTCCTCGCCTTCGTAGTAATAATCAACGGACACGAACTCGCCGGGTGCTGGGGCCGATATGTTCTCCAGATCGTCGGTATCATTCACATAGTGAGAATTGACCATCACTATCTGAGAACCGAATTTAAGCCCGGCGTGTTCTGCGGGACTGTCATCTCCCACCTGTACCACCACCGGGTTGTCCCTTATAGGCGCTGCCGAGGCGAGAAAGATACTGGAGAATAGCAGTGCGCAGATGATCGCCACTATGACATTGGTGGCCGGTCCCACCGCGTAAACGCTGGACCTCTTCTTCTTGTCGGCCTCTCTCAGCTCCTCCTCATCCGGCTCTACGAATGCACCGAGAGGAAATATCAGGAACACCAAACCCAGGGATTTCAGTTTCATTTCCCCCACCCTAGTGAGTATCCCGTGCGCGAATTCATGGACCACAATGGCCACTACCAGCCCCAGTATACCGTACCAGATAGGAATCAACGGGTTCAGCCCGGGTATCCCCAGCATCATCTCCGGAGTGGGGGCGCTCTCTGCCGGAATGCTGGTGACCAGTGTTGCCTCCCATATCAGGAGACCCATGATGAAGACCATCACTATCACACAAAGCACCTTGGAGAACCCCGCAAACCATCTCCAGAACCGCTTGGGGACGGCGAGCTTATCGATCAACCTCTTGCCGCCCTGAGTCCTCCATATCAACAGCGGTCCCCAGAGCTCAAGGCCCAACCGTTCGAGAATGCCCTGCCTCTTGAGATAAAATATGATGGTGATGTAGATGGCCAGAACGACCAGGGCTATCAGATACGGATTCATGACTCTCCTCGAAACCGGGCTAATGTGGTGGTGGTATTAAACCATTACCTGTTTGACGCGATTGGCTGGCATCATTCCCTGTGCCAAACTTCCTGAGAAATCGAATCGTAGATCTCGGAGAATCCGTTTTCCTCCTCTGCGGTCTCATCCACCATCTCCGCCATCCGCTTAATCTGGTTCTTCTTCAATATCCAGTAATGTATTCTCCACAGTTTCCCCTTGCTCAAGTGAACCTGTTCTTGCGTGGTGGTAACGAACCCCTCCTCCTCAAGCATGTAGAACACATCTCTATCATCAGAGGTGAGCCGGTTGTCTATCACTTCATCCGAATAGCCGAAGAAGGAAAGGATGTATTCAGCCAATTTCTCGATGTCCCCACCCTCCATGCCCTTCTTCCCCAGGGTGTTGTACAAAGCGAGGACCACTTCTTTCATGGTAAGTACAGTCACTGTTAACCCGAATCGGGATGGACATTTTTCGTAATAAAACTGTTGTCCGAGACTACTCAAGAAGTGGTAGTATCCTGGAGTGAGTCTTTTCTGTATTCTTCTATTGTTTTATAGATGCGCTGACCCACCCACGCCATGGCGATACCGATCACTCCGGTGAGGAAAACAAAATCGGTGATCCCTCCAGCGCCCAGGATGAAGTTGCTGCCCTTCTGGGTGAGCACCACGGGTAGATGGAACAGGTCCCCTCCGATCAACATGCCGAGGTTGCCGGTCGCATAGGTGATGGAGGTGATCCTCATTTTCCCAGAGGGGGAGGCGAAGTCGATATCGCCTTTGACCGTGAAGTAGCCCAGTAGTGCGGCCATACCAGGAGGTATCAACCACAAGGGGAAGTCGATTACCACCATACTCGATTCCACCCGGGTCAGGAAAAACGCGGCCACTGAGATGATGCCTACAGAGGCGGCCATGGAACCCAGATGGTCCCTGTGGAGCACAATAACCACAATAGAAAGTGACAGGGGTATGAGGACTCCGGTGACATTCACCGAAATGTTCTTTGGATCGCTCAGCACCTCGAACTCGAAAATGGACAGTATCACCGCACCCAGCACCGCCACCGCCGCGAGGGCGATGATTTCGTTCCACGCCTCGCCTTCCACCATGTCCATTAGAGAGGTAGACATGATGGAGAACATGCCCAGTAGTACTACCACGGACAGCAAGACCATACCCAGCAGCAGTGTGAGATGAAGGTCTAGAGGCATCTGTTAAAAAAATTAAGGCACCACTATATGAAGCTTCTACCGCCTGAACAGAATCTTTAGTCCTCCCCACAACCTGTGGTATATGTAGAGCTCTATGACCACCAGGAGTACGAACACCAGGATGGGCAGGGAGGTGGACAATGATCCCGATACCTGCCTGCTCACCTCGAGGGAGACTATCACATCGATGAATGCACATCCAACACCGTACCATGCCTTGGCGTAGGTGTTCTGAAGCCAGTGCTTCCACCCCTCGTCTATGTACTTCTCGGGTACCTCATCATCAGAAAGCTCCGACTCTGCGTCTTCCTTATCCCTTTTCTTCCTCACCTTGATGGAGCGCTTCTTGGCCATACTAATCGATTTCGTCTACCAGATGGCAGGCAACATAATGGTCTTCGTCGATCTCCCTCAATTCCGGCTCCTCCTCCTCGCATATGGCTTTCCTGTACCTGCACCGGGTGTGGAACCTGCAACCTGAAGGGGGATTGGAGGGGCTCGGCACGTCTCCTCCGATGACTATTTGCTCCTTCCTGAATTCGGGTTCGGGGTCAGGTATGGGTATCACAGACAGCAAAGCCTGAGTGTAGGGATGGCTCGGATTATCGAAAATGTTGTCCTTGGGAGCGGACTCCACGATCTTCCCCAGGTACATGACGTTGATCCTGTCCGACATGTACTTGATCACCGAGAGGTCGTGAGAGATGAACATATAGGTGAGATCGAATTCGTCCTGGAGGTTGTTGAGCAGGTTCAATATCTGAGCCTGCACCGAGACGTCGAGCGCGGAGGTGGGTTCGTCAAGCACTATGAATTCAGGGTTCAGGGCCAGTGCCCTGGCCACACCTATCCTCTGCCTCTGGCCGCCGCTGAACTCGTGTGGGTAACGGTAGAGGTGTTCCGGGTTCAGGCCCACCCTTTCCAGCAAGGAGGTCACCCTTTCCCGCAACTCCTCTCCCTTGGCCACGCCGTGAACCAGTAGCGGTTCTCCCACTATGTCCTTGACCAGCATCCTGGGGTTCAGAGAAGAGAACGGGTCCTGGAAGACGATCTGCATCTGCCTCCTCATCCTTCTCAGGTCCTCAGTATCCTTCCTCTCCAGAGCGTACTTGTCCTTGATCTCCTCCATCTCTTCCCAGGCCTCACTGGTACTACCGGAGAGCAGAGAATCCGTTTCGTGACCGTTATCCACCTGCCCTTCAAGGGCGATCAATCTCTTTCTCTCTTCTGCCGGGAGCTTGAAGTATACACTGCCGCCAGTGGGCTCAGTGAGCTGGAGCATGGTCCGTCCCACGGTGGTCTTACCACAACCGCTCTCCCCTACCAGGCCCAAAGTTTCACCCTTCTTGATCTTGAGGTCTACACCATCGACCGCCTTGACACTCCCCATCTGCCTCTTCAGTAGTCCGCCACGGATGGGAAAGTACTTCTTCAGACCTCTGGTCTCGATGAGTACGTCTCCCATTAGCTCCCCTCCGTGTACAGATGACAGGCGACCATGTGGTCTTCCTTCACTTCGATGAGAGGCGGTTTCTTGTTCCTGCACACCTCCATGGCAAACGGACACCGGGGGTTAAACCTGCAACCCGACGGCGGGTGAACCAGGTTGGGCACGCTGCCCTTGATGATGTCCAGCTTATCCCTCTTATCCTCCAATCGGGGGATGGAGCTGATCAACCCCTGAGTGTAAGGGTGCAGAGGCTCCTTGAATATTGACTTGACCGATCCTATCTCCGCCATCACACCTGCGTACATCACACCCACCCGGGAACAGGTTTCGGCGACCACACCGAGGTCGTGAGTAATGAGTAGAATCGAGGTACCTATCTCGTCCTGAAGGTCCTTCATCAACTTGAGAATCTGGTCCTGAATGGTGACATCCAGGGCCGTGGTGGGCTCGTCCGCTATTAGCATCTTCGGCCTGCACGCGAGAGCCATGGCTATGGTCACCCTCTGCTGCATCCCACCGCTCAGCTCGTGTGGATATGAGGTGAGCACGTTGCTCGGATCGGGGATCTTGACCACTTCGAGCATCTCCTCTGCCCTCTCAAGGGCCTCCTGCTCCACCAACTTCTCGTATCTGTTAAGAATCGGAATCTTGGAAGCTAATCTTAGGGCCCAGGCATCCGGGTTCTCACTCATGATTCGCAGGAAATTCCTGTGTAGTTTCAGAGCAGATTTCCTGACCGCTCTGAATGGCTCGAATGAGAAGGAAGCACCGCATTCAGGACATATATCCACGTCCTCTCCCACCATGCTTTTGCACTGAGAACATTGGTAGTCTCCGTCTCCAGAATCGGCGTTCAGCTTCCGCGCTTTGGTGTATTCACCGAGGCGTTCGATCTCTTCGTTCGCGAACTCCAGAGCGGCCTGTGAGATCTCTGCTCTCTCGTGGAGCAACAGGTTCTCGGCAATCTGATCTCCTGCAGTAAACACGGGGTTCAACGAACTCATAGGCTCCTGAAAGATCATGGAGATGTATTTACCACGGATCTTCCTCAAATAGGACTCACGGCTCTGCAACAGATCGTATCTCCTCTGCACGGAGTCCACCTCTTTCTTCTTCTCGACATAGTCCAGTTGATCATCAGTGAGACTGCTCTCCAGCCTGGCCCTTTTGTCCTTCGATTTGGTCTTTTCCCGAGCGGCGAAGTAATCCTTGATCTCCTTCATATCCTCTTCTGAGAAGGCCTTTTTCTTCTCCTCCAGCTCTTTCTCCAACTCCGCCATCCTCTCTCTCTTCTCCTGGGGCATGGCGAAGAGGACCATGCCCTGCTCGATCTTGCCCGGGGGCGAAGGTATGAGGCGCAGGATGCTGTTGGCGGTAACACTCTTCCCACACCCAGTCTCGCCAACGAGACCAAAGGTCTCCCCTTTCTTGATGGAGAGGTTGATCCCGTCCAGAGCTTTCACCACGCCCTGGTAGGTATAGAAGTTGGTGTGAAGGTTCCTTACCTCTATGAGTGTGTTATCTCCGGGCATCTTATCTCCTCAGTTTCGGATCTAGTATGTCTCTCAGTCCATCACCAAGCAGGTTGAATCCCATAACGAATATGAATATCATCAGTCCTGGGAAAGTGACCATCCACCACGGGTTGTACGGTTCGCCCTGGTAATACACGGTACTCAAGAAGTAGTCTTGACCGTCAGATACCATTCTACCCCATTCGGCTGTGCCCGATGGCGGACCGAACCCGATGTAGCTCAGGCCGGCGGCGACCAGCACCACCACCCCCAGGTCCATCGTAGCTGCTACTAACATAGGTGCTAGTGAGTTTGGCAACACGTGTCTAAATAACACCCGGCTATCCTTAGCACCTACTGCCTTGGCGGATTCGACATAGGTGTTCTCTCGGACAGATAACACCTCCCCCCTTACTAACCGCGCGTAAGGGGGCCACCAAACGACAACTAAAGCTAACATAATATTTTCTAAGCTTCTGCTTAACACTGCCGCTACAGCCATGGCTAAGATCAAACCCGGGATGGAAAGGAAGACATCGGTCACCCGCATCAAAAGGTCGTCAATTCTACCTCCGTAGTATCCAGCCATACCTCCCAGTACTATGCCTACCACCGAAGCTATGAACACCACGAGGAGAGCGATGTAAATCGAGGTTCTAGCCCCCCATACGATCCCATAATAGATGTCAGCTCCAAGTCTTCCAGTACCCAATAAATGGTCTTCAGCTCCCGGTGGTTTAGGCGACTGAAAGTCCTTGGGGATAATCATCGGGTCTCTCTGGCCTTCAGGCACGGGGGCCAGATAGGGGGCAAACAGGGCCAGCAGGACAATGGCGAGCACCATTATTAGGCCCACGATGGCCAGCATACTCTTCCTCATCAAGAACATGGAGAACTTGAACTCCCTGATCCTGGGGGCCATGGACTTCTTTACCATCTCCCAGAATTTCCTGATCGTCCCTTCCCTGGCTCGATCGCTGGTCTCGTCGTTCTCTTTCTGCATTTCCCGATCACCCCAGCCTCACTCTTGGATCCAGGTAGGCATAGAGTATGTCCACAATCAGGTTGGCTGTAACGTACACGATGGCCACCACCATCGTGAATCCAAGTATGGAGGCCCAGTCGTTTCTCAATATTGCGTTGACCGACCACATGCCAAGGCCTGGCCACTGGAAGATGGTCTCGGTCAGCACCGCACCTCCTAGTAGACCGCCGAAGGCGAGACCGATAATGGTCGTGGTGGGTATGAGCGCGTTCCTTCTTGCATGCTTATTAATGACAGTCCGTTCCGGCAGTCCCTTGGACCTGGCGGTCTTGATGTACTCCTCTCCCAGCACCTCGAGCATACTCGACCTCATCATCCTGGTGATAATTGCAATAGTACCGAAAGATAGTGTAACCGCAGGCAGCAGCAGGTGCCATGATACATCCAAGAATATTCCTAATTCGCCGTTCAATAATGTATCTATCAGATAGAAATTAGTATAATGATCTAAGCTGGCATATTCCACTATATACGCGTCGCTGATTCTCCCCCCAGCAGGGAGCCAGCCTAAGTGGAAATAGAAGATAAACTGTAACATCAACGCCAGCCAGAATATGGGTAATGAAACGCCTGACAAGGCCATGATTCTGGTACCGTGATCCACCGGAGTGTCCTTGCGGACAGCAGATACAGTACCCAAGCCAATGCCGGCGAAGATCGCGATGATAATGCTGACCAACGTTAATTCGAAAGTGGCTGGAAAGTGATATAATACTGATTCAGTGACAGGTCTGTTATCAACCTTGGACCATCCCCAGTCCCCTTGTACGATACCTTCGAACCAGTAGATGTACTGTTCATATATCGGATCATCTAAGTGGAACCTCTCCTTGATGGACTCGATCTGAGCCGGAGACATCTTCTCATTGATGTATGCGGCCGCCGGATTACCTGCGATCCTGGTCAGTGTGAATACGAACAGTGTCACACCGATCATGACTGGTATTAGCAGTAATAATCGTCTGAGGATGTAGGTCCGCATTTTCAAGGTGCTGCCACCGGGTCTGAAGGAACAATATCTTGCTATAAAACACTTTTTCCAAGGGTGGTCTAAGGAGGCCCCACATGGGTACCCATAGGCCAGGTATCGCCACAGAATTAGGTGAACAGTGAATTACAATTGGGGCTCGATAGAATCAAAATAAAAAACAAAAAGGAAAAGAGTTTGTGGTTTCGCCTAGCCTTTACTGAGTGCGTAGTAGTACAGACCCGAGTACATCGGGTTGAAGTAGTAACCGTTCACCCAGCTGCGCTCCACATGGAACTGTGTCGCCTGACCAGTCCAGATGTAGTACGCGTTGTTGTAGCAGGCTTCCGATATGTTGTGGTACATGTCCTTCCTGACGGTCTCATTGAGCTCCGCCGCGGCGTCCTCGATCATCGAATCGAGTGTAGCGTTATCGATGGAGAGGAAGTACGGGAACGCTCCATGGCTGTGCAGGAACGGATTGACGTAGTCATCTGGGTCGGCGTAGTCAGGAGCCCATCCAAGGAAGAAGATAGGCAGCTCACTGCCGTAAAGCGCGTCCAGATAGCTTGGCCAATCGAGAGCCTGGAATTCCACGGTGATCTCACCCGGCACGTCTAGGCCTTCAAGACCTTGTGCGAGAAGTTGACAAGCAGCTTCTCTTACCAGGTTACCTGCATTGTAGTACAGGATCACATGGAATCCGTCTTCTGCGTAACTGTCATTTGTAGCTGGATTGGTGGCATTCTCCAGGAACTGCACGGCTAGATCAGGGTTGTATGTGTAGTTCGGTATCGATGAATCGTACGCGAACATGCCCAGTGGTATCGGACCGTTTGGCTGCATCGCGGTACCCTGCATGATGTCGTCAAGGAACGTCGTGTAGTTGAACGAGTGCACGAACGCCCGACGGATGTTCATGTCCGTGAAGAAATCAGCAGACACGTCTCCGGTATCCAGTCCTTCACTGATGTTCAGGTTGAAACCAATGAAGTCCATGTTGAATGTGGGTTCACCTTCAACGATCGTGAGGTCTTCCTTGCCCCTCACATCGTCAGTCTGCTGCCTGGGTATGTATACAGAGTCAGCATCACCGGAGAAGAGCATCATTTCTCTTGTACCGACATCCTGGACCTTCTTGATAATCACGTACTTCATCTCAGCGGGCTCCTGCCAGTACTGGTCGTGCCTCTCTAGGAGTATGTACTGGTTGGGTACCCACTCGACGAGCTTGTATGGGCCAGTACCCATCACGTGATTGATCATCCATTCGTTCTCGGATCCGCCCTCTGCAGCTTCGACACCACCGTGGTCTTCAACGTAATCCATTGAAACAATATCGCCAATGGTGTAGGCCATCACCTGAAGGAACGCTGGATATGGCTGTGTCAGATGTATGGTCACAGTGTTCGCCGTAGCGTTCACAGTCACAGCGTCATCAACCTTTGCTGGATCAAGAATCTCACCAGGCCCGGGGTAACTCTCAATCATGATCTGCCCGAACATCCACACTGGTCCCTCGGGATTGTTCATGGTGAGCACCCTCTCGATCGAGTACTCAACGTCCTGAACAGTCATCTCGGTACCGTCGTGGAACATCACGCCCTCGCGGATGTGGAATGTGTAGTTCATTCCATCCTCGGAGATACCACCGTTCTCAACGGTTGGCACCTCAGTGGCGAGCATGGGCTTGAGGTCCTTGGCACTCGCTCCGTCATACCAGATCAGTGTCTCGTAACAGTTCTGGAGAATCTCTCCACCTGCAGTCTCATAGTCGACCGCTGGGTCTAGAGTGGAGGGTTCACCGATCGTGGCCACGACGAAGGTATTCGGGTTCTTGATACCAGTACTTGGTCCAGCATCAGCAGGCAATACAACAACAGTTGTATAGTATCTCTGTTTAACATTGTGGGTGCTCATTACCTCAACATATGTGCTGTAGATCTCACCATCACCAGTGTATGTGTGGTTCTGGATGGCTTCATCACTGAAAGTCCCAGTAACGGGATCCGAGCCATCATCGAAGTTCCAAGTAAGGGTCTTGATGAAATCTGTTCCCATTTCTCCAGTCCATGCTACTGCATTTGGAGTAATCTGGGGTTCCCAATTGACAATCCAGCCTGTCTCGTTGACAGTCATGGTCCATCCAGTGATCACAGTGTCTTCTCCTGTTTCATTCCACTCAGTTATATAACCGGAGGAATTCGTAACAGGGTCCCAGCCAATATAGTTCCCTTGACCATCCATCATGATCGGAGATTCATAGGTAGGCTCAACACTGTATGCTGAAGAAGACGCTGCATCCAATTCAACTGCAGTTCCAGATGCTACGACTTGCTCACTAGCCGCAGAAAGGGCGTAGGGCAATGTGTCGTTAGTCATCTCTTCCACAGTTGGAGGCGTTACTTCGACATTCAGCAGACCGTTCCAATTTGAATCCTTTGCACCTCCGTCATCAGTCACAGTTAGAAGAATATAGTATTCTCCTGGGTGACTGTAGTTGTGAGATACCGTGGGACCTGTTGCATTGTCCACTTCACCATCGCCAAAGTGCCACTCCCACTCGACTATTTCACCGTCGGTATCAGTGCTATCTGATCCATCGAAAGTCACTGCGTCTCCTAGTACCACTAAGGAACTACTGACACTTGCACTCGCAGTAGGTCCTTCGTTCTCAGCTTCCCCACCCATAAAGAGCAGAGCCCCCGCGATGGCTGCTACCACAAGAATGATAACAACTATAGCTGCGATGATTTTACCCATCGAGCCTCCGCCGGCGCCCCGCTCTGGAGCGGGTATGTCACCTTCACCTTCCATTAATTTTCCTCCTTAAGCCCTTAAATAGGGCTAACTTACATTTGGTAACACTTTGTTGCTATAAATAGATTTTGAAAATATCTGGACCACTGGACAATAGGGTTGGATGCATCATCTAGAGCGTCAGATTCAGAGTTTAGTTAAAAAGGATCAAGTGATGAATGCAATGAATTCATATTTCAATGAATTCATATTAGATAGAACTTAAAATTAGCAGTAGACGCAGGGAATTGGTAGAATATCCATTAGGCTAGCGGATAATTGATACGCCGTCGAGGTTCATATCAAAAATTATCTTTCTAGCCCATTGCAGTTTTCTGCTCTTCACGATAGCGTCCTTCCCCTCAATCGGTCTTGGGTCTTCGAAATCAAATCCGATGAGTCTGATCTCCTGAGCACCGAAATGTCTGGCTATCACTACCGCGCGATCACCATCAGTGAACCCTCCAAAATTGTAAAGTCCCTGGGGGGGTCTTGACTGAGAGGTGGGGGTGATCTTCCCCTGGAACTCTGGAACTTGCTCCCTGATAGAGGCCATATTGTCACCGTGGGCCAGCACCACCACGACGGCCCCCTCCACGTTGGCCTTGACCTGTGAATGGATAGGGCCGTCCAGATCGGTGGTTATGATGTCGGGGCGTATGCCCCTGTCCATCAGAACCTCCACAGCACCATCGGCCGCCATCAGCGTGCCCCGGATCTCCTTCTCTTCGAGCTCCTCTTCCAGGGCCTTTCCCAGTCCAAACACAGTGACTTCCCTTCCGATACTGCGGCCCAGGCACGAAGGGTCACATATACTCTTTTCTCGACAGAGCCGCTTTAAGAGCAAAGCTGACTGACGGTCTCTGTCTTCCCCGTATCCAAAATCGTGCAGGATCTCCCTGTAGACAGGTTCCCATTCTGAGAATTTCAGGTCATCACCTACTCGTATGATTCAGCCGGCTCTGGTGATTCCCCCTCCTCCTCGGACTGGGCGATCCAGCCACGGATGGAGGTATTGAGAAGCCCCCCGAACACTCCTAACAAGAAGCCGGTCACCATCTCCAGGATGATCATAAACTGATCGAAACTGCGATAACCCATCAGCAGCTGGGTGGCGTCCAGCGCGCCCTGAATGATGAAAGCGATGGCGAATACGCTCACTGAGCTGATCAGGAAGGTCCAGTATATCTTCCCCTCTGAGAGGTAATGATTGACAAACCTGCCTGTTTCGTAGGAGAATATGGCGAAAACCCACATCCATAGGATCCCGTTAACAAATACCAGCGAAAGAAGTGCCAGATCATTAGTCGCCTCGTTCGCCGCGGCCTCTAGCCCGTAGGCCAGGCCCGCAATCAGGAATATGGTGGACAGCACGGCAAATGGTATCATCTGGCTGCCTGAACGGACCGCTTTCCCCACCTTCACTGACCCTTCTTTCAACCTCTCCGCTATCCGGTAAGCATATGACAACAGGTATATCCCCAACACGAGGGAGATCATGCCTCCGGCCATACCCGAGATGTCGGCCCAATCGAAATTCGCCGAGAACTGCATCAGCTTTGGAAAGAGTGAGAAAATCCCGAAGACGGCGAGGACCAGGGCAATGGGGGTCAGTATCCTCTTCCTCATCCTATCGTCCTGGAGGGTCTTGACGATCATGTAATAAGTGCCCTCCACGCTGGGGGCCTGTTTGACGAAAACTCTCTTCACAGAATCCACTTTGATCCTGGAGGAAACCATGGGGAAGATGTATTCGTCCTCCGCACCATCGGAGACCAGTATCACTCTATCAGGTTTGATAACCTCGATCACATTCTCCAGTTGAGTGGACAGGGCGAGATCCGATTCATAACCGACATTACGATCGCCGCAGATGGTGGCAACCTCGGCCTCCATGCCCTTCTTCACCATCTCGTCGTACATACTGATAGCGGCCAGCAGAGTATTGATGTCCGAGTCCTCAGCGTCCTTCAGCCCCAGGTCTATAGCTGCATTCAGGTTCTCCTCTCTACCGATGAAAGGACTGTTTAATCCGGCCTTAACACCAAAATCATCGTCCCTATCCACACTGAGAACCAGAGTCTTCATCCGACTATACCATCTAGTTTTGGATTACTTTAATCTTTTTATCAGATAATATGCCCGTGGACAGATGGCGGAATGCAATATTCACATGGATTGTTCATAGACCAAATCCTATTGAAACGATGCCACAACCGGGTTCGCTGATCAATGGTATGGAGGCAGGAAGAAGAAAATGGTCAGCATGTGTTGGATGAAAATAGAAAAAGAATTATATCGATTAAGACTGCTGTTAAAGTGAAATACGATGGTGACCGAGTCTGGTTTCAAGGAATGCCCCCGGTGTGGATTGAGAAACTCGAAATCCGCGTTGAACTGCAGATTCTGTAGTTATGAATTTGAAGGGGTTAAGGAGGAGTGGGATGAATACCTCGAGATACTTGAAACACTGGCCCAAGAAGATGAGGAAGTTGAAGAGGAAAGCTCAACGAGAATCAAGGCCACATTTATCAAGCCAGATGAAATGGAGCTAGAGAGGCCGGTTCCCTTGGAAGAGGCTTCGGAGGTCGGGGCACCTGCGGGAGAAGTGGAGGCCCCGATAGAAGGTGAGTCCACCGAGGCTGATAATGAGGCATTGGGGGACGCCGCTGCTGTTACAGGCTCAGAGGTTGGGCCTTCAGATGCGCTGCATGAGGAGTCTATCAGCGAAGATGTTGAAGAGACAGGTACAGAGGTAGAAGTCCCTGAAGAGGAACCCCTTGAAGAAGAGGTGGAGGAACCCGGAGATATCCCCGATGAGATCGAAGAGGGGACAGTCCAAGACGAGGCCCAGTATGATATTGTAGACGAAGAGAGGTCGATCGAAGGAGTGGATCAGGATTATCCCGGAGAGGCTGAGGAAGGGGTCTACGAGGTGCCTGCCACCGAGAGTCCTGCAGAAGTGGAAGTAGTTGAGGTCGGCGAGGCGGAGGCGGTAGCTGAGGGGATTGCTGTGGAGCAGCGGGCTGAACGGGCTTCTTCAGAAGATGCGGTCGAAGAATCTGTCTCCGTTAGAGGGAAACTTAGTCTTCCATTTGCCTACCTTTTCGGTGAGAGTTCGGGTTTTGTCGGTACGATTTTTCTCGTCACCGGCGTCATTGTCTACCTCATAGCACTGTTCACCGGTCTATTTGGCAGTATCGGCGGTCTGGTAGGCTGGGCATTGTCCATTATAGGCGCTCTGGGCCTCATCATCGGACTCAATGGAATCTACAAAAATTGGGTGCCTTCCAAATGATGACTCGAATAGTTCCGAGCTCGGAGATGAAGTCCCAGATCGAGGCGATAGAATGAGAATAGTATGGCACGGACATGCATGTTTTGAGATAGAAGATACGGCGACCATAGTAACCGACCCTCACGATGGGAAATCCATTGGAATAAAAGCTCCTGTAGTGAAGGCCGACATCGTAATGGTCAGCCACGACCACTTCGATCACAATTCAGTGAGGGTGGTCAAGGGTAACTTCGTCACCGTTACCGAACCAGGACATCGCGAGATAAAAGGGGTCGAGATCGATGGGATCGAGACCTACCACGACGAAGAGGGTGGGGCAAAACGTGGCGCGAACATCCTTTACAGATTTCACATGAACGGGATTACCTACTGCCACTGTGGAGACCTCGGTCACCTGCTTGACAAGGAGCAAATCGAGTCTCTAGGGGACATAGACGTCCTGTTCATCCCCGTCGGAGGAGTGTTCACCATCGACGGAGATAAGGCCAGAAATGTGGTATCGGACATCGACCCCGGCATCGCCATCCCCATGCATTTCCGACTGGGGGGCCTTTCCCTATCGGTGCAGACGGTCGAGAACTTCCTGGACGGATTGCCCAAGGAGAGAATACTGAGGGTGGGGAACGAAGTGCAGGTCTATCCTGAGGACCTGCCTGAGAAGACGGAGTACTGGGTGTTTTCACCGTGAGGTAAACGCTGCTCAATCGTAGATTCGAGTTTTCCAAAACATTCCGAGGATCTTAACAGGCACCAATACTCAGACCTAACTTCAGATGTAACCGAGACTGTCTTCTACCCTGCCCAGTTCTATGGGTGTGCTCTGCATACCCACTGCGGCGCCCTTGGTGTTACCCACCATGCACGCCCCTACGAGGGGCGTACCGTAGTTGAGCGTTCCTATGGACGCCGGCACTCCGAAGAGTGAACTCAAGTCCTCCAGCTCCTCTTCTGTGGTTTGAGGATGACATAACAGACCTTCGTTGGTGGCCACAGCCGCAGACCCCACGGTCTTCAGCCCGGCGAGCCTGCCCTGCTCCACCTCCACCTGAAAAATATCTTCCAAGTCTTTGAGTGCCGCCCTCCCGATCTCGGGGTTTACCAGCGCCGCGTGATCGTTGACCAGGATATTGTTACCAGAGGCGTTCAGCTTGTCACCTATCATGCGTACAGATACATGCTCTCCAATGATATTAAGTTCTCTCTCTGAAGCCATGTTGGTCACAATTATCCCGTGAGAGTTCATGGACATGAGGGAGCCCAGAATGTTACTGCCGGAGACGGTGACCTTCCTGACCTCCACTTCCAGAGCTTCCTGGATGTCCTCCACGAAAGACTCGGGCGCTGCTGTGGGCACAAATGCCAGGTTCTCATTGGCCACACAATACACGCCAACATGGGCATTCCCGTTAAAATTCGAGAGCTTTATCATCGCTGGGACACCGATTGATTTATTCTTCGGGCAGTGAGACCTCTATCAGACCATCCTCGAACTCTATCGTTCTGACCTTGATCTTGGAAGGGGGATTCTGTATTCCCCTGCTCCACACCTTCTCGTTCAATCGGTGATCAATCCATATATCTTCTTCGGCCGCTTTCAAATGTCTCTTAATATAGTCTTTGATCTCGGCAATAGCCCTCTTGGCCCTCTTGGTCCTGGGGACCTCTCTGGCCTTCTTAAGAGGTATGGTGAAAATCTGGATATCCTCTTCCATTGGCTCTACTCCTTCAAGTTGCTTCTGCGCCAGTTCCTGCGCTTCGGATGAGTGGTGAACTGCCTGTTGGTACGCATCATCACCCAGGCCGGGACTCGTCGGTTCTGTTTGGTCTTCTTATTGAGTCTCTTCTTCTTGGCGCCTGGTTTGTTACTGGACATGATTATCTCCTCTCAATATTGATCTCTCTCTTCTTGGGAGCCAGTTTCCTCAATATCTCTCTGAGAGTACCATCGTCTATCTCCTTATTGAGTCTACCGCTCCTCATGAGCATGATCAGCTGATCTTCGACCGTCTTCGCCACGTCGGGATAAGCCACTCTGACATTTCCCAGACGTTCTCTCGCTTCCGGGGTCAGTATCTGGCGAAGAATTGCGGAACGCTGTTCCTCCCTCTGTTTAGCCTTCTCTTCTTCCACCTGCTGTTGCTGCTTCTGCTGTTGAAGTTCGGCCATCCTCTTCTTTCTCAATTCCTCAAGTTCTTCATCCATGGAAATTCCCTCCCCTTAACTCTCTATTGTATCGTAAACCTCTTTGGCCAGCTGATCCAGCAAGGACTGCCCTTCAGGAGTGACTACTCTGCCCTGGTTGTCCTTCTTGGTCAGCAAGCCCGCTGATTCCAGTTGGATCATACACTTCCTGACGATGGACCTGCTGCCCTTGACCGACTTGTTGGGCTCCGACCCTCGGTCTGCGTATCCTCCGTACTCCGAGGCCAATTTGGACGAGCCGATGGGTCCATTAATGAATATCTTTCTCAGCACCGAGGCCGCCCTTATGTACCACCAATCGTCCTGAACGGGGGCGCTCTCCTTGTGCCTGCCAGTCTTCACGAAAGCACTCCATTCCGGAGGCTCCATCTCATCATATTCCTTTAGCTTGAGAGCTGTTCTCTCGATTAATTCATCAGGGGGAACGTCATAAACTGTGACCATCTAATCTACCTCTATTCGCCCATTCTGAGACCGCGTACTCGACCGTCTGAATAGGCTACAGCGGTCGGATTAACAAACTGCCTATATAAAAGGGTTATGCCTAGTCATTTCTAGTGTGGGTTGGGCAGAAGTGAAATACGAGTTATCTTATCTCCTCATGGATGAGAGTCGTCGTCGCCCTCACCGGCTGTTCGGGCATGAGATACGGTGTCCGTCTGTTGGAGGTGTTGCAGACTGAGAAGCTTTTGGTCATCTCTGATAACGGAAGAGATATCCTCTCCCATGAGCTGGGCACGACACCAGAGGAGCTGGAAGAGAGGGCAACTCTGTCTTTCGATGACTCAGACCTTTTCTCGCCCATCGCATCGGGCAGCCATCAGTTCGAGGCCATGGTCATCGTTCCCTGTTCACTGTCCACCCTGGCCAAGATATCCAACGGGATCGCGGACACGCTGATCACTAGGTGTGCAAGCGTATGCCTAAAGGAAGGTAGAGAACTGATCGTAGTGCCCCGTGAGGCACCGGTGGACACTATAATGTTGAAGAACCAGTATGAGCTGGCCAAGGCGGGCGCCACAATCCTACCCGCCAGCCCGGGGTTCTATCACCGCCCGGAAGAGATCGGAGACCTGATCGATTTCATAGTTGGTAAGATCCTGGATCAGCTGGGTATCGAACATCAGCTTTTCGATCGATGGGATTAGTCCATGGAGTCTTCGATCATTCGTCTTCTTCCCGGTTGACCCTCTGGAGTCTGCCTGGGGCCCACCAGTTCCACTTTTCAAGTAACACCATGATCGCGGGTACAAGGTATATCCTCACCACTGTTGCATCCAGCAGTATGGCGAAGGCCAGTGCAAAGCCGAACTGCTGCAGCATGGCGGTTGAAGACAGCATCATCGTGCTGAACGCCCCGGCCATGATGAAGCCGCAGGCGGTGATGACCTTGCCCGTTTTCTTCACCGCCTCCACGATGGCCTCGGGGTCGCTCTTGCCCTTGATCACTTCCTCTCTGATCCTGGTGGTGAGCAGAATATCGTAGTCCATGCCCAGCCCCATGCATATTACGAACAGTATCAGGGGCACCAGCCACAGGACGGGGGTGCCAACAATGCCCTGGAAGACAATCATGGTGAGCGCTATCGTCCAGGCGATGCTGAGCAGGATGGTCAGTATCAGGCGCAGGGGTATGAGTACCGATCCCAGGACCACGAGGAGCACTGCGTAGATGCCGATGACCACCGCCACCCTCATGGTGTCGAAGTCCTCGTTGACCAGTCCCGATATATCGGACATCATGGCCGTTCCCCCGGTGACGTGTATCATCTGAATACTATCGCTGTCCGACCGGGTGTTAGCGCAGAGCTGTCTGATCTCGTCCGCCAGTTCGATCGACGCTGGGGAATACGGCTCGTCCTCCAGTATCACTTCCAGAAGCACTGCTGTATCGTTCTTACCCACCATCCCTTTCATTATCCCCTCGTACTGGGCGGCCACCAGTGGCGAGTATTCGGACAGGTTAGAATAGTTGATCGGTTCGCCCAGGGGACGGGTGAGTCCGGTGACCTTCTTCACGTTCTCTATGGCCACTAGCTCCTCAGATAAGTCCTCGACCTCGTCTAACTTGGAGAGGTTGAAGTAGTCATCAGCGTAGACGGTCGAAGTGAAGTTCACCGCGATCAGGGTGGGATTGATCTTGCCTTCCCCGAACCCTTCGCCCATCACCTCCAGGCCCTCCTTGCTCTCCGTATCGGGCATCCCGGCGATGAAGTCATAACTGGTATCCAGGGTAAACACCAGGTAGGTGGCCGGTACTGATATGATCAGGGCCGCCAGGACGATGGCCTTGGCGTGTTTTACTGAAAACCTGGCGCTCTTTTCGAAGTAGCCCGGCTCCTTCTTGTCTGTCGTAGACCTCCTCTTGGAGTTGTCCTCATACTCGTTGTCCCCATGACTCTCACCCAGATTTGCAGGCCAGAATATCCTATCTCCGAAGTAAGTGAGAAGTGACGGCAGGAGAGTGATGGCCACCAGCAAAGCCATGAATATGCCCAGAGCGAGGCTGATGCCCATCGACTTCATCAGGCCAAATCGGCTCAGGGCCAGCGATCCGAAGCCGATCATCACCGTCATGCCGCTGGTGGTCACAGCCTCCCCGGCCCACCGTACGGAATTCCTGACGCTCTGCCTTTCCGAGTTACCCTTAGACCTCTCTTCTTTGTACCTGGAGAGTAAGAATATGCAGTAGTCACAGCCCGCCCCCAACATTGCGGTGACCATCATGGCCAGCACCGAGTAGTGAAGAGCCAGCAGATACTCCCCGATCAGGTAGACAATGGCCAGTGATACCATTATGGCCACGCCGATACTGGCCGGAGGTACGGAGGAGGCGACAATGGACCTGAAGAAGATGCCTATCAGTATCAGTATCAGTATCACGGTCACCGGGTCGATCCGCTCCATATCCCTGCTCGTTGCCTCGTCCATATCTTCGTTGATGGCGGCTGAACCGGTGACGTACGCCGTGATGGCCGGGTACGCGCCGGTAATGGTATGCACAGTGTCCCTGATGACTTCCACAGCCGACCCGTGGTTCCCGTCCGTGGTGAAGCTGATGGTGAAGATCATCGTGTCGTTCTGAGGGACGTTCACCATGGTGCTGACCAGTGCGCTGGGCAGTGGAAGCGGGAAGTCGGACACTGTGGAGTTTTTCACCACGGACTCCGCTAGGGCGTGGATGGCGGTGAAGGAGGGAGACTCTCCCAGGTCGGCGAGCTCCCGGACCAACAAGGGGGCCGCCTGCGCCTCAGAGATCACGAGATCCACGGCGAGAGACCTGACTGCCTGGGCGTTCTCCCAATGATCGAGGCCGAGACGTGAGGCTACCAGCGAGATGAGGCTTTCTTTCTCCCCTCCCACCTCCGCGGCATAGCTCGCCGAAGCCTGCCCCACCATGGTCCTGAATTCCTCAGCAGATGGCGGAGCATCGGAAGCATTCCACAGCCCGTAGAAGAGGTGAAGATACCCAGTGACAAAGTCCTCCGGGGCCTGTGGGAAATGCTCTCCTTCCAGTTCATCTTCCAAAGTGGTGAGACAGAAATGACTCAGTCGGTGGAACTGATCCCATGATAGCAGGCTGAAGCTCTCGTATGTGGACTCCATGAATGCCTGATAATCTGGGGGCAGGCCCGACAAGAAGGAGGGGGAGGCTCCCTCGATCGAGGCCGCTCCTCTCAATTCAGGGTTGTCCACCAGTGTAGTATTGGAGGCGGTCGAATTCCAGGCGGCCGAGTAGCCGGTGAGCCACGACCAGACGATCGCCTCCATGCTCGAATTAAGAGCGTCCACCTGCGGCGAGGACTCCAGGGCCTGGACGGTCTGAAGGTACGCCTCCTGGTCTACCTGCTGGACTGTATAGTTGGGGTGGGAGGCCCTCACCACTTCCCATATGCCGATGTGCATGTCCGGTATGCCGTATAGAACGAACGAGCTGAAGTTGACCTGCGCGTAAAGCTCTTGGAAATCGAGAGGGATGCCGAAGACCACTCTGGCCGTTCCGTTGACCGTGGAAGTTGTCTCTGAGATGCTGTCCGACATCTTGGACAGGAAACCTGCGCTGTAGGAGGTCAGAGAAGTGTAAAGAGAGCTCACCCTGACATCTTCTGATATCCTGCCCTCGTGGCTGGCGTTGAACAGCTCCTTGTCTATGCCGTATACCGCCCTCTTAGTATCGTTGTCCAGAACATCGTTCGAGGTGAGCACCACGATGGTGGAGCTCTCCGCCACACCTCCTCCGAATTCCTGGTCGATGAAATCCATGCCCTTCACCGATTCCACCTCCTCAGGAGTCATGTCCGTTTCATCGTAGACCAGCACGTCGTTGATATTGGGCGCTAAGGGTATGGAGAGAATGAGGAGCACTACCCAGAAGATTATGATAGACTTGTGATGCTTGATAACGAAATCGGCCAGCCTATCGAAGATCAGTCTCTCATCTCCTAGAGGGGAATAAATCGAACTTCGATATATTAACTTAATTCAAAATGGTTCGGAGGCGCCTTCGCCCCTCGCACCAGTGCTCCTCAGCCCGATTCTTCAATGTAGATCGCAGGTCGACGGGGCTGGGCAGAACTGGACTTGCCTTCTGGGTCGTACAGGCCATCGGCCTCCGGGTCGTAGACATGGGCCTGACAGCCGAACTCGTTCTCCAGGAAATCCAAAGCGTTTTCCAGGTAGTCGAACTCGTCGATATCGATAGACAACCTTTCGATCTCTTCCTGAGACCGGTTGGTGAGATCTTCGGCCACGGTCCTCGCGAAATTCGCGGCCTCCTTCCCCCGCTCCCTCATCTCCTGGAGGGACATCACCTCTTTTGTCAGCGAGGGAATAGAGATCTCTCCCTCCTGTGCCATGTCCACCCCCATGCGGAAGACGGACTCTTTCCACTGTGGGGACACGTAGAGGTGGATGTCCCCGGGCGATATCCCAGTGACCTTGAGGATTTCCTTGATGTCAGAGAGAACATCCTTCAGATACTGCTCAGAAGATTCAACTTCCAGTGAGACCTGCTCCTCGTACTCAGGGAAATCCGCCTGTGACACCAGTCCTTTCCCACCGATCGATTCCCACAGCTCCTCGGCGATGTGAGGGGTAATAGGGGTCATCAGTTTGATCCACACCCGGAGTAGTCTGTCTATTACCGTTCCGTTATCCCCTCCCCTGCGCAGATACCACTTGATGTCGTTGAACATCTCGAAATAGACCTCGTTGGCCATCCCTCTGATATCGTAGGATCTCATTCCGTCGATTATCGCTCCCACCCGGGAGTTCATCCTGGAGAGCAGCCATCGGTCTATGTTGCTCATCTCGTCGCTCTCGGGGAGCTCTATGAGCTTATTCACCAGTCTGAATATCTTATCCACCCTGGTACCGTAGTTCTTGACCGCTTCCTCGTCCCAGGCCACGTCCTGGAAGGGAGAGGCGATGTGGGCATAGAACAGGCGCAGCGGGTCCACCCCGAACCTCTCAGCGGCATCGGGTATGGGCTCCGCCCCTCCCTTCGACTTAGAGATTTTTCCCACCTCCCCAGTGATGTACCAGTGTACGAAGATGCCGGAGGGCCACTTGTCTTCGGGGAGTACAGCCACGTGGTTCATCAGAAACGCCGGGAAGTGGACTGTCATGTGTTCCTTGCCCCCCAGGTTGATGTCCAGTGGATACCAGTATTCGATCTCTTCACTCATGTTGTGTAGATCGTCAATGGGGACCCCTGTTTCCGATGAGACATCTCCGATGTCTCCTCTCCCCAGGATCACATAGTCAAAGAACTGCTCGTCCATCTGTTCCACCTCGACCACCCCTGAGTTCGCGTATCTGGAGATCAGGTAATAGATGGGATATAGAGTGGAGTCTGAAATGGCTTCGATGATCCATTTGTCGTCGAAGGGGAAGGTGGTACCCAGCCAGTCGCCCTGTCTCACGCAGGCCCTTTCCCTGAACCAGTCCAGAACTCCCTGGATGTTGTGACTGTAGTCTTCGGGAAGGATGTGCATGTCTTGAGAGTGCTCCTTGGAGTCGGCGGTAAGCCATGGGCTGGCGTAGTCAATAAACCACTGGTCGGGCACCTTCTTGATCACCACCGGACCCCCACAACGGCAGATCACCTCCTCCGAGAGGTCGTAGAACAGTACTGCCTCTCCATTATCCACCATCATCTGCTGTATCTCTTCCTTGGCCCGCTCCACCCTCATTCCGGAGAATTCCTGGCAGTTCTCGTTCATGGTACCGGTGTGGAACCCCGCCTTGTACACCACCTTCTTGGCCTCTTCCAGTCTGGGATCGCCGCTCTCTTCGATCCCCATCTCCTCGATTATCTCCTTCGCAGGCAGTGGACCGTATCCTTCGGAGTCGATGATAGGTATGGCCTCAATGGCCCTCACCTCCTCGACCTCCAGTCCGAACTCCTCCAGTGTCTCTTTGTCCCTCTTCAGTTCCTCCAAAGCCATCCAGTCGTCGGGTGCGTCAGAAGGCACACTAGTCACCAGCCCTGTACCCACGTTAGGGTCACAGAACCTGGCCGGTAGGACAGGTACCTCACGATGTATGACCGGTGCATCACACTTCCTGCCGATCAGTTCTTCTCCGCTGATTGTGCCCTCCTTCTGAAGATCATCCATCTGATACTTCATCTTCTCATAGGCGGGCTTACTCATCACCCAGGTCTCGTCACCTCTACTTGCCTTCAGGTATTCGACATCTGGGTTGGCCCAGAAATTGGTTTGTCCGTACACAGTCTCTGGTCTGAGTGTGGCCGCCACCAGGAAAAGGTCTCCACAGTTGAATTTCAAGATGGTATACTCATTGATCTCGGCCTTCCCTCCCTTCTGGAGATCCGTCTCCGAGGGATCCACGGCCACCGGTCCACACCCCATACAGGCGGGGGCGTAGTAGGGTTTCTGTATGAGCAGGTCTTTCTCCTTGAGCTTCATGAACTGCCATTGAATGAACTTCTTGTAATCGGGATTGGTGGTGCAAGTGAATCGGCGCCAGTCGGCCAGGAACCCGAACCTCTTCCAGTACTGGTTCACGTAGACGTCGTTGAAGAACTCCACTACCTTATAGGGGTCCTCAAGATCGTCCAGCTTCCCCTCCGGACAACCGTTGGACAACAGATACCGGATGGTGTTCTCGTCCCCTTCCTCCACCCTCTTTGCCAGGCTTATGGCTCCGTTGCCGGTGGCATGGGTGCCCACCGGGAAGAGTACGTTGTAGCCCCTCATGCGCTTGTACCTTGAAATGGCGTCTACATAGGTGTATCCACGCATGTGCCCGACATGCAAATAGCCGGTGACTCCGGGGTATGCAAATATGATCATGTACTTGGGTTTGGACTCCACCTCGGACTCGTGAATCCCTTCGGAGTACCACCTTTCCTGCCACTTTTCTTCAATCTCGTTGAGCGGATTCGCCATCCTCGCACCTGCGGCAGTTATAACACACCTTTCTAAATACCATTTTCGGTAGGGTTGAATACCTGGACTGAGTGAATCGATTCCGGAGTAAATGGCCAGCCCCGTGTCTCAAAGTCCGAACACTTGGGGAAAATCGGAGAGCCCCTATTCCCTTCAAGACTTCCCTCAGATCATCCAGACCATATGGTTTGGGTAACACGCCCACGAAGCCGTTTTCCATAGAATTCGACATTACGGGATTTACTATAACCGCTGGAGACTATACTATTCACCGAAGGATCGTATCATGATGTAGTGCGATGTACCCTCCTAATAGGTGGGGTTCCAGAAGAACGGATTTGAGGAAGGTTATTGTTGAGAAAATTCTATGGAGCACGGAACCATTGGGGAAGATGAATTGCATCATAGCCATTCAATCCTCGTAGATGAATACTTCAATCGAATCGATTGAACCTGGAAACATGCGATGTGGAGAACACTTTCAGTGGATCCGTGGTCAACACTTTCAATGGGATGTGGTCATCGATTCTTATGCATTTTGCTCTGAAGAAGGCTATACAACTTTGGCGATTCAACTGTGAATATTGCAGTAGATCTTCGATAATTATGACAAAATATGACGTTCTAAAAACGCTTAAATAATATGTATGTCATAAGGTATGACACTCTGAGACGTGAGCAAAGGTGGGCACGAAATGGGTAGCGAAAGGATATCACTGAGACTCGAGAGAGAAGATCTCGATCTTATCGATGATTACGTGGAGGAAAGCCTTGAGATCAGCAACAGATCTCAGCTCGCGAGGGCCGCTATCCGATCATATATTATGGGGGACAAAGAGTGTGCCGCCACCGAGGCAAACGAGAATGAGGTGACTGTCGAACTCCCGTTCGCAGCCCTCAGATCGATGGAGGCCTGGGTGAGGGCGGGAGTATACAAGTCAGTGGCAGGTGCCATCGAGGACTGTGTACGAGAGAAATTCATCACTGAGGAGTACAAAGAGGGCGTCGAAAAGAGAGCCCTCAAGATGATGGAAGAAACACTCGAAGTCGTGCCCGATAACGAGCTGTAGATTTACAGCTTAAATAAACAAAATCGTATCCGTGTATAGTCTTCAGAAGGGATGGGATGCACGGTTTCATTCGACAACCACAGAGCTCAGGGACTCAGTGATCCTCTGGGAGGAGGGATGATGGACAAGAGTATGTTGGAACAACAACTAGTCGATATACTGACAAAAGGACTATCCACCCCCAAGGTTAGCGCCGTGGGTTGTGGAGGAGCAGGCAACAACATCATTCACAGCATCTACTGCAACCATGAAACGGATGTGGAGACGATCGCTGTGAATACGGACAAGGAAAAGATGAAGAATATTGAAGCTCACAAGAAGGCTCTTATCGGGAAGGACATAACCGATGGTAGTGACGCTGGAGGATCTCCTGAAATAGGGAGATGCTGTGCAGAAAATGCGGAGGAGGCGTTGGAAGAGTTGTTGGATGAGAGTGAGATAGTGTTCGTAATCGCGGGAATGGGAGGAGGCTCAGGAACGGGAATCGCGCCCGTGGTCACCAGAGTGGCCAAGAGGTTGGGGGCAGTCACTTTTGCCATCGCCATCAAGCCGTTCTCTCACGAAGGTACGAGGTGTAAGCTGGCCGAGGAGGGTATAGAGAACCTTAGAAGCGTAACAGACACCACGATCGTACTGGACAATGACCGTCTCCTCGAAATAGCCGGCGATCTCCGTATCAGCGAGGCTTTTTCGGTCATGGAGAAGAGCATCGTCAAGATCATTGAATCGGTGAACACCAAGATCAACCAGTCCTTCATCGCGCAGATAGAAGAGGACGTGAGAGACATGATCAAGGAATACGGTGAAGAGGGTATCAGGAACCTTCAGACCAGGGTCCCAAGGCCCAAACCGACGATGAACCTGAGAGCGGGCGCTCTTCCCACATTCGACCATGGGTAAGGCCCTGGAACGGGGTTGTGAGCATATTTCTTCAGGGCAGCGAGCAAGCTGCCCAAAACTTCCTTTTTAATTTCTTAAAGTTTTGATTCATCCAAAGTTACTTTGCCGTTCTTCGCCATTTTGCCCCCGTGCTTGTAGGCTTCATAATTAACCCCATCGCAGGTATGGGAGGCAGAGTGGGACTCAAGGGGACAGATGGAGCGGATATACTGGAGAGGGCCAGGGAACTGGGCGCCGAGCCTGTGGCCAAGGAAAGAGCCCTCACGGCCCTAGGATCTTCAGGAGACCTGAACGGAGTACACTTCTTAACAGCTTCCGGCGACATGGGAGAAACCGTCCTGAAGCAGCTGGACCTGGAATACGAGGTGGTTCATGACTGCAGCGAACCACCGCAACCATCGGACACGAGGGGTGTGGTGGGTGCCCTCCAGCGGAGGCGGGTGGCGCTCATCCTCTTCGTGGGAGGTGACGGTACCGCTAGAGACGTACTGTCCGCCCTGGAAGACAGGATTCCAGTGATAGGTGTGCCCTCAGGAGTGAAAATGCACTCCGGAGTGTTCGCCAACAGCCCGTCTGCCGCCGGTGCCCTCCTGCACAAATTCATTGAGCAGGACCTGTCCACTGCCAGAGTAGAAGTGATGGATATCGATGAAGAGGCGTTCAGAGAGGGCAGGCTCAGCGCCGGTCTTTACGGTTACCTGGATACGCCCTATAAACCGGGTCTCGTCCAGTCCTCCAAGAGCGTGTACTCGGGGGAGGGAGTGGAGACAGAGAAAAAGGAGATCGCCGAATACTTTGTGGAGCGGATGGGAGATGATGTAACTTACATCCTAGGTCCAGGCACTACTGTGGGCGCCATAGCGGAGACACTGGGCGTGGAAGGTACACTGCTCGGAGTGGATGTGGTATTGAACAGGAGGATCGTCTCCAGGGATGCATCAGAATCCGACATTCTGGGAGCGGTGGGAGAAGAAGCAAGAATCGTGGTTACCCCCATCGGTGCACAGGGCTTCATCCTGGGGAGGGGCAATCAACAGATTTCTCCACGAGTGGTGGGAGAAGTGGGTGAAGATAACATCGATGTGGTGGCCACCCCCACCAAGCTGAGGAGCACTCCCGTAATCAGGGTGGACACCGGGGATCCCGAACTGGACGAAGTTTTGAGAGGATACATTCGGGTGCTCACCGGCTTCCGCCGGTACAGGATGGTGAAGGTGGAATAGTGAACGGGTTGCGCCGATCCTTAAAAAATGCCTCTGCCGCCGCATGGTTGCCCCGTCGCAGCATTCTCTGCAGTATCCTGTGCGGTACTGATTGGTATTGGTGGGGCCCAATGCCCTGGTCCAGGGCGCTGCAATCATTCAATCGGGAAGCTCTTGGCAGTTTCATAGCCCGCTTCGAAGGCCCGCATGTTGAGCGCGGCGAACTTCTGCGGAACAATATCCAGCAGCGCGCCCTCTAGTGATTCTCTGGGGAGGGGGAACTTTCTCAGGGAGGCTGTAGCGCCGATTAAGACGGTATTCGTGACAATCGCCTTCCCCACTCCCTTGGCTATCGCCGTGGCATCGATGGCGATCACCCTGGGGCTCAACTCTTCAAAGAGAGATACGATCTCCTCACTTGGATACTCGTCATCACTCATGGAGACGGTTATGGGCACCACCGGGTGGGTGTTGGTGACGATGTACGTCTCACTGTTAGCGCTCTCCAGGCAACGGTATGTCTCCACGGGCTCGAAGCCCAGGATAAGGTCGGCCCCTCCCCTGGGGATCAGAGGACTCATCACATCATCGCCAAACCGCACCGTAGAGGTGACGCTACCTCCCCTCTGGGCCATCCCGTGTACCTCGCTCATGGCCACCGACATACCCTGTTCCATGGCCGCCGTGCCCAGGACCACGGAGGTGAACAGAATTCCCTGTCCACCCACTCCCACGATCTGGATACTGTACTTCATTCCATCACCCCGATGGCCCCGGTGGGGCAGACCTGGGCGCACAGGCCGCAGCCGGTGCACATAGACCGATCGATGAACACTTCCTCCCCCTTCCTGAACAGCGCGGGACAGGAGAGGTCCTCCACGCATTTATAGCACTGCACACACTGGTCCTGGTCGATACCGTAAGGAACGACCTCCAGCTGCCCTTCCCTGCGCAACAGGAGGGGGCACGCCCGCTCAGCGATGATGACCGATATTCCGTCGTGAGCGAGGGCCTCCTTCATGGCCCCCTGAGTCCCTTCGAGGTCGTACGGGTCCACCTTCTTTACAAACTCCACTCCGCAACCCCTCACCAGGGGCTCGATCTTCATGGGGGCCGTGAGACGGCGGCCGTAGTCTCTCCCCGTACCGGGGTTGGGCTGGTGGCCGGTCATAGCCGTGGTACTGTTGTCCATTATTACCAACACGAACCGGTGATCGTTGAACACTGCGTTGACCAGTCCCGGGATGCCCGCATGGAAGAAAGTGGAGTCTCCGATAAATGCCATTACATTCTTGCTGCTGACCTTGGAGAAGCCGCCGGCAGCACCCACGCTTGATCCCATACACAACAGGAAGTCACCTACCTCCAGGGGCGGCTGGATTCCCAGCGTGTAACAGCCTATGTCCGTGGTGTAGACGGCGTCCTCCTTGTTCAAAACCTGATTTGCCGAGTAGTAAGTACCTCTATGTGGGCACCCTGCGCACAGCATGGGAGGTCTGCTGGGCAGGTCCCGCCCGTCTGAGACCAGGGGCTCTACGTTATCTCTGACTGGCAGGAGGTCCTCCAGCTCGGAGAGGGTATCGGGCGAGTACTCGAAGGCCCTCGGCAGATGGCCTGACCTCTTGCCGTACACGGGTATTTCAAGACCGGCCTGCTTGGCAATCCTAAGAACCTGGTCCTCAAGGAACGGTTCGAGTTCCTCCACCACTACCACGTACCTCTTGTTGGACAGGAACTTCTTGATCTTCTTCTCAGGAAGGGGGTTGGTGAATCCCAGTTTCAGGACCTCCGCGTTCTCCAACCACTCGCAAACGTAGGTATACGAAACGCCGCTGGTGATCACCCCGATGTCTCCCAGTCCGATGGTGAAGTTGAGCGGAGATCTCTCAGAGAGTTCCTGTGCCCTCTGCTCCCGCTCCAACTGTCTTTTCCTGCCAATCCGTGCGTGTGCAGGGATGGTCACAAATCTCTCCGTGTCCCTCTCGAAATTACCCTCGCTGCTGATATCGGGGATTCGGCCTAGAGAGACTACACCACGAGCATGGTTCACCCGGGTGGTGGTTCTGAACAGTACAGGGCTCTCCAGTTGTTCCGATATCCCAAAGGCCTGCACCATCATCTCCTTCGCCTCATCGGGGGTGGAAGGCTCCAGCATCGGCACCAGGGCCAGCTTCGAATAGTACCTGTTGTCCTGCTCGTTCTGGCTGCTGTGTGAGGAGGGGTCATCGGCGGTCAACACCACCATGCCCGCCTTCACGCCCGTATACCCCAGAGTCATGAAGGCATCGGAGGCCACGTTGAGGCCGACGTGCTTCATGAAGGCGAAGGAACGGACACCGGATGCTGCCGCCGCCCCACAGACTTCCATGGCCACCTTCTCGTTGGTGGAATACTCGAAATACATCCCGGCCTCATCCGCCACCTCCTCCAGCACACCGCCCACTTCGGAGGAGGGGGTACCCGGATAGGTGGCAGCCACACCCGCCCCCGCCTCCAGACAGCCTCTAGCTATGGCCTCGTTGCCCAGTAGGAGCAGCTTGCCTCCCTGTCTCAGGATTTCTTTCAGGTGTTCACCTCTGACTGCATTCTATCTTGTGGAGGAGGTCCTCGTACTCCTCATCTATCATCCGCTGGAACTTCCGGACTTCCTCTTCATCCAAGTGCTTGAATCTGCCCTGTGACTTGAGGTACTCCTCCACCAGCTTCCTCTTCTTCTCCGAAATCTCCTTGGTCAACCGGTATTCGCCCCCCTCTACCTCGTAGAGCGGGAAGATGTTCGTCTGAGTGGCCAGACGGGCCACCTCTACCGTCTTCGAGCTGTCGAATTTCCACCCCGGTGAGCAGGGAGAGATCGAATGGATGAACTTCGGCCCCTTGATATCCTTGGCCTTCTTCATCTTGCCGATGAAGTCCTCTGGATAGGCGATGTTGACCGTGGCCCCGTAGACTATGCCGTTGGCCACCATCATATCCATTATCTTCTTCTTCCTCTCCAGTACCATGTAATCCAGTTCGCATTCCTTTCCCTGGGGTGTGGTGGTGGTCCAGGCTCCTGCAGGCGTGGCTCCACTGCACTGCACCCCGGTGTTCATGTATGCTTCGTTGTCGTACATCAGATAAATGAAATCGGTGCCCCGATCCACAGCACCGGAGAGTGCCTGCAGACCAATGTCCACCGTACCTCCGTCTCCGGCCATGCCCAGTACAGTCACATCACCCTTGCCCTTGATTTCCAGGGCCGCCTTTATGCCCGAGGAGACTGCCCCCGTGCATTCGAAGGCGTGATCCACCATGGGTACACCGTAGGCATGTCTGGGCCACACACTTCCGATCACCGCCATGCAGCCGGCGGGGACATTGAGCACCGTCTTGGGCCCCAGGGCCTTCAGAGCATACCTGAGGACCAGAGCTGCACCGCAACCTGGACAGCCGGCATGGCCCCCGTGCAGGTACTCTTCCGTAGGAATAGTGAACTTCGCCATGTCTACCACCTCCCCCGTCCGCCCTTGACCTGGACCCACTCCACTTCTCTGTCCAGAGATCCACTCTCTGATATGCTCAGCAGATCCTCGAATATGTACTCAATGTCCTTCTCATTCACGTCTCTACCTCCCAATCCTCCGATATAGTTCTTGATCGGTATACCGCCACCGGCCTGGAAAATTGCGTTCCTGGTTTCGGTGAAAAATGCGCCTCCATGGCCCAGTGTGTAGCTGCGGTCGAAGACTCCTAGTATGGAAATCATGTCGTTCAGCTTGCGGATCTCTTCCACCGGGAAGGGACGCAGGGCCTTGACTTTGACCACTCCAACCTTCTTTCCCCGCTCTCTCATTGCATCTACAACATCCTTGGCAGTACCCGTGGCTGAACCGGAGATCAGCAGTGCTACTTGGGCGTCATCGCAGCGGTAGAATTCCACCAGCCCTCCATAACTCCTGCCGAAGGCTTTCTCGAATTCTTTATCGACCTTTTTGATCTTCTCCTTGGCCTTCTCCATGGACTGGGCCATCTTGTATCGGTACTCGGTAAACCATTCAGGGGAAACTACCGCCCCGAACCTCCGAGGGTTATCGATGTCGATCTTGTGCTCCGGTTCAAATGGAGGCAAGAAGTCATCAACCTCCTCGATTTCGGGGACTTCTACCGCTTCCAAAGTATGGGAAAGGATGAACCCGTCCTCCACCACCATAGTGGGCAGCAATATGTCATTATCTTCAGCTATCTTGTAGGCCATGATGACCGTGTCCAGAGTCTCCTGGTTATTCTCACAGAACAGCTGTATCCATCCCGTATCTCTCTGAGCCACCACGTCCATATTATCACACCAGATACTCCACGGGGCTCCAAGAGCTCTGGAGGCAACTGGCATGACCACCGGTACCCTGGCTCCAGAGGCCCAGAACAGCATTTCATGCATCAGGGCCAGGCCCTGGGAGCCAGTGGCCGTAAAGGTACGGGCTCCTGCATAGGAGGCACCGAGCAAGGCTGACATGGCGCTGTGCTCGCTCTCCACTTTGAGATATTTGGCATCAAGTTCGCCTGATTCGACCATCTCAGCCAGCTTCTCAGAGATACTGGTCTGGGGTGTGATGGGGTAGGCGGCAACGACTTCCACTCTGGACAACTTGGCGCCGTAAGCGGCTGCGTAGTTAGAGGTCAATACTTCTTTCACGTCTCTCCCTCCTTTTCCATGGATATGGCATCCTTGGGACACTCATTTGCACATATTCCGCACCCTTTGCAGTGCTCAAGATCCACCGAGGGAACGTCGTCCTCTTCTTCTACAACGATACTCATATCCGGACAGAACTTCCAGCAGATATGACAGCAGATACATTTCTCTTCATCAATAATCGGTCTCAGAGTCCTCCAGGTCCCCGTTTGCACGTCCTCTGTATCCCTACAGGTCACGGGTATGGAGGGCAAATCCTCATAACCCTCATAGGTCTCAGTAATGATTACACCCCCTTGATACTTTCATAAGCTGTTCGAGCCGCTTTCGCATTCTTCTCCCTCTTGGCGGGAGCGGCAGTTCTTATACTCTCTTCCACAGACTCTATCGACACTTCATGGCATATGGCCGCGAAGGCCCCGACCATGGCCGTGTTGACGATGGGGGCAGCAGAACTACCCAGCCCATGGTCAAGGGCTATCGAGGTAGCGTCCACGGTCACTATGCCCCCTCTGAAGTCCAATTCCAGTTCCTCAGGGCCCTCTGAGGAATTCACCAAGACCATTCCTCCATCCTTAATGCCCTTCAGTACGTCAACTATGCCAATGAGCCTGGAATCGAGAACCACCACGTAATCAGGCTCCTCGATACCAGAATGCGTTCTCACTGGCTTGTCGTCAATTCTGCAGAATGCCATCACCGGAGCGCCTCTCCGCTCAGATCCGAAAAAAGGAAAAGCGGAGGCTTGCTTCCCGTCCATGATGGCAGCCCTGGCCAGAAGTTCGGAAGCGACCACTGAACCCTGACCTCCTCTACCATGAAATCTAATTTCGATCATGGGATATTGCACCTGTTTTCTGAATCAGGTCGTGCTCTTAAGTCTTTTCCAATTCCGTCCATAAGGTGTCGGTGACATCGAAGAAAACGACCGAAAGGGCTCCGTTTCCCGCAACCAAAGACTGAAATTCGGAAATATCGATGGCATTCTCAGAGAAAATCCCTCAAGGACGAAGGGCAAGAGATTTATCCTTACAATGACTGGATGAGGGGCGATGGGATTTCATCATCTGTATTTCAGAACGTTTGTTCATGCCACTGAGGACGAGGAGAAGGTGACCAAATCTTTGAGATACCTGGTTGGCGATGCAGAGGTCAACAGGGAGAGATCGGAGGGGCACCACGGCAACCCGATTATGGTTCTGGAGAGTACTCTGAGCAACATCGGAGAAATACGGGAGTTCTTCGATAGATTCGACAGGGAAGAGTTGGAAAGGCTGATTACCACCCTGGAGAAGAGGGTAGACGAACACTGTAATTTCTTTCTCAGGGTGGATAAACAGGAAGCATTGCAGGGGGACCTCAAACTGGTCAATCATGATGACATAATACGGATTCGGGGCAAGATCGAGTGTTATCCAAGTAAGTACTGGAGTGCACTCGAGGCATGCCAGAAGTTCATCCGGGAGCGAATAGAAGACAAGTGAACTGCTCTCTTCGATGCTCTCTCTACGAAGAAGTGCTATATATGAATTACACACTGCCGCACAGTGAAGCAGGGGTAGCCAAGCATGGCCAACGGCGCAAGGCTTAGGACCTTGTCCCGAAGGGGTCCGTGCGTTCAAATCGCACCCCCTGCACTCATTTCCGTCAAAATAACAGCGCTATTCGCAGAATAGGGATCAGATTATATGGAACATTTCGAGGAATTAGGAAAAGGTATTTATATGAAAACAAACAAACAACGAGGTAGATGAGAAATCATGGCTGGTAAGAATTCTGCAATATATGATTTATTTTCTAAAGCATTGGTTAAGAGTATGGACATCAAGAAGGATATGGCTGATGACCTGGCCATAAGAGTATTGAATTACTTCGGTTACAGTAGTACGATTCTCGACAATACGCTTAATCAGGAGGACAGGAGGTTATTCTATTTCCTTCAGGACCTAGGCTTGCTAGAAACCCAGTGGGATGAGACCACACTCCCTGTTTCTGGCCGAGGATGGAGGATTTTCTACTGGCAGCTTGATCTCCAGGAGATCAGGGAGCTGGCCAAGGCGGACGAAAAAGAGGATGAGGAAGAAACAGGCCTCTATGAATCCCTTCCCGAGAACGTGTGGTCCAGAGAGGCTACTGAGTCTGCCGAATCCGCCTGATGATTCTAAAGGCCCTCCTCCTGAACCAGCAACCGTTCCCCACCGGGATTCTTTATTTATTATAGAACATTATCACATGGGTAGCCATGGAAGATATCGGTAAGATACTGATACTCATAATCGATGGGATAGGAGACAGAGGAGTTCCGGCACTGGACAACCAAAGTCCTCTCATGGTGGCCGAACATCCCAACCTCGACTGGTATGCCAGCCGGGGGACCAACGGCATCATGGATCCAATATCTCCCGGTGTCAGAGCGGGGAGCGACACCTCCCACCTCTCGTTGCTGGGATACGATCCGGGCCAGGTCTACACCGGCCGGGGACCCTTTGAAGCCGCGGGCATAGGCCTGATGGGGGGTAAGGGCGATGTGGCCTTCCGATGCAACTTCGCCACCGTGGACGACGACTGGAAAGTGATCGATCGGAGAGCTGGGAGGATCAAAGAACCTGATACTGGGGAGCTCCTGACTTCCTTCGAGGGTATGGAGATTGAAGGCGTCGAAGTTTCAGTGAAAGACGGCACAGAACACCGGGCCGCATTGCTGCTATCAGGGCCGGGGCTTTCACCCCATGTAACAGATGTCGATCCACACCGCCCAGGGCCGACCATGGAGTGTAAGGCATTGGTGCCAGAGGCGGAGACCACGGCCCGCATCGTCAATCAATTTGTGGAGGAATCACATCGGTTGATGAAAAACCACCCGGTAAACGAAAGGAGGAGGGACAAGGGGAGCAAGGTGGCCAACATCCTGTTGCCTAGAGGTGCGGGTGAATTCCCGGACATCCCTTCCTTCAAAGATAAATTTGGCCTGGAATCGGCCTGCATAGCCGGCGTGGGGCTGATCAAGGGGATATGCAGGACCTGCGGGATGGAGGTCATCGAAGACGAGAAGTTCACAGGGGGTTTGGACACAGACATGGTGCTCAAAGCAGAAACGGCCCTGGGACTTCTGGAAGAGAAGGACCTTGTGATGATCAACGTTAAGGCACCGGACCTGGCCGGCCATGACGGAGACTATGAAGGTAAGATCGAGTCTATCGAGAGGGTGGATCATATGGCGGGGGTGTTCAGGGAATCGCTTCCGGCAGGGGTCACCCTGGCTATCACCGCTGACCACTGCACCCCGGTTGTGGTGAGAGACCATTCTGGAGATCCCGTTCCGCTGACAATCATATCTCCCTCTAGCCTCAGTGATTCAGTGAAGGAGTACAATGAGATAAGCAATGCCGTTGGAGCACTGGGGAGGATTAGAGGTGGCGACCTGTTGCCCAGCCTGATGGACAGGGCCAACCGTTCCGAGAAATTCGGGGCTTAGTCTTCATCATTGAGCATGACTGAAAGGTGGATGTCGTCAATGCCAACAACACTTACAAAATCATTTTATTCTATCATTCTTTAGGCTATCTCGTGAAGTTCTGTTACTGTCCCGAGTGCGACACTATCCGCCCCCGGAACTGGTATTCCAGAGACCGATGTAACAGTTGTGACGAGAAGTGCATCATATACAACGTCAAGAGGAGTATCTACGGCTATATCATGTACATGTTGGATGCTCTTGCCGTGGTACTGATCTTCCTGCACATAGCCCATAACGATCTTTCCTGGGAGGCGGTGGCATTTATGGGCGACATACCGGGCCTGGTCACCATTATCGCCATATTCGGCCTGATCTTTATCTCCCTCGGCTTCGGCTACATCGACCTGACAAGAACAACAGAAGTGGCCATGGATAAGGCTTTGTCCGACAAGAGGGAAGGAGTCATATGAGAGGCAGAGGGCCAGACGGTGAGAGTCATCACCATATCCCTTTCCAGAGAGGGGAGGTAGGAACTCAACGAAGAGGCCAGAACGTTTCTGTTTATTTCCCCCATGACCCCCTCCCGCTGTCCCAGTTCTATGGTGGCGAAACCACATCTCGCCGTCCATTTGAACTGATAATGGTTTGGGAGCAGAGCTCTCAATACGTTGGACAGATCATGGTTCACCGAACTCCAATCTGTGGTGCTCGAAGCATTCCCTTCTTGGAAAAGCTGCAGTAGCTGCAATGACAGTAACTCCGCTGCAGTGACGTTCTTGGAGCTATTGCCTGCAGGATTGGGTACCGTAGTGCTGAGGAATACTTCATGGGCCTGATCGACATAGCCCCTCATCCTTTCTCCATTCTGGTCACTGGTAGATAGCCCGATGAGTGCCGAAGAGACCACGGCAACCACGATAAGGAAAATGAATGCGTCGAGAAGCAGTGCCTGTCCCTTTCTGTCCATCATATTAATCACCAGGTCCATACCGTCAACAGTGACGCTCTCACGTCCAACTCGGAATGTTGAACGGAGATAGGGACGGTGAGACTGATGACATCTGACGTATGGATTGAAGGTATACTGTTACCATTCTTGAAAATAGACGAGATCTCTGGTGTCAACTCGATGATCTCGATCCGGTAGCCATCAATATATAGGCCTTCATCCCATGCCCGTGATTGGGAAGAACCAAGACCGGAGAAGTCAAGCACCGTTTCCGAAAGAAAAAGCTGGTCCTGAGATAGGAATCGTTGCAGTATTGTCTCACTAGTATCTTCAAGCTTCCGGGAATCGCCTGAAGTATCTATCTGCATGGAAACGAAGGCCAATGAGGCAGTCAAAAGCATTATCCCACATGTCACTATCATCACTGCAAGAATGGATTCAATGAACCCCCCAACAGCCTTTTGGTCAATTCTCTTCCTGTGCATCGATGATGATATCGAAGAGTGTCATTTGAAAAACAGCTTTACAATGATACTAACTGTCGGACCCCAATGGAGGTTGTTCAGTCTTTGTGCACTTTCAGAGCACGCCTCGTTTATAGTGACCTGCAGTGATCTGTCCACATTCTTCCCTGATCTCTTCTTTCAACCCCAGATCCCTATTTCGATATGCCTCCACTACCACCCGGCACAGTTCAGGACTCCTTCTCCTCAGGTCCAAGCCCAGGGAGTCAACACCCATCCTCTCCAATTCGCTGATATAGTCCAGCAACACGAGGTCTACTGAATTGAGTATATGTGCATACCCTTCCCTATCCCGATACACGGGAAAGCACCACCCCTTCCGATCGATTAACGGCTTCTCAGACAGTGAGGGATCCTTTGAGATCATCAGTTCTATTCTTCCGAATGCAAGAACCTCTAACCTCCTGCAAGTGTGTGATAAGATCTCCCTCAAGTCCTCCCTGTGTAGCTCCACTGAGGCCGTGTACTGACAGAGGTTCGGTGAGGTGAGGCTATTAAAGTAATTTAGGAAGTAACTGCCGTACAACTTCCTGTCTCGGAACTTCCAGCACTGACCCAGTGTGTTCACCATGAGGGGGGCATCGGGTACGCTTGGCACGGTGGGGGAGATCCTGGGCAGAATCCTCACGCACTCGATTCCCGCCCCCCTGCAGATACTCGCCGCCTCATCAAATCGAGAGTTATCTTCGAAATAGACCCTATCCACCATATGGAGAACCTGCTGCAGACAGTCGATAGAGTCGAGATAGCACGAGATGTCGGGAGCACGGGGCACTCTCTCCACAGTTGGGAGATGGAACTCCACACTACCTCTCTCGCCCTGACCACCAGGGAACGGCAGTGAGTCTATCTCTTTACAAATCTCCTCGAAGGCCCTGTCCCTTGTCTTGTAGACCCAGTACCATCCGTTGCTCAGTTTAAAGGGCAATTGCATCTGTGTGCAGCCCTTCCTGACCCTCTTCCGCTTGATTTCGAATCCCCCTACCTTATCATCCCCATCAAACAGGGTGATACCGTCGCCCTTCTCTAGCCGGTCACAGTACACGGTGAGTAGGTTTCCACCCACCACACCTTCTCCCAGGAATCTGCCTCTCGAATCGGGGAAATCTCTCTGCATCACCTCTTCCTCCTTCAGGTAGCCGTCGGTGAACCCCCTGTTGAACACCGTTTCCAGCATCTCTCTATCCCTGCCAGTGATCAGTTCATCCTCCCCTTTCTCCACCCTGTTCACCGCTTCGACATACGCCCTGGTGGTCAAGTAGACGTAGAGGGGGTTCCTCATTCTACCCTCGATCTTCAGCGCGTCCACGCCCAGCTTGTAAAGCAGAGGGATAGAGTCCATGGCAAACAGGTCGGCCGTGCTCAAGTAGTAAGAATAGTCTCCGTCCTGGGAATACTGCTTCCTGCAGGGTTGGGCGCACATCCCTCGGTTGCCACTCCTTCCTCCAAATATGCTGGAAAACAAGCACTGACCTGAGTAGGAGTAGCAGAGAGCGCCGTGCACGAAGACTTCTAGACCGATATCCGTCCTATCTCTTATCCTCCGTATCTTGTCGTGGCTCAACTCCCGGGCCAGTATTACCCGTTCGAATCCGTTCTCTTCCGCCCATAACACACCTTCTGTTGAATGGATTCCCATCTGGGTGGATGCATGAAAGGGGAGGGAGGAGGAGTCTTTCAGAAGATTCATCATGCCCCTGTCATGGATGATCAGGGCATCTGCTTCTATGGATTCTAGATACTGCACGTAGGAGAGGACTTCCTCCAGCTCTCTCTCCTTGATGAGGATGTTGGTGGTAACGTACACCTTCACCCCGTGATCATGAGCAAGCTTGACAGCTGATTTGATGCCCGAGTCTGTGAAGTTCTCCGCCATCCGTCTAGCTCCGAAATGAGAACCGCCCAGATATACAGAATCAGCTCCTCCCAGTATGGCCGCCTTCAATGAATCCACTGAGCCAGCTGGAGCCATCACTTCCATATCCATCAAATCAGAATCGCGGTATAAAGAATTAGCACCTGGAAAGCCTGCACGTAGTCCTAATCTCAATATGAAGGTATTCGGTAGTCACACAGTATGAAGGGCTATTGGAGGAGACTGAAGGCAAGAGTGCTGGGAGACAAAGGAGAAGAAGTGAATAGTGGATGCCAGTATGATAGAGAGCAGGGCACACTGCTGCTCAGATGTGCTTCCTGCTCCGGAGACCAGGACCTCGCTTCCCGTTCCTGTTTGAACTCGGCATTGAGGGTACTGTCTGATGAAAGCGGTGCAGAAAGAATGGTGCTATGCGGAGCGTGGGAAATATCCTACGGTGAGACTGCTCTCGATATCATGAAGGATATCGCCGAAGTCATCAGGTTTATCAAACAAGCCCGGATTTCCAACAAGAGATTCGATAAATGTGATCAATGCCCTGTCTCTCCATACAGCATATTCTCAGAAATCCTGGGCGTATTTCCCAGGATCAAAAAAGCGGAGGACATTCACTATCATCTCGTCGATTCAGAAAATACGAAATTCGCATGTGAAGAATGTCTCGCATCCAGCAGGGAGAATGTTACTCACATCAATCGCATGATGGAATCGATTCAGAAGAAGATGATGAGTGTAGATGTTGATAGCCTGGAGGGGGATGATGTCTGAGGTGCGAATACTCCCTTCAAACCCCACTTCGGATACTGAAGCGGGTCATGACGGGGAGATCCGTTTCAGCGAGCTGGAAAGGTTGTTCAGCACCGAAGAATTGAAAAGACCTAGTTTTTCGAGCTGTTGGGTGATACAGGAATTGCCCCGTGGCTCGCATATTGTAGAGCAGTACGATACTGAGAGCTCGGAGGTGAAGATACTCTCCCTCGGCGATGGGATCCGGACCCTCTATCACATCATTCCCCGGGAATACAGGTATCCTACCGAATGGATGATACTGCTGACCAAGACGATGGAGAGACTCTCCCATCGTCCGCCGGACAGAATTATCGAGGGTCATCATCGGCTGGAGCAACATGTTCACACTGAGGGGCGGAAGATACTCCAGCGAATAGCCGAGCGTGAGGGGGTATCCCTCGGTGAGTCAAAGGAAGGGGTGGAAGGGAATATCGCACGACTCCTTCGGACCATAGGGCGGTATTCTGTGGGACTGGGGATCTTTGATGTTCTGCTGGAAGACGACAGAATTGAAGATATCTATGTTGACTCGCCACCGTCCAATAACAGAGTTCACGTGACACTCTCCGACGTTGCAGGTTTTAACTCCGTCCTCAGGTGTACGACAAATATCATAGCCAGTGAACAGGAGATCAACGCTTTCGTATGTCGTCTGAGACAGTATACCGGAAACCCGTTCAGCGAAGCGTTTCCCGTGCTGGAGACGGACGTTCCGAACTATGACACCAGGGCCACAGTCATCGGTCCACCTCTCAGTCCCAAGGGCAACGCGGTTGCCCTGCGCAGACATTCAAGGACACCATGGACTTTGCCAAAAATGATTCACAACGGCACAATGGACGTTTTTTCAGCGGGGTTGATTTCGTTCTTGATGGACGGCAACAGTACTGTTCTCATTTGTGGGGCAAGAGGGGCGGGAAAGTCATCACTACTGAGCGCCATGCTGTTCGAATTCCCGATTACCCAGAGGATACTGACCATTGAGGACACCATCGAGCTGCCGGTGACCAACCTTCAGGAAATGGGCTACAACATTCAGTCTCTACTGGTGGAGAAGAGGATTGATGAAGACCTGGAGAAGAAGACCGATGACGCCCTCAGGGTCTCTTTGAGACTCGGTGAGTCGGCTCTGGTCCTGGGCGAGGTAAGAGGTAAGGAGGCCCGGACCCTCTATCAGAGCATGAGAACTGGTAAGGCCGGATCGGCAGTGATGGGGACCATCCATGGCCAATCGGCAAAGTCTGTGTACAAGAGGGTGGTCCACGACATGGGAATTTCGGGGGAGGCCTTCGCGGCCACAGACGTCGTCATAACAATGGGGCTCAGGAGGCCCCGGGGCTCGCAACGCCAGATAAGGAAACTGGTGGAAATATCAGAATGTGCCAAGGAGAGGGGGACAGGAGAATTCAACACGCTGTTCCAGTACCAGCCTAATGGGGGCGGTCATCGTGACTTGCAGAAAAACAGGTCGGAGATCATCAGCAGCATTGCGGAATCATGGCATATTAGCTATAGAGAGGCGGTGGCGAACATTAACGCCAGAGCGGAGATTAGAAAGGCTCTGGTCGATTTCGCCAGAGAGAAAGACAGAGAATTCCTGGATCCAGTATGGGTGTGCAGGGTCAACGACTTCTTCTGGAGAGAAATCGAGGCAGGTCAGAGAGACTACCGACAACTGGTCAAGGATTTCAAGGACTGGTTAACAGGGAGGACATAACTCTGAGGATCAGCGATGAGCATGTCTTCGATGTCGTGATAAGCAGGACATGTCTTCTCAGTTGCCCTCAATGTCTGGAGCGATTCCTCTCCCCGCCTCAGGACAAATTAACCATGTCCTGGTTGGAGAGAAATGGATATCGCGAAGAGAACATCAGATCTGCAGGGTTTAGTTTGCTGGTCCTCCTCTATTCCCTCGGCTTTCCTCTCTTCATATTAATCGTCCTCGCTGGGTTCAAAGTGTTCATTCTCTTTTCCATACCAGCTGCTGCAGTACCTCCAATATCCGCTATCTTACTGATCAATTTCCCCAAATCCTTTGCTAGAGCTGAGGAGAAAGCGATCTCCAATGAATCGGCCAATGTGATCAGCTACATGATCATGGGTATGTATGTAAATCCCTCCCTGGAGAGCGCGGTCTCCTTTGCTTCCCATGCCCGCGGCGTCCTGAGTAATCGTCTAAGAGAGGTATCATGGCGTGTTCTTACCAGAGAGAGCAGGGACGTGTTCTCTTCTCTGCTCAAGTTTACCAGCGACCTCTCTGCTCTCAACGAACCACTGAAGCATGCCGTCCACCTCATAACTTCGGCCACATTCGAGAGGAGCAGAGAGGGTATGGAAAGATTGCTGGAAAAGGCCAACGAGATCGTATTGAAGGGTGTACAGGACAGAGTGAATCAATACGTCTCCTCACTATCAGTACCAGTCATGATACTGTTCTCTCTGGGAATCATCCTCCCCGTGATGTTATTCACCCTGCTGCTCATGACCTCCCTCACCACCCCGACGGACGCTGGCCTGGTGGGCACTGGCATGCTGGGTATGAAGACAGACCTATGGATGGTGGCCGTCCTGCTACTGTTGGTCTTCCCCATGGTGACTTCCTTCTACGCTCGATCCATACTGAGCAGGAATCCCGTACTTGCCAGTAGTGAACTCCACATCAACCCGAGCAGGAATACCGTTATATTTCTGTCACTGTGGGGGGTAGTCCTAGTCCCGGCGATTACATACACCCCAGGATACGGAATTCTCCTCTCTTTGGTACTGCCCCCTTGCATCTTCCTGGCGGTGAATTTCAGGGAGGGACATAAGCGATGGGAGAGGGTGGAAAAGAGAGGGGACGGATTGGTGGAGGGGCTGTTCCAGATGGGCAACAGGATGCTATCCGGGGCGGGCTTCGAGAGAGCGTTCAGAGACACTTCAAAGTCGCTGGAAGATTCGTGTTTTGGGAAGTTTGCAAAGAAGTCTTGTACAGGGCAGATGTAGGGAGACAGACTTTACTGGGCCTTCTTGAGACGGCCAGGGAGGGGCTGGAATCCCCCCTCATCAACAAGAGTTTGATAGCGGTGGCAGAATGTTCTTCGAAAGATCCCAGTGTGGCTGGCAAGGTGGCCATGAACCTGGCTCAGAACATCAACGACTTAAGAGAGGGGAGGGCGAAAATCAGAGAGGAGCTGAGGGGCATCGTGGACATGATGCGTTCCACAGCCGTGTTCTTCGCTCCACTGGTACTGGGAGTCACCGCTTCACTGATGATCGTCCTTGATGGATACTCAGTCCATACTCCCAATTACATAGACTCGCTGATATTGATAACCGGCCTCTACGTATTCGAGCTCAATCTGATAGTGACTTATTTCACGGTATTTCTCACCAGTGAAAAGGGGTGGGGGGAAGTATGCTACCAGGTGGGCGTCAGATCTCCGGTAGCTGTGCTCGTGTTCCTGTCTACCTCAGTCCTGTTCTCCCAGGGCTTCTCACTGCTGTAGAAATCAAGAATACGACCGATCATAACTTGATTAGTCTCTCTCTTAACTTAGAGCCGCCCTCGATTATCTCGAAGAGCTCCGGATCCTTCATATGGAATAGCTTAAGGGCGAGAGATTCTTCCTCACCGGTACCCATTGTGTTCTCTATCTCTTCCCTGACCTCATTTCTGAGTCTTATCTCCAGTATACCCTGCTGATCATGGAATCTGGCCATGGCCCGGTCCTCATTGTATACTGAGATATTATTCTTTCCCAAGGTGCAGCAAGAAGAGAACTGAATACCATCAATGATGCAGGAAATCGGCGGCTCCACTCCAGAATAGACGAAACCCCATATCTTCTCCGGGAACTCCCTTCGGGCCACTTTGCCCATCAGGTAACCTACCACCACATACGGTCCCAGGTGACCGTGGAAGTCACTCAACCGCTGTAATTCCTCTGGAACGTTCATCGTACCTCAATAGTTTGGATGTGATATTTATACTCAATTCCGAAGGTACTGTCGAGAGCCGATTATCGGCCAACAGCCGATTCTATCAGGAAGAAGGGTTATCTTTTACCATATCGAAATCGCTTGAGATACGTGACCACATCATCGGCCTAAGCGATGCTCTTCTTTGACTCTTCCCAGGATTTCGCGATTACCTTCAGAGTACAACTATCATAAGTCTCCTGTTTGAAGTCAAAGGCCTTGGCGAAGTCCTCCACCTTCTCATCGAATTCTTCTCGGGCTCCCAGACCCGTGTCTATCTTGAGAACTTTCTCATAACCGGTCATCTCGAAGATGGTTTTCACCACGTCCAGGTCATCAGCATCAGGCAATATACCCGTCTTGACCAACATCTCTCGCCAGTTATCTGCCCACATGGGGGTTAAATACATCACACCAGGGTACTTCCTCAGAAGGTCAAGGTACTCTTTCTTTCCCCCTACCACTGCACCGATGCAGTCATCGACCGTCTCCCCCTCTTCATCGGTGAGGATATGGATCGGGTTTCCCACCTCGCCCCTCACCTCCTCCATCCTCTCGAAAGCGTTTCCACATAATCCGTAAAAGAGGAGAATGGAATCGCAAACGGAATCCATTATCCGGAGGGAGTCCAGCACCTCATTTTTCAGCTTGTTTGGATCTTCATGCAGGGCCATCGGCTTCATCCATATGAGTACTTCGAAGCCATCAGGGGCTTCTATCTGCCGGAAGTCTTCTTCGATCATGGTCAATGGAACATCTAGATTGCTCAGCTTACTGGCAATCCCCTCGCTCTCTTCGTTCTCCAGTATTAGGACCCTGGAAACGTCGTTATCTTGGGAGATCATGTGAGTGATCTCGTCTCCCATTAGGACGCATCCTATCAACCCCAGCCTCCCTTCGATAGCCATGAAACGTTACCTCTCTCAATTTTGAAAAGGGGAGCCGTAGGAAAAGCCTTTCGCCACTACCCGCGCTGCGTCAAGTAGACAATCATAACAGCCTTCAAGAGGGCGAGTACACTGCATTGATGCCGATCCTCCCCACATCGTTATTCATGCTGATATTGAAGTTGTGTACTCCCAGGTAGTTATCAGATCTCAAATGCTCTGACGTGGTGAAAGAGAATCCGTTCGAGGATTCAACGTTCACATCGCCCACATCCGCGTCAGATATCAGCTCTGCACCCACACTACCCTGGATATCGATATCGAGTGAAATCTTACCCACGGAGTTATCCAGGATAAAATCCACATCCGAGAATAGAGGCTGATCTTGATTGATCTGAACCTCGATGGCTCCGGTGTTGGAGCGGATCCTCACTTTTATATCCTCGGTAGTCTCCACATTGTTCCACATCAGCTGCGGAGAACCTGTCCGAGTGTTCATGCTGATATTACCGTCGATAGTCACTCCCCCCCCCCGATATCCACCAATATGGAACCGGTGGTCGTTTCCAGATCCAGACCGTTCAGTGCCACTCCTTCCTGGCACTGCAGCTTGATCTTTCCCGCCCCGATAACCGCATCAATGCTGGTAGACAACGACGGATCTATGTTGATGAATCCATTGATATCTAAATCCTGGGCGCCCAGTAGATCGCCTTTCACGTCCATCATAATGGACACGGAGAGAGACCCATCTCCAATTGACTGGGTAAACGAGCAGTCCGAGATGATTTCCTCTGGAGCCAGATACGACACTTTTCCGGTGATGGTATAATTGAAATCGACCAGTTTGTCCTCCACATCCAGATAGTTGATATCGAGGTCCATTATGTTTGCTTCAAATGTGAGCTGAAGGTCCTCAACATCATCATTGAAGCCCACGGAATCGCCGCCTGAGATATCTACGTCTTTAACCGGAACGAACAGGAAGATGAATAATGTGTTTGCCATAACGAATATGGTCACCACTATGACCACGATTAAGATGATGACTCTCCTTTCCTCTAATATCGACAAGAGCAATCACCAGATTGCAGGTAGTCTAAATAATATTTCTCCATTCATCTGCGACTATGAATACTATGAAAAGACCGCAGTTTCACCGAAGGGAGGGGGAGTTATATATTCATTAAGCCCCTAATATGGATGGTATGGCGAGTGATTGGACCGAACTCTATCGACCCACGGTACTGGACGAAGTTGTCGGTAATCCAAAGGCGGTTAGAGAGCTGAGGAATTGGGCCGCGAAGTGGGAGGCGAGAGCACCTCAGAAGAAAGCGGTAGTATTGATGGGCGTACCGGGCATTGGCAAGACGAGCGCTGCCCTGGCCCTGGCGAACGAGTTCGGTTGGGGGGTGGTGGAGATGAACGCCTCCGACCAGCGGAACGCTGATAGCATTAGAAATGTGGCCACCAGAGGGGCCCTCACCGATACCTTTTCCGCTGAGGGGGACTTCCTGTCCAGTAAGAAAGGGTTTAGGAAGTTGATCATCCTCGACGAGGCGGACAACGTATTCGGCCAGGAGGACAGAGGAGGCATCCCCGCAATTATAGAACTGATCAGGCATACCCAGCAGCCAATCATCCTCATCGTCAATGACTTCTATGAGCTGAAGCGGAGGAGTTCTTACATATCATCCAACGTGAAGCAGATTAAATTCAAGCGGATCAGATCATCCACGATGGAGAGAGTGCTGGGGGAGATCGCAAGATCAGAGGGTTTCAGGATCTCCGATAGGGCCCTGAGCATGGTCGTGGAGAATTCTAACGGAGACATGAGGGCCGCTATTAGAGATCTTCAGTCAGTGGCCACCGGCAAGAAGGAGGTCGATGAGAAGGACGTCATATATCTCCAGAATCGCCACCTTTCAAAATCGATATGGAATCTTCTGGAGGAGATATTGAGAGGTACTCCCTCCAAAGCGAGGTCCCAACTGATGGATGTTGACGAGACGCCGGATAGTGTCCTTCTCTGGGTCGACGAAAACCTCCCCAGCGATTTCAGGGATCCGAGGGAGCTGGCCAGGGGCTACGAGATGCTCTCCAGGGCGGACGTCTTCCTGGGGAGAGTTTACAGGAGGCAATACTACGGTCTGTGGTCTTATGCCTCGGACCTAATGACCTACGGGGTATCAGCCTCCAAGAACCCAAGGCACAGACCCTCTTCCCGATTCCGCTTTCCCTCCTATCTGAGCAAGATGTCGAGAAGTAAAGGTAGGAGGGCCACCAAGAAGCAGGTGTCTCTGAAGATCGGGGACTACTGTCACACCTCTGCCAACAGGACCAGAGAGGATATACTCAACGATTTTATGGAGCTGTTCAAGAAGAACAAGGACTTCAGAATAGAGATGTACATGAAGCTGGACCTGACCCAGAGTGAAGCGGCGTTCCTGCTGGATGAAAAGGTCGATTCTCACGCGGTCAAGCATCTCATGTCACAGGTGGAAAAAGTGAAGATGGTGAAGGAGACTGAGGGCATCACCTCTCTGGATGAGCTGGAGGAGGAGCCGCAGGTAGATGAAGAGGGAGAGGAAGAATATGTGATCCACCAGAGTAGCTTGCTGGAGTACTGAATCTCCGGAGATTTCCCATGAAAGAAGAGCTAGAAATGTTGCTAAAGAAGCAACAGTACAGGTTAGTTGGCAATCATGGAGCGGTAAAGCTCTGTCACTGGATGAGTCAGAGCCTGCTCAAGGACCGTAACTGCTACAAGCAGGATTTTTACGGCATCGAGAGTCATAGGTGCCTACAGATGACCCCTGTGGTGGACAAATGCACTCAGAAGTGTCTATTCTGCTGGAGAGTGCAGGGGTTCGAGTCTGACAAATGTGAATGGAACGATCCAGAGAGGGTCATGGATTCTTTACTGGAGGAACAGCGTTCTCTCGTATCTGGTTATAGGGGAGATCCTCGCTGCTCGGAGGAGATGTGGGGTGAATCGCTGGAGCCGAGGCACGTGGCCATCTCGCTGGCCGGGGAACCTACACTTTATCCACATCTCGGAGACCTCATAGGAGAATGCCATGACCGGGGGATGACGACCTTCCTGGTCACCAATGGCACCAACCCACGGGCGTTGGAAGAACTGGACCCACTACCCACACAGCTGTATGTTACCGTTGCCGCCCCCAACAAAGAGGTCTATCGTAGAGTCTGCGCTCCTCTTATCGATGACGGATGGGAGAAGCTGATGGAGACATTGGAACTGCTTCCCAGTCTGGACACGAGGACGGTGGTCAGACACACACTCGTCCAGGGCCTTAACCTGGGGTGGGAAGATCAGTACTCGAAAATAGATGAGAAGGCTGACCCCCAGTTCATCGAACCGAAAGGGTACGTATTCGTAGGGAGTTCCAGGAACAGGCTCTCCCTCTCCAACATGCCCTCCCACCAGACAGTCTCTGAATTCAGCAAAAGGATCGCTGCCAGGTTGGGGCTGGATATACTGAACGAGAAAAGTGATAGCCGTGTGACGCTCATCGGAGAAAGGGGAGCCGATACTAGGCTTCCCTCCCTGGGATGACTGGGGATACCATTTGATAAAGACTCAGTATTCTAGAACGGGGAGAAATAGCAGAGAAGGACGACTATTTCAACCGAATAGTCTCCAGGTTGTAGGGAGCCTTAGTTTCCAGATTGAACTTCTTATACATGGCACTGGCCAGATCAATGCATTTGCTCTCTTCCCCATGACCCATCAGTATTCTCTCCGGTCGGGGATTGAGGCTGGAGACGTAGTTCATCAGCTGTCTCCTGTCTGAGTGACCTGAAAAGCCATCGATGGTCTCCACGTCCATGTTGAAGTCTATGGTCAGGGGCTCTCCCCTCTCCATCAGTGTTAGTTCCGACCTCCCCCTCTGAATCTGACGACCGACCGTTCCCACAGCCTGATACCCGACGAACACAAGCGAGTTCCTTGAGTCATCGCCCCAGTTCTTGAGGTATTCCATCACCGGGCCTCCAGAGAGCATACCGCTGGTGGCCAGCACGATCATCTGATCCGGAGCCCCGCATATGTCCTCCCTCATACTGGGAGTCTCCACTCTGTTGAATATATCGGAGAGGAACGGGTTTTCGCCCGTCTGGAATATCTGAGTTCTGAGCTGACTGTTCAGGTACTCAGGGTACGCAGTATGGATGGCCGTGGCCTCCCATATCATACCGTCGAGGTAGACAGGTACGGTGGGGACTTTGCCAGTCTTCATCAAGTCCTCGATGACCAGCATCACTTCCTGAGACCTTCCCACGGCGAACACAGGAACCAATATTTTCCCCTTCTTCTGAAGTGTGCGGTCGATCACCCTCTTAAGGTGGTCAACGGCGCTAGACCTCGGCGGCTGTGTGTCCTTGTGGCCGCCGTAGGTAGCCTCCATGATCAGCGTTTCCAGCCTGGGGAACTTGTTGGTGGTGGCGTTGAAAAGCCATGTCCTTTCGTATTTCATGTCTCCGGTAAATGCAACATTGTACAGTCCGTCACCGATATGGAAGTGACATACCGCCGAACCAAGAATGTGTCCAGCATTCTGAAGGGTGAGCCTGATATCGGGTGAGATATCGGTGGTCTCCCCGTACTTGAGGGGTATAGTATGCTTCACCACCTCCCTGACGTCTGAAGAATCGAAGGGGCTCTTCCGCCCTTCTCCAAAGGCCACCTTCATGTAATCAAGCTGGAGTAGTGACATCAGGTCTCTGGTGGGCGGTGTACAGTAGACCGGCCCATCGTACCCGTACTTGTACAGGGCGGGCAGAAGACCGGAGTGATCCAGGTGAGCGTGAGTAATGACCACTGCATCCAGAGCGTCCAGTGGCTGAATCTCTGGGACGTTGAAGTAAGGGGACCCGTTATCCGAGTCCGAAACGTCCACCCCGCAATCGACCAGGATCTTGCTCTCTCTTGTGGAGAGCAGGGAAGCGCTCCTGCCCACCTGTCTGAACCCCCCGAGAGCGGTGACCCTGATCCAGTTCTCTCCCCCGATCTGCCGTCTGGCCAACCTCCTTCCCACTTTTTTGAGGAACTCCTTCCTCTCATCGTGAACGTTTCGGAGATAATGTCTGATCTCAGAGACGGTCTTCGAAGGTATGGGCGGGGCTCTAGCTACCTTCGGCGCCCAGCCCACCTCTTTCTTGATCTCGTTGAGGACCGACCCGTGTTTTCCTATGACCAGGCCAGGGGCGATGGCCTCGATCATCACTTCACCGTTGTCATGCTCGAAGTAGATATCAGTGATCTCTGCTTCAGGGGGGATGATCTCCCTTATCTTCTTCTCCACCACATCTGGATCTTCTAGCATCTCAGGGTCGGGTCTAATGGAGACTCTGCGTCTAAGCCCTTGGGCCAGCTGTCTGACGATATCGTTGTCAGCAGCGAACTTCTCCATGTCCCTGGTATAGATGACTACGATTGGCCCTTCGAATTCTATTGAAGTAATTTCGACTTCAGAAGGGATAATTTTCTTTACCTGTTCCCTTGCTTCCTCTAGAATCTTCTCAGCACTCATTGACTCTTCACACTCAGTTGCTCGAAATCGGTATTAAATTCTACGCTAGATCCCTTAATCGATTTTGGGATAATCCAACCCCATTTCAGTAATTCTTTCTTTCAATTCTTCTTGGGAGAGTTCCCTGTAACCTTCTTCAGTTATCAGGGAAACGGTGACACCATCTCCGCTGGCCGCGTCCCTCTTCATGGCAGCACTCAGCGCCCGTATGGCAAGATCCCTTGATCCAGCGATAGACATACCGTCCTTATAGTGGTCCTCCAACACTCCGTAGGCGAATAGAGAGCCGGATCCAACGGAAACATAATCGTCCTTGATCGATCCACCGGCGGCGTCGATCCCGTACACACTTCCTCCGTCACCGTCGAAGCCGCCCATAATCAGTCCGACGTAGTAGAAGCCCTGAGCTCCTCCCCCTCCACGAAGAATGTTGGAGAGGAGAGTTGAAGCCGCCTTTACAGACATGGACCTTCCTCTCTTCAGCTTATACAATTCGACTTCAGCCTTCATGTATCGGGCCAGAAGTTGAGCATCCCCAACCAATCCAGCAGTAGTGAGACCGAGATTATCATCAATCTTGAAAACCTTTCTAACGTCCTTGTGAGCAATCACATTGCCCATTGTGGCCCTGTGTTCAGTGGCCAAGACAACTCCTTCATTTGAAACTATACCTACGGTGGTTGTCCCTTTCTTAACTTGTTCTTCTGACATTATGTCACACCTTCCAAAATATTGTAAAATATCGGGTAACAATACTAACTACTGTGGAATAATAATAGATGTATATAAGCCTTTTCATATCAAAATTTTGAAAGGCCAGATGGTCTGAAGAGTCACGCTAGACCACATATATCCGCTACCAGAAGTGGGCAACACTCGATGTTGAACGGAAACCCATGAGTCTAGAGGCTAAGATTTCTCATCTTCTCTAAGAGTGGAATTTTCATGGTTACCCAGCATCCTATCCGCAAATCTGGACAGTATCAGTGAGATGATGCCCCCTCCCAGAAGACCGGTAATCACTCTGACCAGATTGGACGACTCATACGAAGAGAGGAGCTGCAGTAACCCGTCGGCGGCCAGCGGAGTAAGGCCCAGAGCCAGTATTAGTATGCTCAATTCGAGCTTCATACTGATAGCCAGTATCATGCCGATGACCAGTCCGAGGAATAGGGCGACATCTCGGGCACAGAAGGGCATCTGATTACCATTCAGATCAAAAGACCGCTCTGATATCTGATGGCAGTAAACATCTCCAGCGGTGTAGATGGCCTTGGCAAACAGGTTCATATCGGTGATTTCCTGTTCGTTGTCAATGGTACCCACCCTGCCTGAGAGGTCATCGACGCTATTGGCAGGCAGGGTGAAAGGGGAGAGAAACACCACGGAGGTCCAGATGGTGAAAATGACTAGAATTGTCAGCTTGCTCCGGGTCGCCCTGTCTCCAGGAATCTTCATAGGCGAGACTTCATCAATAGCTGGATAATAGATAAACTGTTCTCCATCCTTGTTGTCTCTCCATAATTCAGAGAATCGTCCAGCCCACCACTACAATTGTCAAATTTCTTTTCGTATAGTGCCCTGAACCCTGGAGTACTCTTCGTACCAATGAGCTTATGCCAATGATAAGGAGGGGGGTAGATTCGGTGATCAGAAATATGACTCTTGATTCATAGATCAGTGGACCTGATATAGAATAACTGGCCTTCAAATTCGACTTCTTTAAGTAACCCTCTACTGAGCAGGGACTCCACAGCCTCCCAGGTAGAACCCTTCTTGGACACCAGTTTCTCCAGGTGCTCCTTTCTCATCGGGTGAACAGAAGTGATCCCCAGCACATCCGATTCAAGATCGCCCACAGAGATGAACTGGTCACTTTCGGGCTCGATCAGGAGCTCGGTGTCCAGACCGTTCTCCCTGAATATCGAATGGGCCCTGACCAGCCTATCTTCAGTTGACGCCTTTACCCAGCTTTCAGCTGGCGGCCTTATTGGCGTGGAGATGTAGCTCCCCTCAACTTCGAGTGCAGAGATGAACTCTGCTATGCCGAAGAGCTCTTCGTCATTATCGTTAACGTCCCTCACTAACATGGTCTCAGTGATCAGATCTCCATCGAATTCATCTGACAACTCCCGGATTCCCTCCAATATGGAATTCTTATCGAGAGATCTGTGTGGTCGGTTAATCTTCATCCAGGTTTCGTCGTCAATTGCATCCACCTTCACGCTGACTAGATCTGCTCCGTTCAGGGACCTCCTCACTTCCGGGGACCACAGGAGGGAGGAATTGGTGATGACGGCCACTTTCCTACTGAACTTCCCAAGGGCACTCACCAGAGCGCCCAATTGAACATCCAGAGTGGGTTCTCCATCGGGCACCAGGGTGATATAGTCACAGTCTTTGCCCTCCTCCTTCAGGCGCCTCAATCTTCTCTCCACCGCCGACACAACCTCCTGCAAAGCATAGAAACTTGAGAGCTCTGCTCTCATTTCCGTGGTCCTTCCCAGCTGGCAGTAGACACATGAATAGGAACACACTTTAGGAGGGATATTGTTCACGCCCAGGCTCCTTCCCAGTCTTCTCGAGGGTATGGGTCCAAAAGCCAGGTCGTAGTTTCTATCGGGCATGGTTATAGTAGTCCATCTGTTGCTCCCAATATGGTTATTGTCCCGTTTTCACTCCACAGGCTACGTCGATTTTCAGAGGATCAGCATGGATATCGAAGACTGACAAAAGACTGACAATACACTTCGCAATATTCCTGATGATTATGTCACTATCATGTCACTTTCTCCCTAGAATCCTCAAAAAACCTTTATAACACCTATGAGTGTCGCCCCTCAAATGCCACTCAGGGACTTGCTTTCCAATAACGCTCTCATGATGTCCGTGGCCTTCGCAGCCGGCCTGTTGTTCGGAGGTTTTCCGGCCTATAACTCCGGGGTCATCACCATTGCACTCATAATGCTGATGTCCTTCTCTCTCTGTGGACTGGAACTCAAGGGCCTGGAGCTGAGTACACATGTGCGCACCACTGCCCTGGCCATAGCTCTGAGCTTTGGATTATCCACCGGATTTACGATCCTCCTCTCATTCCTCTTTCAGGACCCGATCAGGAGCGGTTGGATAATAGAGGCCGCGGTGCCCTCTGCTGTATGTGTCATCCCTTTCACCTTCCTCTTGGGTGGCAGAGTCGAAAACTCCCTAGTATCCACCTCAATTCTCTACTTTGTATCTCTGGTACTGACACCGTTGATACTGGTGTTGTTCGTGGGGAAGACAGTGAGTATAATCAGTCTTCTGACCTCAGTACTTCTGTTGATACTCCTGCCAATAGTCCTGTCGAGGGGGGTGAGAAAAATCGAAATGGATGAGGTCACGAGGACCATTTTGATCAACGCGTCCCTGTTCCTGGTGATATTCGCTGTTGTGGGCTCCAACCGGCATTTCTTTTTCGAAGACTATATCCTAGTGCTATCCATCCTTGGGGCGGCCGTCATCAGGATATTCGGCCTCGGACTTTCTGTGGAATTCATAGGCAGACTGCTGAATACGGACTCGAAACAGAGGGTCAACAATGTTCTGTTCTCTACTTACAAGAACACTGGGATGGCCGCTGCTTTGGCGGTGACCCTGATCGGGCCGGAGGCGGCCCTCCCAGCCGCGATATGTACCCCGGTGGAGATTATCTGGTTCATATTCCTCATCAGGTTCTTCTTTTCAAGATCGAAGGAAGAAAGTAGGAGCAAAAGAGCTGAACAGTCATCCACCTCCTCAGATTGACATACCAACTAGTGAAAGTCCGAAGAATACCGAGAATTGGAGACCACACGATAGATTTATATTCCCCACCTATAATAGTAAAAATGCCTCTATCAGAGCAGGGATGGGAAAAGGTGTGTAAGTATCACTACAGTGGACACTATTGTGCCCATGGACTTATCGAGAGTCGAGAGTGTATTGGAGAAGAGAATTGCACGTTGAGATTTTCAACGTTAACAGATCAACAAGATGTTAGAGACTGCTCCATAGAAAAGTGGCAGGGATTGTACTGTACCAGATATCAACGATTCTTCTGCCCCGGCGAGGAGAACTGCGATTCTATGGAGAACTATATGATCGAATTCGCCAAGCACAGGTCGGTAACTGGATTTTAGTAATTTTGAACGCGTCTTTCACCGACCTCATTTTGATTATCTGAAGGATTATGCGCAGGATACAATGAAGCCAGCATTGGCTCTCATCTCATTCTGAACATGAAGACCAGTATTGCCGCCAAGCCACGGTCAATACCGCCTTCATTACGATCAGAATAGTGCTGTCTCCATCATCTCCACTATCTCCGCTACCAATTGTCTCCACCAAGGTAGCGGCCTGAGAATTCTCTCCCCGGTCATTGATTGCCGTACTCTGGTAATAGTAAGTCGCTCCATCCTCTACAGAGGTGTCTTTGTAGGATGTCTGCGTAACGGGGACCGTGGCCTAGAGGTGGAACTTCTCGGGATAGAGGTTCTGTTTGATCCTCGGGATCATGGCAGCCATCACTGCCTGAGTGGTCAGCGCCTCTCTGTCCAGTTTACTCTTGGAAAGAAACCCAATCGCTCCCTCCTTTTCTCCAATATCCTTTTTACCGAACACTTCTGAGAACGCCTGGCTAACTGTCATACCCTCCCTCACCAGATCGGCTATCATGTCCGGGTATAGGAACCCTGACCCGTGGCCAGTGGTCACTACACCCCTTCCATCAACGATGGCGCAGTACTGTATATCGTACAGCCCATCTCCTTTTTCGAAGACCCCTGCCTCTATGCCTATTCCCAGGTCGCAATCAACACTGGAGAATTTCGCTCTCTCCATAGCGCCTTTGACAGTCTCTTCCTCCCAGGGCTGATCAGGTACGGTGGTGGTCCCCGATTTTGACACCACCTTGATGTCGTCAAAGAAACGGGCCATGACCTTGCGGGTGGCAGAGAGCTTGACCGGGTTCTCGGAGCCGACTCCGATCTTCAGTTGTTTCAACACCTTCCCCGATCCATCGGTTTCCCCGGACAGGATTCGGGTGGAGCTGATGGGCAAAAAATCATCAGCCAAGACATAATTGACCTCCACCACTCTCAGGGGCTCATAACCGTTCTCCTTTCTACCCCTGTTGATCTCCTGAGCCCTGAACTTGGTACCCGGCGAGACTACCAAAAACTCCATTTCAGGGTCCTCGACGGCGGTACCCAAAGGGCTGTCGATCACCTCGATCTCCCAGTCGCCTCCCTCGGAGCTCAAGAACTCCTCCAGTCGCCCCTTTCTCTTGGCCAGAGGAACATGCCGGGACTTCCGTCTGGAGACCAACGAGTCCGAGGCCAGGCCCACAACGACTGTTCCGCCCAGCTCGAAAGCCTTCGAGAGCAGGGCTCTGTGTCCGTCATGGAGAACATTGAATGTTCCGCCCACTCCGACCTTCATCCCAATCCCATGAAGATTACGGTGACGGTGAGTATTACCAGAGTCAATACATAAAGAATGATCAGATTGTATTTCCTCTTCTTGAGACTCTCCTCTCCCTCGTTCTTGCATTCGGGGGAACAGTACTTCTCGTCCCCGACAAACGCCTTCCTGCAATTGCTGCAGTGGCTGTGCTGTGGAATCTTTTCTTTCATATCCGGGGAGGATAATGTTCTACTGTTTAAAGACTATTTTGCATAAAATCTTGGACTGAGGTCAGCGCATCTGGTCGTTAGTATGAAAACATAAAAAGGAGGGGTAGAAGGGGTTTACATACCCGCCCTGCTGAGTATAGTCTCCGCCACCTGTTCCCCGCTCTCGAAGGGGAAATCACCCTTCTTGAGCAGTTTACCTGCCTCGCCGGCGGTCATCTCGACCTCGCCGGCCTTACAGGTGGTGTCGGCTCCCTCGGGGAATGCGTTCAGAAGCTCCTCCGGACTCTCAATCGGGAAATCCGCGCCCTTCAGAGCTCCCACGATCTGCTTTCTTAGCTCAGCCTTCACGTCCATTTAATTCACCTTATATGTCGTATGTCCGGTCAGTATTATATACTATAGCGTTAGTAAAATATACGAAATACATTGAGATAACAGGAGGCTATCGATGGAGGACAGTCGGATAATGGGGAAAATATCGGAGATCGAAGAGAGATTGACTATTATCCAGGACGATATCGAGAGGATAGCGGGAAGGCGGGTCGGCGTTGAATCCACTGCAGGAGATGATTACGCTGGTGTCCTGCGAAACACCCTGATTGACGACATCGAATCGGGTCTGGAAAGGAATATGATCAAATCATGTGAAATGCGACGGGATTGCAGGGAAAGATTCCAGGGCTTCCTGGAGGAAGGGATCAACGACCTCAATAGAGTGGTGAAGAACGAAGAACTGGGGGATCGGAGGAGGGTGCTCAGAGAGATGGAAGACGGGGCCCCATTTGAAAAGTGCCGGGTCTGCTTCAAGGAAACTTCAAGGTTGCTGAAGAAGCAGGCCAGAGTTCTGAGGTCTCTCAACATCTACAGAGAGGAGGACGAGCAGAGAGGTTACATAAGAAAGATGGATGCTGATGAGCTGGTGCACACGATCCTGGATCCGGTCTCCAATGGCCAGAGATTCCGGGTGCTGCAGTCTCTGGTGGACAGTCCAAAATCATTCTCACAATTGTCTGAAGTGACGGGTCTGAGGGGGGGCAACCTCCTGTTCCACATCGATAAGCTCCGGGAGCGGGAGTTGATCATCCAGAAGCACGAAAGGGGGGACTACCTGATCACAGATAACGGTCTTCTGCTGCTGAAAGCTCTGGCCGAGATCTATCGCAGGATTCTGGGGCCAGAATGAACTCCAGCCCAGATGAATGACTATATGCCCTCCCTATCCAGCTGATTGTTGACCATCAGCACGCAGTGGTCAGAATGATAGCTCCTGGGTCCGAGACTGATCTTGGTGGGATTGTACTCCATGAGTATCTCTTCCTCTTCCTCAGTCAGGTCCTGATCATCTGACAGGACGAATGTGATGTCATCACTCTTCAGTTTCACTTCTCTGATATCCGCACCGTCCTCCTTCAGGTAGATAACTTCGCTCTCCTTGGAGATGGTGGATATGACATCCCTGTAAGACCTGTTGGAGACGTAGATGCCGGGTGAGCTCCTCTCCTCCCCACTCACTTCCTTCATAAGCGCGTTCCTGATCAGGGCTCCAGTGCTCCGCTCATCCGGATTCAGGTACTTCAACTCCGCCCCCACCATCCTGACGGTCTTTGGAGGTTCCGGGGGTCCCAGCAACACGAGGTTCAGCTCCACGTCCCTGCGGATGTCGTGCGAAAGGAAGAATGACGAGTTAACGCATCGAAGCAACACGTCCAGCCTGCCCGCAGACCCGGATAGATCGTCCAGATTGAAATCGCCTGAAGTGACAGCCCGATGACCGATGATCACGAATCGTCTCATTATTCCATCTCCAGTCCGCTTGATTTCAACTGTTTCTTGAACTGCCTGCGGAGCTTCCGGTTACCCATGAAACCCTTGACCGCTTTCTTGGACTGGTTGTACTGCTTGAGCAACTGCTTGACATCGCTCGGGTCCACACCGGCCCCACGGGCGATCCTCAGAACCCTGGAGGACTTGATGATCTTGGGGTTTTCCAACTCCTCCTCGGTCATAGAGTCCATAATCGTCCTGTACTTCCACAGCCTCTCCTGGGACTCCTCGAGATCGATATCGTCGGTCAGGCCTGGCATGCCCGGGAGCATGGAAACCAGTTTCTTCAGAGGCCCCATATTAGTCAACATGTCCATCTGATCGTACATTTCTCTGAGCGTGAACTTACCGGACATCATCTTCTTTGTGGTTTCCAGAGCCTCCTCTTCGGAGATACTCTCTTGGGCGGTCTCCAGAAGGGATTCGATGTCCCCCATACCCAAGAGACGGGAGATGAACCTGTTGGGATCGAACGGTTCCAGGTCGAATATGTGTTCACCAGTACCAATGAAGACTATCGGGGCCTGGGTCTGGGCCACGGCACTCAGTGCGCCCCCACCCTTCGCCGTCCCGTCCATCTTGGTCAGTATGACGCTGGTCACGTTAACGGCTTCGTGGAACGCCCTTGCCTGGGGGCCCGCTTGCTGTCCGGTGGCTGCATCAATGACCAGAATCCTCTCCGAGGGTTTCGCTACTTTGTCCACCCGCTTCAACTCATCGATAAGATCGTCTTCAAGTGAATGCCTCCCCGAGGTATCTATGATCTTTACATCGAGGTGGGAGAACTCCCTCATGCCCTGTTTCACCACCTTGGTGGCGCTACCGGCATCGGGGTCGCCGTAAACGGCCACTCCCACCTTCTCACCGATCTGGGCCAGCTGATCGTATGCTGCTGGTCGGTGAACATCGGCGGCGATGAGGCCCACGTTCAGTCCTTTCTTGGTCAGGTATTTGGCCAGCTTACCGGTGGTGGTGGTCTTACCCTGGCCGTAAAGACCGACCATCATGATGGTCTGCTCGGTGAGAGGGATGCCTCTCTTATTACCTATGATATCGACCAGCTCTTCGTATATTATGGTGATAACATGCTCCCTGGTGCTCTTTCCGGCCGGCGGTTTCTCTTCCAGCGCCCTCTTCTCCACCTTTTTGGTCAAGGCCAGGGTCAGTTCGACATTAACGTCTGATTGAAGGAGGGCTCTCTGTATGTCGCGGGTTACCTCCTTGATCAGGTCGCCGTCCACCCGACCTGCGTTTGCCACCTTCTTGATAACACTTCTTAACGATTCACCTAGGCCTTCTAACACCATTTGTGTTCACCTTTTGGTAAGTAATAAGTCAATATGGAACACGTTTGAAACATGCAGCTCGTTATTAGTCTTTACCTTGTATTTTGTGATTCTTATTACTGAGGAGAAAAAAACAAAAAGGAAGTGGGAAGGGCTAGCCTTGTCAGAAGGGATGGGATGCACTCTTCAACTAGCCCAAAACTTCCCATCTATCCAATTTATCTCTAGCTATATAAGGATTGCTGTTGTCACTCCTAGAGTCAATACTGCGCCGAATCGAGGGCAAAATGGGGCGATTTCATTGTGACTAAATAAAAGGGATCAGAGGTATCCAGACTTCTGAAGGGTCATTATGTCCTCGGTACTCAACTTCTCCCCTTCCTTGAACTTTTCGTAGATATCCTCGGCTTCCTTCCTCGCCTTCTTCTCCTTGTGCTCCTTCTTGGCCCTCCTCGCCTTCTGCCTCAGGCCCGCGATGATCTTGTCGTAATCATGAACCTGACGAATGTGATCAATATGTTGCCTGTGTTCCTCGTCGGCCTTCAGCTTGCTCTCGATGAATTTTTCCTGAGCCTCGTCGGCTTCCTTCCTGTATTCATCTGCCGTTTCATACAGCTCGATCATCTTGTCGTGCTCCACCTGAGCCTTATCGGCAAGCTCTCCGACCTGCCTGTGGAGCTCCTCTGCCTTTCTCCTCGCCTCCTTCAATTCCTCGACCGATTCCCCTATCTCAGAATTCTGCTCTAGGACCGTCTCCCTCTCATCGATCTTGTTCTGGAGTTCAGAAAGCATGTCGATGATCTCTCGCTCCTTCTCGGTAGTGAGAACAGAAGTCATCTGCTTGAACTCCAGGTTTCTCAGCTCTTTCCTCAACTTCTTCAACGGAGGACCGTCCTTGGGCATATTCTCTCTTTTCAGCTTACGGACTTTCTCGTTGAGTTTGTTGACCTTTTGATTCCACTCGTCCCTCTTGGCCTTAACTTCCTGTACCTCGTCATTGAGCTCATCTCTCTTCTCCCTATGCTCGGCGGCCTTATCCACCAGCTCCCTCACTTTGGCATTGAGCTCGTCTCTCTTCTTGACCCATTTCTTGGTTTCCTTGTTAAGTTGGTCCCTGAGACTTTTGTGTTTATCCGCCTCGTAGTTATGGGTCTGCCTCTTTTGTTCAAGTTCCTCCAGAAGTTCAGTCATTCGTTCTCACTACCGTTCAGCACAATCGAAGCAGCATGGACATTATAAGATTCATTTATAAGTCTTTCGATATGAGGGCCGATATGAGACTTAGATTTTAGACTTCAGGGCAGAAATCTCAGGCCACATGAGTGCTCTGGAGTGACAAGGAGGCAACTTCGTTTGGCGATAGTAACTACATCTCTTCCTCTTCTTCATCCACGGGCCCAAGATCGATCTCGTACCACCCCTTCTCATAGTCCTCCAGACTGCCCTGCTTGAGCAGGAATTTGACCCTGAGTTTTCCTTTCTCGAAGAAGATGTAAGCGTGTTTCAGGTTGGAGACGTAGTAAGAGACCCTCTTTCCCTCTCTGGACAGCCTGCGCTCAGAACACCTGAGGAGACCAGTGTCTTCGAGCTTGTTGATCCTACGGTAACAGGCTGCAATCGGGATCCCGAACTTCCTCGATATCTCCTGAGCACTCCTGGGCACTCTGGTAGTAGCCACTAGTATCTTTGCTGAGTACTCATCGGTCAGTAGTTGAGATATCTCCAGAAAGTCCATTCCGATCCATCCCCGTGCTATTGTATATCACAATAAAGCCAGGTATCGTATTTCTCTTTTACCAGTGCCTTACAGCATGGGAACAAGTTCGGGATCTCCTTTACCTTTGAAGTCAAGGTAGTAGAACATGGTATGTGGTTTCTCCCCGCATATCATCACCGCCCCGGACAAACTCGCCAGCTTGATATGGATATCGGAGGCGTTGGCCAGGGAGCCAAGCGATGCCGAAGACGATGTGGCCTCCGCGATGGAGATGTTACCAGATCGTCTCATCACGTCCAGGTGAGTGGACAGATCCTGCAGTACTCTAGTGCCGTACACGGACTCCAACGCGTCATATCCCAGTAATGAAACGTATGGAGACTGGGCACCGGAGAGCATATACTTTAAGGAGCTCCAGCGGAAGTCGTTCATTGCGGACTCGCCCTCGATGAGGGTCACGAAGGGATAGGCGCTCTCCCACTGACTGTCCCTATCCATCACCCGAAGATTCTCAAAGGGATCACCGTCTCCCATTAGCGCTCCCAGGTTATCGTTGAGCATCGCGTAGTCTATCGAATGTAGCGGGAACCAGACGACGCCCCTCTCTTTGCAGAGGAAATCGGATACGATAGAGAATTCCAGCCTCCTTAGGACCTCATGGGGGACGTTGTCTCCCACCTCGAAGAGTATCAGTGACCCTCTCGGGAATCCTCCGAAGATATTGTCCATATGAGGGTTTCCGGTGGATACCTTCCTGGAAGACGGGTCTTCAACGGGGGCATGCTCTTCCAGGTCTCCCAACACCCTGTTAGGGGTGGGCTCGAACACGGTCAGTCTGCCCCCGTGCAGGGTAAACATGTATTTCCACCTCTCAATGCGAGAACCCCTGAGCTTTTCAATCACCATCTTGCGGATCCTCCTACCGCCGTTCTCCCTGTCCTTGAGGACGATCACCCCATCACCCATGTAATCCAGGTCGGTGTCCTGCCAGTCTTCCATCACGTACACCACTTTGGTGGAAGAGCTCTCGATCATATCTTTCTGTAGAGTGTTCACAATGCGCTGGCTACTGATCCCGTACTTCTCGGAGAACGCTTCAATGCTATCTATGACCACGAGTGACCTGTCCGGGAGGTTTGATTCTACCAAGTCGTAGGCCAGCTCCAGTTCGGGCAGCAGGACCCCCAGGTCCAGGGTGAGGGAGTCCCTACCCAGCTCCACCGGAGATTCTCCTTCCCCATCATCAGATATCTCTCCCGCCTCTATCTGACCTTCCAGCCTATGCAGTTCGGACCTCTCGATCATATTCTCTCCCCGTGCACCCTGGAAAGCATCGATGAGGTCCCTAGCGGCATCAACGACCTCGCCCTCCTTGTCTCTAGCTTCACCTCTGGACTTGGTGAGGAAGGTCTTACCCGCCTTCAATATCTCCTGTTTCTTGGCCTTCTTCTCCAGCCACGGAAATTGACGATAGAGAGAGACGTCGGATACTCTGGATGACAGGTAGTAGTCGTGCTGCTCGTCGGACAGCTCTTCGATTATCTGCAGGGCAAAGGTGGTCTTACCGGTACCGGCCCTCCCTTTGATAAGCAGTGAATGGCCCCCGCGGCTGCGCAAGAACTCGAGGATCTCCTCCGGAGTTTTTCCCCCGGTCTCTTTAACGGTCACTGTAACCTCCGTGCCCATCATTTCGGTCGAAGTCTTTATTATTTTCTTTCAAAAGCGCGAGATTGATAACTAATAGTCACAAAAGATACCATAAGGTTAAAATTCCGGTAGACTGATTGACCGGCAGTGAGCAAATGCTTCTCTGCCCCTTGGACTATCGATATGGACGAGAAAAGGTCAAGAAGATATTCAGCCAAGAGGACCGACTGATGAAGCTTCTAGCTGTGGAAGCTGCCCTGGTGAGGGCTCACGCCGAGATGGGGGAAGTGCCCTCTGATGCGGCTGACGAGGTGACCTCAAAGGCCACCCTGGAACACGTTTCTATGGAGCGGGTCAAGGAGATCGAGGAAGAGACAAAGCACGACATAATGGCAGTGGTGAAGGCCCTCGCTGAGCAGTGTGACCAGGGGGGTAAGTACGTCCATCTGGGGGCGACCTCTAACGATATTATTGACACCGCAACAGCGCTCCAGCTCAAGGAGTCCATCGCTATCATAGAACAGGATCTCGAGTCTCTGGCCCTGACCTTCGCCCAGATAGCAAAGGCCCACAAGAACACGATTACCGTGGGGCGTACCCACGGACAGTACGCCGTGCCCACCACCTTCGGTTTCAGGATAGCGGGTTATCTATCTGAAGTCCTGAGATACATCGAGAGACTGGGTGAAGCTAAGAAGAGGGTGCTGGTGGGCAAGATGTCCGGGGCCGTGGGCACTGGCGCGGCGATGGGGACCAACGCCCTGAAGATCCAGAGAGAGGTCATGAAGGACCTGGGGCTGGGGGTGGAGGAGGTGTCGACCCAGCTGGTGGGCAGAGACCGGTACTCAGAGCTGATCACCCTGCTGGCCGAACTCTGTACTTCTTGCGAGAGATACGCCACCGAGATCAGGAACCTGCAGAGGAGCGAAGTACAGGAGGTCACGGAGTCCTTTGACACCGACAGCCAGGTGGGAAGTTCAACCATGGCCCACAAGAAGAATCCCATTCTCTCCGAAAACATATGTGGACTGGCCAGGATAGCAAGGAGTTTTATCACTCCCACTCTGGAAAACATGGTCTTGTGGCACGAGAGGGACCTCACCAACTCCAGCTCGGAGAGGTTCACCATACCCCATGTGGTCGTACTGACAGACGACATCCTCGCCAAGACAGACCTGGTGTTCTCCAATCTTCTGATAGACAAGGAGAGGATGAGAAAGAACCTGGATAGCTCTATGGGCATGGTGATGGCCGAGGCGGTAATGATCGCCCTGGTGGACAAAGGTATGGGCAGACAGGAGGCCCATGAATTGGTCCGTAAGTGCAGTATGCAGGCCGGCGAGAAGAACAGGCATCTCAAGGAGGAGCTTGCCGCGTCTGATGAGATCAACGAGCTGCTGGCCGAGGAGGAGCTGGAAGGAGTGATGGATCCCGAGAATTATCTGGGCGCTAGCAAAGAGCTGATAGACAAGACCATCTACAGAGCGGAAATAGTCACCGGGAGAAAGATCTAAGAAGAGTGAATGAGGCGCCAACCCGCCACTTCGCTCGCCCGTTCCGCTATCGATTTAGTTTTCACCTGAGGACACAGATTGACAATACCATATCACCATACTGGCCGGATCTTATCCTGTGTCGGGCGTTTCCTATTGCGAAGCACTCACTTCATCTGGAAAGCGTGCGCCTGAACATCGCAGTAGTAGCACCTAGGGTCACCGCGCCGACCAGTACGGTGACCAGCACGGCGGTAAGGATGCCGTTGAAGTCGAACCCGGTGATTATCAACTCCCTTATGGCATCGGCCATGTAGGAAATCGGGTTTATATCGGAGAACATCTGCACCCATTCAGGCAGTAGTGGCTTGGGCATTACCGCTGTTGAAAGGAACAACAGAGGGAAAGTGGTCAACAGGCTGATCATCAGCGTAGACTCCGAATTCTTCGTCGCCAGGGCCACAAAAGTTGATATCCCGGACCAGACGATGCTGAATATGGCGGCCAGGAGCAGTATGACGAGGACGCCTAGTGCTCCCGTAGCGAAGGACACGCCGGCGATAAGAGCCAGCAGCACTATGATGAACGTCTGGATAACTATCCTGAACCCGTCGCTCAGCACCTTTCCCATCAGTATAGAGAACCTGTTGATGGGCGAAGCTTTCATTTTATCCATGTACCCGCTCTCCAGGTCCTCTACCATGCCTATGCCAGACTGCAGCGCGGACGCCATGACCGTCTGCAGGACTACAGCCGCGGTGAAGAACGTCAGGTAGCTCCCGGTGCCGGTCATGCTCTCGAATCCCGGGATATCGGCCACAGACTGGAACGCCTGAGTGAACAGGAAGAACCAGATGATGGGCTGGATCAGTGAGAAGAATAGAAAGGTGGGCCTCCTCAGGGTCTTGATGATCCACCGCCTGAATATGCCCGATATCTCCATCGGGGCCTGCATCAGGCTCATGATCCCCATCTCCTTTTCCTGCTAGGTCCGCTGGATTCGACTCTGAGCTTACGGCCGGTGAACTTGAGGAAGACATCGTCCAGAGACGGAGGAGAAACGACGAGTTTCTCGAGCTTGATGTTCGACTGATCCAACTTGCGGACGACCTTGGGGACTAGCATAGCGCCATTGTCCCCGAAGATGACCATCGTCTTCTTGCACTCGATCTTCTCAGTCTCGCAGTCCTGGACCTCCTCCACCCCCTCGATCTCCCCAAGAGATCAGGCTATCTCAGACCTGACCGATTTGTCAATCTCCTCCTCGAAGGTCAGTTCCAGAAGGTCGGCGCCCACCCTCTCCTTGAGTTGTTGGGGCGAACCCTCGGTCACTATTTCGCCCTGGTCGATGATACACAACCGGTCGGCCAGTCTGTCGGCCTCCTTCATATACTGCGTGGTGAGGAAGATGGTCATACCATCATCATTCAGCTTCCTGATGTACTCCCAGACCGCCTTTCTGCTCTGGGGGTCCAGACCTGTCGTGGGCTCATCCAGGAACAGGAGCTTGGGCCTGGAGACCAGTGCCGTGGCCAGGTCCAATCTCTTCCTCATCCCTCCTGAGAATGTAGACAGTTTACGGTCCGCCGCCTCCGTGAGATCGACAGTCTCCAGCAGCTCCTCCGTCCTCTGGTCGATCTCTGAGCGAGGGACGTGATAGTAAATGCCCTGCATGCGCAAGTTCTCCCTAGCCGTGAGATCGTCGTCAACGCTGACCTCCTGCGAAGAGTAACCTATTATCTCCCGTATGCTATGGGCGTCTGAATCAAGATCGAAACCGTTGATAGTGACTTTGCCTGCCGTCTTTTTCAGAAGAGTGGTGAGTATCTTGATGGTGGTGCTCTTGCCCGCTCCATTGGGACCTAGAAATCCGAATGTCTCCCCCCTCTTCAACGGAGAATGAAATATCGCTGACGGCCAGGATATCTGGCGGGTACTCCTTTCAAAGGTTCTCCACCTCAATCATATCAGACAAAGCATGACCTCTTCGACCCTAGTTGATTGTTATCGATATATACGTTTTCCTATGTAGCCAAAGCAAATGCACTATGCTCTTCCTCTAGATATCAGGATAGAAAAAAGTTAAATCCACCTTTCTATTACTGGGGCTGGGGCCAATAGATCAGACTGGAAGATCGTCGCCTTCGCAAGGCGAAGGTCACGGGTTCAAATCCCGTTTGGTCCACTTCTCTCAATCCAGATTCCTAAATGATCGTAAATTGCAGTTGGTATGGAGCCGTAACTATGGATCGATTCATACCGTCAGATCAGAGCGCCCCCTAGCCCATTCACAAGAGAGGTTATTTGCATAGAGACATGTATGAATATAGCTGTGGAGAAGCGTGGATGTGAACGGTAGGCCGGGTAGATTGGACAAATTACTCGCATTCACAAGACTAGGTCGTCCATTTGTCCTCGTGGCAGGTCTCATCGCCTACGCCCTTGGGATGGCTATGGCCTTCTACGAACTGGGCTATATGAGCTGGGAGGGGGCCATAGCTGGAGTGCTAATCATGTCAGCGGCCATATTCATGGCCCACTATGCCAATGAATACGCGGACCTGGACACGGACAGTATCACCCGAAGGACCACGTTCTCGGGAGGTAGCGGGGTACTGCCATCAGGACTCATCAGGCCCAGGACCGCACTGATCGCTGCCGTGGCCCTTATGGTAGCGTCATACGCCGCCACCCTGTTGTGTATTCTTTTGGACATATTGGCGCCCGTAGTTGGCGTCATAGTAGGCCTGGGGATCCTGGGCGGCTGGTTCTACTCCATGCCCCCTCTCCGGCTAGAGAGGACGTGGTTCGGTGAGCTAGATAACTCGCTGCTCGGAGGGTTTCTCATGCCCCTAATGGCCTTCACATCGAGCACCGGCTATCTAACATGGTGGGTGGTTTTAGCCTGTGTACCCGTCTTTCTGGTAGTGTTGGCCAACCTGATAGGAGTTCACTGGCTGGACAGAGAGGCAGACGCAATGGTGGGCAAGAACACGCTCGTTGTGACCCTGGGTGAGAACTCGGTCAACCTCCACTAGTTGGTTATGATGCTCACCCAGGTGGTCATGGTGGCTATGATCGAGTGGGTACTACCCTGGGAGGTGGTCATAGCGGGCCTTCTTACCGTACCACTGGCACTGGTGGCCTCCATATTTTTCAGAAGGGTTAGCACGTCTGGCATGAGTTCCATAACCATGGGGGCGCTCATGATATTCATGTCAGTAAGGTTTGTAATCGCTGCATGAATTGGCAAAGAGTGATATCTCATCATCCAAGAAATATCATATTGCAAGAAGAATTCCCAGAATGATGGTGATTACGAGCAAGAACATTGTGAACACGGACAGAATAGTGTGCTGCTCCCTCACCTCTTTCCTCCCTTTGTTCCTAGCATATATCCCAGTTATCACGCTCAACGAGAGCAAGCCAATTACCGCCAGTCCTAACGAGCCGAGGAGAGTGTAGTACAGACTCCCTCTGTACGACAATGTCTGCAGTGACCAGTAAATGAACACTGGTATCATAATGCCCGCGAACAGGTAACCGGTGTACCTGTGCAGCTCTGGTGTTAAGTACTTCCCTAGAGACCTGAACTTGTCCCTCTTCCTCCAGGCGGGCCCTGACGCTAAGGAGAAAAACCCTATCACTGTGCCCAGCGTGAAAACGATGGCGTGTAGCCACCAGTCCGTTTCCAGGGAGATGTAGGCGCCGTCGTCCCATCCCCTCTGCTCCCAGAAACCTTCGTAGTCGTAGTCGACCGATTTCCATAGATACCACCCACATGGCCCACTTGTACCCGTACTGGTGTGGTGACACCACTCGCAGGGGGAATCCCAGTCGGTCGGGGATTGTCTCGTTGTTCAGTTCATAAGCGAGAATAACGTCGTCCCTGGTGGCGTCCTCCAGGGTCAGGCTGGTGGAGAATCCGTCGGAAGAGTAGAATATAACTTCCATTGCTCCCTCTTGCACGCCTGTGGCCTCTAGTACCTGGCTTATCTTCACCCCGGTCCATATACCTGTGCTCGTTCCACCTGTCACACACCTTAGAGTTGCCTTTTCGGTGATCTGCGGAAGCGACTTCAACTCCTCGTATGTGAAGTTACGGCTCTCTTCCACAAGACCGAACACTTCCAGCGTATAATTCTCGATATCGATGCCCTGCGCGCCTTCCAGAGAAGTGACGAAGAAGTCCTCAATGGCGTAACCTCCTCTTCGCCCTGTCGAAGCGTAACCATCATCGAGGCCACGACTACCATGACGATGATCGAAGACTACTGCTATCCACGTCCCTCTCTTCATCCCCTGCTCCTATGACCTCTAGAGCTATATCAATCTCTTGTCTGACGCGACCGCTCAGATCTCAGATGCCAGGTTGGAGTATCAGGCATACAATCTTCCTTATGCAATCTACTTTAGGAACTTTCTCAGTTCCCTTACAACCTTCTCCTCCGAGACGAAAAAGGGAGTGCTGGTGATCGTTACTACGACATGAGAACCTTCTCGTCGGTACTTCCCTTTCAATCCGCTCCCGGAGAAGGTACCAGAGTCGATGTCACCGTCGAATCGGATGCCAATTCTAGAAGCAGCCTTCTTCAGTTTATCCAGCTTTTCGTGAGGGTCCATATTGAACTTGATCTTGTACGTCCCCATATCTCTCAATAACTGATTGTTCAATGGGGTTCAATACTTCTTGCTTCAAGTTAACTAGTTGATCGAGTAATTGGAACATGGTAGATGGCGAATCTTTGCATTATTTTCGTCCAAACACTTAAGCCGATAAGCCTTACTATAGCACTAGATGGATCACATGATAGATATCGAGATCGTCAACATCGTCGCAACTACTGACCTGGGAAGAGAACTGGATCTTTCATCCATGGTCCTAGCTCTGGATGCGCAGTATGATCCCGAGTCGTTTCCCGGCCTTATCTACAGGATGGAGGATCCAAGAGTCACTTTTCTCTTCTTCAGGAGCGGCAAGGTAGTCTGTACTGGAGCAACGGTTAAGAAGGACGTGGAAGCGGCAGTGTCTAGGGCGGTCGAGAACCTGGAAGATGCGGGCTTCCCAGTTCCTAGAGACCCATCGATTGACATACAGAACATAGTGGCCACTACAGATCTTAACATGAATATCAATCTGAACAGAACGGCCATCTCCCTAGGCCTGGAGAATGTGGAATATGAACCGGAACAGTTCCCCGGTCTGGTGTACCGAGTTCAGGATCCTCAAGTTGTAATCCTTCTTTTCCAGACCGGTAAACTGGTATGCACCGGGGCCAGAAAACTGTCTGATCTGGAGGAAGGGGTAAGGAAATTTTCTAGTGAATTGAAGAAAGTTGGGCAGCTCCAATGACGAGCTTACCCCTGTGCAGAGTGAGTTAAGGGGCTCCCACCGGAATTGCCACGGCTTATTTCTTGAGAATGTGACTCTTAGACATAACTCCATGGATCTATCCGCCGGAGGCCACCTTGATCATCTTGACTTTCGCACCATCAGTGACCTCCTCAGTGATGGGGACAGGCCTGCCATCCATCATCACGATATAGGAATGGGGCAGCCGGTCAGTGACTCTCAGCAAGTCTTCAACGGTGTCGCCTGAGAACTCGAATTCTCTCTCACCCGTATCTTTTTCAATCAGTATGCGCACCATGATGATTCGTCCTGATCCTCGCCCAATAAGAACCGCTCATCGGATATAACTCTTGACTGCCCGTTTGACCTATCAATAACCACACCTCATGATATCCATCTTGAACGCTGATCTCGATCATCTACCTGGACTTTTCTGTCTCATCGTCAGTCACAAGGCACCTGAGAAGGTCTTTTCTGGAGACAATGCCCACCAGGTGATTGTTTTCCACCACCGGAAGGCTCCTCAACCTGAACTCTATCATGTATTCGATGGCCTGTCTGACCGGATCGTCGGGGTAGACGGTGACCACCGCCTTCCTCATCACGTCCGACACTTTCTCGGCCTGTAGCTTCCAGAAGTCACGCCTGGAGAACTTTGAGCCCATGCTGAACGCCTTCATGAAGTCCAGCTTGGTGACTATTCCTACCAGCTCGTTACCTTCAACAACCGGAAATGCATTGAAGTCGTGCTCATTGAAGAGTCTCTGCAATTCCTCGATGGTAGTATCCATGAAAACGGTGACCACGTCTGTGGTCATCATCTCTCCAATCATAGCTTGTTTAATCTTCCTCATCTTAACACACCACTGATCCGACTTACTCGCTGTAAAAAATTTATAGTTCATAAAGTATATCATTTCTTCCGATCCCAGATAGGGGATTGAGAAAGATTTCCAGAAGTTAACGCATGCAAGAGGTGCGAGTCATTAGTGGGCAAACCTGGCACGATGTTGAATTGGAGGCTGTGTACGATAGACTGAATACATCCTCAAGGGGCCTTACCAAAGAGGAGGCGGAGAGAAGGCTTTCGGAATTTGGACCCAATGAACTTGAAGAAGCCAGGAAGATACGGAAATCGAAAATCCTTCTTGCCCAACTTGAGAACCCTTTGAATCTGGTGCTGGTTGCTGCTGCTCTGATTTCATTTCTTGCTGGAAAGTCCATCGATGCTCTCATCATCGCCATCATAATCTGTTTCAATACCGGCATGGGGTTCATACAAGAATACAGAGCCGAAAAGGCGATCCAGGCGTTAAGATCAATGATCACCCTGGAAGCTGATGTGCTAAGGGGCTGTCCGCAGGAAGCAGGCGCCTGCATTGAAATGAGGGTAAGGACGCCGGACCTGGTCCCGGGCGATGTGATACTTCTTGAATCGGGGGACAAAGTTCCAGCTGATGCCCGATTGATCGAGGTTACCAATCTTGAAGTGGACGAATCTATGCTCACCGGAGAATCCTTCCCGGTGAGGAAATTCGTCGGTGTGGTAAGACAAGACGCACCGGTGGCCGACAGGAAGAATCTGGTTTACTCTGGAACGATGGTCACCCAGGGAAAAGGGAAGGCAGTTGTCTACGTCACCGGTATGAAAACCGAAATGGGGAAGATCGCGAAGCTCATCAAGGAGACGGAGAGAGGAGAGGCCCCCATCCAAAAGAGGACCAGGGACCTGAGTAAGAAGCTGGGAGCTCTAGCCGTGGTGGCCAGCGCCTTGACTCTCACTATAGGACTGATCAGAGGTTTTGAATTTTATGAGATCCTTCTGTTCGCTCTCGCTTCGGCCGTTTCAGCCATCCCTGAAGGCCTGCTGGTGGTGATGACTATCGTACTGGCTGTGGGAGCTCATCGGATGGTCAAGAGAAACGCTCTCATACGCAAACTGCAGGCGGTGGAAACGTTGGGGTCGGTCACCTCCATCATAACAGACAAGACAGGAACTCTCACCAGCAACCAGATGACGGTGAGGCGCCTCTTCATCGGCAATAGGGACATCGATATCACAGGCGTGGGGTTCACACCCGAGGGAGATTTCGTGGTCGATGGGGGAAAGATCGAACCTAGAGATGATCCTTTCCTTATGAAATTCCTGAGAATGGCTATGCTGTCCAACGATGCCAGATTGCGGCGACACCAGTTGGAGGAGGGGGACTTCAAGTGGGAGATCGTAGGGGACCCGACCGAAGGAGCCCTGAATGTCGCCGCCTCTAAGGCCGGCCTCGTCCTAGAAGACCTTCAGGTCGAACTTCCTAGAGTGGACGAGATCCAGTTTGATCCAGAGCTCAGATACATGGTCACTTTTCATGAAGATGACGCGGGTACGATCCAGGTTTTCTTGAAGGGTGCCCCGGAGGCTATTCTCTCCATGTCGAACCATATTGAGGACCGGGATGGAGTATCTTCCCTCTCTAAAGAGAAAGAAGATCAGATAATTGAACGGTATCATGATATGGCAGGGGACGCCCTGAGGGTGCTGGGGTTTGCCTACAAAACGATTCAGAGAGAACAGCTGGATGAATTGAAAGACCAGATCAATAGAGGAGAGGCGGAATTCATCTTTATGGGTCTAGCAGGGATGATTGACCCTCCGAGGCCCGAGGCCAAACAATCCATCGTCCTCTGCAAGCGGGCTGGGATCAAGGTCGTTATGGCCACCGGCGACCACAAATTGACCGCGGAAGCTATTGCCAAGGAAATCGGAATCTCTCTTGAGAACTCTCGAGTGGTTACCGGCGAAGAATTGAACCAGATGGACGATCAAGAACTCGATTCCATCGTAGAATCAACTTCTGTTTTTGCAAGAGTGTCGCCCGTTCACAAACACAGGATAGTGCAAGCTCTGAAGAGGGAAGAGAACGTGGTGGCGATGACCGGAGATGGGGTGAACGATGCTCCGGCCCTCAAGGCCTCGGATGTGGGTATTTCCATGGGCATCACCGGCACCGATGTTACCAAAGAGACCGCGGATATGGTCCTCACTGATGATAATTTCGCTAGCATCGTTAGCGCCGTGGAAGAAGGGAGGGTGGTCTTCGAGAACATAAGGAAGGTGGTGAAATATCTAATAAGCACCAATACAGGAGAGATAATCACCATCTTGACCACCTTGATACTACTTCCCACCGCTCCCTTGATACTCACCCCGATCATGATCCTCTGGATAAACCTGGTAACCGACGGGCTACTGGATAAGACACTCGCTCTTGAATCCAAAGAGGAGGACATTATGGACGACCCTCCGAAGAGGCCTGATGAAAACATCATCGACAGGCAAATGATGAGAAACGTGATCATCATGGGGATCCTGATGGCCACGGGCTCTATATTGCTATTCCACAACGAATTGACAAACGGCTCAGCCACGAAGGCCCGGACCTTTGCCTTTACCACCATGGCCATGTTCCAGGTGTTCAATTCACTCAATTGTCGTTCTAGACGCGAATCTGTCTTTGAACTCGGGTTCTTCACCAACAGATATCTATTCCTGGCCATCGGTGCCTCTGTCACACTCCTATTCCTGGCAACTGCAGTTCCTTTCCTACAGACGGCTTTGGGCACCACCGCCCTTTCTCTGATGGACTGGATAACGGTAGTTCTTGTGTCCAGCTCGGTCCTCGCAGTGGACGAACTGAGGAAGTATATCGAGAAACTTAGGGAACCTAGAGAGCCCTCTTCGCAGTATTCGCCGCATCCCTAAACATAGAAATACCTGAATTTCGATGCCCACGAAGGGCCGAGGTAGTCTAGCCAGGTCAAGGCGGTGGCCTCGAGCGGGTGTAAACCCGAGAAAGCCACTGGCGCTCCGCGCCACGGGAGTTCGAATCTCCCCCTCGGCGCCTATCTTGTTTACTCTATGTTGGTTTTTTAATTTCCATCTTTGATATTCATCTCAGATTCTGTAACTAACATGTAATAATCGTTTCATCTTTAGTCCCTCTAAGGATGCGGTGAATAGAATTCTGGACAACGAAAATTCTTGCGAAGTCGTTGAAAAATTCAATTCACACGTTCCGAACTTACAAGAGCGATAATAGGGTCAATAGATATAATTAGGACATATCTCCAGTTTCAATATGTTCAGAATGAAGGTTCTTCTGGTTGACGACGAGCAGGGGTTCTTGGAGCTGACCCAGATATTCCTGGAAAGGGAAGGAAGCGACATTGAGGTCAGTACCTCCACATCGGCTGAAGAGGCCCTTGATCTGCTTGAAGGGGATGGGTACGACGCCGTTGTCTCTGACTACCAGATGCCAGTCATGGATGGGTTGGAATTTCTGAAGGTTATCAGACAGGAGAAACATGAGAACGTGCCGTTCATCATGTTCACTGGAAAGGGCAGAGAAGAAGTGGCTATGGAGGCTCTGAACTTGGGTGCAGACCGGTACCTTCAGAAGGGCGGTGACCCCTCAACACAGTTCGGTGTACTGGTACAAGCCATCGCCCAAGAAGTGAGACATCATAAGAGTGAAGATAAGTACTACACGGTATTCGAAAACACTGGTACAGCCACTTGCATCATAGAGGAGGACACTACGATCTCCGCCGCAAACCGGGAATTCGAGAGGCTCAGCGGCTACTCCAAAGAGGAGATCGAAGGTGAGATTAACTGGACTGAATTCGTGACTGATAAATATCTCCTCAAGATGAAGAAATATCATGAAAGTAGGCGAGGAGAGAGAGGGGCCCCAACTCAGTACGAATTTGATTTTGTGAGACGGGATGGAGAAGTAAGAAGAATACTACTGACCATCGACATAATCTCTGGTACAAAGAAGAGTGTGGCTTCCCTGCTGGACATTACCGGGAGGAAAAAATTGGAGAGGGGGCTGAAGGAGAAGGCCGAGGAACAGGAGCTGCTCCTGGATAATATCGATGTCCAGGTGTGGTTCGCAACCGACCCTGAGACCTACGGGAGAGTGAACAAGGCCTTTGCAGATTTTCTAGGGATTGATAAGGAAGACCTGGAAGGGAAGAATCTTTTTGACTGTCGGGATGAGGAAGAAGCAAAGATCTGTGTAGCGGGCAACAGAGAGGTGATCAAGACCAAGAGGACAATCCGCCAAGAAGAGGTAGTGGTCAACTCTGAAGGAGAGAAACGTGTGGTCAATGTCACTAAGAGTCCCCTGATCGACTCCGAAGGCAATGTGAAATATGTATTGGGTACGGCCTATGATATAACCGAGCAAAAGAAGGACAAAGAGAAGATTGAACATCTCAGCAGTGTGGTCGGTTCGATTGGGGACATTGATTGATTATTGGAGTCGTTTCTTCACACGGAGGATAGAGGCCATTACCGGGGCATTGACTTCCCAATTCTGTGTCCTGCAATGAACTTTGATTCCCTATGCTCGCTGCAAGTATACGTCGAACCTGGCGCCGCCCATCATTGACCCTTTGACTTCTACTTTTCCACCGTAGCTCTCTGCTATCTCTTTTGCCAGATAGAGACCCATCCCTGATCCTTTACTACTGGTTCCTCGAAATCCCCTTTCGAATATTTGTTGCCGCTTCTTCTGCGGGATACCTGCACCATCATCCTCTATTACGCACACAACCCCATCGTCAGAATCCTCTACTCTAATCCTTATCACACTCCCTCCGGAGTGCATTATTGAATTGTTTATGAGATTGCCGAATAGCTCCTTCAAGAGCGGTCCTCCCTTCACTTCTCTCGAAGGTACACATTCGATATCCAGTACGAGTCCTTTCTCAGAAGCCCTATCTCTATTCTCCTCTACCACCTCATTGACCATAGAGTCTACTTTCACTCTGCCCACCATCTCCTCCCTAATCTTCCGGAGTGTTTGGACTTTTTCTATGATTTTCTGCCCCTCGTGCGAAGCTCTCTTGGCCTTCTCAATATAACCTCGCACTTCGTTAGGCAAGGCATAATCATTCGCCAGTTCAAGGTATCCCTCCACTATCTGAACTTTATTCTTCACATCATGTCTCAAAAGCGAGTGGAGTAACTCCCCCCTTTGCTCAGCCTCCTTACGGTCGGTAATCTCCCTCGAGATCCCGATTGTCCCGACAACTTCGCCGTCATCATACCATGGCACCTTGGTAGTGGAGATCCAAACGTCTCTCCCGTCCTTCCAGGTGAATTTCTCCTCACTGTTCCTGATAGGGGTGCCTGTTTCCATAACTTTCCTATCACTTTCTATCATCTGCCTTGCCTGCTCTTCCGGAAAGAGATCGAAGACAGTCCTCTTCCTCATCTCCTCCGGGGTAGAATCCATACGGTCTGCATAAGCCTTGCTCACCTCCACGAATCGGGATTGCTTATCCTTGAAGTAGATCATATCGGAAGCGGAATCCAGTATCGAGCTCAGCATCTGATTCCTGAAAGCGAGTTCTTCTTCGATCTCCTTCTGTTCTGTGATGTCAATACCAGCGCCCAATAATCCCAATATCTCTCCCCCTTCATCCTTCAAGAGACTGGTACGCCATCTGATAATCCTCTTTTCGTTCTCTTTCGTCAGTACTTGAGTCTCGAAGTATTCAGGCCAGTTCTCCTCATTAAAAATGTTGTTAGATAAGAATTGTTGAAACTCTTCTCTCTCGTTTCCAAGGACGAAGTTCTCAAACCAATCCATTCCTATGATTTCATCTCTATCGTAACCCAGGACATCGATCGCTTTCCTATTGGCCTGGATGACCGCTCCTTCTGCATTGATGGTAATCATTATCACTTCCGCTGTATCCAGATATTTCTTGAAAACATCTCTCTCCGTCCTCAACTCCTCCTCAATCTCCTTCAATCCATCTATATTCCTGCCTTCTGCTATCAAACCCACAACTTCGTCCTCTTCGTCATATACTGGTCTCAAAGAAAAATCAACGGCAACCATATCGCCTCCCTCTCCACAGTGGGTCACCTCAAATCTTACCACTTCGCCCTTACTTGCTCTTTCAATACCTCTCTTCAGTCTTTGCTGCAACTCCTCGGAATGGGTCCACCATGGAGTCTTCCAGAATGGAAGGTCTCTCAGGTCTCTAATCGAACTGCCTATGAAATCCATGGAGGTCTCATTTGCCTTCAGCAGGTTTCCTTCCGGATTCAGAAGGCCTATGAACGAATTCTGATCCTCGAAAATTGCATTGAAGAGTCTCTTGCTTTCCCTCAATTCTATTTCGTTCTCTTTGTATTCCGTAATATCCATAATAATTCCTTCGAGTATTTCCACCCCATTTTCGGCTTCCACTGCCCTTCCCTGTTCCCACACCCATTTCTCTTCACCAGAAGATGTGATTATTCGGTACTCGATCTTGAAAGGTGCTTCCCTCTCTACAGCACCCTGGATCTCCTCCCAGAGGTACTCGCGATCTTCAGGATGGATGATCTCACCGTATGGGACCTCCGCATTCTGGATCATTTCCTCAGCCTCGTAACCAGTAAGCTCCCTGCAGGCATCGCTCATGAATTCCATGGTCCAGTTTCTATCGTTTCTACAGCGATAGGAGATGCCGGGCAGATTCTTGAATAACGTAGACAGTCGTCTGTTCGTCTCCCTCAGTATATTTTCCTTTTTCTTTATGTCCGTAATATCCTCAATGGACAGCAGCACCAGAGGTTTCTCCTTATGCTCGAGCAATACGGTAGAAATCAGCAGTGTTCTCTCCTCTTCCGTGTCATCTCCCATCACAGGGAGGACCGCTTCTACCTGATGGTGACTTCTGCCAGTTCTCATAGTGTCCATCACTGAACGACGTACAGTGCAATCTTCGCAATAAGGGCCGAAACCGCATCCCTTGGGATCGTCCAGATGATGAGCGCAGCGAAGTGCTTCACCCCCCCCCCTCTTGCCTATCATCTCATCGACTGAGAGATTTGAGAATTCCTCAGCGGACGAATTTGCCTTCCTTATCCTCCTTTCCTCATCCACCAAGACCATGATGGCCGGGGCATTCTCATAGATGGCAGCCAGTTCCTCCTCGCTCTCCTGCAAGGATCTCTCAGCCCTCTTTCGATCAGAGATATCCAAAGCGGTGAAGATGACTCCAGAAGAGGGATCTTCCTGATTCAATGGCGTGGAACTCAGTAATATGTTGATGACCTGTCCATCCTTCCGCTTCCACCGCGTCTCAACCGTACCAACTCCCCTTTCCTCGATCTGTGCATATTTCTCTGTCCCCACGCGTTCGTATTCATCGTCAGAAGGGTAGATCATCCTGGCACTCCTCCCTATCAATTCATCCTTAGAATAACCGGTCATCTCTGACAACATCTCGTTTGTCCACTTCAATATACGATCTGTGACCAGACCGATGCCGATGGGAGCAGCTCGATGGATGCTTCTCAAGGTAGTCTCTTTCTCTCTCAGTGCCCTCGCCGCCCTTCTATGCTCAACCTCCTGGATAATGGCCTGAGCTAACACTCCGTACTGGGACTCTGGGTCTCCGCCCTTCCGTAAGTACCTATCAGCACCTAGATTCAGTGCCTTCATGGCCACCGCTTCTCTTCCCTTACCTGTGAAGACCATAAAGGGAATATCGCTCCCCCTCTCCTTTCTAACGATCTTCAAGAACTGCAGGCCATCGATATCAGGCATCTGGTAATCGGATACGATTATATCGAAGTCCTTCTTCGCTGATAGTTTAAGAGCATCTTCTGCAGAAGAAGCCGGTTCTACCTGCAGGCGGTTGTCTATCTTCTCCAAGAAAATCTTTGCTAGCTCCAAAACACCGGGTTCGTCATCTACAAAAAGGATTTTTATTCTTCTGTCGACATCAAAAGAAAGCACTTCATAACTTCCAGAATTCGGGTGGATCAATAATCTATCACCGCCGTGGTATCGGGTGAGAAATATTATCTCTCAATTACCAACCATCAGAGACAGAGTTACAAATAATTTCTTATCCCTCGTCAGAATCAGCAAGACAAAATCTTCGAATATCAAGCACGGGGCTAGTGATTGCAGTACATGCTCTTAATAGGCTCATCTGAAACCCCTAGTGTACAAGGCAAAATTTGCTCCTGGAAGCTACAGACTGGTTGCCATTCGTGAATAGATGGTCTAGCTCAAATCTTCATCTTCTTATCCAAATGGAATCCCCATGATAATCCAGTCCTTCGCATCTTGCTATCGCTTCTGCATCATCAGCGATATTCTCAATTCCCTCTTTATCAATAATCTGAACCGTCGACCGCTTCAAGAAGTGATGCACATCAAGGCCCGAATACATCCTTGAGTACCCCCCAGTGGGAAGGATATGATTCCCTCCTGTAGCATAGTCTCCCAGCGCCACTCCAGAATATTCGCCGATGAAGATGCTTCCCGCGTTCTCGACTGAGTTGAGCACGTCCATCGCGTTCTCGACCTGTATGGAGAGGTGTTCGGGGGCGATCATGTTCGCGGTCTCCATCCCCTCCTGCAGATCTCCAACAAGTATGTAGCCTGAGTTGTGGAGAGCGCCCTCCACGATTTCTCTTCTTTTGGCACCGCTCAACATCATTCCTATGTTTTCTCCCACCTCCTCGGCCACCTTACTACTGTCAGTGATCAGAATGCAGGCCGCATTTGGATCATGTTCAGCCTGGGCCAACACATCAGCCGCGATGAACTTCGGGTTTGCAGTTGAATCGGCTAGTATGGCGATCTCGCTGGGACCTGCTGGAAAGTCGATGCTTACTATATCATGAAGCAGTACCTTGGCCGCCGTAACATACCGGTTTCCAGGGCCCACTATTTTCTGAACTGAACCTATAGTATCCGTGCCCAGAGCCATGGCAGCGATGGCCTGAGCTCCACCGACCTGAAAGATCTCGTCCGCACCTCCCATATCCAGAGCGACCAGAGTTGTTGGGTGAATCTCAGGAGGGGAACAGCAGCATATCTCTTCCACACCCGCGATTCTAGCAGGGATGGTGGCCATCAAAGCCGTGCTCGGATAGGGGGCGCGGCCGCCCGGAACGTAGGCACCTATTCTATTCAGAGGGGTATGCTTAACGCCCAAGATCAGTCCTTTCTCGATTTTCTTAAACCATGTCTTCTCGGGCATCTGCTCCTCGTGGAACTGCTCTATTCTGGACGCCGATCTCTTCAGGGCTCTCATGAGGTCAGGATCGATGGTCTTGTAGGCCCGCTCTATCTTCTCCTCTGGCACTCGGATATTTTGGATCTCGATGCCGTCCAGTTCACTGGTCAACCTGAAAAGGGCACTGTCTCTTCCCTGGTCTACGGCATCGATTATCTCTTTGACTGTTTCTGCCGCTTCCTGAAGGTTGGCGGTTCTACCTTCGATCCATTCTTCGACCTCGAGCGGTTCCCACATGGTTCACTGATACTTATCCAAGATAGATTTAACTTACGACCATTCCTCTGAGATTAACATTTCGTAATATGAGAGATTCAGATTTTGTGTATAATCGTTCGGCGGACCGCCCCCGTCAACGATAGATATCGAAGAGCGATATAGAGGATAATGACTTATATGGTCTAAATGATACCTTGCAAATTCCAGAGGTTGATCTCAATGCCCATAGTGAAGACAGATAGACTTTCGAAGCATTTCGTCAAGAAAGGTGCGATAAGGGCCGTGGACGGGCTAGATCTAGAGGTGTATGAGGGAGAGACTTTCGGCCTTCTGGGGCCCAACGGGGCGGGCAAGACCACCACCATACGTATGCTGAACTGCATAATCAAGCCCACGTCTGGCAGCGCCCAAGTCGGGGGCTATGACATCGTCAGGGAGAGTAACAAAGTCAAGCGGATGACCGGCCTCCTGGCCGAGTCGCCTGGGCTTTACGAGAAGCTGAGCGCGTACGAGTTTTTGGAGTTCATGGGTGCCCTGTACGATGTTCCCGATGATGTGCTACCCCACAGGATCGGTGAGCTCTTGAAGCTGTTCGGCCTGGAGGGGAGATCTAACGACCTGTTGGAAGGATACTCAAGGGGTATGAAACAGAAGGTGCTCATAGCAGCGGCCATTATGCACGACCCTGCGATTATCTTTCTCGATGAACCAACAACGGGCCTTGACCCATCAGCAGCGCACATGGTGAAGGACTTGATCAAGGACCTTGCTGGTGAGGCAGGGAAGACGGTGTTCATCAGCAGCCACATCTTGCCCGTGGTCGAGGAGCTGTGTGATAGAATCGGTATTATCAACAAAGGAAGGATGGTCGCCTCTGGAACCATAGAGGACATCATCTCCCAGACCAGGGGTTCGACCCTGGAGGACGCATTTATCGAGATCACCGGAGGAGTGGAGAAAAGGGAACTGCTGGCATGGAGGGAACAAGCCGGTGAAGGGGCCTAAGTGGTGGGTGATCGCCCACAACGAATACAGGATGTCCACCAGCGGGATCAGGAGCTGGAGGAAGATAGTGCCCGTACTGATAGTGGCCGCTTTGGCCATCTTCGTTTTTTGGATAGCACCAGGAATTGCCGGTCTGCTCAAAGACGAGACTTTGGCGCTGCTGGTCTCTGAGGCCGCCCTGGCATCGGTGGAAGTGATCATGGTTACCGCCTTCTTCTATTTCATGGTCATACCCATATCAAACACGCTTAGAGAGTCCCAGACCGAGGACTTGGAGGCGCTGCTCTCTTCGCCGTTGAAACCCGCAGAACTCCTACTGGGTAAATTCCTCGGTAAACTGCCTCTATATGGCATAGGTATCGTCATCGTGGCCGGGATCTTCACCGCAGTACTCTCTCTTAGGGGCATATCCGCGTTACAGACGCTGTTGATTATCATAGTCTTCGTGTTGCTCCTTGTCTCAGCGATGTGGCTCGGGGAGATCATATCTGCCGTGCTCCGCACGAGACTGCGGAAAACGTCAAAGGGTAAGGACATAGGAAAGGCTCTGGCCATGCTGATCGCCCTACCGATGCTCGCGTTGTTCTACGCCATCATGGGAGGTTGGATGGGCGAGGCACTCTCGAACCGGGGCAACAGCGGCCTGGTGGAGACCATACTCGCGGTATTCCCCACCTCATGGGGAGCGGAACTTGTACTCGAATTTGGCAATCATCCCGGAATGCTGGTCCCAGAGGGGTGGTGGAGCATACTACAGCTGTCAGGAGTGGTTCTGTTCTTCGTCGGTTCCTTCTACCTGGGATCGAGGGCGGCCAACAGAGTGTATTCTCTAGAGCCTACAGGAGTGGCTGCCTCTTGGGCACCAAAAGAGGGTTTTTTCTACAGGTTCCTCAGGAGGTTGGGCAGGGGAAGCAGCTTCACTGTCATCCTTGTCTCTATATTCAAAGATTATACGAGAAGGCTTGAGAACTTGTCTAGGCTCGCATACGTGGTAGGCCTGATGGTCCTCATCGCCATATTCCTGGTCACCCCGGAAGATCCGATCGGTCTGGTGTCCATGCTCCTGTTCACCAGCGTGTTCCTTGCCGCCATGCTGATCGGAGAAGTGACTATCAGAGGGAAGGAAAGCCTGTTCATATATCGGAGGGTGCCTAGAGGCGAGAGCAGGTACCTTAAGGCCCGGTTGATACAGTCTTGGATAATCGCCGTTCCGTTGATATCTATACTGACCTTCATCCTGCTGCTCTTCTCGATCAACGACATCATGTCAATACTGCTGTACACCGGATTTATGGGGCAGATAACGGCCGCCTACTGCTGCATGCTGCTCGGCCTCTTCCTGATGAGGCCTGCATTCTCCGACAAATCCTCCGGTTTCGCAATCAACATCATGGTGGCGATGGGCATATCGATAGTCCTGTTCATCGCCACCATCATCTTCTTCGGTTCTTCGGGCATAGTGCTAGTATTCACTCCGGCCATTTGGGTCCTAGGTGTATCACTGCTACTCGTAGGTAAGAACAAACTTGAGAGCATCGAGTAGTTTCAAGCCCGGGATAGATATCTCACGCCCGTTTCAGGGCTTGTAAAAACTTAACCTATATCATATACTCTACTATCTTTATAACATAATATAATTAAGCTTTCAGCTAAACGAACTCCTCTTCTCCCTCATCTTCCTCCCTAGACTCGTACATATCGCACAGTTCTTGCAGAAATTCGTCGTAGGTCTTCCGGAACTTTAGTCGGTACAGCCGATCCCTCGTATCCTTAGAGATTTGTATGCTCGTCTTCTCGCTCATCCTCGGTCCCTCCCTTCTAGTCTATAATTTACATAACATTATCTATAATATATATTCTATGTAATCACATTATATAATTGATATAATGTAAACAATGTTATTTGATTAATAATTGTATGTTATTGAAGCTATTGTCGTATCCATACAGCAATAGTTTCATCACTATCAATAATCAACATATTATTATGTCTATCTATAGTTCTATATGCCGTAATACCCGATTTAGTCAACGACGGTCTCCCGAATATCAATAAAAATCACCCCGTTTGGGCCTAGAAACCCTACTTTTCGCCGCAAAACTAGGGGAAGTAGTGCTCTTCCGAGAAAAGGGCATCAATTCTCCTCCGAAGTGAGGGGGAGCTCGACTAGCTTCTTGCTCGGACCCCGAGTGTTCTCGGCGATCTTCCTCTGAACCTCGTTGAAAGTTGACGGGGAGACTACAGCCTCATGATCGTTTGGAAAGATGATCCCGTCCCACCGGACGAAGCCCGAGTAGATGGGGTTGTGCAGTATGTAGCTGATCGACCAAGTAGACCAGCTGTTACCCCGTTTGGTGGTTACACCCATATGATTGAGGTGATGTGCGATATCGCTCATGCTATATCCGTCGAGATACATAGTATAGACTTCTTCGACGGCCGCCGCCTGTTCTTCGATAATCGACAGCTCGCCTTCTTCGTAGTCATACCCGAATGGTGGCGAGAAGCCCAGTATGCCATCGCCGGACTCTGCCTTTTCGGCCATCCCCATGTAGGTACGCTCCCCGATTTGTTCACTCTCCAGCTGGGCGATCCTCTGGATGATGTCTACGACGAAGCGGCCTACTGCCGAAGAAGTGTCTAAAGACTCCTGCATGCTGGAGAACTTCTTCCCCTGGATCTCCAGTTCCTCCATCATCATCATGAAATTCTTGGAGTTCCTGTGTATACGGTCCATCTTGAGTACCAGGAGCATGTTCCATTTGTCCATGTCCTCCATCATCTGCTGGTAGCCGGGCCTGTTGGTGTTTCTTCCGCTGTGGCCCCTGTCTGAGTAGTGCTTGAATATCTCCCAGCCCTGTGCTTCGCAGTAGGCCTTCAGTCTCTCCTCCTGTGCGTCTATGGAAAAACCCTCTCTCGCCTGGTCCTCAGTTGACACTCTTGTGTACACTGCCACCTTAGTCAGAACAGGCACCTCCTTCTCCGATGATCACGTAGTCACCCATTCTGGACTTGTTTCTCACGTTACTCCTCATCATCCTCTGGACACGGTTGAAGAGCTCCACTTCAACGATCTCCTGGTGTGGAGCCTGGCGCACTATCCCGTCCCATTCCATGTACCCGCAGTACAGCGGATTCTTCAGCATCTTGGAGATGGTCTGTTTCCTCCACTTTCCACCGCGCTTGGTGGGCACTACTTCATTGTTGAGTCTATCGGCGATCTCGCTCAGCGTGTTGCCTTCAGCATAGAGACTGAATATTCTTCTTACTACCTCCGCCTCTGTCTCGTTGACCTCCAGAGAGTCATCTGAATAGCAGAAACCGTAGGGTTCACCGAATCCCAGGTAGCCCTCGCCCTTCTTCGCCTTCTGGCTCATGCCCATCTTCACCCTCTCCGCAATCTGCTCGCTCTCCAGCTGGGCGATCCTCTGGATGATGTCCATCACGAACCTGCCCATCGCGGTGGTGGTGTCGAAAGACTCCTGCATGGAGTTGAACTCCTTACCCCAGTCCTTCAACTTGTCCATCATGATGGCAAAATTCTTGCTGTTTCGATGGATACGATCCATCTTGAGAACCAGGAGAACATCCCATTTTTCCCTGTCTGCCAGCATCCTCTGATAGGAGGGACGATTAGGGTTCCTACCACTGTATCCCTTATCTAGATATTCTTCAGAGATCTTCCATTGCCTCGCCCGGCAGTACTTCCCAAGCCGGTTGACCTGGGCGCTAATGCTGAATCCGTCCACTGCCTGATCTTCAGTCGATACTCTGGCGTAGATCGCGGCTCTCAACAAATCAGCTCCCTAGACAAGAGTTCGTGCATCCCTTTAGTTCCCATCCACTATTCCTACCCGATTACAAATTATTTAAGATTGTTTTCAGGATTTCAGGAAGCCTCTCAGGTGACCAGTAGAAGGATAGCGAGATTCACGAGAAGTGCGGTTATAGATTAACGGTTAATAATAAAGTCTGTTTCGATATCGACTAATTTGCTTAAACTAAATGTATTACTCTCAATTAAATATCAATGAACTATTGATAAATAGCGATGTCAGAGGTAAGTGACGATATCGACCTTGACGAGAGGATATCCGAACTCCGGGAAGAGTTCGGGAATCTGCTTGACGAACAGACCCTAGAGAGGATCGCACTGGACGAAATGGGGAAGCTGGAGAGGAATAAGTGTACCATTTCTGAGCTGAGTGACCGGGAGGAGGCGACCCTGGAAGTCGAAGTGGCCCATATCTACGATACAAAGGAGTTCACCAGGAGAGACGGTTCAGAGGGCAGGGTGAGGAACCTGTTGATTGAGGATGAAACCGACAGCTGCAGGCTCGTGCTGTGGGACGAGGAAGTCGAGATCCCAGAAAAACTGGACCTGAAGCAGGGGGACCGACTTAAGCTGGTCAATTGTTATGTCAAATTCACTGAATATGGTGTTGACGTCAGCATGGGCAAGTTCGGTCATATAGACAAAGGATAATTTATTAAATGTAGTAGCTTAATGACCTTTCATTATTTATCTTGTTAGTTTTCTCCCTTCTCAGGTTGACCTATGGAACAAGAGAATAGATTCCTGCCACCCACCCCCATTCATCGGAATACTTATTCTGCCAAAATTGGTATTCACTCAGGATGACTTTCATATCCGCTCGGGGACTCGATAAGAGTTACATCACTGGAGAATCCGAGAGAAAGGTTCTGGACGGACTCTCTATAGAGGTTGATGAAGGGAGGCTGATACTGATCATGGGCCCTTCGGGCAGCGGGAAGACGACCCTTTTGAACATACTGGGCGGAATCGATCGCCCTGACAAGGGCAATTTGAAAGTGGGGAACAGGGATCTCACGGACGCCTCCCGCGAGGCCCTCAGGAACTACAGGAGAGAGGAAGTCGGATTCATCTTCCAGTTCTACAACCTGATGCCCAACCTGACGGTCAGGGAAAACGTGGAACTGGCATGCGAGGTGTTGGACTGGAAGAGCGACAAGGCGGAGAGGGAGGCACTGGCCTACATCGAGAGTGTGGGCTTGACCGACAAGGTGGACAAGTTTCCACAACAGTTGTCCGGTGGGGAGCAGCAGAGAGTGGCGATCGCCAGGGGACTGGCCAAGCACCCGAAGGTGATCTTCGGGGACGAACCCACTGGCAACCTTGATGAGGAGACGAGTATCAACATCATCGAACTGTTGAGGGACGTCAACAGGGATTACAATACCACCATGGTGATCGTGAGTCACGATCGCGGTCTGCAGCGCTATGCTGATAGCATATATGAACTGACCAAGGGGAAGTTAGAAGAGGTATAGCATGGTGTCCAAGCTCGCTCTCAAGCCCTTCAAAGACGCCAGGAAGATGCTGGGCCGTATGTTAGCCATTGGGGCAGTGCTTTCCGTATCGCTGTCCATCATCGTGGGCGGGCTTTACTCAGAAGACATTTTAAGGGAGAGCAGGGAGGACCTATTCCAGCGTGCCAATTTTGGAGACGCGGAGATACACCTGACCGACGGGAGGGGGGCCACTGTCAACCAGCTGCTAGAACTTGAAGGTGTCCAACAGGTGGACCCGAGACTAGTTCTCGACGGTGTGGTGTTTGACGAAGGTAGCGTGGTCTCCACGATCGTGGTGGGCGTACAGGAAGGAGGGCCCACACTGAACACTTACTCCTTGCTGGAGGGCGATGGTCTGGGAGAAAACGAGGTGCTGGTGGTGGGCGAAGGCTCGGGCTACTCTCAGGGTGACATAATCGACATCAGCGTGCTTGGTCAGCGCACAAATTTCTCAGTCTCCGGTGTGGTGGACAGCGTAGAGTTCTCGGTGATTCCCGCCGCCCCTGGCTCCAGCCTGCCTCTCCCCGGCAATTCTATTGCCGTTTACACGAGCATAGACAACCTGGAGATTCCGGGAGGACTGCGCTACAACTCCATTTTGCTGGAGTACGACCAGAACGTGGATATCGACAGTCTTAAAGAGGACATCGTTCAGGTGGTCGAGGGCGACGGCTTCCAGAGGATTACCCACCAGGAGGACGAGTTCAGCTACCAGCTATTCCAGGCAAGCATCGACGAGATGCACAACGTGATGCCCATAATCTCTCTCATTTTCGCCGCAATAGGGGCAATACTCATCGTGGTAATAGTCAGCAAGGTGGTGTTGAGCCAACAGAAAGAGATTGGGGTCCTGCTTGCCATCGGGTATTCCAACCGGGAGATCATCAAGAGCTACCTGGCTTTCGGCGCCATAATAGGGGCGATTACCGGGATCCTGGGGGGTCTTCTGGGAGTCTATTTTGGATACGCCATCGTCTCCGCATACTCCGACATGTTGATCCCGTTCTCGATCAGTATGGAGATCTCCGCTCTACCTTTCTGGTTATCGGTGGCAATGGGCGTTTCATTAGTTACTCTTGCAGTAGCAGTACCTGTCTACCGGATCAGCAGGATGAGTCCCAGGGAGGCGATGAGGAAAGAGGAGTCAGAGGACACTCTACTCAAAGTTGGGAAGAGTCTGGGGCCCATCGCCAGGATCTCCGCGCGCAACATTGTGAGGAAGCCAAAGAGGTTGATGGCCCTCATGTTCGCTCTTATACTGACCATCGGTATATCGGGCAGCTGGTTGATAATGACCGAGTCCATCCTGGATTTCACCGATGACTGGGAGGAGAACCAGGCATGGGACCTGCAGACCACTTTTTCTGAGCCGTTGTCCAGCCCTGAGATACAGGGCCTGCTGTCAGTCACCGGCTTGAATGTGTCCCGGGCAGAGTACTTCTACCTGGGGTACGGGGCCTTGGGCTCTCAAGAGTTACGACTGTTGGGTCTGCAACAGGGGAGCGACCTGAACCGGTTCATCCTCGCCGAGGGGTCCCTGTCTTACGGAGAGGGGGAATGCCTGATCACCAGGAAGACGGCCAGTAACCTTTGCCTGGGGCCAGGAGATTCTGTCACTGTGAATTCGGGCATGTTGACCAAGAATCTCTCCGTTGCGGGCGTAGTGGACGACTTCAGAGAGGACACCCTGTTCCTTACCATTGAAGATGCCAGAGAGATCTCCAACGTGGGAGACGTGTCCACAGGGGCCTACCTGGACATCGAGGACGATCCCGACACGGCCAAGGTCACCATGTTCCAGTCCGAACTGGTCTCTAACGCAATCACTTCAGGCGATTTTCAGGGCACTCTGGACGATTTGATCGAAGAGTCCATCGGATTCCTCTACGTCTTCTTCCTCGCCTGCCTGTCAGTGTTGATAGTGACCGTGGTCACCGTCTCTCTCATCAACGTGATGGAGAGGAAGTCAGAATACGCGCTGCTGGAGATCCTTGGGTTCAGGAGGAACGCCTCTTACAAGATCATCTTCCAGGAGATCATGATGATCGGGGCGATCACCACTGTGCTCGGTCTGCCTGCCAGCTACTTCATAGCTCTGGGCCTTAGAGATATTTACAGTGAACTGATACTCTATTTCCCGGTTGTCGTCCTTTACACTACGCTGGCCGTCATAGCGATTTCTTCGATCGTCTTCTACGCCATCTCGTCGCTGTCACCCATGAGGGCGATCCAGAAGAGCGACCTGGTGGAGATGTTGAGATCTCGACTCATCGAATAGTCTAGAATAGAAGAATCAAGAGAGTTGCTTGACACTGGCATACCTGCCCGTATCCAGGCTTTCTTACAGGGAAGTAACGGTCAGGATAATCGCGTTGATGGTCAGCCCGACAATCACCACCCACCTGAATATCTTCTCCGGGATATGACGGTATATTTTGATCCCGATCCATGCCCCTATGAACAGGGCCGGCAGGACGATGAGCGCCTCTGTAGCTAAGGCCTGGGTGACGGATTCAGTAAGGATCAGAATTGCCAATCGATAGGCCATCACAGTGCCGAAAAACGCAGTGAATATAGCCTTCATCCTTGCCCCGCTCCAGTACTCGTTCGCTATCATGAATGCCCCGTAAAGTATCATGGGCGGACCAGGGATGGCTACTGCTCCGCCAAGCAACCCGGCCAGGAACCCAACCAGTACCCCCGTCTTCCAGCCCGGTTTCAGCTTGTTCTCCTTGATCCAGTCACTGACTACATCCGTCTGTCTGATCAGAATTATCAGGGCGACCGCGATCAGGAGGACGAAACCAATAATCAACCTGAGCTGGTTTTCGCTCAGATTTTGAAAGACGAATATCCCTAACGGCATTCCGAATATGAGGCCAATAATTGGCACGATCCACTCATCAAACTCGAAGTCCTCCTTTACGCTCCAGAACACCCTGCCGTTGCACACGACTGCAGTAGCAGTGTAGATTACGGAGGCGGCGGCCGCATTCCTGAATAAGGGTAGAAGACCCATTATCACCTGGGCATTTCCAAAGCCGGCTATGCCCTGTACGAGCGCCCCCAACAGTATGACTATCGAGGTTCCCAGAGTGATAAGTAGATCCAACCTGCGTTCTCACCTCGCCCTGCGATTCTCAATACGGTCCCTCAAGGGTTAACCCTGACCCCTGTGTAGCCACTCGTCTATCTACGCCAAATTGTGGGAATCCAACAGACAAGGTAAGAAGCAGACTTGGGTCTCGATCTGCTCTCAATATGGTTTAAGAATTATAGAAAAAAGAAGGGGTTTTTAAGACTACTTCCTCACTACAGCCACTACCGCGGCCACTATGACGAACACTACCAGTACGCCCAGTATCACGCCGAAGTACGGTGGCTCGAAGAAGAAGCTGTTGAGGTCGTCTCCACCGGACGACGAGCCAGTGTCGTCAGACAGGGAGGACTGGAAATCAGCGATATCGGTGATCTCGTCCTGTGCAGTTTCGGAGTCCACCGAGTCTATCTGGCCCTCCATGTCATCTCCCACATCACCAGGCAGGGAAATGGGCATGTCTATCTCCATGTCGTCCAGGATATCAGTACCTCCTCCCATGGAGGTCATGAAATTAGCGTCCGGGGAGTAGTAGAACTCACCGCCGCTCTCTGCCTGAATCACGTAGGCGGAGATCTGCCCCAGTGTGGGGTGAGTAATCGTGGTCATCTCGGTGCAGGTGAACTGCTCCATCACGGTCCCGTTTCCGGAGATAACGCCGTTGTTAATGGTGGGACCTTCCTCCTCATCCACGGTTATCTGGTCGAAGTTAATGGGGAAGCTGGTGATCCCGTTCTCCTGCAGCACCTCGTCGCTGAATATCTCCTGTTCGCCCTCAGCTGGCAGTCCAGAGACGTCCAGTACGCCGTCGATGGTACCACTCATCTCCACGTCGGAGTTAACCTCCCAGTCCTCTCCCACGGATATGGGGAAATCGAATATGTCCAGTGCCGGTGTGAACTCGAAGTTCAGAGTGACATCCAGGTCGAACACCGCGTTCACGTCGAAGCTCTCGTGGGTGTAGGTCACCTGTTCATTATTCTCTTCGGGCAGCGGGATGTTATCAGCGCTGAAGTCCACCTCGGCGCTCCCCTGTATGTCCAGAGTCACCGTCTCTACGGCCATAGTATCCTTCTGTATGGAAGCTTCAGCGTTGACCACCATAGCGTAGTCTATGCTGGCACTCAACGAGATCGACTTGGTGACCATGTCCGGTGTTTCAGTGTAGTTATAGGTGCCCTCTGCCGGTATCTGTGCTTCAACATCAACATCGGCGCTGAATATCAGTTTCTGCCCCATGCTGGAAGTCAGCGTATAATGAGTGTCGTTCACATCGGCCACTTCAAATATCAGCCAGAAATCGGCCTGGCCGTCTACCTGGAGCTGATTCACTTCAACTCCTTGCATCTGCTCCAGGGACTGTTGCAACTCATCTATCTGATCTGCGAAATTAGCATCAAGGTCAATACTCTTGCCCATGGCCCAGGAATCTCCCTCTTCCCACTGTGGTGGTCCGGCATCAGCTGCCGCGGTGCCACAGACGGCGAACAGAGAAACAATCATCAGGCCCGCTATCAAAAGGGCGGGAACTATTGCTCGCATCTTCATAATATTCCTCCTGTCAGCGAGCCAGTATTCGCCCATTGAATATTATAAACTTTCGCGCAGGTTCTCAAGAACAGTAGTGTAAAAATATAAAATTAGAAAAAAGGGTTTTTTTGGCTAAGCGCCTACGCCTACATCATTCCGGGTGGCATTCCGCCCATTCCGCCGCCCATTCCGGGTGGCATTCCTCCGCCTCCACCTCCAGGTGGTGATGGAGCGGACTTGGACGCGATGACGTCGTCGATCCTGAGGATCATGTTGGCGACTTCCGCAGCCGACTTCACTGCCTGAGTTTTGGACCTGAGGGGTTCAATGACTTTGGCTTCGACCATATTCTTGGCGTCCCCAGTGGACAGCTCCACACCGAAACTTGCGGCTTCTGGATCGTCCTTCTCGTGGGCGTTCTTCAGCTTGATTATAACGTCGATCGAATCAAGCCCGGCGTTCTCAGCGATCGCCCAGGGCACTACCTCCATGGCCTCAGCGAATGCCTCAATGGCCAGCTGCTCTCTACCTCCCACTGTTGCCGCGTAATCTGCAAGCCTCAGCGAAAGTTCGATCTCCGATGCACCGGCACCGGCCACCGCTTTGCCGTCCTCGAGGGTGACACCGGCCACTCTAAGGGCGTCGTGCAGGGCACGCTCGACCTCGTCCACGACGTGTTCAGTACCGCCGCGTATGAGCGCGGTAACCGCCTTGGGGTTCTTGCACCCAACGACGAAGGTCATATCCTCATCGCCGACCTTCTTGGTCTCCACCTTGTCGGCCGCGCCTAGATCGGCTTCCTCCAGCTCATCTAGATTGCCGGCTATGTTGGCACCAGTGGCCTTGGCGATCTTCTCCATGTCGGACTTCTTGACCCTCCGGATGGCGAATATGCCCTCTTTGGCCAGGTAGTGCTGTACAAGGTCGTCTATGCCCTTCTGGCAGAGCACGACGTTCGCTCCGGCTTCCTTGACCTTCTCGACCATCTTCTTGAGCGTGGTCTCTTCCTCGCCCAGGAACTTGGCCATTGACTCTGGATCCTTGATAGAGATCTTGGCGTCGACTTCCGTCTTCTTGATCTCCATGGCAACGCTCAGCAGAGCGATCTTGGCATCGTCGATTGTCTTGGGCATCCTGGGGTGGACGCGCTCCTTGTCTATGACGATACCGTTGATGATCTCAGTGTCTGGTATTGAAGCACCGGTCTTCTTCTCGACCTTGACGTTATCGACGTCAACGTAATACTTGCCATCTCTCTCCTCGGCAATAGACTTCACTGCGCTGACTGCCAGGTCGGCGAGGTACTCTCGCTGACCACCAATACTCTTACCGGTCATCGCGGTCATAGCAACTCTCTTGAGCATCTCCTCGTCGCTTCCGGTATCGATGGCCATTTCCTCTAGCACTCTGACGGCCTCGCTGGCTGCCATCTTGAAACCGTTGGCTATTATGGTCGGATGCACATTCTGCTCGATGAGCGCCTCCGACTTCTTCAAAAGCTCACCGGCCAATATTACCGCGGTGGTGGTACCGTCACCGCACTCAGTGTCCTGAGTCTTGGCGACTTCGACCACCATCTTAGCTGCTGGATGCTGTACGTCAATTTCCTTCAGAATAGTGACACCGTCATTGGTGATAACAACGTCTCCCATGGAATCGACCAACATCTTGTCCATTCCCTTGGGTCCGAGGGTTGTACGCACGGCATCTGCAATGGCCCGAGCTGCGGCAATATTATTCATCTGCGCATCTCGCTTTCTTGTCCTCTCTGTGCCCTCTTTCAATACGATAATTGGTTGAGAGCCTCCCATAGCATATGCCATTAAATTGTCCTCCTGTAGAGTGCGGTATTCTAGTGCTTCTATATAAAGGTTGCTCAGAATTAGTCTCAAATGCCGGAGTACTGCCCAGAATAAGTGGGTATGCGACCGGTTTTGGAAATCAGCTTCGTAGATAAAGTTGTTTGGGTGTTCGATTTGGGAGACGTCGAATATCCCTAGACTTCCGGTCCAGAAATCGGAACCATATATTAAAAGGCGCGCTCGATTACCAGGTCTCCGCCAGCGATCTCTCTGATCTTCTCTTCAAGGTGGCTGTGATAGTTTTCAGACTCAGACTTCTTCAGAAGTGCTTCGAATTCGTCCACCCCGAATAGGGACAGCCTGGAGAGCGATTTCTTCAATCCGGGGCGCAACCTGAACCTGTCCAGCATCAATCTGGACACACCGGTGTGCATGATTGCTCCCACGAACTCTTCGAGCTGTCGGTCGAGGAGTAGTGGTAGGACTGGCGCGACGAGGGCATAGGTGTTGATTTCGCATTCGGTCGCCTCTTCTAGTGCACGTAGTCTTCTGGCAGGAGAAGGGGCCCCAGGCTCGAGCACCGAGGCCGCATGTTCGTCGATGGTAGTGATGGTAACGCCTAACTCCGGCCTGTTGCACTGCTCAATGACAGTCAGATCTCTCACCACCAGGTCCGACTTGGTATGCAGACTAACCTGAGCTTTCTCTTTCTTCAGCACCTCCAGGCACTTGCGGGTTAGCTCGAACTGCTTCTCCAGGGGCTGGTATGGGTCGGTGACAGTGCCAATGCCCACCACGCCCCGCTTCCTCTTGATCTCCTTGGAGAGCACCCTTGGGACGTTCATCCTCACCTCCACCTTTTTCCCCCACCCACTCCTAGGAATGCCCAGAATAGAGGGGGAGTAGCAGTAGAGACAGCCGTGCTGGCATCCTCTGTAGGGGTTCAGGGCGTAGTCGAGGCCCGGAAGTCCCGATGGACTTAGGGCGGTCCTGCAGGTCACCTCCTCGTATTCGACGTCTGCCGAAAGATCAGAATCGGAATCTTCGTCGAAAAAGAAGAGATCAGGCATAGTCATCAATTCTGGTCTGCTGGGTGTAGTCCTTCAAAACGGCGCTATTCCTCATCCAACGGCTCATTGGGATGTCCATTCTGGCCTGCACATGTTGCAGAGCCTGTTCCATGGTCTCGAACTTCCTGGGCTCCTGCTGGAGCGTCTTTCTTACGTTCTCCCTCACGTTCCACACACCGACCGGCAGAAGGTACCCGGGGTGCGCTTCCCTGAAGATGACCGCCCCCGCCTGCCTCCTCTCCCTGTTGAGGAGCTCGTTTACCGCCAGCCTGGCAGCGTAGTAGCAGCCGCCGATGGAGGCGTAGTCCTTCCTGCCGTCGTAGAACTCGTGGCTGCTGTACACTACGGTCTGCCTGCCAGCCGGGTTCCACGCAGTGTTGGGATACCAGGCCTCGATGAGCTCGTAGCGCCAAGATGTGGGCATGAGCAGCACGGACCACCTATTGTCCAGCTCCTCCCAGTCGTACACTCTGAACTCGTTGATGAATGGGAAGGTCTTGGTGTTCTGCCTCAACGACTTCCCCAGTATGTCGTCCACCGCGGTGATGCTCCATCGTGTAGGCACCATCCTCCTGTTCTTTTCAATGCCGAATGAACCCACGCTGAACGCTTTCTGTATCTGGGAGACCATGACCCCCTCGTCGAACAGTTTCTGAACGGCATTGACTGCCTTCAGATCAGTGTCATAGTAGGCTTTCTCCACCCTGTGGTTCCACTTGGGGTTCCCGATCTCCAGGTTCTTCAGTCGGCCTGAGGGCCCGAACGGTTGGATGTCGTCGTTGAGGATGATTCTCCCTCTGGGCTTCTTGTTGAAATTGACCTCCACGTCCAGGGGGTCTTCAGCCATTGCCAGCTCCCTGGTGTAGTCAACGATCCTGCCCGCGTTGTTGAAGTCTGTGACTGACACCCGGTGCTTGCCCCTTACCAACTTGAACCTGAAGTCTATTATGTCGTCGATGGTCATCCCCACCCACTTCTCCGGGGTATCCATGATGCTGGTATCTCCCGTTACTGGCGGTACTAAGGGGCCGATATCCACCTTGGGGTAACCGTACCTGCCCACGAAGACCCCGGGAGGGCTGCTACCGTGCAGGTCCAGAGTATCGATCATCTTCCTTGTCTTGGACATAGAGTAGAATTTGATCATCAGCGGGCATCTGTCCTTACCGCAAAGTTTCTTTGATCCTTTACATAGCACGCAGAGGTTACCCTTGGGACGGTTGTCAGTCCTGCTCCTGTTGTCTACGTAGGATGAAAAATAGCCCTTTGCGCTCTGTCCTCTGGACCTCCGGCTCATGCTGTTTACAATAGATACGCTCAGCTTATTTCATTCTTATCAGTGGGATGGTCGAAAGTGTCAGCCCGCCCACGAGGAGATATGGAGCTCTGCATCTCCAGAGTAACCGCCCCCCCTGACCATACGTACATTGGCGCCAGAAAGGGAGTAACCTCTGCCCATCATGCGGTAGTAAAGTCCGAGGTCGTTTGCAGAGAACCTGGCGTACAGCCTATGTTTCCCTAACACTTCCGCCCTCATCTCACAGGTAGTCAGTAGGCTGTCGAACAACTCTTCTCTTTCCGGGTGCTCAGGTTTCACCATGAGCAGTTTGACGGAACCGTAGTCTCTGGTGTTCTGCCTACTGTATGTGTGCAATAACGCCATACCCTGCAGCTCTCCATCTGCCTCAGTGACGTAGGCGCTGCCGATGCCTATCGACAGTGTGGCCAGGAACTCGCACGAATAGTCCACCATCTCGTCAACCTTGGCGCTCAGCGCGGATACTCCGGGCAGAAGTTCCTGAGCCCGCTCGGGCTTAACACGCTCCACCAGAGAGGGTTCGCTGTGGCCGCCTTTGCCTAAGTCCTTCTCCACGATGAGAGTGGTCCTTGTGGGCTTGTATCCCCTTGACAAGTAGAAGTGGAGGTTCTTGGGCAGGTGGGAGATGGTCTCCACCCCGATGACTTCACAGCCCCTCTCTCTCAGGTAGTCCTCACACCGGTCTACTAGAGCCTTCCCAACGCCCCTGTTTTGATAGTCAGGCAAGACCTCCAGAGGGCCCATCCACCCCACCTTGTTCCAAACGTGGGTGAAAGCCGACCCTATGATTTTCCCGCGTCTCTCCACCACAAAGCAGCCCTCCGGCTCCTTCCAGATGTATGCCTCCATGATCTTCTCGGAGCGGGGCGGATACCTCACCTCTCGGCCCAGGTCCCGCGACGCTAGGTTGGACCACGCCTCCTGGGCCACTCCGGTCACTGCCTCCACATCGTCATAGCTCATCGTCCGTATGTTGATCCGATCCTTGTCCGATTTGGAAAACAGTCCCATGGTCTCTCCCAGATTATTCACTCTTCTCTTTCTTCCTACATCTGAGGCTGATCAGGGCCGCAGTGGCGCCTGCGTTCACACCGTTGTCGATGTTCACCACCACAAGCCCGGGGGAGCAGGTACTCAGCATGGACATCAAGGCAGCCTCACCCCCTCCGCTGATCCCATATCCTACAGAGGAAGGGACTCCAATGACCGGTACATCCACCAGACCCGATATGATAGAGGGGAGAGCTCCCTCCATGCCGGCCACCACGATCAAAGCGTCGCACCCCTCCTTCAGCATGTCCATCAAGGGCTCGGTGAACCTGTGCAGTGCGGCCACGCCGACGTCGTAGGCGGTGAGTACTTCACACCCCATGGCCTCGGCCACCTCCTTGGCTTCCTCAGCCACTGATATATCGGAAGTGCCCCCGGTGAGTATTCCTATTTTGCCTATCGGTTTTGAATCACGCCTGCGATCGATTACGATCATTCTTGCCCTATCGGCCCAACGCAGGCCTCCCTCTCCAACGGACTCTTTCACGGCCTCTATGTGCTCCTCCGTTGCCCTGGAGATCAGCAACAGTTCCCTGGTCTCAAGGACCTCTCTAGCAATCTCTGCTAGGTCTTCTGGCCTCTTACTGTTTCCGTAGATTATCTCCGGAATGCCCCTCCGTGCATCACGGGCGTGGTCGAACAGGGTATGGTTCCCGATCCGCTCAAGAAAGTCAAGTTTCAGCAGAGTCTCTGCTTCTGATTCGTCCATCTTCCCTTCCTTGTATTTCTGGAGGATCTCTCGGATGTTCATTTGAAGTCACTTCCAGTAAGTACTTCCATATATCTATACTATGGATATTTGTTCCTGTCAATAAATCCCGTCTATGATGTGTTTGTCCTAACTGTTGTCCATTCCAAAATTCTTTTTCACCATATGTACATTGACTATTGTGACCTGCTTGGAAGACAAGGAAAGGAGACTGAGGGACATACTCAGCGGGATGGACTCCCTCATCGTGGCCTTCTCTGGCGGTATCGACAGCTCGGTCCTGCTGAAGATCGCGCATCAGGAAGTGCCAGGGAAACTGCTGGCGGTGATGGCAGTTCCCGAGATGGTGGAAGAGAAGGATAGGGAGGAAGCCCTTGAGCTGGCTGAAGAGCTCGGCGTGTCCTTAAGACTGCTGCATACTCCTCAAATGGAACGGTCCTGCTTCACCGAGAACTCCCCTCAACGCTGTTATCACTGCAAGAACAATCTCATAGAGAGCCTCTCAAAGATAGCTGAAGAAGAGGGGTACATGGCCATAGCCGACGGCACCAACGCTGATGATATGCTGAAGGACAGGCCGGGTCTGAAGGCGCTCGAAGAGTGGGGCGTCCGCAGCCCACTGGCCGAGGCGGGCCTGGACAAGAAAGATGTGAGGGAACTGGCCAGGAAGGAGGGTCTCAAGAGACCGGACAGGCCTTCCACCTCCTGCCTCGCCACCAGGATACCCTACTACGAAGAGATCACTCAAGAGAAACTCTCTCAGATTCGGGATTCTGAATCTTTCTTGCGCTCTCTAGGCCTGGACGAACTTAGAGTGAGGTACCACGGCGAGGTGGCGAGGATAGAGGTACCTGCCTCCTCTTTCTCTGATATCCTTGAGAACAGGGAACAGATCGTCGAAAGGCTGAAGCAACTGGGATTCACCTATGTGACACTGGACCTGCAGGGCTTCAGAAGCGGGAGCATGGACGAGGCCCCGACTGCAGACAGAGAGTAGTCAAAGGGCGCAGTTTGCGTATGACAGCATTACATTGTGGACTTTGTGAACTTTGTATCTTCCACCAGAGCGGCTGGTGTCAAAGTAGGCGTGCCGACTTCCCACCACTTGATCCATTCCCTGTCTCCTGAAAGGGCCACCGTGTTCTTGAGGATGCGTAGTATGTTGTCGCTGATCCTCATCTCCTTGATCGGTCTGTCTATGGCCCCGTCCTTGATGGTGAACATAGCGTCCCTGGGTATCATGGAGAAGTCCCCGGTCCTCCAGTTCTGGTACCGGAGGTACCAGTCGTTGGTGACATAGATTCCCTCGTCCACCTGGCTGATCAGGTCGTTGAGGTTTCTGTCTCCTTCTCCGATAATCAGGTTGAACGGCCGGGGAGCGATCAGTCCCGCGTTAGCGGTGCTCTCCACATCGAACTTCTTGGATGTAGTACTGTTGTGCAGGTAGCTCTTGAGCACTCCCTGGTCGATGATGGGGGTCTTCCTGGTCGGTAGCCCCTCGGAATCGAAAGGGGCAGCTCCGTAGGTCCCGGGTATGGTGGAGTCGTCGGTCAGTGTGAACACTTCAGAGGCCACTTCTTCCCCTATCTTCTCCGCCAGGAAGGACAGTCCTGCCTCAACGTAGAAAGCGGATGCCAGTCTCCCAGCCTGTGAGGCGACGTCCGCATAGACCAGTGGCCCCATAATGGTGTCGTATTCGCCGGGATCGACGCTGATCGGGTTCTTGGCGATACCGGCCAGCATTCCTGCTTCTTCACCCGCCCTACCGGGCTCGAAGTCATCTTCTGTTCCTGAGACAGAGACCGAGTGACCCGAGGCCTCGTCGGAGGCAAATGCCCGCAAAGACAGTTCGATAGTCGGCTTGGTCACCTCTCCGTAGACGTCGGAGCTGGTCTGCAGGGTGACCTTCACATTCCTGGCAGTGAGTGAACCGGCCACTCTCTGAGCCCCCTGATCTAGAGCAGCGTTAATTGCCGATTCCACCCACCCTACCAGCTTGTCCGCCGGAAATGGCAGTTGAGGGCCGGTGGTCAAAGCCTCATCGTACTCGAAGGGTCCTTCGGGCAGTGGAGCATACACATCGGGCTCGGGACCGCTCTCGGCGTCCCTGACCAGCTTCTTTGAAGTCTTTCTCAACGCCCCCTCATTGAAATCAGCGATATCCGTGGCCGCTCGCTTCCCTCGGACTGAGGAGAATATATTGGCCTTGGTCTCCAGATAGTTCTTAAAGACGGTGATCTGGTTGTTGGAGAAGCGGATCATGGACTCGTCCACCTCGCTCACCGAAACCACGGTGTCGGTGGCACCCTCTTCCCTGCAAGCCTGTATCACCAACTCACATATCTCGTCCGGTTTCACGTTGATCCCTCCATTCTTACTTCTGAGAGCCTCATGTGGGGGCCTCCCATCCACACGGGTAGGCCCTGCATCGGGTCCCCCTTTCCACAGTACCCAGAAGAGAATTCTAGGTTCTTGCCCACGGCATCCACCGATGACCATAAGCCTGTCGTCGTGATCTCCAGTACGGGGTTCCTGACCATATGTCGGACTTCCCCACCTTCGATCCTGTACGCCACCAGTCCTACATACCTCTGGTTGAACCTGCGGTCGTCGATGTTCCACTCCATGAAATTCTTGATGTACAGTCCCGAGTCCACTCCCTCGATCAGCTCTTCCTTGGAGTGGTCCCCCGGCTCCACGAAGGTGTTAGCCATCCTCACTATCGGTTCTCTGTTGTAGGCTACCGCTCGTGCAGAGGCGTTGCTTCTCCCTCCGAATTCCTTGGCTGTCTCCCTGTTATGAAGCAAATCGTTTATCCTTCCGTCCTTGATGAGGTACCTTTTCTTGGCCTCCACACCTTCATCGTCGTAAAGGTAGTAGCCAAAGGAATGAGGGATGGTGGGGTCCTCCACGACATTAACCACATCGGAGCCCACTTCTTTACTCACAGAGTCTTGACCAAGATAGGTTTCTCCCGCCTGGGCGGCCTCCCTGCCCAGGATGCGGTCGGCCTCCCCCGGATGACCGCTCGACTCGTGGCTGACGATCCCCACCACCTCCGGTCCCAGTACGACATCACAAACCTCGGAGTCGAAGGACTCGGCCTCCTTGAGTACCTTGCCCAGAGTTTCCACCTCTTGGGACACCTTATCTGTCAGCTCCCACTCCTTCATCGCTTCCCAGCCGGAGACCTTTCCCTTGGAGAACATGCGCTGAGCGGGGCCCTTCTGGGGATCGTGGGCGGTGAGCATCACGTCGATTGCCGCCCGGGGCAACTGACTATAGATCTTCGCACCATCGGAGTTCATCAGCATCTTCTCCGTAGTCCATGTATCCAGTGAGAAATACCTTCCAGGCAGTTTGACGTCCGATTTGTTGGCCGTAGACACGGCAGACTCGTCCACCTCCTTCAACAGGGCCATCCTCTCCTCAAGAGATATTGAGTCGAATGCCACCTTAGGAGAGACCTCAAAACTGGCCTGACACATTTCCTCCTCAGAGAACTCGATGGGAGTGCTCCTGATCCTCGCGGACTCCCTGGCCGAAGAGACGACGTTGTCCACCAGCTCCCTGAGATCGTCCCTGCTCAGCTGGTTGGTGGCCGCGAAACCCAGGCCGCCGTTAACGAGTACCCGGATGCCGATTCCCCTCTTGGTCTCGAAGGAGGAGACTTCCGGATTACCGTTCTTCAGGATGTTAGATTCGTAGTAATCGTGCTGATATCTGGCCTCCACGTAAGAGGCGCCCTCGTCGAGCCCGGTATCAATTATGAACTCAAGTTGATCTTCCATTCTAAATCATCTCCATGGTCGAGAAGTATTGTTCATGAATTCATGTTCAAATAATTAGTGATTTTGTTCTTCCCGTGTTTATCATATGATTACCTTCAGAAGTAATACATAGGAGTAAGTCAGATAATTACATACTATGAGGCTCTCCATTGTGATGCTATCCTACGAACACGGAGTGATTAGGCAGGTAGTGGACTGTGTTGCCGAAGTCCTAAAGAGAGAGGAAGAAGAGAAGTTCTGGGAGTTGTTGGTGGCTTCAGATGATTTCCTGAACCGGTACATGGACGAATTCCACCACGGCAAGGAGGAGAGCTTCCTGTTCCCTTATGTGAAGAGCAACATATCGCATGACGAGGATGTAGGGAAGCTGTTGAGAGACCACGAGAAGGCCAGAGATCTGTTGAAAAAGGCCTCTGTGGCGCTATCAGAAGAGAATCTGGATGAGTACAGGGAGTACACTGACCATCTCATTCGACATGTGGTGAGACATATCAATTATGAAGAGAACGAGTTCTTCCCCGAAGTGGAAGAGGAGATGCCGTTTAAAGAAGATCAATCCATCTATGAGAGCTACGAGACTTTTATGAAAGAAAACTTCGAAGAGAATTTCGCTGAGGAGGGGGAGAAGTTTTCTTACCGGATCCAGGACAAGGTACTGCCTCCTGGCTACTTCGAGGACGTTATGTAACCCCGCCATCCTGTCCACCATCCTGTGTTTCTGTTATATGAATAATCGAGTGTCCGCTGTTCTTCGACCCAATCTGACTTCGACGGGGGTTGCGGGAGATTGATATTGGTGAACGACTGACATGGCGAATGCCTTTCAGGAGATGGCCAAAGAGTGTTGCGGGAGATTGATATTGGTGAACGACTCTTCTCCCATGATGAGCGGTCAAACTCCTCCCCGGCAGAGGGAAAGTAGCACCCTGGGAGTTCGGACTTCGGTAATACTTGTATCAGACCTCCAGCGCTCCAGGAAGTTCTATGAGCAGACCCTGGGTTTGGAGGTGAGAAAGGAGCACGATAACAATGGTTGGATAGAACTGGGTCCTGAGCAGGCGCTGGGGAGGATTACGCTGCGGGAAGCGGCTTCTGGGGAGAATACTGGAGGTCCGACAGGTATGGTCCTGGTGGTGGATAACCTATACCGGTTCTACGACGAAACGAGAGGGAAGATCGAATATCTCGATGTTCCTCACAGACTGGATTGGGGCGGGGTGGTCGTCAATCTACTCGATCCTGATGGGAATGAAATAACGCTGATGGACAAAAAGGTCATAAGTAAGTGGTTGCTGGGTGCCTAGATGAAAAGCGTTCATACTGGACGAAATGAAATCATCTAATCGGCCTACTTTTGGATGCTGAAAACACCCAAAATTCCTTCAGAATTCCTTTACTTCCTGAGGAATATCGTGTCGGCCTGCCCGTTTTTCCATTTCACATCCATCTCTACTTTTCCATTTCTAGCCTGTATGGAGACTGCCTTGATGGTCGAGGTGTACGTGGAGGCTCTACCCCGGGCGGAGGTCCTCACATACCCTGTCTCTGCCAGAATGCCCAGCTGGGTCATTCTCTCCACCAGCTTGTAGCAGGTGGTCAGAGGAATATTCAAAAAAGAGGCCATGTCGTTGACCGTAAGATCCCTTCTGACGGTAAGAGAAAGGATCTCCAGCACTGAGGGGTCGATCATCGAGTCGGCAAGCTCGCTCTTCTTATCATTTGCCATCTTGATGGCATCCCAAATAGAGACATCTCTACAGGCTTCTGTGGAAGAAAACATCTATACCCATCCCTCCTAAGTGGTCTATGTATTGTCATATTAATAATTAACTTTTTGGGCCTAATTACGTAAAAATTACTGGCACCCCGACCTGAAATGCCCTTACCGCGGTCTTTGATCGCAGCACTTATTCTGAAGGAGAGTCGCGACTAAACACGCTTGACAGATCGGCGATGTTCATGAATTTGGAGACTTATTGAACTCCCGCGGGCGGCCATACATTTTTAAATTTATTAATTAATTTTAGAATAAACTATTTAATCTGAAAATTTCCTACGCCCTCTGGAAGTATGAAGTTGAGCCTTGAGGAAATAATCGATAAGGGGACGGAGGGCGAGGGGATCTCCAGGGAGGAAGCAGAGAGACTGCTGAAGGGGGTAGCATTGAACAGTAAAGAGATGTTCTTGATGATGCATGCGGCCGATTCTCTTTCCAGAGATCATTTCGCTGACAGAGGAGAGATCCATGCCCAGATAGGACTGAACTGGGGTTCGTGCAGCAAGAACTGCGATTTCTGTGCGTTTGGTGAAAAGCACGGCCTGATAGACGGAAGCAAGAAACTCTCCCAGGAAGAGGTTCAGGGGAGGGCGATCGATTTCGGGAAGGCCGGAGCGAACGCTATTTTTCTTATGCCTACCGCCGATTACGAGTTTGAAAGGCTTCTGCACATTGGCGAGGCCGTGAGGTCGGTGATCGACGACAGGATGCCCCTTGTGGCCAACGTAGGAGACTTCAGTTCCTCGGAGGCTCATGATCTCATAGACGCGGGGTTCACCGCCATATACCATGTGCTAAGGCTGCGCGAGGGCGAGGACACGGAGATCGACCCTGAGGAGCGCAAAGAGACCATCAGAGTGGCGAGGAGCGCTGGACTCGACTCTCAAGCTTCTGTGTTGAACCCATAGGTCCTGAGCACACTCCGGAGGAGCTGGTGGAGGCGATGTTCTTCGGAAAGGAATTCGAGGCGTCGGTGATGGCCACCATGAGGAGGATCCCCGTGCCGGGCACGCCACTGCACGAGAAAGGGCAGATTACCGAGTTGGAACAGGCGAAAATCGAGGCGGTCACCCGACTGGTGATGGGAGACTCCATAAGGGCCATGGGGGTGCATGAGCCTACCATCCCGTCTCTCATTGCCGGCGGGAACCAGATCTACGCCGAGACAGGACCCAACCCCAGGGATACAGAGGAAGAGACAAGCAGGGGTAGAGGTAAGAAGGTAGAGGACTGCAGACACATGCTGAACGAGATGGGGTACAGGACTTTCGACGGTCCCGCTGCCTCACTCCAAGGACCGCTGAGAGAACAATGAGTCTGTCCCTTTGAGAAATGAAGCGCCGAGGGGGAGATTCGAACTCCCGTGGCGCGGAGCGCCACCGGCTCTCAAGGCCGGCGCCGTGATCCGGGCTTGGCTACCTCGGCTTTTAGAATTTTAGAATTATTCTGGTCTATATCACCCTGGCCATCTTTCCTCTGAACATCTCGTCCAGGTCGAGCTCGGCCGCTATCACGGGATACCCGAGCTCGTGGTTGGTGATCACCTGCGGATGCAGCTCCCCGAAGTATCCAATTGGCCTGCCGTCTATGCTCACCGATGCCGCTCTACCTTCAATGAACATCTCCGACTCGTAAGGGGAAATAGAATGGTTTATGGAGGTGTTCCTCATGATGCTCTCCACCAGCGACTTCACCTCGGTGAAGCTGGCCTTGCTGTGCATGGACAGTGCCGCCATGTGCCTGCTCCTACTGCCATTGATGATCACATCGCCTACTTCGAAAACCTTCTGGGGGAGGTCCCTGTGCTTGCTCTTCCTCAGTATGCTCAACAGACTGGGCACCAGATGTACCCTGATGCAGGTGTGGTCCACGCCGATAGGGTTCAGTATCCTGGCCACCTCCCTCTCAGGAAGTCCCATCTGATGAAACTCTTTCTCCTCACTGGACAGCATGAGGGTGGTGGCTTCCACGTAGCCGTAGCCCACCATCAGGTCTCTCATGAGCCCCGAGATGCGCTCGATGGTCTTCTCACCGCCGGTGGTCTGCACCTTGGGCATCTGAGAGCCGAAGTGGTCGTATCCGTAGCCGATGGCCACGTCCTCCATGAGATCAACCGGATGTAAGAGATCCATCCTGGTGGCCGGCGAGAGTACTTCCACACCGTTGTCGGACACTCCGCACCCGAAGCCCATTCTACGAAGGGTGCTACACACCTCCTCTGGAGAGAAGTCGATGCCCAGCCAGGACCTGCATCCCTCCAAGTCCAGGTCCCACACGCCGGGCCTCAGATCAGGGGTGGTCCTCTCGACGGTGCCTTTCAGATTCACGGCCTCTATATGACCGCCCCTCTCCGCCATGGTGGTGGCTACAATATTCAACGCCCCCTCCACGGCCAGGGGATCGGTGCCCGTGACATCAATGAATATGTTCTCGGTGTCCTCCGTCACCTGGGTCAATACGCCGTTGATGATGGGTGGGAAGGAAAGCACCCCGCCGTTGGTGTCCGTAATGATGGGGTAGGTCTCCTTGTCCTCCAGTATGAAACTGTATTTCCTCCCTTTCTCGTGCCTCTCCAGTATCTCCGAGAGGTTCATTTCCTCGTTCATCTGCAGGGGCACGAACGAAAGGGACTTGGGGTCTATTGCCTTGTAGGTGAAAGGAGGTTCCACGTTGTCCATGTCGTGTATTCCTATGGACACCTTGGCCCTGTTCCTGCCCACCGTAAGGTGCAGCTTCTCCTGGAGCTCCATGAGTGATTTGATCAGAGCGTCTGTCATGCGCACGTCTCTTACCACGCCGCCCACCACGGAGGGCCTGACTTCCTCAACGCTGGGATCGATTATGAAGTCCATAAAGGGATCTTTGATCAGATAGTCCTTCAACCCCGGTTCTTCGCCTATGAACGCCCCCAGTGCCCTGGCTATGCCCTCCACGCTGTACAGGTCGGGTCGGTCGGGGAAGAACTCGATAGACATCTCGCCCGTGGCCCGGTTGAAGTCCTGCAGGTCCGCGCCCATCATGGGGATAGTCTCTAAGAGCTCCTCGGGCGGGACCCGCCTGCCCACAAGGCCGATCAGATCTTCATAGTCGAAGTTGATGACTGGCATGACGCTCTGCCATAGAAATGAAACTATATTATTGTTTTCTCCTGGCACCCAGCATCATGATGTCTCCCACGTTGGTGCCCGTCTCCCCAGTGAAAATCAGGCCCCCCTCCCTCTTGAAGAAAGAAGCAGAGTCGTTGTTCTCGAGGAACTCCTGAAAGTCGGGGGCTCTGCTGCCCACATCAGCGATTGCCCCTCCCGCCTCCGATTTGCCGTCCAGACCATCGGTGCCGAAGGAGAGGACTGTCACCCCTTCTTCCAGCTTGAGCAGAGAGGCCAACACCAGCTCGGTGTTCCTTCCCCCTATGCCTGAACCTTCCACGGTCACCGTGGTCTCACCGCCCGCGAGGATGATGGCCGGCGGCTCCAGCGGTGAAGAGTGCAGGACCATCTCATTGCCTATGGCGGCCAGCACCTTGCCCACCTCTTTGGCCTCGCCCTCCAGGAAGTTGGTGAGTATGACCGAGGAGTACCCGAGGGCGCCGGCCTCCTGGTGGGCGGCTGTAAGCGCTTTCCTGTTGTCTCCGACAATGATGTTTTCTACATTCTCAAAGATCGGGTCTCCTGGCTTCGGATTCTCCTCTTTTCCGTGCGCTAGATGGTTGACCACGCTCCTTGGCACCCTGCTCCCCAGGTCGTACTCCATCAGCACGCTGAGTGCGTCGGAGAAAGTGGTGGGGTCAGGTGCGGTGAGCCCGGACGCGATGCTCTCCAGAGGGTTGCCCACCACGTCCGACAGTATCAGGCTGACGATCTGGGCGGGGTAAACGATCTTGGCCAGGTTGCCCCCTTTCAGCCGGGATAGATGCCTCCTGACGGTGTTCAGTTCCTCGATATTCGCACCGGCCAGCATCAGCGCCTCCGCGGTCTTCCTCTTCTCTTCGACAGTCACACCTTCCACCGGGCAGGGGATCATCGCTGAACCACCACCCGAGATCAGGCAGATGACAAGATCGTTTTCTCCCGCGTTCTGACAGAGGGACATGATCTCCTTTGCGCCACTGACATTCCCCTCTGTGGGGTCGGGGTGGGTGGCCTTGTGCAGCTTGATGGCGCCTACCTCACCCTCCGTCGGAGAATTCACCACACCTTCTGAGATCCGCTCTCCGATGTTGTCGTTGAGAGCGGCGACCATCTTGTAGGAGGCCTTGCCTCCCCCCACCACGATTATCCTCTCCTTGTCCTTCAGGTAGAACTCCATGGAATTTATCCCGAGGACGTCCCCCTGGACTTCAATAACATCATCCACGCAGCGATAGGGGTCCACGGACTCGATGGCAACCTCCAGGATGGACAGCATGTCCCTGCGCAACTCATGGTCCCCTTTCTCCAGCAGGAGATCGGCGTTGTTCACTATCACGTCATCCCTTCCATGCATCGGGGTTGACCAGGTTCTCCGGCCGCTCGCCCTTCACGCCGGCCAGAACGTCCTCGGCCGCCATGACCGCCATCCTGTCCCTGGTAGAGTACGTCGCGCTGCCTGTATGAGGCGTAAGCACCACGTTGTCCAGGTCGGCCAAGCCGGGGGTCATTTCCGGCTCATTCTCGTAGACGTCCAGCCCGGCGTAGGCGATATTCTTTTGTTGCAACGCCTCCACCAGAGCTTCCTCGTCCACTACCTCACCCCGGGCCACGTTGACCAGTATGGCGGTCTCCTTCATTGTGCTCAATTCCTCTTCACCAATCATGTGCCTCGTGCTGTCTGTGAGGGGCACGTGCAGCACCACAAAATCCGACTCCCGGAGCAGCTCTTCCATGGAGGTGTACTCGGCGCCCAGCGCCTCCTCCAGCTCCTCGTTCCTGTGCCTATTGTGGTACAGTACACTCATATCGAAACCGGTGGCCCGTTTGGCCACCGCACCTCCAATGTCGCCCATGCCCACGATACCGATGGTCTTGCCGTAGACATCGTGACCCAGCAGCAGCTTTGGGCCCCAGCCCTTGTACCGCCCGGCCCTCATGTATCTGTCGGACTCGGGAATCCTACGGGCGGCAGACATTATGAGTGCCCACGATAGGTCCGCGGTGGCCTCCCTCAGGACCCCTGGCGTGTTGGTGACCATTATGCCCCTCTCGGTGGCCTCACTCACATCAATGTTATCGTAGCCCACGGCGTAGTTAGAAATTACCTTCAACGAGTCCCCGGCAACCTCCATGACCTCCTCGTCTACCGGATCGGAGAGCAGACAGAGTAGCCCGTCCTTTCCCTTAGCCTTCTTCTTCAGAGTGTCCCTCGGGATAGGTGCGTCCCCTTCGAAAACTTCTACATCGCACTCCCTCTCCAGGATATCGAGGCCGGCATCTGGAATCCTTCTGGTGACTAGAATCTTGGGCTCGGTCATATGAGACAAATATATTGACCAGGGTATTAAATTTATCTTCCCATCGACTGGTGAGCGCTCGACAGGTGTCCCGCCGCCTCTGCGGCCAGGGTGGAGAGTTCTCCGGCTAGGCAGGTGACGGCCACGATCTCGGCGAACTTCCTGGACTTGCCCGTCCCAACACATCCCATGATGGAGAGTGCCTCCTCCTGACAGGGCAGCCTGGTGCCGCCGCCTACGGTGCCCACTTCGAGAGCGGGGAGCCTCAACGAGAAGTAGAGGTCTTCATCCACCACTTCAGCGTTCACCATGCCCATGCTGCCTTCCACCACCTGAGCGGGGTCCTGACCGGTGGCCATAAAGATGGCTGCAAGCATGTTTGCCACGTGGGCGTTGAATCCGTAGGAAAGGGCGAGTGCGCTCCCCACACTGTTCTTACGGTAGCATGTCTCTTCCACGATCTCGGGCGAGGTGTGCAGTTTCTCCTCCACTAGCTTACCAGGCACCACCACGTCCGTCAAGACCATCTTGCCCCTGCCCATCAGGATGTTCACTCCCGACGGCTTCTTGTCCGTGCACAGGTTTCCTGATACGGAGACCAGCTCGGCTCCCGTCTTCTCCTCGATGAGCTCAGAGGCTGCCTCGGTGGCTATGGTGGCCATGTTCATTCCCATGGCGTCCCCCGTACTGTAAGAGAATCGCAGGAACATGTTTCTTCCAGAACTGAAAGGTTTCACCCTGATCAACTTGCCGTGCGAAGTCGTGGACTCCGCCCTCTCCCTTATGTCCTCAAAATGGCTCTCGACCCAGTTGACTGCCTCCACATTGTGCCTGATGTCTCGGACTCTGAACACTGGGGCCCGGGTCATCTCGTCCTTGACCACACTGACGTTTGCGCCCCCGGCCGCCGTGATCACCGAACAGCCGCGGTTCACTGAGGCAACAAGGGCGCCCTCGGTGGTAGCCATGGGCACCAGGAAATCCCCCTGAGCGTGGTCTCCTTTGACGCTCAGAGGGCCCACGAAGCCCAGCGGGATCTGGACTGCACCGATCATGTTCTCGATGTTCTTCTCCGCCCGCTTAGGGTCGAAAGAGTATGATGAGATGCAGTCTAGCCTCTCTGACGAGTACTCCTCCACAGCCCTTTTCCTCTTTTCGACATCGGCCCTGGTCTTTCCACGGTTCTTGAGTCCATCGGACATCTGATCATCACACAATGTGTCTTGATACTAATTAGATTATCTGAATAGGATGGAGTATTTGAATTGAAAAAATAAAGAATAAGGGTCGGAGGATAACTTTCTCGTAATGGTCCTGTAAATTGTTCCCAGAGTACCTTAGATCCGGGCGCCATCGATGCTACCTAAGAGACTTACGATCCCCACTACGATGAGGTACAGTCCGACTATCCAAGCGATCAAATCGGGGAATATGATAACCAAGATTCCGAAGATTATCATCAGTACTGCGGCCAACGTCCCCGTGAGGCCGAACCTCTTCATTATCCTATTTGGGTCTACATCCACCAAGATCGATCCCCTCATCAGTAGATTCCAGCAGTAAGAATAAGTACTTTCCTTTACTGGTTGCCCCTCCGTTGCCCTATTCGGGCAAAGGTTTTTTATTGAATGACGAATTACCATGCCATCAAACGGGCCCATAGCTTAGCCTGGCTGGAGCGCCCGGCTGATAACCGGGAGGTCAAGAGTTCAAATCTCTTTGGGCCCACTCCAAACACTGGCTCGGAATTCCGTGCGGAAGGGTTCCGGCTAGCGGGGGATTCGGAGATTTTGCTTTTTGAGGGCGGTCTCCGGGGTCCTCCTTAAATCTTGCAAGTACTCCCAAGTCCTCTCCTGCATCTTCTTCTGATCGTTGAGGTTTATTCCCAAGTACTGTATCGTTTGCTTCGTATCCGAGTGCCCTAAGGCGTCGGAGATAGTCACTAGGCGGACTCCAGACAAGTAGGCGAGTCTCGCCCCCGTCCTCCGTAGAGTGTGATGGCTTGTCGTGTCTGGACAGTCGGCCTTTCGGGCCACCCTCTTGATGATCTTGTCCAGGGAGGAGTCGGCGTAAGTTCCCAGCTTCCACCCGTGGTGAGCGTATATGATGAAGCTCTCCGGGACCTGCTGGTTCGGTTCCTTTTCCAGTGCCTCCTCTATCATCTTCTCCCTCAGATGCTCGTATCTCTGGATCTCTTGCCTGGTCTCCGGGGCGAAGGATACCGTCCTCCATTTCCCTCCGCCCTTTCCCTTTCCGTGGACATGTATGCAGCCGTCTTGTATGTCCTGTACTCGGAGTCTCCTGACCTCGATCCTCCTTAGGAAGAGGCGTAGTTCCAGGTGGACGATCATCCTTTCCACTCCCTCCGCCGCATCGATCATGTCCAGGGCCTGTTGGGGAGTGAGCCAATCGACGTTCGTCCGTTGGTCCTGAGGCCAGGCCAACATCATCTGGTCGATGACGTTGTTCCCGTGATACTTCAGGAATCCGTTGAGGATGGTTATCATCCACTTCTGGTATGATACGGAGTAGTCCGAGTTCTCTCGGATGAGGTAGTCGATGTCTTCCTCTCCGATCTTGGCCGGTGTGTGGTTCAGATCGGCGTCCATCAGCATCTTGGTCAGCTTCATGATGACACGCTTGTACTCGCTCCTGTAGTCCGCGTTCAAGCGTCTCCGACGGACCTTTCGGTCCAGGTACTCGTTCGCCAGCGAGGAAATGTACTTTTCCTTGCCGTTCATCCGTACCATCCTCTAGGGAATCCGAGGGCTTTAGTCCCTTGCACATCCCATCCCCTCTGATTTCCACATCGGAGGTTGATCTTCGATGCGTTCGGCTTCGTTCTTGAGTACCCGTTGATCTTCTTCAGAGAGATCATCAAGACTCATCCGGCCACCTCCGTGTCTATCTTGTTCAGCAGCCATTCTGCGTATATCTGTTCACAATCAACAGGGTCAATGTGGAACCTACAATTGAAGCAATCTCCCCCATCAGCAAATGGACAGGCTTCCTTGTCATCTTCAGATATTCCGGCCATATCTTCCAATTCTGTGATGCTCATTCTGATTCCTCCGTATCTGTGAGCCTGGTCTGGTTATTGGTCAATTTCATCTGCACGATCTGCCCGGTTTTCAGTGTGCCCAAGACCGATTCGACGCCTTGCTTGGTGGGCTTCTTGACGGTCATCTTGATGCTACCCGTCTCGTGCCTCAGGGTCGCCTTGTACTCCGTCAATTCCTCTTCATCCTTCCACTTCCGACGTTTGTCGATCTTGACCAGCTTCATGTCGATCATTTGGATAATGCCTCCGCTCTGGTCTCCATATACAATATTCGGGCGTCGCCTTCGTACAACAGTTCTTGCTCTTCATCTTCGATCTTGATGTATCCACACTTGCAGCGGATGATGTGGATGCCTACCGTCCATCCATCAACCATCCTGTCTCCGCATTCAGGACATCTCGTCATTCAGATGCCCCTCCTTCGGTCGTCCCGCTTCAGTTTCCTGGCCGCTATGCACTCTGGGCACAGGCTGCTCGGAAGGACCCGGACGCTCTGCTCTCCGCAGACCTTGCAGGTCCACATTTCAGGGGTGTTAAGGTTGCTCTTCTCCCTCACACCCTCGCCGTGGACGAACCTCATCCGGCCACCTCCCGGACCCTGGGAGCCTTCCTGAGGATGTCCCAGATGTATTCCAGTCTGTTCGTCCAGTTGAGGTCGATGGTGAGGCCCGTTTCCTTATTATCTCCGTACCCACCGTTTACCTTGATGACCGTCTGATAGCTGCCCTTGGAGTCCGCACCGTGTCTTTTCACCATGCTTTTGACCTCGGACTTGAACAGTTCGAAGTCGTCGGTGGGCCCGATCTCCTCTCTCCAGCCGTCCGGTCGGTTCTCCCTGATCATCAGTTCTATGGTGTCGGCCTCATTCATTCCGGGACCTCCTGGAGCGTCCACTCTTGATTCTTGAATATCCCGAGGGAGAAACTGTTCGTGGCCTCAAAGTCGAGGACCGGGTGATCGTGGTATCCGGACATCCCGAACATCTCCGAGTATCCCAACATCTCAACGGCCCACCGATAGACACCGCCTTCACAGACGACCTCATACCCGGTTCCATCCTCTCTGAGTTCTCTGATGAACACCTCCGTTGCGAACCATTCTTCCAGGTGGTCCTTGACCGCCTTGGCAAGTTCTGAAGGGCTCTCGAACTCGGTGAAGTCCAGCTCCGGTACGGAGAGCTCCTCGTTATCGGCATCCGAAGCCAATCTTTCCATCTCATCCTCCGAGAGACCTTCAAGGAATCTCTTCTCGTTCTCCCACATTATCCTCAGCTCTTCACTGGTCATTCTATGTCCCTCCTGCTCCGGATCCTGGGAAGGGATTCTTTTCCCCGTACACATTCGCGGTATTTCGTACACAGCTCACACTCTGGATGAAGAGTCTCATCCAGGATACATTGATTCAGTTCTTCTTCCAGCACTTCCATTTCATATACCTCCGAAAATTGTCATGAAGAATAATGTGAGGGCGGCCAGGGTCAGGCCGGTGAAAAGAAAGAGCAGGCCCGTCCGTGCGGTGTCTTGGAGGGCCTGAAGGGATGATATCCGCCCGGAATCTCTGAGACGTGCGTACTTGCCAAAATCCTTAGGAGGTTCATTGACAGGGGTATCCCGGACGGACCTTTTCATCATGATATTTGATAATAGATGGACGCTCAATGGGAAGGAGGAGTTACCTTGGCCAGGCATACTCTACCTCCCTTGTCCCTGAATATCTGGAGATGGTCTCCTTCCACTACCTCCAGGTCCTTCATCGCCTTCTCTCCCAGTGAGATACGGCCGTTGCGAGTGATCTTCGTTATCTGTAGTAGGTTCATTCTATCACTCCAATATTACGCATTACAAATTTGTAATCGGCAACAGTGGTAATAAAGGTTACGGATTACAAATTTCAAATCGTAATCCGAATAATAATCAATCTCCAGAGGTATTTCCGATTTGTAATGGTAAATCGTGAACGGTCCGAAACGAGTATTCTATCCGAACCATATGCTGTAGATTTAATTCTTCTTATTCATGAGCGCAAGGAGATCATGGCAACTCAATTCAGAGATATTCACTCCAATTATCCCAAAATGAAGAATCTAGCTCAGGAAATGGTTAGATTGGGTTTGATCAATCAGGAGAAGGAAACATCTCCCAGGGTGATGTACACATACAGTCTAACCGAGAAGGGTGAGAAGGTGGCGGAGAAGTTGAGGGAGATCGAGAAGATTATTGGTGGTGGGGGAGATGGATGATGGCCTCAAAAGAGAGATTGAAAAGGAATTGTTGAGAATCATTCAAATCATGGAGGATGAGTATGAATCTGCCGAACAAAATTGGCTGATCCAAGAAGCCCTCGCATTGTTGAAAGCTGGTGAAGAAGACGTTCTAGAAGTCATAGAAGAATTATTGAGTGATGGTTACATCAGTGAATTCCCGAAAAATGTCTCTCCATACAGAAAAGATACGCCGCCAGTATCCTATAAAATCACCAATATAGGTATTCAGTATCTGGAATCTGAATTCGATATTAATCCTGAGGGATATCCTGAGATAGATCCCAACAGACCAATAATAAAAACTCGTTATATACCAGATTCCTTCCTAGAGAATCGTGATCCAGAGAGAACCGAGAAAGAGGATATTGGCCTCCGATTATCAGTTTATGGCCTTGCAAAATGCCTTTCGTCATTGAAGATAGAATCTAGTGATTTTGATTCGGCTGCAAGAGTAGTCAACATCCCGGCCGAAATAACTGAGCAATGGGGAGGGATGTTCTGGCCAGATTTTGATAGAAAAAGGGACGAAATTTTTGATAGATTAATATCAATCATTGCTATAGACAGAAACATATTTCAAATCTTTCTCAAAATAGTAATCGAGAATGCTATAAACAGGGAATATCCCTTAGGCAGATCCATACCAGCTAAGATTAGGTCTGATATCAATGCAAAGGAAAATGAAATTCAGTACGCAGTTGGCGGACTAGGTATGAATGTTAATTTTGAAATTGTTGCCAAGCCCAATAAGGAAATTCGAGTAGATATTGCCAGTCTTGAATCAGGAGATATTGAAGAATTCTTTCCTGGATTAATGAAGATTCTTGAGAGGCAATATCCACTTACATTTGATGCCATGAAATCAGCTTATGAAACTATATCCATTCGTAATCCAAAAGATGGTATGAGCTCCTTGTCTATGTGTAGAAATGCAATAGTGAGATTGGTTCGGGAGTTATCTGGGAAATCGTGGGAAAACAATGGTCTTAGCGAGGTGGTGGATTCCAGCTCTGGTAGGAAATTAATCAGGAAAACTCATTCATTCTTATCAGGTAAGGGTTGGTCTCATGCTCTAAAAGATGCCAGACCATCAGAAATATGGATTGGAATAAGGATGACTGAAAACTGTTTGGCATACATGTTGTGGGAAGAAGGTATATGGTCAAGAAGTTGAAGGAGATCGAGGCGATTATTGGTGGGGACGATGGGTGAGGAGTTTGATCTATTCTACAAACGAATTTCCCATTATAGGCTGCCGTTATTTCTCTTAAAGTATCTCCCAGAACATCGGAGAGAATTAGAGGAATTGTTGAGTGAAGTCGATGAACGAGATCATCCTTGGCATGATATGGATTACCTAGATTTCGTCGAAGCAATTACCGATTCAATCAGCTGCTCAATTCTAGTACTTTCCAAACAAGCATTAGAAAGATACTGCGTTGATGTACATGATGGCCACGATAGAGACGCCTCCAATATTAGGAAATACTGCCCGGATTTCGTATTAAAGTGTGAAGAAGGTGGTAATGAGTTTCATGTGGTGAGGCTGGTGAAATATTTACGGGATCGCTTCATTCATAGCCGTTCCCGTTACAATAAGATTAAATGCAATATGAAGCCTCTAGAAGTCCTTAATCAGGAACTGATTGTGAGAGAGTGTATTGATCCTTCAAGAGGAGAGTGCTCAGGATTCATGAAAGTCCATTTCTGTCCTGAGGGAAGTAAGAAGGGCATCGAAGAAGTATACCTTGACATGAAATGTTCTGGAAAGGAGATATGGTATTACGGCGAACTTCTAACAGACACCCTCATCGAGTGTGTTAGGAAATACGATGAGATGAGGACTTCAGATTTTCAGGGAATAGATCGGGTAAGCCCCTATGAATGCATTGAGTATGAGTGATGAATTCAGATAAATTCAAGAAAACCTATTTAACTCATCAAACCGGATTCATAGATATGGGAGATGAATAAGGGCACAAGAGAACGGCTTATTGGGGGACTCTGGATGGAAACGAATGAGGTGTTATCAGCTATTGGTTATGCATTAACTTATTTAGCTGAAGAAATAATGAGTGATTGGGAGTTTCCTGCAAAGGTGGGTATATGAAGATCGATACTCTTGGTGGTTTTAAGGAAAGGGTTCAGGCTGGTTTCGACAACAATGAAAAGACCCTCCAGAAATATGGTAAGTACGTATCAACCCAGCTTAAGGCTTATCTGATTGAAGTAAACCAGAATAAATTAGATCACATATCCTGTCCTGCTGGTATATGGAGAAGTCTTGACAAAGGGGACTGGTATGTGAATGTTGACGACAATGAGCCAAAATACTCCTATTCTTTCTTTCTGGATAAGAACGACGAGAGGGTCTGGAGAATCTACAGCATCCTAGATGCAACAACTTCCGATGATTTGGTTGATCACTGGGTACAGAACAACCGGGGACTTGACCACTGCTGGCTAACCAGAGATATGTTGATGCACTGGAAGAAATTTGAATCCTGGGAGAAGAAAGGAATCGGAATACGATTTGAAGACGGTTTGTCCGATGAATTGAACAGGGGCCGTTTCAGTTTGAAGGCCTGGCATGGAGCATATGACTCAATATCTGGATTAGAAGAGATCATGGAAAAAGCGGAGGAGGAGTTTGCTATTCGCAGTATGAGATGGCAGAAGAAGTCCGCTGGGGATATTGTAATCACGTCTGAATGGTACAATAACGGGAAGATCACAATCAATGGTGCATACGATGTTGATGAGGCCTTGGCTTCCGTGGTTGAAGTCGCTCTGGAATATTCTGATGCTTTGAAATTTGCCACACAGGAAAGAGACAGGAAGATGACAGCCTTCGAGCTTGATTTCACAAGAGAAATCAACCCAGATAGATTCACTGAAGTCGTTTCGAAAGGAACTGGGAATATGCGGTTGTGGTTGGTCGAAAAGGAGAGAGAGGAAGATTACCGAAGATTTGCAGGGGTAGACCTTCATACTTGGGACAGGGTGTTAGTAGGCCTTGGTAGGGATTTTGCTCACTTAACCATACCTCGAGAGGGTTGTGTGAATGCCGCTCCAAGACTTGCAACCCTTCAGGGAGAAGACAATTCTGGAAAGACAAACATCTACTTCGATGGTGTGGAGATCTTTGCCTGAAAAGGACTTACGGATGAGGCTTTGGAGAAATACAATTATCCTATTTCATGATCGAAGGAAACCACCTTTTCGAGGGCCGTTCAAAGAGGCAGGCTACCAATCCTTTGTAATAGAGCCATATTTAGGTATAGATGATGAGGACGAGAACAATCCAGATGTTGTGGCAGCGAAGACACCAGAATGGATGATTATGGAATTGACTTTCAACGCGAATGAATCTAAGGAATGTCAACTTGAGAAATATAGTAAAGTCGATCCAAGAACCCTTTCCACCTATGGGTTGAGAGGTGAAGGTGAGCCAAGTGTTATCTGTTCTAGGTTTTCAGAGGTTAGCAGCGAGATAGACGATGGTGAATTCTGTCAGATTTTTGTTAAGGGTAGGTTTGCCGTAGCAGGAACCGAATATCTAGAGGATGACGAATTAAGAGAAGTCTTGAAGGAATCAACCGGTCTTCAATTTAAATGTATTCACGATTTATCAATATCCTTTGTTCCAGAATCCAGGCTACAAGAGATAAAGCGAGGTTTATTTCCGCACATAATGAAATTGTTCAGACCTGATTCTAACGGCATGACAGCTGATGATATCGTTGAAAGTGGGCTTGATGTTATTGCAGATAAGGTAGCAGAAAAGCCCAAGAGGGAGTTAATCGAGAAGGTCAATGTAGCTCTATATGAATGCGAAAGAAAAGTACTTAGCGAATACCTAAAATGTGAAGATGGCGTTTATAAGAGTAGACTTGATGAAGGGGCCGATCATTACGCCACCCGAAATAAAATCACTCAGAAATTGCAGTCTTGGGCTGGAGTAGCCAAAACAACACTAGATGATTTTTGAGATGAAGGAAACGGTCCTCTTCATCAGTTCAAGGCTTCTCTACTTACCCTGCAAACACGGACACTCCCTGCTCCCACCGATCATGCCGAGTTCCAGCCTGATCTCGGCGTTGTTGCTACTCTTTATTCTAAGATTATCCACCATATTCTGCAGGATGGGACAGTCCTTCGCCGCCTCTGCCCCTATCGCGTGGGCGTACTCCTCGATCATCGCCTCCATGAACTTCTCCAGTCTGATATCGTCCATTTCCGTTTCCTCCCCGTTTGGACAATGGGCATCGGGAGCATGACTTAAAGGGGAATCGGGGGAGGTGAGTGGGAGTGGGAATTGACTACTCAGATGAGTGTTGTTGCAGAACCGCTCTTGACACTTGAACCTTATCTCCTGGTCAAACAATGGTCTAACAGTCTATTACTTCCTCTACCTCGAAATATCCTATTAAAGCCGTCAACCAGCTTTTCCAATCGTCTTTCTTGTAGGGGATAACGTGGAAGAATAGGTAGTCACCCTTTGCCAGATTCATCAGCGAATTGATGTCGCCAAAGCCTTTCTCGATATGCCCATAAGTATATGTCTTGAATTCAGGGTCAAGATGGACTGATTTGTCTGGTGACTCTAGATTATCTCAATCGATCCAATCCAGATCAGCATATGTTGGAATCTCTCCAATGGTATAGTATTTATCAGGGATTCGAGATATACCTCTGCTATTAAATTTGATATTTGACTTGATATTTGATTATTCATATTATGCTAATATTTGTCTTTATTCTCGTCTGAATCATAGGAAACGCTCATCATTCAACAGACTATTCGTTTTATATTTTCATTCAATCTTCATTATAATAGAACATAGCTATCAATAGACCATACAGATATCCCTCTACCGATATATCTCCCATAGGGCCATGCATGGCTCCATGTCTTAATCTTAAGCGGTTATGGATGTCTAAATCATCATTCAATTTTCTCAATCTCTCACCTAACGGGGTAGAGTTCCTGTATAAATACATCAAGAATGTGTCCTGGATGTTACTAATTCTGTCATTCACGTTTGTACTTCGATTCAACTTCCTGGCTAATTGAGAGGGTACCTTTCTCGTTATTATCCCCTCTTCATTAAGATACCGATTTTTCACCCTAAAAAGATATTCCAGCTGAGACAATAGGTAAACAGCTGCTAAGGGTTGACCTCCCGCAATAATGTGGTCAATAAGATTCCTTCTTGAGTAATCAGACGGTACCTTCATAAGATTTGCTGCCATTAATAATGTCGCAGATTTTATTGCAACCAATCTCCGATGATCAAATAATCCTTTCTTCCATACGATATCTTCTCCAAAATTCCTGATATACCAAATTACGTCGCCATCATCAAAAATCGATCCGATATTCTCTGTATGATTTCTTATCAATTTATCAGCGATATGAATTTTCAGATTATTATTAATATTATCAAAATCTACGAAGTCCTGGATTCTTGGGACAGATTCATCACTCATTTTAGATTTGTCCTTCAATGAATCTCCCCACTTTTCTTTGCAGACCTTTTCAAATTCTTCTATGTTCATATTATTTCCTTCTTTTCTTATGGTGAATTCGCAGTGGATGACATCATTTTCCTATAACCACTAGTTTGAAAGCATTTTTGGAAAAATCCATTTTGATTTCCAGTCTCTACAACTCGGACATTGCAAGTAGTATCGAATGGATTGTAAGGAACGCAAAGAGGTATGGGTACTGGTGTAGGACTGATGCTTTCAGATAATCAGGATATCGACGTGTTCTGCGGAGCGGGAGGACTAACCCGTGGACTGATAGACGCGGGTCTGGAAGTCGTCGCCGGATTCTTGATTGCTATTGAATTCGCCTCCTGGGGAGGTTTCAAATTATATGATATTGGGAGACTTAAGGAAGAATTAAGTATGAATGACGAGAGATAGAGAACCACATAAAGCAGGGGAGATTTGAGAACATGAGTAAGAAAGATGAGAAAGAAATGGAGAAAAGAAGAAGGGTTGCAATAGAGAGTCTTATGGGAGGACTTTCTGAATCCGCTGAGTATATTTGGGAAACGCCCGAAGAAGAGCGGGAGCCGAAAGAGGCCTTCAAGAGATTCCTATGGGGGGCTGTCCTCGCTGGTGGAAAGTCATACGTTAGAGAATCTGTAATTGAATTCTTGGAAGAAAGTGAGGAATAATAATCAGCTTTGCATATTGGTAATAAGACCCTGGGAAATGAACGTTGGGGTCTACACAGGCTGATAATTATAAATACAGATTCACTAGTAAACTAGTCCAGAGTTTCATTGCAGTACATCATTGATTGTAGAGTTGAACTACCAGATGGGGCAAGATTACAGAATTCATTATTAATCGGAATCTTCAATGAAGCTCTCACATAACTGGTTCTTCCTTGAAGCCGTCCGGATAGACAGCCAGTTTTGTTACCTCAGTACTGGACTTTGCTGTCTTAGCTGTCACTTTAAATCTATATCGTCCCCCTTCCCGTAACTTCATAAATACATCACTATAGGACATTCCCGGACGAGTTAATCTAAGGAAATTGCAGCCTCCAACCTCAATATCTATTCTGGTCTTCTCTTCATATAGCTTTATCGACTCCTTCAACTCCAACTTCTTATCTCCAATTCTTCCTTTATACCCTTTCGATTTCTCTGCCTTGGTGGTGGGCACCCATATCATTGGCAGTCTTTCCATCGGTGGTTCTTCAGAGTTTTCCGGGTGATATAATTCAATGTGTTCATCGTTCTTGTCCAATACCTCAAGATATCCTCTTACATCGCGAGCAGGTCTCCGACCGATGTTTTGCACCTCGACAGAAATGTGGTATTTCTCTTTCACTTCTTCAAAAGATACATTCTCGATCTTCAGCTTCGGCCTGTCGGTTAGGCGATCCCACAATAGAATGGATGAATATATTAGCGTGGCCAACGCAGTCACGGTAGCAATAGGATTTCTTGTAATTGCTTCTATTAGGTCCATGAATCTGGTGACCCTCCGATCCATGAGTGTACTTCATTGATAATAAGAAAGGCGGTATTGAATGACTCCATGAAGGATTTTACCAGACGCTCTTGTTGAATACTGAAAAAGTACGATGAGATGAGGACTCCTTCAGGGTTTCGAGAAATAGATCGGGTAAGCCTCTGTGAATGCATTGAGTATAAGTGATGATTCAGATAAATTCGAGAAAACCTATATAACCCATCAAACCGAATCCTAATTGGGTAAGAGGGTGGTGAAGAAGTTGAAGGAGATCGAGAGGATTATTGGTGGGGACGATGGATGAAAATCGAGGCCCTAATATCGTTTCAGGTCTCTCGGAATTTAAACAATTTGTTCAGAACATGAGATTTGGTGAAAGAGATAGTTATGTCTTAAATGACCCCCTTAAGAATGACTTGGAAGAAAGAGGTATCGACGAGGACTCGTTTTTGGAAGTGTTTTCAGTATGCGAAGGACTGAAGGAGATTCTAAATCATCCATTCTTAGAGAAAGTATTGTTGCTCGGGAAAGATGTCGAAGCTCGACTGAACCAAAAGTGCATAGACCTCCAGAAGATGAATTGTCGTTCTGCAGCAACACATTTCAAAGGTAAGGACAGGAAAGGTTTCGATAATATCCCTGATTCTGTACGGATTATATACAATCAGTTTCCTGATCATCAGGAAACTTATCTAAACAGTATCGACCTGATTTCGGTAGATAGATTGGCAGATGGATATGAGATTTCATTATCTAGAGGAATTGAGAAATCACTAAAACTATACTGGAAAAGAATCAAAACTCAGATAGGAGAAGAGAAAGCACTTGATTATTTGAAAGAGATCGAGGAGATAATTGGTGGTGGGGGATATGGCAATAACTAAAATATTATCAGAGTATGCAGACACCATTCTTATTCTTATCGCGATGGGCATTATCCTCTTATTTCCTTTCGTAATCCCTGCAAATGATGGTGAGCTTATCGGAATCGTATCTGCGACGAGCTCTATCATACTGGCCATTGCCGCATTATTAAGCTATCGAACCAGCAAAAGAGTAATACTGGAGTCTCAACGGAACCGAAGAGCAGAACACATCCGAAATCAACTCGATGAATTCTACGGTCGATTGCTTACAAAGGAACATAAAGAGCTATTGAAGAAAGGCTATCCGTTGGATTTTAAAGTTCTCAAGGAATTATGGAAGAAGAGATATTTGGCTGAAAACGGGACAAGAACCAATTTGTCCAAATATAAGCAAATTTTCGATGAGTGGCTAGAGGGTAAGGAGTATTTCGATATTATACAGACCTACGATGAAGAACGAGAAGAGAAGATTATGAGAGCACTTAGAAGGGATTTCTCCACCAAAGATCAAAACGAAGAAGAATTCAAGAGGTTAAAAGAATGTGGGAATGCCTTGGTCAACTCAGCCGAAATGGATAGATCAGATCTCGTTGACGAATTAGAGGAATTAGTAAGCGGAGATAGCTGATTGGTGGATACGATGGATGAAAGACAGGAACAATCCAGAGACCTCATTTCCGATCTAGAGATGATTGAGGACCTGAAAAACATCTTACTGAGTAATAAGGAAATTCGAAAGGGAATGAAGGAGGAAATTATCCCTTATGTTAATGATATTGTGGATGAGACGTTTGGGAGAGCGAAAAACCTTCTTATTGGTGTAATGATTGGGATTGTGGCCGGGTTCTTTGCAACTTTAACCATTGAGATAATGAGGATAATTGAGGTTGAACCCCTTGTTTACTTTGCAATATGGGTGTTCACCGCAAATTTTCTCGCAATCTCAGTATACTATATATTCTTTTCAAAGAGATTTAGAAGAGCTGTAGACAAGGATGCAGAGGATCGGATGCTAGATATGATAACGGAGATGGTTGTGATCTCATTACTAAGACAGGTAGATTTGAACAACAAAGATGATTCAAATCAACATGACAGATAAGCGTCTGAATTTAAATAGATTCGAGAAAACCTATATAACCAATCATATCAGATTTAACAGTGAGAAGGTTGCGGAGAAGTTGAAGGAGATCGAGAGTATTATTGGTGGGGACGATGAGTAATGATGAGAAATTAGATGAGGATATCGATGATGATGATGCTGGTGATAACAACGGATCTGAGAGTATTCAACCAAGTGAATCAAAAGAGCTCCGGTATACTTATCCAGTTCTCTCCAAAGATATGCTGAAAGCATTTGAACTATCAAGAAAACTGGCCAAGCAGTTTGAGGTAACTGATTCACAGAGGAGGAGAATAGATTCTATTAGGGAGAGTCTCGAAAATTCCGAAGTTGTGTCCTTAATCTCAGAAATAAGGGGTTCTAACGAAAAGCTCTATGAATCAATGAGGCCACTATTTGAATTGGAATCAAGGACCCTTCCATCTCCAATATTCAGTGGCTACGAGTTAGCCGAATTGTTAAGTCCTGAGCCAGGAGAAATCGATGAGGAATTAGAAGAGCGTCTTCGCGATGAGATTGAAATCAAAATCGATCAGTCGAGCCTTGATCGTGATTTATTGTTCAATATCAGAGGATATGTGATCATTCTTAATATCGAGATAGAACTCAGAGAACTGATTTATAGAAGATTTATCGAGGGAAATGAAAAGATGATCGAGAACTTCATTCCTCCAGATGTCATAACGAAATGTAATGATAGAATGAAGAGGGAAAGAGAGAATCCATTGGTCCGTGAAAGTTGTGAATTGCTGGACTATTCTGATTTTTCAGATATTAAGAAGATTTTGGAGAAGGGGAGTAAAATTAAGCAGTTAGATGACTTGCTCAATTCCGATCAATTTCACAACCTGATATCGAAACTGGATGAGCTTGAGCCATTAAGGAATAAGATTAGCCACTGTAGACCACTGACCAAGGACGAGTTTGAGAAACTCCGCGTCTATGCTAAAGATCTCTCGAATGTATTCAATTATACATTACCTTTTTACGAGTAGACCGGGAGGTATCGAGGATTTACTGAGGATGACTTGGTGGGGATGGAAATGAACTCTGGTTCGATGAATGGCAAAAGGGCATTGGAGGATGATCTTAAACAGGATGAGATAATCATCCAAACCAATCTATTCATGTTACTTTTTACAGGGACACTCCCACTCCCCACAATCGACCATACCTAGTTCCAAGGCGACCTGCTTATTGTTCTCCGACTTGACGGCCACAAGGACGTTCTCTATGCACCTTACGGCGGGACAGCCGCTCTCCTTTAAATCGTTCGGTAGTCTGTTCCTCATGTGGTCGTAGAGAGCCTCCACGACCTTCTCCACCTTCATGCTGCTCATGACTATTCCTCCAATAGGGGTGTTAATGAGTGACAAGATGCATAAATAGGTGTGAGGGAGGGGTGAGTGGAAGTGGTGGATAATTCTAACTATATTCTTATAGAACTCCAATCTTTGATAGTTCTAATGTTCCAATTTCATGTTTTCTAAATATTTCACGAATTCCCCGTTCGGCATAATCAACCAGTTTTTTTAACCTATCTTCAGGAGAAAGATCAGGATGTAAACCTGTCATTACAGCAGCAAAATATTCTTCATCATCAAGGCTATTTATATTCTGAAAGGTCTCTCGTTTTCCCTTATCATAAGTCTCTCCAGTGGCAATCCCTAGAGCAGCACCCAATCTCCATGCATCTCTCTGCTCCTTGAAAATACCCTTGGCGGACAATTGTTTCATACATTTCTTGGCCTTATCGGAAGCTGGAACAGTTCTAATATCTCCAAAAGCAGTCCCCATTTACGCTTCCCTCCTTGTGGGATAAATTTCTGAACCTTCTTCTTCATTTTTATGAACGACGGTAAGATCTGTTGCAATCTTTCCACTAAGAACCTTTTCACTTTCTTTTCCGAACTCCCTATCTGTAACTAGTAGAACCACTTGCTCCGACATTTCTGGAATATAGGACATTACCTGTTCTCCATGTTTTGTATCTAAACGACCAAAAGGTGTATCCATGAATATCGGTGCGTTAGTGTCCACACATTCATTTAGAGCTCCAATCAATGAAAGGGCAACTATCTGCTCTTCACCTGCAGATCTCCAAGCACCTTTGTTCAAAACTCTACCTCCTCCAGTCAATATGCTCAATCCAAAATTCTCATTTATTCGCAACTTGCGAAAGCTCTCCTTAACCTTTATCCTCCGGAAGATTTCCGTTGCTATGGCTTCAACTTCTTTCCGTCTCTCTTCTCTATACTCCGATATTGCCTCCTTGAAAACTTTTCGAATATAATCCGCCAATTCAATCTTTGAAGTAAGAGTCTCAAGTTCCTCCCTAGAAATACTCTTTATTTTCCCTTCCCATCTGCTCTTCTTATCTAAGTCTTCCAATTTACGATCTTTTTCAGTTCTAATGTCTGTCTTGAGCGAGCCAAGTTCCTCATACTTCAAATTCAATTTTGTCTGAAGGTCTCTAATATCTTCCTCAATACTGTCCCCCAATTTTTCATTGATATCGTCAATTAAAGATCTATAACGAGCGATCTCATGGTCAATTTCCTCGATTTTCTTTTCAATTTCTGAAATCTTCTCCCTATCTGGAGATTTTTTGACCATCTCCTCAATCCGGTTGATAGAGTTTTCGTATGCTAAATTTGGTTCAGGTACTTCTGTCAATTCATTGATCCTTATTTCGATCTCCTTAATTTCTTGCTCAAGGTTGTCTAGTTTCTCTTGATCTAGAACAGTGCCACAATATTGACACTTTGCAGATTTCTTAGATTTTTCCAGATCCGTTTTCTTTCCGACCAATTTTTGTTTCTTGTTGTATTTTCCCATTACTCTTTCATGCTCTTTTTTCAACTTTTCCAGAATATTTTCCGCAGGATTTTTCAGAACTGATTTATAGAGGTGAGAGGTCAAATCCATCAATTTTGTTTGGCGGTTATCTTTCTTCCGTTCCAATTCCTTTATTTCCTGTTCATACTCTTTTCTCTCATCCGTCAGTTTTCTGGCACCTTCTAATTCATTCTGCTTACGCTTGAGATCCTTTATCTCCATCTCAAGACCATCTCTCTTTTCCTCTAATTCTTCAATCCTATCCTCTCTCTCCTCGATTTTCTCTAGAATTTTTGAGAGTTTATCGGCCAGATCATCATATTTTTGTCCCCCCAGCCTCTTTATCAATTTATTCCTCTCCCGCTCAAAAGATTTCTTTACTCTCTTCAAATCCTTTCTCCCCATCCGCAGATGAGGAATGCCCAAAATTCTCTCAACGGAGTCTCTGAGGATTTTCATTGATTTTGTATCTTCTTCCAGCAATTCCTCATAATCTCTTAGCATTTCTCCATCAAAGAAAAAGAAACGACTGACTTCTTGAGGCAATAGTCTCTGAATCTTGTACTCTGGATTCTCCTGTATCTCATCATTGATTAGAACATGGAGTTCCATTTGATAACTACGATTACTGTGTTTCCTTCCTTCCATCTTGCGTGAAATAGTCCACTCTTTACCTTCATGTTTCAGAGTTATGCTGACCCAGAATTGGTAGATGTCCTCCTCCACGGTGGTTCTGTTTATTAAAGTTGTAGCCGGTATTTCCTCATTCTTTCGGTCCTTCACTGAACCATATAGGCCCCAAAGAATGGCCCTCTGTATTGATGTCTTCCCTTGGCCAGTGTTTCCCCTGATAAGATGAACTCCCTCACCGTCCTCATTAAACTCAATTGTGTGCTCATCATAGAATGGACCAAAGTTGCGAATATTGATCCTTTTAATCCTCAATTAAATCCCTCCTCCCAGTCTTCTTGGAGGATTAATTCTTTGATTTGATTCTGACATCTCTTCCTGTCTTGAGGTAACGGGTTTAGCACAACAAGCGCAAAAATCTTCTCTATAATTTCGCCCTCGACCAGAGACCCATTCTTTTCATTCGTTTCACTAAGTATTTTGAGGAGGTTTTCGTCGACCTCATAACCTGCCCCCATCTTCAATCCTCCATTTCCTCACTTTGCATACCGAATAGCTGGGCAGTTGTAGGATCTATATCTAGTTCTACACATATGTCCCACAATTTATATTTTATCTCAGCATTTTCAGCATTTCTTGAAAAGGACCAGGCTCTAGCAATTTCACTTTTGACAAAAGAATAAGGGAAATCCTCGAATTCTGCAGTTCCCTCTGGTATGACCAGTACATCTACAATCTTAGCATACCTCTTACCCTTTGCTTTCCTAAGCACTCTGCCTCTCCTCTGAATGTACTCTCGAGGATTTGTGGATGAAGCCAGAATTAGAGCTCCATCTGCCTCACGGATGTTAACACCTTCATCTAGACATCCAATGCTTACCATTATGCTTGGTTGAGATTTGAAGAAATCAAGAACCTTCTTCCTCTCACTATTCGACATATTGGAATGATATTCCAATACCGCCACACCAGGATCTGTCTCCCTAACAGCATCGATCACCCTCGAGAGCTGTTCGAGATTATCACAATACACTATCCATCTACCATCCTTTGGATACTCTCTAGAAATAACCTCAGTAGCCTTTCCGACCTTTTCTCTTGCATTCTTATGTATTCTAGCCCTATTGATTAGTAGTCTCTTGATTCTCTTTGAAAGGGTGGGCTCTTCATCCTTATTCCTGGAGAAATGTCTTGCTACCGCTTGGCTGATTTCCTTGGTTTTCTTCTCCCACTCTTCTCTCTCCTGGTCAGTCAACTGGACAACCTCGAATTGATAATAATAAGGACTTAAGAAAGTGCCCAAAATGGGAACCTTCTTTCCCCTCTCCCTCAACTCAACTTTATCTCCGATATCCCGTTGAAAGGTGGGTTCGTCACCAAAAGCATTCTCAAGGACCTCTGTGCCCTCCTTATCGAAGTGCCTTTCAGGGGTCGCTGAGAGACCCATTCTATATTTGAAATTAATATCTAAAATTCTTCTGAATGTTGGGGAGCCAAGACGGTGTACTTCATCTGCAATAAGAGCTGGACTATCTGCCTGACTGAAAAACTCAATAAAATCATTCGAGCTTGCAGTATGCATAGTGGCTATAACCACTCTGGGACAATCAAGTTGCGTCACAAATATCCGTTTGTTATCCATAGCTTTCCAGCCATGTCCTCCTCCTGCAAGTAATATTGGAACATCTGGATAGATTTCATTCATGTTCTGTCTCCATTGTTCCAATAGAATATTACTGGGAACTACGATCAAAATTGGAGTGCCTGATTCAAGTAATTCATCAATCGCAAAGAGGGCAGTTATCGTTTTGCCTATCCCAGTAGCCATGCAGATGATACCTACTCCTGATGACTTCCATGCTTGAATGGCTTTTTCTTGAAAGAGATAAGGGGTAATCCCACTCTCTTCAACCGTTTCATCGGACCGTATTCTTGTTCGTCTTCTAGCACCTTCTCTACATTCTTCCAGGGAACGATGAGTACGAATATTCTTGAGATATTCTTTTTCTATTTTGTTGATGGATCGTACCTTTGTTTTCCCAGTTCCACCAGAAAATAGAGCCTTGAGATATTGTATCTTGGTCCTGACTTTCCTCGCTTCGAAATCATCTCCCCAACTTCGGAAAACATCGAATTCTTCATCATTCCCCCAATATTCTTCTCTTGAAACCGCACTCAGAGTTTCATTACTAGATCCTGAAAAGACAACAGAGTTCTCTTCATCATAGAATGCACCAATTTTCCTGTGATATATCCCTCCCGGTCTTGTGGCGATATAGAGGTCAAGTGAACCATTCTCGATGAGGATGCTGAGCATCGTCAAGCAGTCGAGCTCATATGCGTTCTTTTCCATCATTTTGAATATCTTAATCATTGAGGACTCGACTTCCGAGCTAGGCCTTTTTCCCCTCATCTCGTATCCAGTTCTCGCAGCTTCTTCGTCTTGTTCTGGAATATCTGGAGAGCAACAAATCCTAATTTCCCCTCCCTCTATCGCAAAGTCGAGTATTTCTTCGCCCATCTCTCTGTATATATTAGCCCGGAAATAACCCACAGCCCGATCATATTGGGTGGCGACGTCAAGACAAGGTCTGTAAAATTCGCCTATAACATCATTTTCATCTGTATTGTATTCCGGTTTGAGGTCCAGAGATTTCAAAGTTGTTTCCCCTCTCAGATTTCACTCACCATATCATTCAACATACCCATGAAGTCAACTAGTCTTCCTGAAATCTTGCTTTTGATGCTTTGCCATATTTACTTTCCAATTCAATTGATACCCATCTTCGATTAAGAGATTCAGCTACCCACCCTGTAATATTACTACCTGCAAATGGATCTAGAACCAAATCATCTTCATCTGTTAGGAACCGAATGAAGAATTCTGCAAGATCGGGAGGCATCCTAGCTGGATGTGATGTAATTTCGTTCTCTTTGCAGTACTTTAGGTAAGAATCAGTAGAGGTGTTTGGGATAGTCAGTACATTGGGCGGAATCGATCCTCCATGATCTTTGAGAAAGCTTTCCTCCCCAATCTTATGTTCAGAGGGTCTGCGACCCGAATTATATTTTTTTGTCTTTAGCAATCTCTTCATATCATCACTGTATTCCTGCAAAACCTTTTTATTATCAGCTTTTGGCTTTGGTGTCGAAGATAGCCACCAAAGTCTGGTGAAAGCATCTTTCACTCTTATTCTTTCAATATTCACCCATTGAACGGGAGAAGGAAGACGTGTTGGGTTGTACCATATAAACTCCTGGCAGAGGAAGAAATCTCCTTTTTCCTTAAGTTTCATAAGTGCTTCCATACTAAGTGTAGACATAGCAGGAATTCCTTTTTCCCAAGCATTCCCCAATTCAATGACTATGGAACCATCATCGCATAAGAGGTCTCTGAAAATGTCTGCATAATCAGATAACCATTCTACGTATTCATCCCCTTTCTTGTTACCGTAAGCTTTTCTTCGATTAAGGGGAAAGGGCGGGGATGTAAAAATTAGATTCACTTGCTCTTTGAGATCTGCAGCGAGATTAGAATTGGATATCTTCTGTGAGTCTCCAATATATAAACTTCCAAGATCCGTAGTATAAAGTAGCTCAAATTCTTCCCCATCAGACATCTAAGCACCTATCCTCAGCTTGTCTATATTGTTGAAATATTATTTCACAGTATTGGATAATTCTAGAAGACATAAGGAAATCACTAATAGATGCAAAAATCGGCATAATTAAGATTGGGGAGAGAAGTCTGAAAGTGTGTATTGTCCCAACCATCTCCCTCTTCTGGTGATTTCTATATGGCAAAAGACATATCAAAAATGGATTTCTATTGACGAAAAGGAGATAGGAACTTTCCTCTCTCAAACGTTATTGATAATACGTATCTCTCTCTATCTCTCTCCGCACATGCGGGGTCTGTCGTCGTCGTCAAAATGTCTGGCCGGTCGAGAAATTGACGAAGGGAAGAATGTACAAAATCGTTCATTGAGGACCAATTTCCAGATTAAAGAGGTAGATAATCGGCCTCCAAGCGAGTAGAATCGTTCTATAGTTTCACATAGGAAATTATTTAGGATTGAAATTGAGTTCCATGGGATGCTGGTGGAGAATTTGCCCCAACAGGATGATAGTTCTGGGAGTACTATTGAGGTGAATATCGGGAACGATGGCGATGTTGGAATAAAGGAAATAGCCAAAGTTCTGAAGGGGATCCAAGACACAGTATATGATGTTGGAGAATATCTCCATTCTGAGGAATTCAGAAAGGCGGGGAAGAGACGTTCAGATGTCGAAGAATGGACAAAACTGTATTTCAGGGAAGTGAGCCTTGGGAGTTTTGTAGGACAGATATCCGGGACAACTAAGATGCAAACCACTATCCAAGGACAGCCGATTCTGGATAGGACATTGAATTTGACTGATGATGTAATCGGGAGTTTGAACGAGGACGAACCTGAGGAGATCGAGAATAGAATCAAGGAGAAAATTGAGGACGATAGATCCAGAAAGCGAATTATGGGTGACCTCAAAGGTTTTTGGCCCGGCGATGACAACGAATATATTCTGGAAGTAAAGATAGGACGCTCTAGTCCCAGAAATCTGAAGGTGGGAAGTAGGGAATATATCAAGAGATTAGCCGAAGAGCCCGGAGAGGAGGAAGTCAGATCAGCATTTGGTGTATTGAGTGAGATCAGATGGTATCCCAGGAGGACATTTGAAATCAGGGGTCCAGACGGTACAATTGAGTGTGAGTATGAGAGGAGTATTAAGAAGAAGATAGATAGTCTGCATGAAAAGCCAGTATTTGTCAAGGGGCTCGCCGAGATGAAATCCTCTAGGGAGATTGGAAAGATTAAGAATATTTACTCAATTGAACTATTTAACAAGGAAGTATTAAGGTCTGTTAATGTTGATGATTTTCAGATAGAATTAGCCAAACCCCTTGAGATCAATGTCAGTTTCAACGAGGGGAGGTTAGTTCTGGAGCATCCTTTCTTGAACATAATCGTTTCAGGAAAACCCGCTAAATATGGCGAACTATTGGATGAGTTTCAAAAGGATTTCAGATTCTTATATAAAGATTATTACCTGGAGGATGATAAAAACCTATACCATGATGCAATTGAACTAAAGAGGTTTCTTAATAGACTCATTGAAGGTGAAGCTAAATGACTCTTAAGGTGAGGAAGATTAAGAATGCTCTGAAGAAGAAGGGGTTTAAGGAAAGGAGAGATTCAGACCATATCTATTATCGATTATACAGGGATGGCAAGAGGACAAAGACGTGGACAAGAGTAAGTCATGGAAGTGGCGGAAAGGAAATCGGAAATCCTCTCCTCAACGATATGGCGAAACAGCTCGGTATCACCAAGTCAGAATTTATGGATCTCATCGAATGTCCCCTTAGCAAAGAAGGATATATTGAGAAGCTGGACGAAGAAGATCCTTATAGCGACCTAACGATCCTACCGCATGGTTGATTGCTAGATGAATCTGGCGGTCAATATTCCACCCTCGCCTTCACCACATCGTCCGGAAGTTCGTCCCGGTGGGTCTTGGCCCAGATCGTGGCCTCCTCGGGGGAGGAGAACTCCTTGTAATCCTCGTAGTAGTATTCTCCATTCCTCTTGACCTGGAGCTTCGCCGGCTTGCCCAGGAGTTGGTTCGTGGTTCTAGGAGCGTCCAGTCGGTCTGCCAGATCCTTAAAACCACTCCCGTGGTCCTCGTACCTGAGATGGATGGCCTCATGCTTCAGTAAATCGGTCTTCTGTTCATCCGTCCAATCACTCCATAGTCCAGGGTCTACCTCTAACCAGACCCTGTCTCCCTTCTGCCAGAGCCTCGCGGCCACGCCTTCATCGTCTAGGTCCGGATTGGGTTTGAATCCCTCCCACTCCTTGATATTAACATGGACCTGGTTCTCGGCGATGACCTTGAACCTTTCTTCCCATTCATCCTGATCTTCGATGAAATGCCTATCTTGCCGGTCACCGTCCTCCAGAATCTTGATGGTCTCCTCTCGCTCCGCCTCCCGCCTGGCCTCCCTCACGGCCTTGTTCCATCCTCTCTTGTAGGCTTTGGATGTAGGAGTTTCATCGGGCTTGGTGTTCATCTCTTCGGGGTTATCTCCCGCCTCTATGTACGCCTTGGCGTCCCTGTAACCCTCCAGGATGTCTCTCTGTTCTTTCTCCCTGTCCCTTGCACTACGGACCTGAGGGCCGGAGGTCTGCCTGCCGGACTCTCTACCTTTCAATCCCTTCAAGGCGGCCTCTCTATGCCTCCGTGGCTCTCCCCACCATCCCTTGCCCTCATCGGTCAACCTGCTCTGGTCGATCTTCAGCTGCCGGGCCTTCTTGTTCTTCTTCCTGGACTTCCCGGAGGACTTCTTGAATTTGTTCTTACGCTTCTTCTTTTCCTGGGCCTGGAACCTGGCCTGCTTTGTCTTTGGAACTTTCAGCTTATCTCCGGAAAAGGTAGACTGGACATGGCGATCCACCTCCATGCCTTCGGGTCCTTTTTTGGCCATGGGGATCAGAGCGTCCCCGCGTGGTACTGGGCGGCGAGGTCATTGAACACTCCCACCGCCTGCTTGCGGTACAGCTCAGGCTCTTCTTCTAAACCATCCAGGACATAATCCACCTGTCGGTCTATCTGCTCGATCTGTCCCTTGGTCATTGTAGTGGTATGCAGCTGCCGGTCCAGCTTGTCCACCCTCTCACCGTACTCCAGGTCCTCTCCCTGGAGCTGGTCCCAGTCCACCTCATCGTAGGAGTGACCGGCCCGCTTGGCACGCTGGATTAGAGCGTCGGCCTCGAAGTTGGTGCAGCCTACGGTGTCGGCCACGCTATTGGCCTGCTTCTTGCGGAGCTTGGACCACTTGTCCCTGGCCCTGGAGATGATCTCCTTCTGCTCCTCCTCGGCCTTTTGGACGTCTTTCTGGGCTTCTTCAGCCTCCTTTTTCACTTCCTCCTTGGCTTTCTCCAGAGTCTCCTTCTGCTTCTCCTCCTTCTCCTCTTCCGATAGATCGTCGTTCCCTTCGATCTCCTCGACATCCTCCTTGGCATTGTCCACGATCTTGTCGGTGTTCTCCTTGCACTCCTGGACCTCCTCCTGGGCCTTCTTCTTGACTTCGGTGAGTTCCATTAGCGTATCCACGCCGGCCAGGTCGGTGGTGTTCTTGCTGGCCTTCCACTTCTTGACCTGTTCCGGGTCCTCCGGATCGTAGACCGTTTCGGCCATTATGCCCCGGTCTATGGCTCTTGCCCTTTCGGAGCGGTCCTTGAAGTCCTGTTTCCGCAGCTCCCTTATTTTGGCCTTCTTCTTCCGCCTTCCCTCCCATCCCTTGATGGCGGCCCTGCGGTGCCGGCGAGGCTCTCTCCACCAGCCTTTGCCCCGGTCATCACTCATGGGATCGCCTCCTGAATCGGGAGAGTAAGCCTCTCTCTTGCTTCTGCTCCAGTATGCACGCCTGGCAGAACGACGGGAGTGAGCGGTAGTAATTGCAATCGGGGCCCGGCTGCTTCTTGGCCTGCCTGGGGAACTCCTCCTCGTAACGGTCACGAAGTTCCTTCAGTTCCTCAAGCTTCGTGCATTCCTGCCTGGACTCCTCGAGGCACTGATTGTGGTAGTCCATCCTACGCCTGGCCGGATCGGCGAGGATCTTCTTGACCCTGGACGCTATGGTCTCCTCGGGGTCCACGGCGGCCAGGTCGCATATATGCCTGAACGGAGTCTCCTCAGGTCCATCTTCAGTATCCGTGTACTCTCCGTTGAGAAATGTATCCACTTTCTGCTCCAGCTCTTCCATCTGATCTTGTGTCATGCTGTTGCCTCCTGTTCTATATCTGGCATGTGTCGTTTCATCTGAGAATAGAGGGTCTGCCTGGGTGTCTGCTCTATGAGGGATATATCCTCCCAGGTGAGGTCCGCATGCTCCCTCATGCGGTAGACCCGGAGTGCCCTCCGGTACTCCGGATCATCGAGTTTATCCTGGATGGACTCCTGTTCATCGAAGTAATCCAGGATGGCGGTGGCCGCCTCCATGTGGGCCACTCCGCCCACCTTCTTGATCAGCTCCTCGAAGTCGAACGAGCCGAGCTGGAACATGGCGGAGGCCCAGTGGTCGAAGATTATGTCCCCGGTGTTCACCATGTCCCACGGCCTGGCCCACTCGGTGACGGGGACCGTCATGGGATTAGGATAGATCTGGTCGTAGCTCAGCTTGAGTAAAGAGATCTCCTTCATGTCGAAGTCGGTGCCTGCCAGCTGGTTGTACTCCTGGACCTCGTACTGTCCCTTGAAGAAGTGAGCGTAGAGGTATCCGGAGTAGTTGGGGTTGTCGTGCATCTTCCGGATCCTCTTGGGGATGTTGGCCAGTGACGGCGTGATGAATTGAACGGAATGACGGAACTTTCGGGCGTTCCCTATGTATCTAAAGAAAGTCAAGGCGAGTTTCTCGGTGATGTCCGCCAGCAGGAAGTTCTGGGCTTCGTCCAGGAGTATGAGTATCACCGCGTCCGGGTGGTCCATCAGGATCTCCCCGGTCTTGCGGAACACCTCCTCGAGCGTGCGTACATGTATCACCCCCTCGGGGTACTCTACCTCCCAGTCCAGCTGCTCCCTGACCGTGCCGTCCCTAAGCACGATCTCCTGCTTGCCGGTGGCCTTGAGAAATATGACGTTGGTGAGCAGGTAGCATTCCGGCCTGTTCTTGATGTTCCACTCGTTCATGGCAACGGCCAGGTGTGTCTTGCCCTTGCCCATCACGCCGGTGTAGGCCACGACATGGCCGGGGGAGTAGATGTGCCTCATGAACTTGTCGAAGTCGAACATGGTTATGACTCCCAGAACATGGTGAATGCGTCTATGATCGGGGGCGGTTGCGGATCTTGTTCCACCTGCCCCACCATGCCGAAGCTCTCCATCGTTTTCCTTATGACCTCTCCTCTGGCCATGTAGTGATCGGCCTCGATCTTGTCACGTGGTTCGGGCAGCGGCCTGTACTCGTTGTCCAGTCGTATCCATTCGTCGAGCTCGTAGACCGAGGTGTTCGGGAGGGACCAGGAGAGGACCTCGGCCATCACCATGATCCTCCAGCAGTTGAACTGGCAGGACGATATGCCGTCTATATAGTCGGCGTAAGCCTTACGAAGCTCGTTGGAGACCTCGAGGTAGGTCCGTGCTTTCGTCCGCTCCCTGGACTCCTCGGAGTCCTCCTCAGTCCTCTCCATCATCCTCCGGCGGCCTCCTTACCGGTGGGTACCTGCGGAACACATCCTGCTGGATGACGTCCCTGATCAGCTCCTCGTTCTTGGGGGCGGCCATCTCTGCCAGGTTGAGGGAAATGCGGTGGGCGATGGCGGAGCGGTCGGGGACCAGGTACTCGGGCAGCTGCCTCTCGTTGCCCTCCGCGTCCCTGTACACGATCTCCTCCGAGCCATCTTCATGCTCCAACTTCTCCACGGTCCAGCCGCGGTCTCTCATCCACCGAGCGATCTTACGCTGCCTGGCCTTCTCGGAGGCGTAGGTGATGGAGGACAAGACTCTCAGCTCCTCCAGCTCCTGGCCCTCGGTGATCCTGATACTCTCCATGTCCTCTGGCAAGACGTCCTTGAACGGCTCTTTGACCGCCCTCATGCCCTCCTTGAGGATCTTCTGGGCCTCTCTCATCCTCTCCTGGGCCACGGCTTCTCTCTCAAGCGTCCTCGGATCTCTGCGATATGACCTGCTCATGTTACCATCTCCAGTACTTCCATAACCACGCGAGTGTGACTGAAGGCACGATATCTGTCCAGGGGAGCATCTCTTCCCCGAAGGAGATCATCACCCAGAACATGCCCCAGTCCTCCTTCCCCACCATCCAGTAGACTATCATGGCCTGGACAGGAGCGAAGAGGAAGTCCCCGAACTCTCCAAAAAATGGCAGCATGTAGGATATGGCCCCGGCTATGTCCACCAGTATGGCCACTCCCAGCTGGGTCCAGGGATTGAGGGACCTGTCCAGGTAGTTCCTGATGTCAGACACCTCCGAGCAAATACCAACCGAGTCCCAGGCCGCAGAACAGCATGAGGACCATCAGTACGGCCATCCAGGAGACAGGGAACCTGTCCGAAAAGGTAGTGTGTCCGGTCCTCAGCTTGCGGTTGAGCCTGGTCGCCAGTTCGTCCACTTCATCGCTCTCTATCTCGTTCAGCTCGGCCTGGTATCTGTACACTTGGTCCTCGAGGAACGCCCTACGCTTGTTCAGCTGGTCCCTGAGGCCCAATATAGCGGTCTCGAAGGTGTCCTTGAGTCTCTCGTAGGCGGAGAGCTGCTGGACCACGGTGCCCGCCTTGGAGTGACATACGACGCATACATGGTGGTCTCCCACCTCCAGGTCCGGGTATGCACATTCGAGTGTGACTCTCTTGCATGTAGAGACCTTGTTGTACAGCACGATGGTGGCCACGAGACCGCCCACGAACCCGAAGGCCCCTCCCCAGTACCATGTACCGAAGTCGGGGGTGTCTCCCACCACCCCGATCAGGGCCATGATCAGCAGGACATTCAGTCCCAGCAGGGCCATGTTGATGACCCTGTTGATCAGCCTGGCACCGAAGTCTGTCTCCATGAACTTGCAGTCCTCCATGTGACTTGTGAGACTCTCGCCCTTGGGGAGTAAAACGGTGAACTTGGTGGGGGCGTCCTCTTCGGTCATCGCCTCCCATGTTTCGGCCGTGGCCTCACCATCATCCGTCATGTACCTGGCGATCTTTCGTAGCTTGCTCCAGATCAGCGTCAGGTGTCCATTGTGCCAAAGTTCTACCTCGATCTTGTTCGCCAACGCGGTCGATTCTCTGTTCGCCTCTGCGTAATCTTCCCATGCCTTGTCGGGAAGCATCTTGTTCCTGCTCATTTTTTCCTCCTCCCCCGGATCTTACCTCTCATGGCCACGGCGAACATCAGTCCCATCAGGACTATGCCGGCGATGGCCAGATAGAGGGAGACTCCGAGTGTCTGTGAAACTTCATTCGATGTGAGTTGTGAATCCTCGAGAACTGTAACTACCTGAAATTGATAGGTGCCATAACGGGCCAGCGGCTCCACCTCGATGGTGTTCTCGTTGCGGTCCTTGACCGTATCGTACAGCTGCTCCTCCTCGATCTCGACGTCCTCCCCCACTTCGGAGACATAGACCCTGTACTCGAGAAAGTCCTCGGAGGGGCTGGGGGACCAGCTCAGCTCACAGGAGGCGGCGGTGGTCCTGGAGACTTCAAGCACGGGAGCGATGTCTCCTCCGATGTCCTGGAAGAACATCTGGACGAACCCGGCGGTGGTCTCCACGGCCAGCGGTATGATGGTCTCCGCGACATCAGCATAGTTGCTCTCCGAGGCGTTGGAGTCCACCACCTTGTCGTAGAGATCGTAAGCCACCTGGGCGTTGTTCTCTACATATCCGGAGGCATTGGCCGCGTAATCGTACTCTCCTCCGGAGGTGACCCTGTACAGGTACTGGTTGTCCTTCCACCAGTCCTCGGCGGCGGAGTGTCCGTTGAGCGGGTCCAGGTGAGCGTGGTGTGGGACGGTGGAGTCTGCCACCATGTGGATCGATCTGCCCAGCATGTACATGGCGTCCACCCATTCACCGTTCTCCCAACGCTCCTTGGCACCATCATAGAACTGCCGGCAGAGGTCCTTTGAGTTAAGACCGGTCAGTCCATCCCCCGTGGTCGGATCGTAGTAGTGGTTCCTGGCGAGGTCCAGCCGGTCGGCGTCCACCACTCCGTCCCTCACCCACTCGGCGAGAGTGTTGCCGTACCGGTCCTCGGACTGAAGGAACTCGATTATGTGCCCGTAACCGTCGTTCTCCAGGCACTCCATAGCCATGTTGAACACCGTCCGGTGGGTGTCCTTGGTGTAGGCTTGAGCAGTGGGGGAGATCAGGACCGGGGAGAGCAACAGGGCCGCGGTGATGATCAGGATGACCAGCTTCTTGCTGGCCTTCTTCCACTTCCGCTTGTTGATCTTATCTCTGAGCTTGAGGAACAGGTAAATGGACATCAGGAGGACCAGTATGACCGCAGATAGCAGGGCCTCTCGAGTGTCCCGAATCCAGGACTCGAAGAACACCCCGAGCGTGAACGCGAAGGCCATCAGGAACACGAATTGACTGAATCGGAACTGGAACCTGAGCGAGTACAGTGCCCAGGCGATGAAGGAGATAGTCATCAGGCCTACCACGATGACCGCAAGGGCGTCCAGTCCCTCGATCATATTGGCACCCCCTGGAACTTCAACGCTCTATGCAGCTTGGCGTCCAGGTCCATGCGATTGCGGACGGTCTGCCTCTTGCACTCCCCTCTATCCTGGCAATCGGAGCATTTGGAGGAGTACTCGTTGAAGGAGAACCCGTAGCATGTCCTCATAGATCCTCCTCCTCTGCGAACTTTCTCGCCCGGTAGGCATAGAAGAAGAATGCGATCCCTATGCCCAGGACGGAGATCGCCTTGAACTCCCAGGAGTCGTACATGGCGACGATCAGGTCCCTGAATCCCTGCCAGTCCAGGAGAGAGGGCAGGACCTGATCTCCAACGGCCCCCTTTCCTCTATATGTCGGCTCCATGGAGAGGGAGAAGTCCATCATGGTGTGGGCGGAGCCGGTGGTGTTGTTGCCCTGGACATTCTTTTCCACACTCCCGTTCTTCCGTATGCCGTCGTCCGGCCAGGCGAAATCGTACCATCCGGCCAGCAGCTCTATGTGCCAGCCGGTGACCTCGATGCTGTTGCCGTTGGGCATGTATGTGAGTTCCCACTCGGGGGGTAATGTGGAGTTGTAGAAGTCCGGCTTGGAGATGTAGACATCCACCAATGGGACGGGGATGTCCAGGTACTTGACGGTGTCATTCAGAGTGATCCATCCCACCTCGATGGTGCGGTCGAAGTAATCGGTGATCCTGTACCCGATCTCCTCGCCGGCGGCGATGATGATCTCGTTGTCCCATACTCGGGTCCACTCTCCATCGTGGTAGACCTCGGGGATCAGGATCTCAGAGTTAAGACCGAGGCCGCTGTACTGGTTGTAGAAGGAGAATCTAACATCGCAAGGAGGTGATAGAGCGTAGTTCAGGTCTATGGAGAGATTGCCGGCCCCGGTGGAACCGGAGGAGCTGAAGAAGTGCATGGTGCCCAGGCGGACGGTGATCCTGTACTGGGCGGCCTCCTCGGTGTACAGAGAGTCGAAGGAGGCCAGGTGCCATTCATCGTCAAGCTCGAGAGACATGTACTGGGTGTTGATGGTAGAACCGGAGTCGTTCAATGCCTGGCCGAGTGCTGCCGCCTTGACATACTCGGAGTAGTTGCCCCTGTAATAGAAATTGAATGTGTGGTACTGCAAAGGGTGCCTCGAGGAGTTGGAAAGGAACTGGTACTGAGCGTAAGACAGAGAGTTGTATCCCGAGTTCACCTGGAAGGAGAGCTGGGCAGCACTCCCCTCGATGGTCGGAGACCCGAAGGACCTGTTGGCGGAGTAGACAGTAGGGTTCGAGGATCCTTCCCAGGTCCAGTTCCCGTACTTCGTCTCCTCACCGGCGTATGAGTCCAGGTGAGAGATCACCTTGTGTTTGCCCGGATATTCCTCGGTCTCCGCCCCGGCCTCATGGGTCAGGAGGGGCACAGCAGCGGAGAGCAGGAGGAGCGTGCAGAGAAAGATGAGTAGGATGGGTATTCCTCCGTCTCTCCCGAGATTCACCGCTTACGCCTCCCTGAGCGTCCTCTGCCCTTCATCCCGAACTTGAGACCGGCTACGGTCACGGTGAGGATCAGTATGATCACGGCCACCCCGGCCCCGGTCTTGACCCAGCTCGAGTCGTCTAACTCTCCTCCTCCGGACCCGGTGTCCGGATCGGTGGTCGGTGGATTATAGTCGTCATCATCGTCATCATCCGTATCATCGTCGGGCGGAGACTCCACGGTCAGGGTGTAGTTCTGGTATGTGGTTCCCTGTCCGACGGTGGATGTTGCCGTGATGTTCACATAGTAATGACCGGTGCTGGTGGGCGTACCAGAGACCACGCCGGTGTCCGAATCTATGGACAGGAAGGAGGCTTCGGTGTCCAGGGCAAAGGTCGAGGTCTCGTTGGTGTCGCAGTCGTACGAGTAGGATTCATCCACGACGGCGGAAGTGTCCGGGCTGGTGGTGATGGTAGGAGGCCATGTCTCGGACTCGGCGGAGATGGTCAGAGTTGCCGAGTCGTTCCAGAAGTGGGAGACATACAGGGTCTCGTTCCTGATGTCGTAGCCCAGGTCCATGATCCTCGCCTCGGTCAGGTTCTGCAAGGATCCATCCGAAGAGTTGTAGGTGGTGCCGTCCTCGGTCACCGAGACATAATTGAAGCTTTTGCCAGAGAGGTTGAAGCTCAGCGTGACGGGTACTCTCCAGTATCCCTCGCTTATCGGGTCCTGCCTGGAGACATCGTAGACCGTCAGGTTGCCTTCCGAGGCTGAGGAGTTGTATGTTGGGTCCGTAGTCCATCGTCCGTAAACATAGGAGGCGAGTTCGCCATTGGTGGCCTTCCAGTTCTCGTGCGTGGTGTTGGTCTTATCGGCGTCTATCCAGTTTAAGAGGGTCTCTGCGGAGGAGGTGATCGTGCCGTGGTTGTAGACGGGCAGCACCCCGCCGGTCTCTGAGATGTTGAAGGTCCTCTGCCACCAGTCGTTGTCTATGGCGTTATCGGTATTGGGGCCTCTCCTGATGTCCATCAGCTGGTAGGGTTCGTAGGGATAGTAATGACCGCTCTCGGTGTTCCACGGGTTGTGATACCAGGAGGACCACAACAGCTTGGACTGAGGAGACATGGTGTCCGTGGACCTGCCAGCGGTCCGGTAGCCGTTATCATACAGTGCATGACCGGTCTGGAGGTTGCCCCAGTTCCCTGGATAGGCCATCATGAGGTAGGTGTCTCCCTGGCCCACATAGGACGGATTATCCCACTTTGAGGCGTAGGTGTAAGAGTCCTTGAGGAAGGAGTTAGAAGCCCATGTCTGGGCCTCGGACCACTGTTTGTAGCCCATAACGCCCACATCATGGGGATAATGACCTGCGATCTCTGATTGAGTGTCCAGGATGTCTGAGGAGCTGCCGCCCGGAGTGCTACTTTGGATGTAAGGCGTTGTGGGATGGTTGTAGGCCGAGTAGGTGCCTTCTGCGTCTGTCGATCCTGAACAATCGTCCTCGCCGAACACCGAGACCCAGTCCCATCCGTTCCACCAAAGGGGCATGTCCAGGTTATCGAGCGTGGGCATGGTGGTGATGTGTACGGTCCCGGAGATCGAGCAGCCGTCCACTGTGACCGAGTAGTTGAACGGCTGGTGCCAGTCCACCTCCGAGTCGATGGTGGTCTCGTACCTGGAGGTCTCGGAGTTGTATGTGGCCGAACTTCCGTTGATGGAGGCGGTGGCATCGGTGATCACCGAGCCGGATCCGTCCGTGACCTCCAGCCATGCGGAGGAGTCCTCGTAGATGTACTCGTAGCGTGGTTCGATGTACGGTAGCCGGGACTGATTGCCCCGGATCCCCAGGTTATCGATCACCCAGTAGTTGAGGACCCTGTAACCGGAGTAAGTCTTGTGGGTGGTGTTCACGAAGAACTCCACCTTAGGGGTATCGATGGAGGTACTGAGCGATATGTTCTGGGAGTGGACCACCGAAACGGTGCTGTTCACCACCTTCTTGATGGTGATCGTGCAGTTGTCCCCGTCATGCTCGAAGGAGAGCATGTACCGGTCGAACTTCTCCCCGTAGATGGACTCAGAGCTGTCCGGGGCCATAGAATCGCTGTAACGGTGAGGATAGGTCGTAATGATGTCCGAGGAGACCTGGGTCCACGAGGATCCGTCGTAGACCTCGATGTCCTCGTATCCCTCGCCGGGCTCTCCGGGCGTGAACTTGGCGGCCACTTCTTCGGCCGTACCATCCAGCAGCTTGACCTGCATCTCGTAGCGTGAACAGTCCGAGTTCAGGGCGTCGTACAGCTCGTTATCCTGGTGGGGGTATAGCTCCATGGATATGTTCCAGCTGGACTCCTGTGGTGAGGGAGTGTATCTTGCAACGGTGCCGTAATTGTCGTCCTCCGCGTAGTAGTACAGCTCCCCGTTCATCACGATCATCTCATCGTTGGCCGAGTTGTCGATCAGATCGATGGTGTCCCCGTTGTCGAAATCGATGGTGCTGCCATCCCTCGTGCCGTCGGTGATCGAGTCGAAGGTATGGATGGTCCCCCATTCTCCCTGAGGATTGACGGTGATGGTGAAGTTCTGGTAGTCGGTCGAGTTCTCATCGCTAACGCTGAGGTTCACCTGATAGGATCCGGCCGAGGAGGGAGTCCCCTGGAGTTTCATGTATTGAGAGCCGTTGCCTCCTTCAGCAACAGAAAGCCAGGAGGGGAGGGAGTAGTTCCATCCTACGGTGCCGAGATCCGGATCGGTGCATGTTGCGTTGTAGGTGTATTGTGTGCCGGTTACGGCGGTAGTGGTGGGCGAAGAATTGAAGTCCGGTCCTGGAGAGGACTGAGATTCTGCGTAGATGAGGTATGGAGAGTAGGTCCCCTCACTGGTGCTGAATTTCTTACCCGTCCAGGGATCTCCACGCTCGTAGATAGCCACTTCCACCCCGTAATTGGAAATGTTTCCGTCGGCTATGCTCTGGAGCCAGCCCGTGACATCCCACTTCTTCCATCCGTAATCGGTCTCGAGTGTCAGGTTTGCCACCGGGTCCTCGGTCCTTGAGGGTTTGTTGTTCCAGGTCACCCCTCCCTCGGTCCAGTCTGAGAGCAAGTTGCGGACGCTGATCACCCTGGTCAGATCCACGCCCTTGTTGGTGTAGGCGTCCTCCTGATAGTAGAGATAAAGATGTGCATACTCGATCTCGGAGGGTATGGAGGACAGATCGAACTTGATCAGGCCGCGACGTTCATAGCTGAGGTCCTGCTGCCACAATGCCCACAAGACCTCGGCGTCTCCGTTGTTCTGATCATCGGAATCTCCATGTTGGTCGATGTAAGAGTCATCGGTGGGGAAGAGCTTGCCACCATTGAGGACGGTGATGGTAAAGTTCTGGTAGTCGGTTGAGTTCTGGTCGGAGACTTCCAGATCTACGGAGTAGTCCCCCGGAGTGGTCGGAGTCCCCTCGAGCTTCATGTACCGGGAGCCGTTGCCCCCGTCCGTTATGGACAACCAGCCGGGGAGGGAGTAGTTCCAGGCCAGTGTTCCACTGTCCGCAGGGCTGCATGTGACGTTGTAGGTGTACTGGAGGTCCTTCAAGCATTGAGTTTCTGGAGAAGAATCGAATACCGGGAGGTTCGCCGTCTCGTAGGTCACATTGTCCGCCCATCCGTACATCTCGTATGTGACGGAGTCCGTATCATGCCCGAACAGTGCGATCTGGTCCACCTTGTACTGGGTGGTGCTGAAGATGTGCTGTACAGCCGGATCATCGTAGGCCCCGGTCTCGTTCCAGGCCCTGCAATCCACATAGTAACCGGTGGAGTTCTCGAACCGCTCGATGTTCCAGTGCCAGTCCACGTCGATGACGTCGGCCTTGGGCAGCCACACGACCCAGTCCTGGACCTCTCCGTCGTTGATGTGTCTGAACGACATGCTGAACGAGGTGTTCTCCATCTTATAGTAGGCCCTTCCATAGGTGCCATTGATGTCGATGTCCACACAGTCGGTGATGTTGTGAGCGATGGTCCCGAAGTGCCATTGAGGTCCGGTGGCCTCGGTGCAGTCGGTAACCGTCCAGTCCCAGGTGAGATTGAACTCCCCGGTGGCGTTGCCTCCGGGTCTCTTAGCGATGTGGGAATACTGCCTCCCCACCCCTATGCCCCCCGAGGTATAGTCCTTGGTCTTGAGTCTACCGTTAGCGATCTCCAAAGCGTCACCGATTATGGTCCAGTTCGCTCCATCGTCGAAGGTTTCGGACCACTGGAAATCACCGGTGTCGGCGGCGGAGACCGGCGTAGAGAGGATAACGGCGAAGGTTGAGATCACCATGAGCAGGATAGATAGAACCACGGAGAGAACCTCGACGGCCCTCTTGACCGATCTGCTCACCGTTTCCGCCTCCCTGAGCGTCCCTTGCCCTTCATACTGAACTTGAATAGCAGGATGGTCAGAGCGGCGATGGCTATGCAGACCACGATGACCACGACGTAGGTGAAGAAGTCAGATCCGAACCAGGATGATTGGGTGAGCGGAGAGTCCTTGAGCGGTTTGCCGCCGGACAGGAAGTCGGCCCACATCGAGTTCTGGAAGGTGAGAGCGTTGGTGACATCCTCGGTGATGTTGGTAATGACTTCATTCTGCCTTGCCACCTGATCAGCGAAGTATTGCTGTGTCTGCTGGCTCTGGTTCATCATCTGCCTGTACATCGAATTAGTGGCCGAGAACTGCTGCTGGGTCCAGTTGAAGTACTGAGCGTTCATCTTCTGGATGCTCTCGACCGAATCCTCGTAATGCTTGCTGAGTTGTCCTACCTGTCCGGTGGTCCAGGACAACATGGCCTGGTAGTCTCCAGAGAGTTGCTCGTAGTTGGAAGTGGTGTAGTTCCAGAGCTGGTCTACCCTGGAGTCGTAGTCCGAGTACATGTCCTCCATGTTGGTCAGCAGCTCGTCGATGTGGTCATCTCCCCCAAAGGCGAGATTAGACCACCAGCGAGCGGCGAACTCCTCCGCTGCCGCTCCGGCCCCCTCGACCACTCCTCCGCCCCAATCGAGCAGGCTCGGTGGATTCAGGTAGTCATCGAGGGTGGGACCGTCGAAAACGCCCATCCTGGTAGATCTGGAGATGGAGGAGGGGTCCATGGCGAAGAAGTTCCAGTCTCCTCCGGTGTCCACCTCACCGCCCTTGACGGTGAATCCCATGGACTCGGCGGCCTCCTGCATAGAGGTCCAGAACCTGTTCTGGAGCTGCTCCATCAGATCCGTATCATATCCGGACTTGATCTGGAGGTAATCGATGTAGTAGTCGATCAGGTAGACATTGGAGGATGGGACTCCCTCATCGTAGGCGATCTTGGCCTTGAGGTTGCTCTCCATGTCCGCACGGAAGTCGGACCATCCCTTGGCGATGTATTTGCCCGAAAAGCGTTGAGGCAGCTCGGGGGTTGTGGCGAAGAAGTCCACCATCTGGGAGGTGTTCAGGTCTCCCTCCTCGAGCAGTTGCGTCCGGTTGGCGTCCACGCCGTACACACTGTTGGCCAGCTCGCTCCCGGATCTGTCGGTGGTGGCCTCGGTGGGGTCCATGTCGCAGAGATCAACGGACTCGGCGGAGTCGGGGACCAGGGTGGACTTTGTACTCGTTGGATGTGACTGTCTGGCGGTGTTAGATTCGCCGGTGACATACAGGTTGTCCACCACGGCCTCTCCTCCCTGCTCGATGGATATATGGGCCTCGGAGACCTCGCCCACGGTCAGGTTGGCGGAGTTGGTGTAGTAGTTGGCTATGCCTTCGCCGGCGAGAGAGAACAGGTAGAAGGTGACTCCCGTGGTGGTCAGCTCGAAGGCCACCCTGTACCATGTGTCCTCTACGGGATAGGAGTAGAGTGTTCCCTTAGAATCTCCAGAAGCGGCCGAGAAGCCGTACTCGACGGCCGAGGAGATGGAGACCCATGCCTTATCCCCGGTATCTGTGTTTTCTAAAGTGATGTTGGTGTACTGGGCGGTGAGATTGCCGGCCTTGATCTTTGTTTCGAGGTAGGAGCGTACGGTGGTATTAATCCCCGATCGATCCTCTTCGGATAGGGTGACTTCCACCGGATCCGAGGTCGAAGCGTTGATAGTCAAAGTTGAATTGTCCACGGTTATCTCTGGACTACCTTTGGAGACCTTCCAGTCCCCCAGGGAGTCGAATCCCGTGGAGTAAGTTGGTTTTGACAAAGCGTAAGTGACATCAGAAAAATGCGGTGCCGCCTCCAGGTCGAAGGGATCGGAGATGTCCTTTGCTTCAACATCGTAGGAGATCCATCCGGTGCCCAACAGTGCTACGGTTAGGAGCAGCACGGCGGCGGCCAGGGCAGAGATCTTGAACTTCAATCATAGTCCCCCCATAAAAAGTTGAAAAGGGGAAGGTGTTTCACCGTCTCCTCTGGCCCTGTTTCTTCTTCTTGAACACGAAGAACAGGCTCACGGCGGCGATCACGGCCACTATCCCGACAACCATGATGGTCACGACGTTGCTGCCCAGTATGGACACCATGCTCAGCGGTGCCTGGGCGGGCTTGCCGTCGTCCATGACGGACCACGACAGGTCCTGCTGCACGCTGGTCAGGTCTATCAGCATGTACTCAGCGTCCTGGAGCATCTGTCCCAGGGCCGCGTCGGTGAACTGATAGGCCGAGTCCAGGTTGGCAAGAGCGTTGGTGAATATGCCCATGGTGGCTGCTTCCTGAACGCTCAGGGAGAGGTCCGCCCTGTTGGTGCAGTTGCTGAAGTCCTCAGGCACTATGGCGTTGAGGCCCAGTACCTTGGCCCTCAGGTAGTCGGAGACCTTCTCCATGGAGTCCGAGAAACTCTTCTGAGTGACATCGTTGGGGAAGTAGACATAGTCCACATCGGAAGCCTCGCTGCCTATGGCGAGCGGTGCGGTCGCTGTCCCCTGGACAGAGAAGTCGAACCATCCATCATCAGCGTTATCGTCCCACTGGAGATCCGCTCCCAGGTTGTCCGATTCATCACTTATGATGTCCAGCCATGCATCGTCCACTTCCTCCTGCATGTCGGAGTCCCAGGTGTAGTTCAGCTTGGCGTCATTGAGATAGTAGTCGATGACGTGGATCTGGTCCACTCCCTTGTTGTGGACGTCGCACAGGTACTCCTTCAGGTGCTGCTCGTTGTCTCCCTGGAGGTCTTGCCATCCCACGAACTTGGCCATGCCGGTGACAGGGTTGTCTGTCTCCTTGGTCTGAGTCAGGACCTCACCGAAATCGGTCTTGTTCATGTACCGATCGTTGGTGAGTGACTTGTCCGTCGGAGTGTAACCATAGGCGTCGTGTACCTCCGAGTAGTTGGAGTAGGTCCCGGGCTTCTGGTCCCTGTCCGAGAAGTCTACCTCTGTCTGGGCGTATTTCTCCTCCTCACTCGGTGCCGGGTTCACATCGTCATCGCTGGTCGAAGCGGAGGTGAACTCCGTCCTGGCGTCCGTCTGGTAGAAATAGTCCACTGTTGCGACGGTGTCGGCCGCTGAGTTGGAGAACTTGATGGCGTCGATCTCCGAGTGTAGCAAGCTGGCCTCTTGAAGCTCCTGGCTGCTGATCACCGTGTAGTTGTCCTGGTAGGCGTAGACCATGGGATCATCGTCCGAAGACCCATCGAACAGCACGGCCACCCTGTACCAGGTGTCCGCGGTGTAGTCTCCGAGGTCCACGGTCTGCTCTCCTGAGGAGTTGTCCCAGGTGACCACAATGTCCGCGGAGGTGTTCAGCCCGATCTGGATCTTATCGGTGCTTCCGAACTGGTCGAAGTCCATCACGAAGTCCGCACTGGTACTGTTAGCTTTCACTCGTGCCTCGTACCAGTATCCGTCGTCTATGTGGGACCAGTCATCCACGGTGATGTTGGCTCCCTCGGCGTTCTGCAATTGAAGTGTACTGTCATCGATCGTCGGTGTGTTGTCCAAGTTCCAGTTTCCTGCACTGTCCCATCGCTGGAGCGTCTCCACATTATCCATGGTGTAGGTGACGTCCCTGTAAGTCGGGACGAAGTCTACATCATAGGAATCATCTGGAGGAGCCGCAGCAACGGTAAAGCTCAAGGCTCCGGATCCCAGGACCACGACCATCATGAGCATGATGGCTGAAAAAACGACGGCCAGAGACCGGAGTCGAGAGTCGTTATTCGATTCCTTTTGCATTCTCATACCTCGTTGGAGGGATGGAATGCACAAGGTGGGGATGCTGCTTCGAATCTAACCTGCGATCCTCCTGGTCCGGAGGAAAAGTAATGGAAGTGTTGCAGTGTGCATCCCAACCCTCGTTTTTAGAAATAAGGTACAGAAGTGTACATTAAGAATTAGAAATGTCCATTAAGGAATGTTTTAAATATTGAGTTATGGAAGACCAAAATAACAGATATTGAGTTCTCGGAATTTGTATGAATATTAGCTAGTAGGTGCTTCAGGCTTAATATTGGCACATAGTTGAATTATTTTCAACCCGTCTCGTTCATATTGCTCGTCTTGGTACAGATCTCCTTTCTGAAATATCAAATAGTAAGCAGCCTCAACATTTTGCCCTTTTGCGTAATTTTTGAGCTGCATTATTCCCTCGTCGTATCGATCTCGGTTCTTTCTCTGCAAGACCTTTGCCTCAATTATAGTGGGTACTAGTGTTTCTTCAATATGGACGATATCCTGTCGTCCAGAACCCGACGGTACTTCCCTAGCAGAATACCCCCTCAGTGAGGCGAGATAGGCCATTAATAGACAACGCCCAATTTCTTCGGGCTGTCTTCGAATTTTTCCTGAAATATAGCCGGAATCCCAAAAGGCCTTAAATCCGTTTTCTTCAATAAAGGAAGTGAATCTCTTCAAATCAGCGACGACATCTGTTCTTTCTTGTTCCTTTATCGTATTAATTGCCCCTTCATCGGATCCACGAATTCTCTCTCTTGTATTCTCTAGTTCTATCTCAATCCATCTTTGAAAATCATATTTTTCACATATCTGGAATCCACCATTCCCTCCGAGCCCAAAAATGAGGTAGTCAATATATCCAAGCTTATCTAATTCCTCAAGAGCATTTCTCAGCTTAATAAATCGGAAATCTTCTCTGTCGATTTCTTGAAATCTCACTTGTCCATCAGAGTCGCTTCTAGCCTCTTGAAGCAAATCATATAGGAAGAGAAGAAGACTTAACCTTTCTTCAGAGTCTTCATAGACTATAGAATCAGGATCCTCTTCCTTAAGAGAATTGACTTCATCTAATAGATTTTCAATATCTTGTCTGTCCATATCAACCAAGTCTCTCTTCCAGCCAGCTTTCTGATGCGACAGCCATCATATGATCCCAAGATTTGAATTTGGTGTTCTTCCTTACGTACTCATCCATATCAATATCATTTTCAGGGATCCTTTCAAAATCCTCTTGCGATTCAATCCCCCAATCGCCCTCATTTAGGAACTCTTCTATGGAAGAGAATAGGGTATATCTCTTCATGAATGTAGAATCAAATAATTCATCTAAAGGTACTTCTCCCTCTGAGCTCTCTATCTTCTTAATTAGCTCATCCATAATTTCCATATAGATCCCCCATATAGATATCGTCAAGATATCGTCTGTATTCAGGATTCTTCATATTCCTCTTTGTAATTCAGAACGCAGCGTTCCACCCCGTGGGACCTATTGGCGAAAATCCTCTCCTCCACCATATCGTCCAGCCACTCCACGAGCTCCGGGCGGAGGGTAATCGTCACCTGTGTCTTTCGTCGTCCCATGTAATGCATTATACTTTAGAAACTTATAATAAACTGTGGATACAATATCATTTTCCTTTACTCTCACTCTCCGATCTACATTTTTCCAGACAGTATTCAATGCCATGGGATCTGCTGGCGAAGATCTTCTTCTCGACCATTTTCTCTAACCATTCGAGGATGTCTTTGGAAAGGCTTACCGAGACCTTTTCCTTATTGCGTACCATATGCTACTCAATGCTACCGAAATCCTTAAACATTGTTATTACTTATTACTACTAAGTAGTATGATTAGCTACCGAGAGTGGTAAGATGTTCGAAGAAGAGCGTTCGGAGGAATACTATCTAGGTGTCCTCGACTGTGCCCTATTCATCGGTGACTACGTGAGTTCGGACGGAGATATAGAAGCGTTGAAGATCCAGCTTCAAAGACTGTTTTCTCAAGTATTGACAATTAGATCGGGAGAATTCCGGGAAGAGTTCTCCTTGGAGATTGTTAGGGAAGGGGAAAGGGAAGAGATTCGAGTCTAAAGCACTTCCCCATTTTCAATAGTTCGTAATTGTAATTCAAATTAGAAATTCTAAAATCTCCCCTCACCCCAGATTAAAGGCGTGTTTACTACCCAATCCAATATTCGATTTTCTCTGGTATATTTTTGATCTACAGCCTCAACTCATCTCCCTCTTCCATTAAGCCATTAAATGAGTTGCCACATCTTCCAAGATTCTTCTCCAATCAAAGGTTTAATACGGCGTGATCCACAATCAACAGATAATAGAAAATGGAGAGATGTGGAGAAATTTGATGTCAGCAAAGGTTTCAGAGTTAGGAGACACGATCAAGGATTATAAAGATATTCTAAAGGATGAAATCCATGAATGCGATGAGATAACAGAAGGGTGGCAGAATGTTAAAGAAAATATTGAGAGTGGATTAGAAAGTGTAGATAGAACAAGAAGGGCTGCAAAAAACAAATTAAGAATGGTACAAAGTTTTGAAGGTTTAAGAAATGAATTAGGTGATGATACCTATCTAGATTTGAACAGAGATTTCGTGGATGTGTTGATTGAAGAGAAAGAAAAGGATATCGAAATCAAAAGGCGAATAGAAGCAGCTAAGGATATAATCCCCTATAGGAATTTGCCGATTTCTGAAGTAGCAGCTATCTCAGGAAGTATAGCCACCACCGCTACCAGTCGCGCGTATACTTTGTATTCCTTAGCTCCCGATAATGTCAAGAGAGACATTGACCGACTTGATGAAATATGTCCAGAGACAATTTGGGATCACGCTACTCGTATTCAAAATTTCTTGGAGGAGATTGGTTCTGATTTTCATCAGGATCTAAGAGATACAATCAATGAGTGGAGCAGTCTGCCAGAGGGGAAGAAATGGAAAGCTCTCAGAGGGTTACGAGACCTAATATTCACTCGTTTATTCGAAAATGAAGGCTTTTCTACCTTGTCCCAATTCAAAGAGTGTTCTTGGTACGATGATGGTTCTTACCGATATTCTCAGATAAAGTATTTCATTCAAAAATGCACCAGGGATTCGGATTTGTCTAACATTACGAGAGAAGTCGACTCCGTATGCAGGGAAATGCGGAAGTATCATGAGCAGATGTCTAAATTTGGGAAGAACAAGACTTCTGACTCGAAAACTGAGAAGCTGATCAGGGAGACACTAGCTTCTTTCCTGAACGCTTTAGTACTAAGAAAGGAACTCCTGAATAACAAACAGAGTAAATAACCGTTGAGTGTCACTCCATAAGATAACCGTTGAGTGTCACTCCATAAGAGAATTTGCATCTAGTTTAACATATCATCTCCTCTCCAAGAAATCCCTCAACGCTTCCTCCACCACTTCCCTTTTGTTCTTTCCCTCAAGGATCTTGATCTGGTCCAAGATATCCGCCAGGTCTTTGGGGATGTCCACCCGGAGTCGTCTTCTTTTCTGCTCGCCGCTCACCTTGCTTCCCATCTCACGAACCTCCAGGTGAGCATGATGGTGGCCAAGGTCACCGGTATGAGAAGGACACTGAGCAGGACTCCCAGGTCACCCTCGATCCTATAGGTGGTCAGGAAGAGATAGAGGAAGGTGAGGAGGGCGAACGATAGGAACACATACGCGGCCATCTCCAGCTTGGTGGTCATATACCGAACCTCGTGGCCTCCGTGTATGTGCGGGACCTTTGCCTGATGTTGAGATGCAGGTAGATCTGGGTCACCTTGATATCCGAGTGGCCCAGGTTGTCCCTAACGATCTCGATGGGTATGCCGTGGTCCAGCTGCCAGGTGGCGCAGGTGTGCCTGAGCGTGTGCGGGGTGACGTTCTTGTGGGTGATCTCTGCCTCTTCCGCTATGGACTTGACATGTCTCTGCACCGTCCGGTCGCTCATATCGAAGATATCGGCGCCGAAGGGTATGTCCCGGGCCTTGATGTGAGTGCTCAGGGACGATAGGGTGTGTATGTCGCAAGGAGCGTATCGGGACTTGCCTCCCTTGCCTTGCGCTACGAACAACGCTCTGCTCTCTAGGTCCATGTCCCTCGGTCTAAGGGCTAGTGTCTCCGAGAGTCTCAGGCCGGCGAAGAGCATGATTCGGCAGGTGAGCAGGTCCTCGATGTCGTCGATCGCGAGCAGGAAACGGTCGATCTCCCGGTAGGAGAGGATCTCCGGGAGTGTCGCATTTCTCTCGAGGAGCCTATCTTCGGGGTCCTTTCCCCCGTTATCCGGGCCTCTAGGCACCGTTCTCCACCTCCTTTTGTCGCATAAGTCCCTCTTCTACGACATTCGGCTCGGGGAACTCTTGAATCTCCTCCGGCCACTCGAGGTTGTCCTTGAGGAACAGGGGAGTATCCGTCCTATCACAGATCTCGATGATGTCCTCCACCCATTCGTCCTCCGGTCTCCGCTTGTCGGAACCGGGACCGGTCTCGGCGCCAACGAGGATCCAGTTGATAGCATTCCACTCCAGATACCTTCTCAGACCCTGGATAGGACCATAGAATGGTTCGATGGAGAGATAGTGAATATTATTCTGGCTGGCAAGTGCAAGGCGGGGGATCCTGCCCGCCTGCTCCTGGGACTCCACCGTGGCTCCCAGCCAGCAGTTCTCCGGGAATCCGAACTCCTTGTATCGCCTGGGATTCTTGGTGAGGAACTGGAAGGTGTGCTGCGGTGCGCGCCGAGTCACACCGATGATCTTCTCTATCCACTTTCTGGGCACCCACTCTCCGAAGAGATCGCCCATGTTTACGGTGAATATCATGGCCGGTTTTTCCCTCTCCAACGGCTCTTCCAGCCTGTCCTCGTGAAATGTGGGCTCGTAACCGTTGGGGAAGTTGCTCTTGAAGCGCCTGGCGATCCTCTCCCCGTAACAGTAGGGACATCCATGCTTACACCCGGTGACCGGGTTCCAGCTGAAGTCCGTCCACTCGATGCTTGTCCTGTTCACTCGATCACCTCGTACTCAGCATCTTCATATTCTCTCTTCGGGGGCAGATGCTTTCCAAGGGTGGAGGATAAATCCCCATCATCCAGCTCTTCGGCCGCCTCCCCCAATGACAGTGTTCTGTTGCCGATCTGGACCATGCGGCCGGACATCAGCGCTCGCTCCATGCTCACTATCCCCTGTTTACTCCATGATAGAACGATCTTCAGGAAATGGTAGACCACCCTGATGCCTATCTTCTCGTTGTACTTGCCGTTGACGTATACTTTAGGGATCTGAATCTTGTACGGCCTACCTTCGAAGATGAACCCGATGCGCATGGACTCTCCCTTCCGATCGGTCATCACCCTCTCACAACCGTACTCGTCCAGGAGATCCATTATCTCGTTCATGGTCTCGTAGGCCGGCTTCTTGGTGGTGCCGTACCTGAAGTCGTTCTTTTTCTTCACATGAACCTCATCCTCGAACAACTAGACCACCTCTGGTGTTCGATATGTGAACCCCTGGAAGGGTGGTCGATTATTCTCAATATCTATCTCGTGCCAGTCCTCCAGGAACATCCTCACTCCCTGGTCAAAGGGGACAATGTTCTTGATGGTGAAGTATCCCTGCCACCTGCCAGAGGAGGCGAAGTAGACCTTCTCTGGCAGCGGTTCGGGCCTAATAAATAGGTCCCACCAGACAATATAATTCTCCTCGGCCGCATGTTCAATTTTCCTCTCGAGCGTTTCAGGGAGAGTATAAACACCAATATCGGTCATGGCTCCCCCTCCTCTATCACTACACAATATTCGTCGAATCTCCTCTGGTCCTCATGGGACCTCACCCGGATGTAGAGATAGACATGTCCGTTCTTCTCCCATCTCTTCATCTTGACATAGTGGCTCAGGTGGTGATAACTGTCCTCCAGGGCATCCAGATAAATCTGCTTCATTATTCTGCCCATACTTATCTCACCACCCAGTTGCCATCGCTCTCTTTGGTAACCGAGGTGACTTTGTCGTGGAGGAGGAATCGATTACAGTTTGGACACCTGTACTTTGCCATTGTACCCAGGTCTATGATATGGATGGTCTCGTAATAGCCACACTTCGGACATCGTGGTCCTCCATCCATTCAATCACGCTCCAGGTCCTGGATGATGTCTGGAGTCTCCATGTCTAGCTCCTCCCTCCGGTCTCGAGCCCTGATCAGCATGAACTTGACGTCCTCCCTGTCAGGGTCGTAAGAGGAGAACAGTCCGCCGGATCTGCATCGAGGGCATATCAGCCTGGTCTCCCCGTTGTCTCTATTTCGAAGCATCTGCCGGGTAGGTCCACTCCATCCGCAGACCAGGCAGAGGTAGAGGTCCTGGAAGGTGTTCTGCCTCATGTAGCTCCCTCCGGCTCGAGGATCTCGAGCCGATCTCCATCACCGGCATGGTGTTCGTTCAGGGCTGTCTGGAACTGGTCTCCGCAGGTGATCAGGACCCTCTCCGGGGACAGCTCCCTGAGCATCATGTCGGCCACCGAGACCGCCTGCCTTTTGGAGTCCAAGGTCTTGCCAACCACCTTGTCGTTGGGTCCTCCGTCACACAGCACGGTCCACTTCATGCGGATCTCCTCCTGGAGAACCACTCGAGGGCGTCCCTGATGGAATTGGCTACGAGCAGCCAGACCACCAACGGAGTCATGGCCAGGAGGATGGTCACCTGCATGGCTATCTCCCTCGCCTTCTGTATCCACATGTTCCGGATCTCTGCCTCAGTTGTCTGCTCCATCCTTGACACCCATGTTCTTGCGGACACCCTTCCGAGGAGTGAACCATCCCCTTCGTATCTGGGCGAGGGTCAGGGAGCTGCACTGATGACACTGGTTCCTGCGGAACTGCTTGGTGCAGCGCAGGTCCTTGGTGAACTTGCAGTATTCCGGAGTGTGCAGCTCGAAGTCCTCGGTCTTCAGTCCCTGAGGGTGCAGTCCCCTATGACCTGCCAGCTTGAGGAAAGTCTGGAACTCTTCCTGGGGCGTGGTCATGGGGATCCCCTCGGTACCGAACACTCTCGACAGTCGAAGTCATCATCGCAGGCCTTGCCGGTGAGGGAGCATTCCGCGCTCCCGTTGATGTGCCACCGGAAGGACCCGGACGCGTGGTCCCTCTGGACCCGTAGCTCTTCAGTCTCTGACACTTTCTCCAACGCTTCCATGTTGTCTTTCCTCCGTTACATCTCTCGGCGAGAGATGATCGTGATATGCTCTGAACGAAGTCCACTTGAAAAGACGGATGAAGAGGTCCAGCGTGCCCCTCCAGCAGTTGCCTCCTTCATCCATTATATAGTAACACTTACGGCCGCCCTCGGGGGCGTGGGAGTAGTAGTAACAGTCCTGCCTCTTGCAGAATCTCATTGATACATCACGCTCCAGTAGTCCTCTTCAAAATCCTCGTGGGCAGCGGCCTTTGACTTCTCTTTCTGAGCCTCCTGGACCGCCTCTTCCACCTTATCCTTCACTATGTGACCGTTTAGTCGGGCAGACCGTTCATGGGCCTCCTCCATCTGCTTGAGAGTGTCCACGATCAGTTGCATGTTCTCCCGGAGGTCCTTGATCTCCGTCTTCATTGAGACCACCTCTCCTGGCATCTCCAGCATGACCTTGGCATACTCGATGTCGGATGTCTCTACCTCGGACCGCCCTTCGGATGAGGAAGACCATGTCTTGCCGTCGTCCGATTCAACAAAGTATTTCTCGGCGATGCCTTTCATCAGCTCAGGAGAATCCACGGCGACATGACGCTGCCAGTTGGTCAGCTCCGGGAACCCGAAGTCCCATCCTCCGTGTTTCTGTATGTACCCGGCTATCTTGCAGCAGATATCGGCCGCGATCTCCTCGTAGTTATTCAGCTCATCTGCGGATAGGTTCAGCTCCGGCGGATAGATGTAGAAGTTCTGGTGATTGGGAGTCTCCTCGTACTCCACCGAGACCCATTTATCCTCGTAGGGGACCTTTCCCTTCCATCGTTCGACGTTGCGCCGATCGAAGTACTTGGTGAGGAACTGGAACTGGTGACCGTTGTGGCCGTTGAGGACCTCCTTGTCTCCGACCTTGTTGACCTTCAGTTTGAACTTGAGATGATGGACCTTCGCCTTGGGGATCTCCGCCTCACCCTTCGACGGCTGCTTGACCGTAGGGTCCGAATCTTCGGGGGTGTTATCGGGGCCCTCACCCTTCGAATCCTCGGCGGCGGATGTTACGCCCGTGGCGTAACTTCTAATGTTAGTACCCAGGTTCCGGGCAGCGATGACCTTGTCCAGATCCTTTCCTTCCGCTCCTTTCTCGTACAGGATCGGGTTCGAAGTGCCCTCTACTCTCTGTACGTAGTCCTCTTCCTCCAATCGGGCCGCGTGATGGTGGACCGTCGGGGCACTCTTATCGAGGATCTCTGCCACTCTGGCCTTACAATTCCCCTCAACGAGGAGGGCGTAGACCTTGAGCCTCGTATCAGAGGCTTTTACTCTGCTTGTGATCGGGCCACCTCCCCGGCTAAATTAGAACTAACATTAGTACCCTCTAATATTGAAACAAAAAAATGAGGCTCCGAATCGGTACTGGAGGGGGTACTAATCGGGGTACTAATGTTGGGTTCTAACCTTCTAATATTAGTACCCTCTACGGTGGGGGCGTAAGGATCGTACTGCAGGCACCCTATACAGTCCGATTCTTCCCGGAGCTGTGGAGTCGCCTCGCACAGGAGGTTGGGTTTGAAGGGACAGCGTTTCTTCGCTGTCAATCGAACTCCTCCTTGTAGCGCAGGGCGGATATGAAGGGTCCCCTCGAAGTGAAGCCTTCACAAGGAAGACAGGTCTCGCATGCCCCTTCCCTAGGGTACCTGCACCTTGCGACCATCTCCGGGCAGTTGTATTCGCCGCTACAGTATTCACAACAGTCTTCACGAGTGGAAGGATGAGATCCTCTCATGCCCTTCCCTCCGTAAGAATCTCAGCGCTATCGCTAATGCAAACGGTTCGATCTAACCGCGTCTGATTTTGTCCCCACTGACGATAGCTTGCGAACAGGTTTCGGATATTCGCCGAACCCGAGCCAGTGCCCAGATTTCGGCTCTCCGAAAAATCTCTTTGGGCCCACTCCCACCACTGGCTCCGTCTCAAAAATGCCTTTTTTCGGACTTATGAGAGAGTCTTGATACTGGGCGTACATTTCCATAGCCTCGGCCTGATCGTCTAGATTGATACCGAGATACTCGACAGTCTGCTTGGGATTCTCATGCCCCAATATGGAAGCGATAGTCTCAAGGGGCACTCCCGCCTTCCACATCATCCGCCCTCCTGTACGTCTGAGCGTATGGTTAGAGAACTCGAAGGCTCTATCGTAAAGGGTCTCTAAACGCTCCCTGAGCCTTATCAGAATCCCGTCTATGCCACTGTTACTGTAACCAGAGAGCTGGCTTCCTCTCTGCCAGATGAGTAGCTTCTCTGGTACCTCGATGTTCGGATTCTTTTCCTCCGCCTTCCGTATCATCCTCTTTCTCTCCAGCAGCCAGCTACCGATTATCTCCTTGGTATCTGGGTGGTATCTTACCGTTCTCCATTTTCCTCCCTTGGGACCCTTGCCCTGGACGTGTACGGTGTTACCTTGGAAACTCTCTGGAGTGAGCCTTCGGACTTCAATCCGCCTCATGCATAGGACGCCCTAGTGGACGATTACCTTTCTAATTCCTTCAGCTTCGTTCTTGAGCTTGAGCAGCATTGTAGCATAGCACTATTGCCTGAGACATATTGAGTAATTTAAATCGACGATCCAGTGGTAACTATTTCAATAATAATTGTTTTGCGAAGATTCAAATATTCTTGAATTAGTTTCAATATTATGAAGCTGGTTGAGGACCACCGGAAGAAGTGCTCCAATTGTGGGCTCTGTCTGGACTGGGAGCCGCTCCATTTGAACAGTTGTGCTCAGTATGACAGTCTTGATTTGATCGGCGAACTCTACGATTACATCGAGGGTGAGACAGACCGTCTACCAGAAGAAGACATCTTCAGATGTCTCATGTGCAGCAGATGCAAGCAACAGTGTCCAGAAGGTCTGGGCATAATTGATTTGATCAGGGCTGCAAGGGCCAGGTGGTACGAAGATAACGGACTTCAGCCGATTTCATTTCATGTTGACACCGAGTCAGAGAAGAACATATTCGATACGATGGACGAATCCATTGAGATCCCGAGCTATCCTGATAAGGGAGGAGAGATAGTCTACAGGCCGGGGTGTTATGCAACTCACATTCATCCCTATATCTGCAGGGCATCCACAAGACTCCTCGATCTGGCCGGGGTCGATTACTGGGTTCAGATCGACCGTGGAGACGATTCCACCTGCTGTGGAATGGTGGCCGCCAGTCAGGGGAACAAGGACCCTGTGATGAGGCAGGCCAAGAAGAACGTAGATGAGCTGAAGGACAAGGGGGCAGAGAAGATGCTTGTTACCTGCCCTGTGTGCTACAAGGCCTTCAAGTTCGCTTATCCAGGGATGTTCGGAGATATCGGTGTGGAAGTCATTCACATCACCGAGTTCCTGAATCAACTGGTCGAGGAGGGCAAGCTGACCCTAGGTAGACTGGATCGCAAGGTGTATTATCACGATCCTTGCCACATGTCAATAGGTCTCGGGGTTAACGAAGCACCCAGGAATCTACTGATGAGCATCCCAGGGACTGAACTTCTCAATCCGACCATGAAAAACTCCACCTGTTGCGGTTTCTCGGGCGGGGTGAGGATGAACTTTCCCTCCGAGTCCATTCAGATCTCCAAGGAGGAGATTGATAGGGTGGTGGAGATGGGAGGGGATACCATAGTAACGAATTGCCCGGGCTGTATTCAAAACCTGATCGAGGCCAACCTTCAGGATGAGAGTCTTGAGATATTGGACCTGGTTGAATATCTTCTATTGTCGTTGGGGGAAAGCTTCGAGAGGGATGATGAGAGGACGATCGAGTTGATTAACAACGCATACGAGATTGCAATGCCTGGGTCCAAGAAACTGTCATATTCGATGAAGTATCAGGAAGTGTAGTTCAAAGGAGGAAGTAAAATGGCTAAACACCAACCAGAGATTTTGGAACTGATCAAGCAGATCGATGAGAAGATAATCGTGGACGATGCGCTGGACATCAAAACCCAACGGTTGATCGCCCTCGCCTGCGTGGCGGTGAGGATGTGTGAAGATTGCGTATACGCCCAGGGAGTTGCCGCGAAGAAAGCAGGGGCATCAAAGGAGGAGATCCTGGGAGCCTTGAGGGTCGCTATCTTAGCCGGTGGAGTCCCATCAACTTCATCAGCGAAGGAAGGAATCGCTAAGCTTTTCGAGGAATGGGAAAGTCGATGAGATAAAGAATATTATTCCAGACCTCTGTCTGGTTCTATGAAACTCTCTCATCCAAGCGATCATCGGGAAGTCTAGGTCAAAGGATAAAGCAAAGGTCCAATATCAATTAGAGGTGATCAAGTTGACTAAGGAGATTGATCAAAGGGAACACTGGGAATCGGTCTATAGGAACTCTCCAGACCGGTTCGGGTCAGAACCAAGTACCATCGCTCAAATGGCCCTTAATAGGTTCCATGACGGAGAGGCCAAAAACAATCTTAGAGCTGGGATGCGGACAAGGCCGGGACACCGTTCTATTCTTGTCAAGTGGCATTGAGGTGATCGGTCTGGACTACTCCCCCACCTGCCTGACTCAGTTGAAGGAGCGCGCTACGAGCCTACAGTTGGAACACTTAGTAGATCTCAGGGTGCACGACATTAGAAAGGGGATACCTCTTCCCGACAACTCAGTGGACGGTTGTTTCTCCCATATGTTCTTCACGATGCAGCTGAAAGATAATGAACTATCCACTATCTCTTTCGGGGCGACATCTCTGATCACAGTCTTCATGCCGTTCTTAGATATCGCATACTTCATATCAGAGGAATTTATCACCTCGATTATCATTGCCATGCTCGCTGGGGCGCTCTATCTCATCCTTGGAACATACACGATGCTCAAGGTAATCAAAGAGCTCAATTCGCGTGAAGGAAGATCTGTTGAGAAGTAGGACACTCTAAGAGTGAAAATAGTATTCATATTCTGAGAGATGACATTATTCAATAGCCGTATAGACGACCTTCATGAAAATCGAACTGGATTTTCAGAGACTTTTCTGCCGTTGAAAACTGGACCATCTGAGCTACTCATTTCTATCATGTTCTCAATGGTCCCCCGATCCCACTTCATCTGCCTTGCGTTCTGGGTGATGAATCCTGTAGACTTCGAACCAGTCAGGTGGCCCATTGGGCTGATATATCCTCTCTGGTCTTCCTGATCCTGCTGCTTGTTAACTGTATAGCAGAGGTGTCCTGGTACATGCTCTTCGAAAGATGATGCTCGAATTTCTCCAGGGACCTCCACTCCATCTCCGCTGACGAGAAGATCTCCAGCTCAAGGGACAATCTACCTGTGAAGGGGGTGTCCCATCTCAGTCCCTCGAAGACCATGTGGACAGTTTTCCCCTCATCGCCTGACAGAATGAGAGGGTACCACGTCCTCTCTACTGAAGACTCGATTCATCCAATCCTGCATCCCGGTTCTGCTGAAACGATTTGAAATCTACCACCCACCTGGCATAGAAGACGTATATTCTACTATTTTCGGCCTCCAGGAGGCCCACAAACCTTATATCGCTGACCTCCCCACCCCTTTTGCCAAGATTGTAGAAAGTGAAGTCCATATCGATACTCGGGATCCACCATACAGACTCGCCCCCCGATACCCTGGGACTCATTCGGTACAGTGTGAAAGTTGGAGAGTCATACGAGGTCTTGAGGTTGAATGGTGAGAGAGTGGTCCTCTATAGGGAGTAAAGAGAAATGCTCAGAGCGGAGATACTGACTATGAGCAGGGCGACGCTCACTTCATTAGCTATGGGCTCAACCCCTCTTCCAGTATTGCCCCACACGATTGACAGCAGTATCCCTTCCTGTTGTCGGAATACATGAACACCTCCACTGTACCACAGTGCTTGCAGTATCTCTCTAACTTCCTGTCACTTTCCGTGATCTCCTTATCTGATGAGATCAAGAATCCTCTCTAAGATGATATACTAAAAGGGGGTGCTTATGAAGATTTCGTAAATCAGTTTTGCTAAAAATATTATACGAAAAGTGAGATAGATTATAACATGGTCAGATCGCCTGAGAAGGTCTTTGCGATCATAGCCGGGATATTCGCTTTATTGTTGGGAGCAGTTCTCTTGTCCTATGGTATTGAAGTATGGACAATATTCAATACTACTCATTATAGGATTAACGATATTGGCTATCTTGGGATAGCAATAATTATCATAGGCGTGGCTTTCTTGATAGCATCACTATTCCTGGGATCCGTGGACCGCTCCCACTCTGCTGATAGAAGATTCCAATACGAAGGCCGTACGATGTATTGTCCTCAATGTGGCAAGCCTACCGAGGAGGGAACGAAATACTGTAAGTATTGCGGAGCAAAGATAGGATAGATACAGAAGAGTTGCAATTAGGTCCTTTAAATTTATTTCACGAATGAATATATCTCCCCCCACACTGAGAGGAGTTCCATTTGGTCAATCCCATCCACAAATTCGCCATCAAAAGAAATTGCACTTTCTATCATTTCGTAATCTCTTGATGACATATGGTCTGGATACAATTTTTTCCAAACCGTGTGATAGCCCGCCCCTGTATCAGATCTTACCAGTAGTAAAGTCGAGATAATCAGAAGAGTGCATCTCAAATCAATCGAAGAGCTGATAGTGATACGCTGGACAAACATAATGAAGGGGTCATAGCTTGCCTCACCAATAAATTCTGAACTTGAGGTGCTCCCAACCAAAGCAGTATCCAATCTTGGAACTACAAAGAAGCCTAGCTACCAGGCAGGATCCAACCCGTAGGACCTAACTGGTGATTATATCCAGTAGACACTAACTATAAATATGGACTCCTTGAAAGCAGTACTTAGAGGTGAATAAATGAAATGCATGCCCGATTATGCAGAAATTGGACCTGACGCAGTCAAAGTGGTCAAGCAAACTGAGAAGGATTTGGACGTGGTACTCATAGCCTACGAGAGATCTCCTACATATAGTGATCTATCCGAGGGTGATCTGCAAAGGATTCAAGACCTTGAGCAGGACTTAGACATTAGCCTCGTAGCGTTCGACTAAAACTGCGAAGTGGCTCAAACGGCGTGTGGTTCGATCTTACATTTACCCCAAACCTTCTCTCCATTTTCTGTATTCATATTTCTTTCTATTTCAAAATCCGCAATACTAACAAAAGACAATAGCAAAGTTCATTCCTACCTTATGCCCAGTGCAGGAAGAACTGTAATGAATGTACGTTCATACCATCAGTAACAGGAGGTAGAGGGCGTAGAGAGATAGAAGCAATATGCCTGATGATCGATAAATCGATCCTCTGACCCTGAGAGTCAGCAGGAAGACCCCGCCCAAAAGCAGCATCATCGGGTACTCGACTACCAGCATGCCGTCAGGTACGCTGATGGGGAAGATGGTAGAACCGGCGCCGATGACTAAGAGGCTGTTGAAAATGTTGCTGCCCACAACGTTGCTTATCAGTATATCTGGCTCGTTATTGCAGGCTGCCGCCACCGAGATGGAAAGTTCAGGTAGAGATGTACCGATGGCCACTAGAGTCAACCCTATCACCAGCTCGGTCACGTTCAGTTCAGTAGCAATTTCTACGGCACCGTAGACGATGGCCTGAGCTCCGACTATTAGAATGACTAAGCCTAATGCCAGCTGCAAAGAGTCGAGCATTCTACCCCTACTCTCCGGCATCTCCTCTTCAAATTCCTTCTGTACTTCCACTGGCGCCCTCTCTTTCACGAAAGTCCAGTATAGGAATCCCACGAAGGCTATGACCAGGACGAGTAGCAATAAACCATCGATTCTGGAGTACTGACCGTCCAGCGCCATGATGGTCGCCATCACCATGGCGAAGAACATGAACAGCATCTCCGCCTGCAACTTCTCCAACTTCATGACAAGGGGGCATACCAGCGCCGCTACACCAATGACAAGACTCAGGTTTGCCACGTTGCTTCCTACGACATTTCCAAGCGCGACCTGTGACGCTTCGCCAGTGACTGCAGTCACCGCCAGTACCGCCTCTGGGGCCGAGGAGCCGAAGGCTACCACGGTTATTCCCACGATGAAGGGTCTCACTCCAAGCGAGATGGAAAGATTCGAAGCACCCTTGACCAACCAGTCTGAACCGAAGTACAGGAAAATGAAACCCAGGACCACGCCGGCTATCGGCAGGAGCATCAGTATGTCTCAATACAGCACAATGTACTTCAGATTTCCTTCTGCTATCGACTACCTGGGGAACTGCGAGAAATTAGAGAACGATACCCAATATTGACTTGGGAGGGTTCATAGGTCCCTGATTTTAGGCATAGTTAACGGCTCCCTCAATCAAGGTTTCTTCCAAACGCTACGAGAGCGAACTGATTTCAACCGGGTGAAACGGAGGAGCAAGTGATATCAAGTCCTTGATCAATCCACTGTGTCGTACTGTCGGAGGAACATGGCAAAGAAATCCGTGGTCATAGGGATAGTGGCCGTCATAGTAGTAGCCATTATGATTTTATCGTTAATCCCTGAAAACGGAGGAGACGAGAATGGGAAACAGACTGTGGACCGAGAGGGCTTCATTCCCCAGGACGCCATCAAGTATACGCCGGAAGGAGACCTATATCCTCCTATGTTGAACGTTGGAGGGTATCAGGACCCAGTGCCCCTTGAAGGACCGATTAACACCGCCGGCGCTGAAGATTCGCCGTTCATCACGCCTGATGGTCAGGATTTCTACTTCTTCTTCACTCCCGACGTTGAAGTGCCCGCCGGGCAGCAACTGATGGACGGTGTCACCGGCATCTGGCATTCCGAGAAGTCAAATGATTCCTGGAGCGAACCAGAGTCGATAATTTTAGGAGGAGAATCACTCGACGGCAGCGTCTTCGTGTCCGACGATGAGATGTGGTTCGGGTCGGTCCGGGAGGGCAACTACGGCGAGATCGATCTTTACATCGCGCATTACGTCGATGGTGAATGGACGAAAGTAGAAAACGCGGGCCAGGTGCTGAACTCCCAGTACGATATAGGGGAGTTCCACCTGACTCCCGATGGCAATCAGATCTTCTTTGGGTGGGACCAGGGAGAGCCTGCAAATGATCGAGACCTCTACACTATGGAGAGGAGCGACGATGGTTGGAGTTCTCCATCTCCCATGGAATCACTGAACACCGACCTCAACGAAGACCAGCCCTTCTTGAGCACTGACGGAGAAGAACTATGGTTCACTGGGCAGAGCAGGCTCGGTCATACCGGCCCATCGGTGTATATGTCTACATGGAACGGGAGCGGTTGGGGCGAGCCCGTAGAGATTATTTCTCAATTTGCAGGCGAGCCTGCGGTCGATGATGCGGGCAACATCTACTTCGTGCACCATTACTTCGACGAAGAGCTGAATATACTCGAGGCCGACATTTATGTGGCTTATGCTGATGTGGGCACTGAGGCTCAATCCGAATTCTCCGGACAGCCTTCGAAATCAGTTATATACGGTACGGTCTTTGCCCCCATGGAGGCTACCGGGGCGCATCTCAATAGCTACTTCCTGGTGTCGGCTCGGGCCCCGTCGCTCACCCAGTCCTTAGTCGCTGACCATTCTGCCATCAATGGCACTTTGAAAATACCAGTGGACTCACTCCGTACCCGATCTCAGTCTATCTTCTTTGAAGGTTCCGTCACCCTCTCGAATTCTCCGGCGATTAAATCTTCTACGGCTTTCTCTACGGTATCGCCCTCAACGCTGTAGATATCCACGATGTGACTTCTGAAAGTATTGAATGCGATCTCGCCTATCTCCTTGGTAATCAGAGAATCTATCTTCTTTTCCGCAAGGAAATTGGCTACAGAAAGACCTGCCCTGATCTCCTTCTCCTTGAATTCATTGTCGATGATTTCGATGTCATCCAGCCCCTCGTTCTTGTTAACGGTGACCAGGGCGAAGTAGGGGGCCTCCCCAAGCGCGGTGAGACTCTAGAGTCCTTTCCTGCCCTCTCCCTGACGGGGATCGCTATCCGCATCTTCTCCGTCTCGTAGGGCTCTATATGGATCATGAACGAGTCAATCCTCCCCACCTCTTCCTTCACTCTGCTCTCGAGCTCTGTGGAGATCTCGTGGGCCCTGTCGATATCTACAAATTTCCTGACCATGACTTCGCATTCACCGAAAATGAACGGGCCGGCGCTCATCAATTTGAGGTTCCCATAACCCTCCACACCAGAGACCGAGCCGATGACCTTGACTATCTGTTTTTCGATATTCCTGCTCGGCGATACGTCCATCAGGGAGTACACGGAGTCCTTGACCGTCTCCAGCCCTACCTTCAAGATCATTATGGCTATGCCTATGGTTACAAGACCCTCTATATACGGGATCTCATAGTACGATAGGGCTATGGCTATCAAAACGATCAGAGACGACAGGACGTCAAGAAAAGACTCTTTCGAGTTTGCGAGGAGGGACTGTGACCCGATCTCTTCACCTACCCTCTTTTGGTACCTAGCGATGAGAAAGGAGACGAAGACAGAGATGCCAGCGACAGAACCTGCAATCTCAGGGCTCACTATTGAAGAGATTTCGAATAGTTTATCGTATCCTTCAATTATGAATTCTACGCCTACATAGAGAATGAAGAATGATATCAGAAGGGTCACAAGCGACTCGGCCTTGTAGTAACCGTATTAAAATTTCTCGTCTGGATCCCTCTGAGCAATCCTTAGACCAAACCAGGAGGCAAGTATTGGTAGGACGTCCACTGCTGAGTGCAAGGCGTCGGTGAGTAATACCAGAGAGCCAGAGATTGTCCCAGCTATTGCCTTAGCTATAGCAAGCAGGATTGTAATCAATGTGGTAAGAGCGGAGGCTTTCTCCCCCTCCTTCAATCTCCGAAAGGACTCTTCCTTCATCTTAACTCATATCCCCACAACTAGGTTACTTCAGGATTCTTCCTGATCAGTCTCTTCTTTCTGGGTCTGAGAGACAATTCGAACACCAAATGGCCATATGTTCATAACTATAAACACTGAGTGTAGATAAACAAATTTTGCTTGGAACCTATTGACTTGTCCTCCTCAACAAAGCTTTATAGCTCTGATAACAAACTAGAAACCATGACCTATCCCGAAGGGATTGGTGAAGTTCGAAGGACCTTATTAATCATTTCCGGCTTCATCCTCGTAGGAATAGGAGCTGTGGGCGTAGTAGTTCCTGTTCTACCCACTACTCCGTTCTTGTTGCTGGCCGCGGCCTGTTTCGCACGTTCATCAAAGAGGTTTCATGACTGGCTCTACAACCATAGAATCCTGGGCCCCTACATCAGAAGCTATAGAGAAGGAAAGGGAATTTCAATCAAGGCCAAGGCATCTGTTATCGCCCTCCTATGGTGCTCGATATTGTTCTCCTCGTTTATATTGCTTGAATCTTATTTTATTAGATTCCTGCTGCTGGTCATTGCATTCGGAGTAACGATGCATATTCTTAGCCTCAGCAATGATAGCACAATCGATTCTTCAACTGACAAGAAGATGGACTGAAAATTCCAAGAATGTGTGCTGTAAAAAGTAAACAACATATCTTATACAAGAATGCAGAAGTAAATACAGTAAATGAGTCCCTTGTAGATAGACCAATAGCGCTCCTCAAGTAACTAACCTGATTTGTACTCTACGGATTTCTTAGATCTGGGAGAACATCGCTCATACTCTCGTTAGCCAAGAAGATGACAACAGGTTTAGATAGAGTATAGAAACCGTCAGCATGGGTTCAAGCGAACAGATCGTCCTCGGAATCGATCGCTGAAGTGTAGACTTCGGAGCCTATCTCTTTAGTACAGAGTATCTTTCTATCTTGGCTCAAGGCGCAAAGATTTTCGTCTTATGAACCCAGTATATGGTACCCTCGTCCGGTAGAGGGGGCCAAAACAATCTTCGGTGATGGAGTTGAAGAAGATCCACGGATCCGCCCTTTCTGGTCGCCCTCTCCCACCCCACAATTCACAATTGCTTCTATAGTTCTAGAAGTAGGCATTACCGCATATCTACTTCTGATCTGTTACTTTAATAATATGGAATCCAAACTGGGTCTTGATAGGACCGACTATTTCGCCCCTATTAGCATTGAACGCCGCATCTTCAAACTCTTTGACCATCTTGCCTCTCTCGAACCATCCGAGGTCCCCACCGTTCTTTCCCGAAGGGCAGTTAGAGAGGCTCTTCGCGAGCTTTTCAAAATCGTCCCCTTCTTTCAGGCGCTGCAATATTTCCTTAGCCTCTTTCTCCTCATCCACCAGTATGTGAGCTGCCTTGACTTTCTTGGTCATGGGTGGGGAAAAGAACGCATATAACAATAATCTTTCCATCAAGTGATTGATTGTCAACTCTCTATGATCTTCGAAACCTGGAGCTCAACGATATCCTTGATCCATTCGGGATCGGTTGAAATCTCATCTTCGGTCGTAGAGAAGGTCATCTCAAGATACACATTGTCTATCCTGATACAATACAATGCTGAATGGTTATCCTGGAAGACATATTTGAAGCCCTCATCACCATAATCGACTTCAGAGGCGTTGAAGTCCCTGGCTATCTTTTCCTGTTGCTGGAAATGATTCTTCGCATCATCTGTTGAATTGAATACTATTGGTACAGAATGAACTATCCTCTCCCTTTCGAGAATCAAAGAAGAGGGAGAGTAAAGGTATACATTGGCAAAATATTTTTCCTTAACGTCTGGATCCCCAGGATATGTGGACCAATTATCTCCCAGATCTTGCTTCCTTGTCCTATCCACAATTGATAGGAAACAAAGTCCCCTTCGTAGTAAGCCTTTCCTAAATTTCCAGTGGTCCATTTGTTCTGTTCAAGATTGTATCCTCTGAATTCTTCATTAGGGTTAGCAGCTGCTGATGCTTTCTCAACTATTGGTGCAACAACAACAAATGTGGATAACACCATTAAAGCCGCGATTAGAATCGCCAGCGCAGCCGTTACCCTAATCTGTCCTTTATTTTTTTCTATACTATCCCCCCGTTGGATTGTAAGACAATATTTGTAAGCAGAACTATTTAATCCTTTGTAAAAATAAAGGATTAGTTGTATTTTCATTAGTAATCCTAAAAAAAATTCCGTTACTCTTTCAGATGTTAAAATAGTGATATTAAGACAATACCTCACACGAACCCATACTATTATAAGATTGGAAGTAATCCACCCGTTAAGGGTTACATTCGAATACTGTTATCAATTGAACTAAAAATTTCATTGCTGTTAATATGAGGGTGTTGATTCATTAATCTATTCATCACAGCCAAATATTGTCATACGAAATTTTCAACCGAAATATTTCCCTAATTATTCATTATAATAGAATGATAGACAATATCACGCAATGCCTGCAAAAACAACGCCTTGAGCTTTCAAATGAAAGATTTGCTAGAGTCCTCCGACCGGACTTTTCGATTCGGACTAATATATCTAATACATCCTAACTATCTACTTGAGACTATCCATTCGAGAAGACAATTGGGATTAATTTAGGGCGTTCTTTCATCAACTGGAAACCTCTGATGAAGTGCCCGAAATGTTCATGAGATCGCTGCAACAGGGTTGCTGTTTCCTAGGAGAACAAATTTTATAATAAAAATTGAGGTATTACTACAAAGTAATCCAGATAAAGGCCGAGCGATAACCGAGTGCTGAGATTTCGAACGATGGGTCCTGATATGCGGTAGCGGGTAATCATATGGCAGAAGACGACAGCGGCTCGGAGGAATCTGAAATAAAGAAATACGGGATGTTCAAGGCCGTATTCACCCCTACTCTACTCACCATCCTGGGAGTAATACTATTTCTGAGACTGGGTTATGTGGTCGGGAGTGTTGGCCTGTTGGGGGCCATAATAATTATTATCATCTCTTTCCTGATCACCGCCTGCACGGCCCTTTCCATGTCATCCATCGTCACCAATATAAAGATAGGATCTGGAGGCGCTTACTCCATCATCTCCCGTTCGATGGGGCTGGAGATCGGGGGCAGTATCGGTGTCCCCCTTTACCTGTCGCTCGCCCTCTCCATAGTCATGTACGTATTCGGTTTCAGGGAGGGTCTTCAGATGGTCCTCCCTGGTATATCTCCCATACTGATCGACTTTGTTACCTTCGGCACCGTGTTTCTCATCGTGTTCATGAGTACTGAATCCGCCTTCAAAGTCCAGTACGGGATCTTGGTGGCCATAATCGTCTCCATAGTTGCCATTCTGGCCGCAGGCCTTCCCACCACTTCATCATTCGATTTCCATCAGCCACCAGACGGGGGTTCTTTCTGGCTCATCTTTGCCATCTTCTTCCCCGCTTCCACGGGCATCATGGCAGGAGCCAACATGTCCGGAGAGTTGAAGAATCCCAAGAAGGCCATTCCTATCGGTACCCTGGCGGCTATAGCGGTCAGCCTGGGCGTATACCTACTGCTGGCGTACTGGCTGGCGGGGTCAGCTTCCGGTTCGGAGTTGGTCAACAACTTCACAATCCTCATTGACGTCGCCGTTTGGGGCCCTATCGTGTTGATTGGTCTCCTGGCTGCCACCTTCTCCTCAGCCCTCAACTCGGTGGTCGGGGCCTCAAGGATACTGCAGGCAATGGGCGAGAACAACATACTGCCGGGCAGCGGCTGGTTCTCCAAGAGGTCCGAAGGAGGTATTCCCAGAAATGCGATGTTGATCACCGGATTGATCGCAGTGGGGTCCATCCTGCTCAGAGATCTGAACACTATCGCCCCCATCATTACCATGTTCTTCCTGATCACCTATGCAATGCTGAATATAGTCATACTGATCGAGCAGAGCCTAGGATTGGTCAGCTTCAGACCGTTGCTCAAGATACCGAGGATTGTGGCCCTTGCCGGAGCCGTTGGCTGTGTATTTGCCATGTTCATCATCAATCCTACATTCAGCCTGGTTGCGGCGGTCATAGTGGTGGGCTTCTACTACCTGCTGATGCACAGGCACCTGAAAACATCCTCCCCTTACGGTGATGTGCGCAGCAGCCTCTTCATCGCACTGGCCGAGTGGGCCGCGAACAAGGCCAGGAGCTTGCCCCGATCATACGAGAGGGCTTGGAAGCCTTACTTGATGGTGCCCATACGCCGGATCTCTGAGTTAAAGGGGATCTCAATGCTAATCAGAGACATCACATTCCCCCGGGGAGCGCTCAACATCCTGGGGATTGAGGGGCAGGAGAGCGGTGTGGACAGCAACAGCCTGGATTCTGCTACCAGAGGTTTCAAAGAGGAGGGTGTGTTCGCAGACTACACTCTTGTGGACAGCGGAGAATGGAAGGATAACGCTATTGCCAGTATCGAGCGGATCAGAGAATCCTTTTACACCCCGAACATAGTCCTCTTAAGGATGCCAGATAACAGAGAACAAGAAGAGGATTACAGGAGGGTGATAACCAAGGCCACCGAACACGAGGTGGCCATCATGCTCTACGCGGATCACAGTCAAGCGGGCCTGGGTAGAAAGAGAACGATTAACCTCTGGATTCCGGAGAAGTGCCTGCACTGGGGCACCAGTCTAAGACTTCCAAATTGCGACCTCGAGTTGCTGATTGCCTACAAGCTCAAGCTGAATTGGAATGCAAAGATCAACCTCATAGCCATGGTGGAGGAAGAAGAGAGGATAGAACAGACCTATGAGGATCTGGAGGAACTGTTGGACGTGACCAGGATTCCCATCAATAACATCAAGGTCACCGCCCAGAATATGGAAGACTACATGGGGCAGGCCCCACGGGCAGACCTGAACATATTCAATCTACCGCCGGACCCCGATTTCGACAGGATACGCTGGATGGTGGAAAAGAGCAGGTCTTCCTGCCTTCTCTGTCGTGACTCAGGCAAGGAGAGCGCCCTCGCTTGATCACCTGGTCTCTTTTCCAGTCACCGTGGAGTTATCAGGATAGGAAACCCATTCCAGGTAGGAGCCTTCATAGATCTTCACGTTCGGGTAGTCGAGGTACCAGTTGAACAGGAGGAACTCGTTGGTGGCCTCCCTGCCAGTACCGCAGGAACATATCACCGTCTTGTCCTTAGTGATTCCCATGCCCTTTACCTTGGCCAGGATGTAATCCAGAGATTTAAGTTTGGTGGGGTTGTCCTCTTCCATAAGGCTGGCCCAGGGTAGACTGATCGCGCCCGGTATGTGACCGGGCTTGGACCATGGTCCCTTTCCTTCGTAGAATTTTGTTGGCCTGGCATCGAGGAGTGCGACGCTGTCTCTGTCTTTCATCTCCAGAAATTCATCATAACCGAGGTAGAGGTCTGTCCTCACTTCGGCTATGAAATCTGAGCTTTCGATTTCCGGGAAATCCTGGGTGATCTCCCTGCCCTCATCCTTCCACTTCTCTAGGCCGCCGTCCAACACGTATACTTCATTGTGTCCATACCTCACCAGAGAATAGGCCATCATTGTCTGCTCCAGCCCGTCCCCCCATCCCTTGAACGCGCCAGCGCCGGTGTAGACCATGGCGGGGACGTCGACACTCAATCCGATTTCCTGCAAGTAGGGCTGCACCACATCAGGAGGCATGAAGACACCCGGTCTTCTAGAGCTATAAGACCGAATGAACCCTTCATTGAGATAAATTGCACCCGGTATGTGCTCCGTAATGTAATCGTGAATATTGGGCTGAACGTCGACTATCACCACCTCCTCGTTAATGTGCTCTTCAAGCCACTCTGTGGATATCCAGTGAACCTCACCTTCCCCGCCCGGGTATGGGTACTCTTCTACCATAAAATTCCTCCAATCATTAATCAGAGGCCGAGAAATATTAAGACTTTCCCTAGAACATCAAGATTGATATATCTGACACTGACGTATCTGATTTGCTCAGTCCTGGACCCACCATAGGTGAGAACGACTGGTCAGATCAGGGGCCCTTGTCGCAATGGTAAATGATATATGGGCCGGGTTGTTAACTGGGAATCATGAATTCAAAGTCTGTCTTGATAATCATCGGGATCTGGTTTCTATTCATGGTGCTGGCCATCATCAACGCTGGCCTGAGGGAGAATATATACAAACCGGCGGTGGGTGACCTTGCCGCACACCAGATCAGCTCGATAGTTTTCATCGGATTGATACTATTGACCACCTACCTGGCCCTGGGTTTTGCGAACATCGAGTTGAATGATTATCAGGCCTTGCTCGTGGGTACCGTCTGGTTGGCATTCACAATAATATTTGAATTCATAGCCGGCTATTATGTGTTCGGGAATTCCTGGGAGAAACTGCTGGATGATTACAACCTCCTGGAGGGGAGGATCTGGAGTCTGGTACTGTTAACCATATTCCTTGCCCCTTACATTACAAGCAGGATCAGATGATCAGAAGGTCGAGGATATCTTGTGGATTCCCAGCTCATGATGTCCCAGTATCTCCGATTTGGTTCTATCGCCGTTGGCCACTTTGATCATGTGTTCAAAGAGGGTCTGCCCCGCATCTTCAACGGTCTTCCCAGATAGGATGTCGCCCACTGATAGGTCGATGTTCTCCCCCATCCGCTCATAGGTGACGGGGTTTCCGGTGACCTTGATCACAGGGGCTGCCGGAGAGCCGGTGGGTGTGCCCCGTCCGGTGGTGAAGATGACTATCTGGGCTCCGGCGGCCACCATGCCGGTGATAGATTCGATATCCTGACCGGGGGTGTCCATGAAATAAAGTCCCCTACCTCCTGGCCGTTGGGCGTAATCTAGTACGCCCTGCAAGGGGGAAGTGCCTCCTTTGTAGATGCATCCCAACGACTTTTCTTCGATGGTGGTCAACCCCCCTTCCATGTTCCCCGGGGTGGGCTGTCCGCCCCTGAGGTCTACGCCCATTTTCTCCGCCCTGTCCTCGGTCCTTTTCACAACCCGGAGGAGCTCTTCTTTCGCCTCCTCGCTCACCGCCCTATCAGCGATAATCTTCTCCGCACCGATCAACTCTGTCGTTTCCGATATGATGACCGTTCCTCCCTGATCGATCAGACGATCAGCACAGAAGCCGGCGGCGGGATTGGAGGCCAGACCTGAGGTGGAGTCACTGCCCCCACATTCGATAGCCAGAATGAGGTCTTCCAGGCCCACACTCCTCCTTTTCTCCTTGGAGGCCATGCTGGTCATCTCCCTCGCCTTGCGGACTCCTTTGGATATTGCGGAGGAAGTGCCGCTCGATTCCTGGATGACCACTGTGTCGACGGTTTTGCACCGCTGGGCTATCGCTTCTTCTAGTCTCTGGGAGGATAAGGTCTCGCAGCCGAGAGCTACTACCAGGACTGAAAATACGTTTGGATTTTTACCCAGGCCGGTCAACGTCCTCTCGGTCAAAGCATGGTCTGCCCCCACCTGGCAGCATCCGTGTTGGTGGGGCAAAGCAACCGCCCCTTTCACGGAGTGCGCTATCTTAGACGCTACGGTACTGGCACAGACAGAGGCGGGTAGAACGGCAACATAATTCCTGAACCCTATGTCTCCTGACTCCCTCAGATATCCCACCAGTTTCATTGTCCTGTCACCATCAATGGGCCAATACGCATCAATATGTTGCAGCGATATATCCATGTTGCCGTCTGCGGATCTGTCTATTGAGTCGTAGTGGTGATCGATAATCAAGAGGTTTGATATCCAATGAATCATGTTTTCGGTTATGGGGTGAGACAATGAAGGCTATGCAGTTGAAAGAGGCGAAACCGGTCACCGAGGCACCTCTGGGGATGGTGGAGGTCCCTCGCCCAGAGCCTGAACGGGGAGAGGTGAGGATCAGGGTGAAAACCTGCGGGGTGTGTCATACGGACCTCCACACTGTGGAAGGGGAGCTGGACCTGCCGAAGCTACCCTTAGTGCCTGGTCACGAGGTCGTGGGCGTGATAGACAAACTTGGACCGGGGACTTCTCGTTTCCAGAAGGGGGACCGTGTGGGGGTGCCCTGGCTGTATTCCACAGACCGCACCTGCAGGTTCTGCAGCAGGGGGATGGAGAACCTCTGCGAAGAACCAAAATTCACTGGACTGCATGTTGACGGCGGATATCAGGAATACATGATCGGGGAAGAAGACTTCATCTACCTCATCCCGGAGAACTTCTCGGACGAGAACGCCGCACCATTGCTGTGCGCCGGAATAATCGGCTATCGGTCGTACCGACTGAGCGAGATTCGACCGGGACAGAGACTGGGGCTCTATGGATTTGGAGCTTCCGCCCACCTAGTTATTCAGATAGCCACTGCCATGGGTTGTGAGGTCTACGTGTTCACCAGGAGCGAGGAACACAGGCAGCTGGCCAGAGATCTCGGATCCTCGTGGGAGGGAAGCGCTAAAGGCGACCCTCCGCACAAGCTGGACAGTGCCATCACTTTCGCCCCAGCCGGCTGGATCGTAAACGAAGCTCTCAGGGTACTGGACAAAGGGGGAACACTGGCCATCAATGCCATCTACATGTCGCCGATTCCTGAACTGGACTACGAACGACTCTACCACGAGAAGACGGTGAAGAGCGTTGCCAACGTCACCCGCAGGGATGCGGAGGAGTTCCTCAAGATTGCAGGTGCAATACCGATCGAAACAGAGGTCGAAGTGTTTCCCCTGAAAGCGGCCAACAAAGTACTCGGGATGCTTAAGAACTCGGAGATCAACGGGGCAGCGGTGCTCAGAGTCTCCTGATGACATTAGAATGCTTCATCGGCCCTTCAATCTCTCAGCCAACTGCTCAGCCCACCGTCCTATCTCTTCCATATCTCGGGTGTCATAGGCTTTACCATCTTCCATAAAACCCGCCTGTTCAAGGTCCTTCTTGACCCCGCCCAAGAGTTTCCGGGTCACCCAACCCATCTTGTCGAAATCGATTATTCCTCCGAATAGTTCCATTGAGACGGGCCGGAGGGAGTATTCCTCCGTCTTCTCCACCAGGTATGTTCTGTAAGCTTTGTCCTTCTTCTCAACATTCCCTTTGCGGACCTCAACCGGCCAGCTCTCGGCACTCACGAACAGTGCCAGGTCCTTTGACCGCAGTTCCTCCTGATGGCGTTCGATGAATCGCTCGGCCTGCTTGGTCCACTTCGACATCTTGATTCCGCTTCCCACTACCACTGCATCGTAGTCGGAGATATCGATTTCATTCTCCCCGAATCGAGCACTTTAACATCAATTCCTCTCTTCTGGAGGACCTCACCAATCTTATGGGAGGTGTCAGCCGTAGCTCCATAGCGCGTATCATAAGCGATTACAACCTTCATGATCTTCCTCCCTTTGCCGTCGTACTCTAACGGAGCGTAGACCAGTGAAAGGGAATATAGATTTCTGGAGGAGAACAACCTTTGCTGGTATTTCGGTAAGGGTTATAAGTTGCTACCATACGTAGTATCTTGTCAACAATGAAGAAAGCTCTGGTAGTCCTACTGTAGTATCAGTGATATCGGTCTCACTCCTGGGTTGCCTGGGGAGAGGCGAGGTACTGCCTTCCGACATAATGCTCGACAGTAATGAGATACCGGGCGACTGGGAGATTACCAATGAGAATTTCGTGAACAGGACCTGGGATCGACAGGGCGGCTACAGGAACATGGTGAGAACTTTTGAGTGGAAGGGGGCCGTGATGACGATTCAGATCGAAGTATATGGATTCCCATCCCGTGCCGAGGACTCCTTCCCCACGGTCGAACCCCCGGCCGGTACCGTCCCTTCTGAGGTCCAGCTGGGTGAAGAGGGGCTTTACTGGAGTTCAATGCCAGACGAACACGCATTCCATTTCAGAGATGGTGGCGTAGTGGTGTACTCAAAGCTATCCAATTCGGATCAAGCCCGGCTGGGCATAGGCCTTTTCTTCGATATCATGAATTCGATTCAATCCAAGATCCCGGCCAGAGCTTGAATGTGTCCATTCTCTGAGAGCTAATCTATCGTTTCAAGCAGCTCTTTCCCATAATAGGAGAGGTAGATAAGAGTAATAACGGGCACCACGAACCCCATTGTTGCCTAAGCCTGTATAGTTATGTCCCATTCGTCGAATATAATGGTAATAACACTGACCAATACAAGCCCCCAGTAATCCCACTTCTTCCTCTGCCAGAAACCCAGGATTGTCACCAGCCCGGTGATGCCTATGAGGAGGAACATCCCATTCAATGTCCAGAACACTGTAGTGGACACTTCAACATCGAGCATTGACTCCACGGCCATACCATAGGTGGCGAATACGAATCGTAGCAGAGAAACAAGAACCCATAGCATAGCGATTGAAATGAATGTTCGGCTCCTCACATTCCGATCTTCCGATACAACATTCATGTGTTCACAATGGATATTGCGTTCTCAGGATTGAGTGCCAATATTTATATCTTTAATTCATGGAGTCTGATCAGTGGGCGAGGGATTGTATGATTTCCCGATTTTGGATCGGATTTCGAAATCGATTCAAGGCCTTCGATAATTAATTGTAGAGATCGATAAGGTGATGCCATTGACCCCGACTCCAAGAGTAAGATCGGAAAACAGAATCGACGAGTTCAGGAAGAAACTAGAGAGGATTTTGCCCATTCTCGAAGGAGTGGACGACCTCGTAGGAATTACATTAGATGGAGGTATGGCAAGAGGGTTCGTGGATGAACTTTCGCAGATTGATGTGACACTCTTCCTCGGGCGGGACGGGTTTCGAAGATTGGAAGAGGGAAGGTTTCCGATCAGTACTGGGATAACCGGGATGGAGGGGCAGTTATGTGACATCAAGGCGGTGGACTTCGAGCACGAGATGAACAGAGGCTGGGCTCCCATGGAACTGTGGAATCTCTCAAACGCCGAAATACTGCATGATCCGGAGGATAAGATTAGAAAATTGAGAGAGGAGAAGTTGGAAGGCGGCCCGGAACTTGCCACTGCCGAAAGGAAGATGTTCTCCTCGTGGTGGTATTTCAAACTGGCTGGGGATATCTGGATACAGAGAGGGGACCCGGTTCAGGGCAGCATGATGATGAACAAGGCGGTTATCGATCTTACGAAGGCTCTGTTCATAGCCAACGGGGAGTATGTGCCCCATGAGAAATGGCTGATCAATCTGAGTTACTCACTTGCCTGGAAACCCGAGAGATGGGAGGTCAGGCTGAAGAGTTCACTCCATCCAGGTGAGTTCGAAGGGGGCGATCTTGAGAAGAGTCAGCAGGAGATAGAGGGTCTGTGGGAGGAGGTTGATGAGCGGCTGAAGGAGATGAACTGTCCCGATCTGCCAGTGAAGTTCATGCAGAGGACCCCTTTTCGACTGATGAGGTGGCTGATCGAGGAGGGGGAGATAGATACTTCGAGCTGGGAGGAGAAAGCGGGTATGGATATGCTGTCCAGAGACCCTTTTCATCCCGTTACCGCTGTTTTCCAAGGTCGGATAGCACTCGACAGGGAGAGACTCTATTCCATCCGCCCCTCAGATATGTACAGCTGGCAGTATAAAATCCTGGAAGCAGCCAGAAGTGTCTAGGCATTAAGGCAATAACTATGATGCAGTGGATGTTCTGAGTGAACGGACTCATAGAGCCATTCCAACGTCATGTTGCAGCTCCCTCATCAGAGGATTCATCACCAACAGTGGTTCCCATCAGGTAGGCACCAAATCCGGTCAGCCAGAATACGATGGGATAGGCCACCAAACGCTCGATTCCCCCTATGCCTATGTCAGCTACTAAGCTTGATTCTCCCAGGGCAAAATAGACGGCCAGGGTACCGAGCGATATAATCCCCAGTACTAAAGAGGCGTACTTAATAGGTGAGGCCTCCACCCTGTATGATACGATAGCTGCCAATCCTCCCGATGCGAAAGTAAGCGGGGCGAAGATCGCGTGGATATCACCGTAGCTTCCGTTGAATATCCCCACCCCCACCAGGCCCATTCCAACTAATGACAACAGGCATATCAGCAATCTGTCCTCGATCTTGGGCTTCAATAAGTAAGTTCCAAGCATGACCATCAGGCCTGACAGTATCATGGTAGAGTCAAAGATGGTGGCCGCCGGTTGCTTGATAACGCTGTCAGGGGGAAGAGAGCCTCCAAGGTCGCTGATCGTATTGTCAGCGGTGTTGTACGGGTACGTTACCTCCGCGGTGATTATTCCCATGAATATGATGATTCCCACAAAGAAGAAGATAAGGCCCGCTATTCTCTTCCTGTTTCTGAATATCCGACATTGTTGATAGGATTCATCTGTTCGGGCGTAAGAAGAGATCATCTACTTTACAGTTTCGCAGGGTGATGACATCCGGAAGGTTTCACTATTCATAAAGGTCAGGTTGAACATGACGGACGGTTGGAGAATTATATCCAGATCTACGAAGCAGAATACCTCCAGCACTCCTACCAGAAGATACTGTGTCATCCTGGTCAACCCCTGGAGCAAATGGTTATATCTTTGTTTCTCAAGTATACTAAGATGGTGTAAATATGCCAGAAGAAGAAAAGAAGAAAAAGGGAACCGTCGAGAAGGGGGCAGAGAAGACTGGTGAAGCCGTCGGAAAGGGAGTGAAGAAGGGCGTTGGCGCAGCGAAGGGGCTGGGCAAAGGCCTGAAAAAAGGTCTGAAGAAAGGTCTGAAGGGAGAGGAGGAAGAGGATTAGGGCTAACGAATTGTTACCATAGAGGGTTTTTGGAGTCCGAAAACTCCTGGTCGGAAATTAGGAACCAATGGCAATATTCTGCAGATCATAAACACAATCAGGCCATTCTAGAACTCCATTCAATTCCTTACCTTTCGAGGGGGATATTCGCCCATCCTAGTGTGATATGCTTCCTGCACAGCCTTGGCCATCTCATATGTAAGATGATGGTTCAGCCAGTGGTTCTTAGGTTTCAACACCCCTCCCCGTTTCAGTCTACCGATCGAGGTAGTAGGATCCCCCTCCGTGGTCTTAAGAGCAAACTCTGAATCCCATCTTACGACTCTAGAGTATCCCCGTCTGAAGTCAAGAGCAATGCCCTCGTCGGTAATCTCCAAGCGGGTTGGACGTTCGTATTCCCTGAACCAACCAAGAAATGGAGAAGTCCCAGCAACCAGATAAAGAAGGGAAACTACAAGGGTGTTCCCGCCTTGATGATCCAGGCCGTTTGCCACGGAAAAAGAAATTATACTTACCAGAACGAATGCCAACAAATAATACCAATTCGGAGCTTTTTGAGTGTAAACCTTAGAATTGATGGTCTCTCCCCCGTGTCGCTCTACCCTTACAATGACGAAATGTCCTTGAGTTGATACATATTCCCTCCTCTATGTTTTAATGGTTTTCGAATCCCGTATTGATTGAATCATTGATTGAATTGTCGATAAGAGTATATCCCAAAGTTAGTCAATTTCGATCCCCATTTTTCTGCAATTGTTCTTTATCTATCGAGATCAATGAATCTCAACTGGGAAAGGACTTTTGGGAATCGATGGTAAATTGTTCCAATCTACGGGAAGGTGTACATTGATGGAGAGATGTTCTCATTGCGAACTTTGGACATAAATGTGCAGATGAATGGCGGGCGCGAAGGGATTTGAACCCTCGATCCGCAGCTTAGGAGGCTGCTGCCATATCCAGACTAGGCCACACGCCCTTTTGACCCCCTGGAGTGGAGGATTTAGTCTTATTCCTTCAGTCTTCCTCAGAGGCTTCCTCGGTCTCAATTTCTTCCTGAGGAATCTCTTCGGGCTCCAGCTCTTCGGGCGCCCGCTCCTCCTCTTCCTCGATCTCCTCTTCCACTCCCTCTTCCTCGAGTTCTTCGAGCTCCTCTTCCGGCTCCTGCTCGGACTTGGGGTACTCCTCGATGAAGTGGATTGTGATGTTGCCGAACGTCTCTCTGAGGTCGGAGACCACCTGATACTTGGACATCAACCACTTCTGGTCGTACTTGCAGACATCGGGCAATGTTAAAGAACAGACATCGTCCTCGATTACGATACCGAAGTCCTCACTACCCTCGTAGTTCATTTCAATGATGGCTTTTACCTTCTCCAGATCATCTTCGATCTTTTCCACAACTGTGTACACATACCGCAGGGTGTTGCCTGCCAACGGGCGGTTGAAATCCACTCTGACTCTGCCCGCAGTGACTGCGGTTATCCTTCCCCTCTTGTTGTTAAGGGTGACCTCCATGCCCACGCGGGGCTCGATGTCCTGCTTGTGGAATTCCCTCTTGGGATGAAGTTCGATCTGATTGGGGTCTCTCTGACCTGCGGCCTCCTCCGGCTCCAGCACTATCTCGTTCTCCACTCCCACCTCGGAGCCTTCTAGTGCCTCTTCCAGTCCGGGGAAGACCTTACCTGCTCCCACGAGAACGTAAATGGGAGAAAAGTCGGCCTCTTCGTCGAATATCTCGTTCTCTTTGGCCTTCTCTTCATCAGTGGTATCGAACATATCACCCGTATCCTCTACCCATCCATCAAATTCCAGACGGATGACGTCTCCTTTGGAAATCGTATCAGTAGCCTCAGGCTCTTCGTTTGACATTGAACTCACCAGATTGTAATCTATCTAAATCCGCTGTGCAGTCATCGAATGGTTAGTATTATAATTTTTGGTAGATAGGAAGGAGCTTTCACACCTCTATAAGGCTCTTCACCCTATCCTCGTCCAGCACCTTCACCATCTCGATGACTAGGGACAGGGCACTTTCCACATCTGCCAGGTCCACTATTCCCACCTGTGAATGTATATGTCTGGTGGGAACGGTCAAGACGATGCTCGGACACCCCACGTTGCTCACATGTATTGCACCCGCGTCCGTTCCCCCTCCCGTGACCTGGCTAAGCTGATGAGGTATCTCGTGTCTCTCGCAGGTCTCGATGACGAGCTCCTTCAGAGGCTGGTTGGGTATCATCGAGGCATCGTAGGTCAATATGCCCACTCCCTCACCCATCTTGGTGGGGGCTTGGCGGTCCTTCATTTCGGGCATATCTCCGGCGATGTCCACTTCCAGTATCAGGGCCACATCAGGGTCCACAAGATTGGCCACCGTCCTTGCGCCCCTCAAACCGACCTCTTCCTGGACAGTGCCCGCACCCACCACTGTGTTAGGGTGCTCTATGTCCTGTTCTCTAAGCGTCTTGATAAGCATGGCTGCCATGAACACGCCCACGCGGTCATCGAACCCTTTTCCGAAGGCCAGTGTCCTCTCGCCCGTCGGCTCTCCATCCTTATATGTGGTCTTGACCGTGGTGAAGAATGTGGAATCGGGTACCGCGGCGTCGCCCACCCTGATACCCAGGGCCCTGACCTCATCCGCATTGGAACAACCAATATCGATGAACATCTTGTCTTTAGTGATCACCTTATCCCTCTCTTCCTTGCCGAGGACATGAGGGGGTTTGGAGGCGATGGTCCCTCTGACCTTCCCCTTGTTAGTAAGTATCACCACTCTCTGCCCCAGCAGTATCTGATCGAACCACCCTCCGAGCGTGTGGAATGTGAGGAATCCTTTATCGTCGATGCTGGTGATGATAAAGCCTATTTCGTCCATGTGCCCAGGGATGAGTACCGTGGGTGAATCCGCGGTGCCCTTCTTCTCGAAGAGCAGACTACCGATCTTGTCCGCGTACACAGAATCGGCGTACTGGCTAACATATTCCTTTAACAGATCAGTGGTCTCTTTCTCGAAACCGGCCGGCCCGTGACTGTCGCTGAGCTTTGCAAGAAATTCAATTGAATCTTCGTCCATCTTAATCTTTCCGATACCTCACGTGGACCAGGTTATATGTCTCCTGTAGATAATACTTTGCGCCCCAGATGAATGACCGCGACTGGATTCCGTCCCCATCGAACGCTGTGATCGCGGGACTGAGGAGAGAGAAAAAAGATAAATGTTAAGTCAGGGATACACTGGGCGATGCCACCATAGCTTAGTCCGGTGGAGCGGCTGACTTGTAATCAGCAGGTCGGGAGTTCGAATCTCCCTGGTGGCTCTTCTTATTACTCATAATTTAGTTCTGAGTGAGCTTCCATATCCCACCGAACAATAGAGCTGCGGTGTCTAAATGACAAGAATGTGGTTGATCGATCCCGTGTATCTATGCAGGCAGCACCTCCTTGGCGAGCACAACGAGTTACACAAGGTGGTCGGTCATATTGTCAGAGGCAACCTTAGGGTAGTCAAAGGGCATGCCAGGAAGAAGCAGATCGATACCTCAAGGATCAGGCACAGACATTATGAGCTTGTGCAGGAGATGGAGGAGCGTGGCTATCACCACCACAGCCCCCTTGACTACGAGGACCGGCTGCACCTGGGAGAGGTTAACATCAGAGAGAACATCGAAGACCTCAAAACCAGGTGTGCGAGCTGCAGGAAAAGACTGGCAAAGGCTTCAGATCCCTTGTGAAAAGTTCCTATTCCTCCATCCACCGGGTGTCGTCATCCTCGTAATCCAATTTTATTACCAGAATGCTGAACTCCCGTTCCACCGGTGGTACCCCGTGGACATCGGAGGGTGCGCAGACCACCGTATCTCCTTCTTCAAGGTTCAACCGCTCGTCGTTGATGATCAGGCTGCCCCCGCCCAGGAAATAGAATATCTCCGTCTGTTCATGGTGGAAGTGGAGAGGTACTCTCTCCCCCTCTCTGAACCTCACTTCCTGCTGTAGGAGAAAGATCCCTTGACTCCGGCATCCTCCAGCATCTTCCTCTTCTCGTAGCCCTTCCCGGACTCCCATTTCAGGCCGTCGGCCCTGATCAACTTCATGTTTACACCGTTATCAGCCTGTGGCCGCATCGAACGCGCTGTCCAGTATCTCCAACGCCCTGTCCATGTGCTCCTCGCTCACATTCAGCGGTGGTATGTAGCGTATACTTGATTTGCCGCAGGGCAAGAGTACTAGTCCCTTCTTGAAGCATATCTCGATGATCTCGTCACGCTCCTCCACGGCAACCTCTTTGGTCTCCCTGTCCTTCACCAGTTCAGTGGCCTGCATAAGGCCCTTCCCGCGCACATCGCCGATGATCTCATACTTCTCCTGCAGTTCCCTGAGTCTCTTCTGGAGATACTCCCCCTTCTCGGTGGAAGCCTCTACCAGCCCTTCCTGCTCGATGACCTCGATGGTGGCAAGACCGGCCGCACAGGCCATCAGGTTCCCGCCGTAGGTGTTGGAGTGAGATCCTTTGTTCCTGAAGTCGAGGACGCTGTTGAAGACGGTGGCCGCCACCGGCATGCCCGAGCCTAGCGCCTTGGCCATACACATAATATCCGGAGTGACGTCATAATGGTCGATCCCCCACAGCTTACCGGTCCTGCCCAGGCCCGCCTGCACCTCGTCGTCCACGAGCAGGATGTCGTGGTCAGCGGTGATCTCCCTGATACGCTGTACGAACTCATCAGGAGGCACGATGTAGCCGCCCTCTCCCTGGATGGGCTCGATGAACAGGCCCGCTACCTCTTCGGGGGGCAGGAAGGAATCGAAGTAGATCTCTTCCAGCACATCGGCGCACCATATTCCGCAAGAGGGATACTCCAGGTGGTACGGGCACCGATAACAATTGGCGAACGGTATGTGAGTCACACCGGGTACGGAGGGGAAGTATTCCTTCTTGTGCACCGGCTTGCTGGCCGTCAAAGACAGAGCGCCGAAGGTCCTGCCGTGGAAGCAACCGATGAAAGAGATGAATTGCTTTCTACGGGTGGACTGGCGGGCGATCTTCAGAGCGGCCTCTATGGACTCCGCTCCGCTGTTGCTCAGAAACACCTTCTTGTCGAAATCGCCAGGTGTTATCTGACAAAGCTTTCTGGCCAGGTTGACCTGGGCTTCATAGTAGAAGTCCGTGCCCGCGAAGTGCATCAGCTTGTCCATCTGGTCTTTGACAGCCTGCACCACTTTGGGGTGCCTGTGACCCACGTTGAGGACGCTGATCCCGCTGGCGAAATCGAGGTAGGTGTTGCCATCCACGTCTCTGACCAAGGAGCCTTCAGCTGATTCCGCCACCATGGGCAGACACTTGGTCGATGTGGCCAGAGAGGCCTCGTCCAGGGCTACTATCCTCCTCGCTTTCGGTCCGGGTGGCTCTGTGTTGATTTCAGGATTCTTACTCATAATTTCCCTCCGACTCTAACGGGTAATTCCATACCCATGTAGATATTTTATGATTTCCCAGACCTGTAGATTCGTCTGGTGCTAGGCATGTTCTTTGAAAAAAGGCAACGCAGCTCAGGAGAACTTCGTGGAGGACATCTCCTCCGCACTCTCGATGCAATCGGACAGGATGGAGTAAGCCTCTATCATGTCCTCCTCGCTAACGATGAATATGGTATCGGTATGACAGCTGACCGTCTCCACCAGATTCAGACCGCCCTCGGCCAGGCTGGAAGAGAGGTAGGCGAACACCCCGCTGGTATTCACAATGTCCTCCGGGGACTTGACCGCTATCTCCACCAGGTCTTCCTTCACCCTGAGCACGTTATCGTTGCCCACCGCCTTGATGATCTCCCTCCTCAACTTCTCATCGGCGATGATGGTGATAGCGTGAGTACTCTGAATCACCTGCATCGTTGACTTCTCGTTGAGCAGTTTCTTGAACACCACCTCCAGCCTGTGGAGCACCGTCCAGTCGTTCTTGGCGGTGATGATGCAGATCTTGGTCTTCATCTCCAGCCGGCTCTTCTTCAGTATTCCCAGGATTTTGCTCTCGTGGTCATGCTTGCCCAGTTTGTCCGCATACCGCCTGCAGGCGATCATGATGGCCTCCTCATTGGAAATGCCCAGGTCCCTGCCTATCTGCCGGGCCAGGGAAGAATAGTTCATCAATTCTTTGGAGATGCAGTCCTTGATGGAGGGGTGAGCGTCGATGTATCCCCTCGTCCTTTCCGCAATACTCTCTTTCTGAGGAGCCTTATTCATCTGCTTGCAGATAATTGGGCAGAGTATTAAATTGTTTGCGGAACCAGAGCCGTCAGTTCATAGTCGAAGAGGTCTCACGGGGAGCGGAAGGAGATCAGAGCCTGCTCCAGCTCCTCCATTGATTCCTCGGTCACGATGAGGGGCGGGACAATGCGCACCACGGTGCCTCCACAGACATTCACCAGGATGTGATTCTCGAAGGCGAATTCTTTGAATTCCTCCGCCTTCTGCCCCATATCGAGGCCTATCATCAGACCCATGCCTCTAACTTCTTTGATACCTCCTATCTTCTCAGCTAGTCCTCTGAACCTGGAGATCCAGCGTTCTCCCATCTCGGCGGCACGCCCGTGCAGCTTCCTGTCCACGATGGTGTTGATGACTGCATTGGCCACTGAACAGGCCAGTGGGTTGCCTCCGAACGTGCTGCCGTGAGAGCCGGGCCCGATGGCCTTCATGTACTCGTCGCTGGTGACCACCGCTCCGATTGGGAAACCTCCCCCCATGGCCTTGGCCAGGGTGATCACATCGGGTACGATGTCGTAGTGCTCAAAGCCGAACATCTTTCCTGTCCTCCCGAAACCGGTCTGCACCTCGTCCATGATCAGCAGGCACCCGTATTCGTCGCACAGGTCTCTCGCGGTCTTGATGAACTCCGGTACGGGGGCCACTATGCCCCCCTCGCCCTGCAGGGGTTCCAGTATGACCGCTGCCGTCCTGTCGGTCACTGACTCCTTCAGATCCTCCGGGTTCCCGTACTCCACGAAGTCGAAAGCTCCAGATAAGAGGGGTCCGAAGCCTGAATGATATTTCAGCTGACCGGTGGCCGACAGTGATCCGGAGGTGCGCCCGTGGAACGAGTTCCAGGCTGACACTATCTTATCCTTGCCCGAATACTTCACAGCCAGCTTCAATGCCAGCTCCGTGGCCTCGCTACCGCTGTTCACGAAAAAGGACCTCTTGAGGGGCGGGGGGAGCACACCGGCCAGTGTCTTCGCCAGCCCGGCCTGTTCCCTGATGTAGTAGAGATTAGAAACATGATGCAGCTTCTTGGCCTGCTCACACACGGTGTCCGCTATCACCTCGGAGCCGTGCCCCAGGGCGGCCACCGCTATTCCTGCCACCAGGTCCAGGTACCTGTTGCCTTCCAGATCGTACAGGAACTCGTCCTCGCCGTGACTGAAGCACACCTTTTCCCTGCTGTAATTCTGAAATACGTAGGAGGAATCCAAGCGCATTACTTCATCTAGATCCATTGAAATCACCATAGTCCTGATAGTCAGTATGTCCTATATCACTTGGGAACGACCCTGGTCCCGCAGTTCTCTGAGCTCAGCAGCTGGCTGACGATAGAATGGGGGACGGCGCCATTGACCAGATGTGCCTCCTTTACACCGTTGCTCAGAGCCAGGCGACAGGCCTCCACTTTGGGCGTCATACCGCCGGAGATGATCCCATCGCATATCAGCTTGTCGATCTCGGCCATGGATATCTGGTGGATCAGTGTGGAGATGTCCCCGTTCTTTTTCATCACTCCCGGGACGTCGGTCACCATGATCATTTCTTCACATCCCAGCGCGTGTGCCAGGTGGGCTGCCACTGTGTCCGCATTGACGTTCATCTCCCTGCCCTCCCTGTCGCAGCAGATAGGGAACACGATGGGTACGAAACCGCTGGCGCACAGCAGCGAGATGAGGTGGGGGTCCACGGATTCGACTTCTCCTACCAACCCCAGATCCACCTTCTTGGACTGCCCGTCCTCTAAGGTCTCTACAGGATCGAACTTCGAACAGATGACCGATTTCTTCTCACTGGCCGGCATGCCGATCGCATTGAGGCCCACCGCTTCCAGCGCGTCCACGATGGAGCTGTTGATCCTCTTCAGGACCTCTTTCACCACCTGTATAGTCTTATCGTCGGTAATTCTCAGACCGGCTACCTTCTGCACGTCCATTCCCCTACTCTCCATCTCCTTGCTGATCTCCGAGCCGCCCCCGTGTACCACGATGGGGCGCAGCCCGAGTGAGACGAGCAGGGCGATGTCCTTGCTGAAAAGCTCCAGGTCTCCGTTCCCGTTCAGGGTGCTCCCTCCAAACTTGATGAGGACTTTCTTGCCCTTCAGCTTCCATATCTTGGGAAATGATTCTATCAGATTGTTCAGATCATCCATCCTACCACCTATGTTGTATACTCAGCATTGATTCTCACGTAATCGTAAGTCAGATCACAGCCCCATGCTACCGCTGAATCGTTCCCGATCCCCAGGTCGATAGTGATGAACACCGTGTCCCTCTTCATTATCTCCTTGAGGGCTTTCTTGCCCTCCTTTCCCACCGCTATAAGGGGCTCCCCGTCTTCCAGAATGTCCAGTACCTCCTCTCCGGAGCCCATGGAGAGGCTGGTCTCCTCTACGATCATTTCGGCACCAGAGCTACCGATGGCGGCCATGATCCTCCCGTAATTGGGATCGGCACCGAACATCGCCGCCTTCACCAGGTTGGAACATATCACCGACCGGGCTGCCTTCCTGGCATCTTCTTTGGTCGACGCACCCTGTACGCGAACTTCGATCAGTTTCGTGGCCCCTTCACCGTCCCTGGCCACCTTCTTTGCCAGAATCTGGCTGACTTCCTTGACACCTCCCCAGAAGTTAGGGTCCTGGTCTGCCGGGCTACCCCCAGCGGCCCCGTTGGCCATCAATGCCGACAGATCGTTGGTGCTCTGGTCCCCGTCGACGTTGATCATGTTGAAACTAGAGTCTATTACACTCTGCCATCTATCGTCTACTTCGGAAGAGAGTACCGCGTCCGTGGTGATGAAACTGAGAGTGGTGGCATGCAGACCTCTCATTGAGGGGGAGATCATCCCGCTGCCCTTAGCCATACCTCCGACGGTCACCTCTGTGCCGTCCTCCAGGGTGACCCTACAGGCCGCCTCCTTGATCGTATTGTCAGTGGTAAGAATCGCCTGAGCGGCCAGGGTGTCGTGCTTGCGTCCACTGCCCAGTTCCCGTGAGGACTTCATTATACCGCTCTCGATCTTCTCCATGGGCAGGAACTTGCCTATGATGCCCGTGGACGCCATGGCCACCTGGTGTTCTCCGATGCCCAGGGCCTCAGCGGCAATCTTTCCCATCTGAAGGGCGTCCTTGACACCTCTTTCCCCGGTAAGGGCATTGGCGTTACCGCTGTTGATGACAAAAGCGGAGAGCTGATCTGGATCCCTATCCATCAAGATTCTCACGTTTGCCGCCTTCACCTTGTTCTGAGTGAATACCATGGAGACCGAAGCCGGTTCTACAGCGTGGATGAGGGCGAGATCGGGGTTCGAACTCTTGAGCCCGCAGTGGACGCCCGAGGCTTCAAACCCTTTGGGTGATGTAATGCCTCCATCGGTCACTTTCATCGTTCACACCCCCAACCCCGGGAAGTTCAGGCCCGTAGCCTCGTCCAGACCGAACATCAGGTTGGCGTTCTGTATCGCCTGACCGGCCGCCCCCTTGACCAGGTTGTCGAGGGCAGCCATCAGGACGACGTCCTCAGTGCCTGAGAACTCAAACCCTATCTCACAAAAATTGGAACCTACGACCGAAGAGAGTGAGGGCACGGAGTTCACCCTGATGAATTTCTTGTCCCCGTAGTACTTCTGATAGATAGAGTAGAGTTCCTCGTGCTGCATCTCCTCCTTCAGCTCACAGTATGAAGTGCATAGTATCCCCCTTACTATGGGAATAAGGTGTGGGGTGAAGGTGACCTTTATCTCCCTCTTGCATATCTTCTCCAGACCTTTCTGAATCTCCGGAGTATGCCTGTGAGAGCCCACTTTGTAAGGAGAGATACTGGCCCCGCAGTTGGGGTGATGGGTGAATGACGAGGGTTCCGCACCCGCCCCGGAACTACCGCTCTTGGCATCCACTATCAATTTGCCGTTGACCACCCCTTCAGCAAACAGGGGCGCTGCGCTGAGAATGGCGCTGGTAGGGTAACAGCCAGGGTTAGCCACCAGGTCAGCGGATGCGATCTGGTCAGCGAACAATTCCGGGATCCCGTACACCGCCCTGCCTAGGTTCTCCTGGTCCTTGTGCTCGATCCCATACCATTGACTGTATGCGGACGGGTCATCGAGCCTGTAGTCTCCGCTCAGATCGACCACCTTGATACCGCTATCCAGCAGTCCGGGGATCAACCCCATGGAGGCGCCGTAGGGGGTGGCCACGAAGACCAGATCCAGGTCGGCACCCTCCTTGATCTCTTGGTCGAAGCTGAGGTTGACGAAACTTTTCAGCGAGCGGTGCACCTTATTGATTTTGACTCCCGCGTGTCTCCTGGAGGTCATTGATTTTAACGTAATCTCTGGATGATTGCATACCAGGCGTGCGATCTCACCGCCTGTGTACCCTGAACCTCCGATTACCCCTGTGTCTATCATCAGTATTCCTCGGTTAACTTGAGATGATGCATTGAAAGATTGGAGTATTAAAAATGATGTCTGAGCTCAGACACCTGATACCTGAGGGTGTCTACGATAGAACTGGGCAGGATATTCTTATCATCATTGTTTGAAAAGAGACCTACTGGTGGCGAAATGTCGGAACACCGTCATCACGAATATATAGACACCTGGAAATCTGAACCCGTGATCAAGATGAAATCTGAGGCTTCAGTTCGTGACAAAGTGGTACTCGCGTATTCCGGTGGGCTCGACACCTCGATAGCCATCAAATGGATCCAAGAGAAGTACGATATGGATGTGGTGGCCGTATCTATCGATGTCGGGCAACCCGGCGATATGGAAAAGATTATCGATAAAGCCAAGAAGATCGGGGCCGTGAACGCCTATGCCATCGAGGCGAAGAAAGAGTTCGTGGAGGATTACGTGTTCCCCGCTCTGAAGGCCAATGCCATCTACGAAGATGCTTATCCGCTGAGTACCGCGATAGCGCGTCCACTGATGGCAGAACTGCTGGTGGAAGTGGCAGAGAAGGAGGGCGCTTCCCATATCGCACACGGGTGCACCGCGAAAGGGAACGATCAGGTAAGGTTCGACGTCTCCATAACAGCACTGGCCCCGCATCTGGACATCATGGCCCCCATGAGGGAATGGGCCATGACCAGGGAGGAAGAGATCGAGTATGCGAAAGAACACGATATTCCCATCCCTGTGGGCAAAGAGAGTCCGTACAGTATCGACGAGAATATGTGGGGAAGGAGCTGCGAATGCGGCATACTGGAGGATGCTTCCGTTGAACCACCAGAAGACGCCTTTGAATGGACTGTGTCGCCCGCTGAGGCACCAGATGAACCAGAGTACATCAAGATCGACTTTGATAAGGGAGTCCCCGTGGCGCTTAATGATGAGGAGATACCTCCCGTGGACCTGGTGCGGAAGTTAAATGAAATTGCCGGGAAGCATGGAGTGGGTCGAATCGATCACATCGAGAGCAGGCTGGTGGGTATCAAATCAAGAGAGATATATGAGTGCCCCGCGGCCACCGTTCTCCTTCAAGCCCATAAAGACCTGGAAAGCATGGTGCTCCCCAAAGACCTGATCAGTTTCAAGAGATCTGTGGAACAGAAGTACTCGGAGCTGGCGTACAACGGTCTGTGGTTTGGACCGCTGAAGGACAGTCTGCAGAGCTTCGTTGATACCTCTCAAGAAGCGGTCTCCGGCTGGGTGAAGATGAAGCTCTACAAGGGAAACGCTTCGGTGGTGGGCCGCCAGTCGCCATTCTCACTGTACGACCAGGACCTGGCCACATACGACGAGGGGGACGAGTTCGACCACAACGCTGCCGAAGGTTTCATTTATGTCTGGGGCCTTCCTCTGAAAACGATAGCTTCCATTCAAAAAAGGAGGGATTTAATTGAAAAAGAAAGTACTGTGGGCGGGAAAATCTCGGAAGGAGGCTGACCAGTCCACACTCTCTTTCACCTCCTCTCTCCACCTGGACCGCAGGCTGGCGTTCTATGACATCATGGGATCGATAGCCCATGTTATGATGCTCGGAAGGCAGAGCATCATCGGTGAAGAAGAGGGCGAGGAAATCCGAGAGGGGCTGCTGTCCATAATGGAACAGGTAGAGCAGGGCTCACTCTTCTTCCCAGAGGATATGGAAGACATACACTCGGTCATCGAAGTGGTCCTCACGGACATGATTAGTGCGGGCGAAAAGATGCACACCGCGAGGAGCAGAAACGATCAGGTGGCCACCGACCTGAGAATGTTTATCAGAGACGCAATACTGGAAACGATCGAGGGGCTGGTAGGTCTACAGAGCGCATTGAAAAAGAAGGCGGAGGAGCACGCAGAGTCCATAATGCCCGGCTTCACACATCTCCAGCACGCACAGCCAATCACCACTGGTTTCCACATGATTAGTCACTGTTTCAGGCTGGGTCGCGATGTGGATAGATTCCGCGACACATACTCCAGAGTCAACAGATGCCCGCTGGGAGCTGCGGCCTTAGCCGGTACTACCTACGACATCGACAGGGAATACTCTGCTGAATTACTGGCATTCGATACTCCCACGGACAATGCTATGGACTCGGTGAGTGACAGGGACGCGGTGGTGGAGTTCCTCTCAAATGCCGCACTGACCATGGTCCACCTCTCCTCCATCTGCGAGGAGCTGATCATGTGGAACAGCCCAGAGTTCGACTTCGTAGAGATAGACGAACGGTTCACCACCGGCAGTTCGATCATGCCCCAGAAGAAGAATCCTGATGTGGCCGAATTGATCCGCGGCAGATCGTCGGGTCCGATCGGTGACCTCACCTCGATGCTCACCATGATGAAAGGGTTACCCATGGCGTACAACAGGGACCTCCAAGAGGACAAGAAGTATCTTTTCAGCAGCATCGACACCCTGGTGCCCTCCTTGGACATCCTGGGCAAGATGGTAACCGCCCTTGACTTCAATAAGGACAATATGAGGTCTGCAGCTGAACGGGGCTTTCTCAACGCAACAGATCTGGCAGACTACCTGGTCTCCCAGGGGCTACCCTTCAGGGAGGCGTATGGCATAGTGGGAGAGGTGGTGGATTATGCCTACTCTGCGGGCAAAAAGATAGAAGAACTGAACCTGGAGGAGCTCAAGAGATTCTGTGATGACTTCGATGCTTCAGTGCTCGACATAATCGGTATTGAGAGTTGCGTGAATCGCCGCCGTTCTAGAGGAGGTACTTCGCCCGAGGAGGTGAAGAAACAGATCGAGGAGGTAGAGGATATCATCGCCGATCATCGTAGCTTCGCACGTCGGGAGAAAGAGAGAATTGAGAGCGCATGGGAGGATCTATTGAAGGGTTGACCAGAATAATCGTTCAGACATCATCGTTCAGACTGTCCCTTGCCAGTACGATAAGGTCCAACACTTCTATGTCCTGAGGGTATTCTTCCAGTGATTTCCGGAAATTATCTTCACAGAAAGGACAGGCGGTCACCAGACAGGCGGCGCCCGTCTCTGCGGCCCCCTTGACCCTTTTGCTGGCTATGAACTTGGCCAGCTCCGGATGGGTCTTCCTGACACCGGCGCCGGCGCCACAGCAGTTACCTTTCTCCCTGTTCATATCCATCTCTATCAGAGTGAGTCCAGGAATGGCCTGCGCAATCTCCCGGGGCGCTTTGAAGACTCCCATATGCCGTCCCAGATCACAGGGGTCGTGGTAGGTGACCTCCTTATTATTACTGCCGAAGGAAATCTTGTCCTCTTTCACCAAACATGCGACAGTCTGAGTAATGTGCTCCACCGGGATGTCGAACTCCGGGAGGTGGTCTCTGTACGAGGATATCATATTGAAGCAGCCAGCGCAGCTGGTCACGATCTTCTTCACACCGGCCTCTTTCCACTTCCTGTAGTTCTCGGAGGCGAGCTCTGAGAACAGTTCTCTTTCACCCATCTTGAATACGGGTGAACCGCAACAGGTTTCGTCTCTCATGTAGAAAGCTTCTTCTCCTCCCGCCTTCAGCAGATCAAGAGCTGCTTGCAGCACCTCCGGGGATCGTATGGAAGGGAAACACCCGGCGAAATATAGAGTGTCTCCTTCGGTGGGAACCTCCAGACCATCGGCCCATTTTGTCCTCAGTGACGAGGGGGCGGGCCATGGGTGTCCGTGGTCCCTGATATTATTGATCATCGTCTGCTGATTCTCGGTGGGGAGCAGTCCCTGTTCCATCGCCCTCTGCCTGGCCCGTCTTACCAGTCCCGGAGTGTCTATCTTCACCGGACACCTCTCGGTGCATAGGCCGCAGTTGGTGCACATGGTGAGTCCACCTTCCAGTGCAGCATCCATACCATCCAGTTCGGCGGTGAAACAGAGGCCTCTACCTCCCAGATATGTCTGTCCACCGAACTCACGTCCCAGCACATCGTAGACCGGGCACTGGAGCAGACAACCCCCGCAGTTGATGCAGTACAGCACCTCCCGGTCTTCGATACCATCCCTGCGGTAATCCATGAGGACCAGAACCACCTCTTCCGGACCGTGGACCCCGTAGAACGTCTTCTTCTCGATATCTGCTGTCCTGCTGGGGCCGCTTATCACGTCCACGTATGAGGTGCTGATGCTGCCCGTGGCGTAGAACGTCTGAAGCCTCACCAGGTTCATGGCCTCCTCGAGTTTGGGCACTATCTTTTCCACTGCGGACACCGCAATGTGTTTCTTGGGTCTGCGGGCGCAAAGGGAAACGTTGCCCTCGTTATGCACGATGACCATCGACCCGTCTTCTGCGGAAATGAAATTGACTCCAGTGATCCCTACTTCAGCCTTCTGGATGGAACCCGATATCTCTTCCCTAATCACCTTCAGGAGCGAACGGGGATCGGGGTCTACCTCTCTTCCCAGATGTTCGCTGAGGATCCTGGCCACATCATATCTGGTGTAGTTTGCAGCGGGTCCGGTAGGGTGAACAGGCTTATCATCTGAAAGTTGAACGATCCTGTCCCCAGCATCGGTCTCCACGACTTCAATACCCTGATTGAACAAGAAATCAGTGAGACCGATCTCTTTAGTGATATTCGATTTTGATTTGACCACAAATCTTTCTCCACCCAGCTCGTCCAGGACGGCCTGAAGGGCCCCTTCCCTGGAATGGACCAGTCTCACCTTCACACCGTTGGCTTCCAGTCTGCTGATCGCCCTCTGAAGGTACAGTGGGTCAGTGAGTGCTTCCTTCCTCGCTTCTCGCGCTCTCTCCCTCCTGTCTTCCAACCCCTCCAGCATCCACGCCCTCTCGTCCTGGTGCACTATGTCCGTATTGAAAGAGTCTCTCATACCTTCCAGATATTCATATCTGGAGATGGCGCTCATGATCTTATCTGCCAAGAAATCTTTGTCATCATTAGCCGCCATTGTATTCACTTCTCCCGCTATGTAAAGGAGGGGGTGTCTGTGTCTATTCCTCTTCCTCTTCCGAGAGATAAAGCTGATTCCACTCCACATCGTGTTTGATGGAAGCTTTCTTCAGAATCCTGCTCACCTTTTCGGTGAGTCTAACCACTTCGCTGGCCTCTTCCTCATCCTCATTGCGGATGTAGAATTCCTTCCTGTGGAGGGGGAACACCAGCTTCATGTTGTCCTTTCGCTTGAATCCCTCTGGCTTTCTGTTCTTCTCCAGGTCCTGCATGTTGATATGGAGGTACATCTCAAAGACTTCCTCATCTTCGGGCATCTGCTCCGTCTCTTCCAAGAATGTCTTCAATACGTCTGGAAATACAGAGGTAAGGTCTGAATAACCCACCCCTTCAGCGAGGACAAGATGACCACTGGTAGCTTTCATCCTGCGATTCATGGCAAAGAGCGTATTTAAAACTTGGTGAGAGTCTGAAATGGACTGTGGCTCGGTGGAAACGGAGGATGTGTTCAGAGGAACCGAGGCCGGGATAAATTAATAGTCAGGTGCAATATTCAACCATGCTCGTCGGATTGACAGTGGCCGGTTCTGATTCGATCGGTGGTGCAGGAATTCAGGCCGATGTGAAGGCGATGTCCGCTTTGGGAGTACATGCTGCTACCGTTGTCACCTGCATTACCGCTCAGAATACACGAGAGGTGAGGGAGATATACCCGCTGCCCCCTGAGTCAATACTGGCTCAGCTGGATGCCGTGATCGATGATGTGGAGATCGGGGCTGCCAAGACGGGTATGTTGTACTCCAGTGATATAGCAGAAGCTGTGGCAGGCAGACTGGGTAAGAGGAGTTTTCCACTGGTGGTCGACCCGGTGCTGGTAGCGGGGGTGGGGAACTCTCTCCATTCCGAAGATCTGCTGGAGGTACTGAGGTCGAAAGTGATACCGGAGGCCGCTGTCGTGACCCCCAATAGGCACGAGGCTGAAGCTCTGGCCGGATATGAGATCAATGAGGTCAGGGATGCTCACAGGGCCTGCAGAGAGCTGATCGACATGGGAGCAAAGGCAGTGCTTCTCAAAGGGGGCCATTTCTCTTCTAAAACCTCGGATGATCTCTTACTGTGGAAAGACGAATTCACCATGCTCTCTTCACCCCGAATCGATGTGGATGGCCACGGGGGCGGCTGCACCCTATCTTCTTACCTCGTTGCCATACTTGCCAGGGGGGTGGAACTGCGGGACGCGGTGAGGAAGTCCAAAGAGCTGTTGTGGAAATCGTTGGCCACCAGCTACTCGCCCGGAGGGGGGACAGATATTGTAAATTCCCTCTTCCCTCTCCATAGAAGAGGCATGAAGTTTGAAATCATGAGTGCTTTGAGAAGAGGCGTGCGTGACCTGGAACTGGTGCTGAACTCTGACTTGATGCCCGAGGTGGGCATCAACTTCGCCTATGCATTGCCCGCGGCCACCAGTCCTGATGAGGTCTGTGCCCTCGAGAACAGGATATCTTCGGTGAGAGACCGATTCAGTCATCAGGGGGACGTGGACTTCGGCGCCTCTGAGCACGTGGCCACTATTGTACTGACAGCCATGCACTACGACATGTCCTACCGCTCGGCGCTGAACGTCAGATTTACTGAGGAAAACTTGATGAAGTTCAGACGGGCGGGCATGAAGGTGGGAACTTTCGACAGATCAGGGGAGCCTGAAAAGAGGAGTACAATGGAATGGGGGACGGCGAGTGTCATAGAAGATCTTGGATATGTTCCAGATATTATATATGATAGAGGAGGTTTTGGGAAAGAAGCGATGATAAGGATTCTAGGAAGGAATCCGCAATCTGTCGTGGAGAAGCTGCTTGAGGCAAAAAGATGCTGACGGTGATTGATTGAAGATCGCGATGTTCACCGATACATATCTTCCTTCAAGAGATGGGGTAGTGAATTCCATACTGACCGCCAGAAAGCAGCTGGAGGAGATGGGTCACAAGGTCACTATTTTCGCCCCTGATCCGGGTGATGACGAGGTAAAGGAAGAGGGTACCTATTACTTCCGCTCTCTGGAGTACAAGAAGTACGAGGGCTACAGGATCCCCCTGTTTCCCACCAATAAATGTGAGATATTGAGGGACCTTGAGGTGGACGTCATACACAGTCATGGACTGCTCTTCATGGCCCTCCGAAGCATGTTCGCGGGGAGGACGCTCAAGAAGCCGGTGGTGGTCTCTTTTCACACCATGATCACCGATGCCCTCAGCCACTACGCTGATCTGCCTCTGCCTGTTTGGATGATGGACAAGCTCTTCTGGATCTACTTGAGAAACCTGCTGGAGAGGGCCGAGGTGGTCATCGCACCCAGCAACGCTATCAAAGATGAGTTGCTCCAGTACGCCCCGAACATGAAAAGGGTGGAGGTGATACCCACAGGAGTTAATCTTAATCGGTTCACGCCCGGCATCGATGGTTCCGCCGTGCGTAAAAAATACGGGCTGGACCACGAGAAGGTAATCCTTCACGTGGGGAGGATTGCATGGGAGAAAAACATGGGACTGATCATACGCACTTTTTCTGAGATGTGCGACGAGCGAGATGATATCAGACTCATGATCGTGGGGGAGGGCCCGGCGAAGGAACATCATATGGAAGAGGTGGAGCAACTGGGCATAGGGGAAAAGACTATTTTCACTGGTTTCGTCCCTGACGAAGAACTGCCCCACCATTATGCGGCGTGCGATGTCTTCGCCCTGGCCTCCAAGTTCGAGACCCAAGGGCTGGTCCTGCTAGAGGCCATGGCCTCAGGGAAACCGGTGGTCTGCATCGATTACAGAGCCACGGCGGAGATCGTCAATGACGGTGTGGACGGGTTCCTTTTCGATGATAATGAGGAGAGCTGTTCGAGAGCCATAACCAGAGCACTGAACAGCCCGCCGGAGATAGGCCAAAGGGCGAGGAGGAAGGCCGAGAAGTATTCCCAGAGAGGAGGGGCAGAGAAACTGGTGAACCTCTACGAATTCGCCATTGAACGGAAGAACCAATCGATCAACAACGGACTCTTTGGAGGGGGGTAATCAGGGTTGCTGGGTATCGGTGAGTTCATCTACGAGGTCTTTCACCCACTGGGTACAGGGGGCATGCTACTCTGTATATTTCTGCTGTTCTACATCGATGCCATCGTCTTCCCCACGCTCCCTGAACTGTTCACAGTCATCATCTATATGGCCATCCCGGAGCTCTGGTTCGCCGGAGCCATACTGGTGACCATTGCGGTGGCCGAGATACTGGGCCTGTGCACGCTCTACTATGTCACAATGAGCATCAAAGTACCTGGTAGAATAGAGAAGTTCGCCGAGCGGTACAGGCGGTTCCTGCTGCTCGGTGATGAAAGGATGATCATTGTCAACCGGTTCGCACCGGTTATTCCCCTCATGGGCGCTTTCGTAAAAATATGTGACTGGTCCCTGAAGAAGTCGCTGTTCTACACAGTGTTGAGTGGGACGGTCAAATATGGTGCGATACTGGTTGCGAGCCAGACCTTCTTCGTGTACTTCTCTGAAGGTATAGCCGAGGTGGTGACCATAGTCATGGTACTGGTCATACTGGCCCTCAGCCTGGCGGTCTCTCTGTACAAAAAATCCAAGATGGGTGATCAGGATGAGAATTGTCCAACTTAATCCCTTCCACTATCCCTTCACAGGGGGTATCGAACACCGCATTCACCACGTCTCGAAGAGGTTGAGCGATGAGCATGAAGTATTCGTGGTAACCGGGAGGCTGCCGGATACTGCCCCAGAAGAAGAGATCGATGGATACCGGGTTATCAGGCTGGAGTCAAGATACATTAGGATCTACAATCCCCCATACATAATCACCAGAGGCGTCGAGAGAACTCTGAGGGAGCTTGATCCCGACGTGATCGATTTTCATTATCGATGGTCTCCTTCTTACAAAAGGGGGGTGAAGGGCTACGAGTGTCCCAGGGTCTTCACGTTTCATAACACATTTGGAGAAGGAGAAGGGGGGACGAGGCTACTCAGTCTGCTCAACGATTACCTCCAGGCCAGTTTCATCAAATCATTCGACCGGATCGTCTGCGTTAGCGAGTTTGTAAGGGACGATCTGGAGGAGAGGGGGTTTTCCCCGCAGAAGCTGGTGGCCATACCCAATGGAGTGGAGATACCCGAGGATGTGGGGAAGGAGGGCGACTACATGCTCTTCCTGGGCCGACTCGTCTCCACAAAGGGTCTCTCCTATCTGATGAAGGCTATGAAGAAGATATCGGACGACGGGTACTCAATAGAGTTGAATATCGCCGGCGCCGGGCCTGAAGAGAACAAATTGAGGTCCCTGGTCGACAGTCTGGGTCTTCAGGGACAAGTACATGTACTGGGGAGGGTGAGCGAAGAACGGAAGCATCGACTCTTCAGAGACTGCAGACTGTTCGTATTCCCTTCCACCTACGAGTCGTATGGCATAGCGGCCGCGGAGGCCATGTCTTACGGCAAGCCTGTGGTCGCTTCGGATACGGGAGGTCTTCCAGAAGTGGTGGGCGAGGGGGGATTACTGGTACCTCCAAAGAAGCCGGGGCAGTTGGCAGAGGCCATCAAGGAACTGCTGGATCACGACGAAAAGAGACGGTTTCTGGGCGGAAGGGCGAGGGAAAGGGCCAAGGGCTTTTCATGGGACAAGGTGGCCAGGCAGATGGAACAGACATACTCGGGAGTAGTCGACTTATGAGCGTACCCGCCTATCCTTCCTGGTCGACAGAGCATTAGGGGGTTGCAGCCTTTACTTAACAACCTGTAACATATGTTTATTTATCAAATGCTAGAATGATATACTGTTCGCAGGTGGTTTCGATGACGGAGATACAAGTAGATTGCAGGGGCAAGAACTGCCCCGTACCGCTGGTGGAGATGAGAAAGGCGGTTAACAAGGCCTCCACCGGGGATGTTGTGGAGATCATAGGTACCCATCCAGCCTCCAAGAAAGAGATCCCGATGGCCGTGGAATCTCTGGGATTGGAGTTGCTAGAGGTCGACGAGGAGGAGGGAGTATGGAAAATCCGAATAAAGAAATGAAGAAGCCGGAGCGGACCACGATAGTTTTCCACAGCGGGGACATGGATAAGCTGTACAGTGCACTGATCATTACCAGCGGCTCCCTTTCCATGGGGATGGAGGCTTCAATCTACTTCACTTTCTGGGGCCTCCAGCGTCTGAAGAAGGGGGGCCTAGAGAAGGGAGCTCTTTCCAAGATGAATATGATGGGACTGGGCAAGAGCATGGTCAAGAACAGGATGGAACAGGCGGGTGTGGCCAGCCTGGAGCATCTGCTCAGCGACTTCAAGGAGCTGGGGGGAAAGATCATCGCCTGCGAGATGACCATGGAAGTGATGGGCATCGAGAAAGAGGAGCTCAGGGAGGAACTGATCGACGAGTACGGTGCGGTAGGGACATACATTCAAGAGGCTAGAGGATCATCCATTAACCTGTTCATATAGGTGATATGATGGAAAACTTTGTTTACCTCGACAACTCAGCGGCCACCCGGCTCGACGAGAGGGTCCTGGAGGCCATGAAACCCTACTTCTTCGACGTGTACGCCATCGCCTCATCGGAATTCGGGTACTCGCTGGGGATCGAGGCCAGAGAGGCCCTAGATCAATCCCGTGAGAGCATCACCGGCTCTTTGAACGCCTCACAGGAAGAAGTCATATTCACTTCGGGGGCGACCGAATCCAGCAATTTAGCACTGAAGGGGGTGGCCCGAGCTCTGAAGGAAGAGGGGAAGCACGTCATCACTTCCAAGATTGAAGATTTTCCCGTGCTACACAGCGCCGAGGCACTGGAGAAGGCGGGCTACGATGTGACCTATCTCGGAGTCGACCAGTACGGGTTGGTGGACGCCGAACAGCTTGAAGATTCGATCAGAGACGACACCGTCATGGTCTCAATACAGCACGCCAACCAGGAGATCGGTACCATCCAGGATATCGCCTTGCTTGCTGAGATTTGCGAGGAAAGGGGGGTTGTGTTCCATACCGATGCCACCCATACCTACGGCAGGGTACCCATCGACACTTCTGACATTCCGATTGATCTCATCACCATGGCCCCGCACACGATGCACGGTCCCAAGGGTATCGGGGGCCTATACATCAGGGAAGGCATCCCACTGAGCAAGTGGATGGATGGTGGTTTCCAGGAGTTCAACAAGCGAGCGGGGCTGGAGAACATCCCTGGAGCGGTGGGCTTCGCCAAAGCCGTCGAGCTCATCGACGAAGAGGAGACGGACAGGCTGAGGAGGATGAGAGATCGTATTATCGATAGGGTGGGGGAGGAGATACCACGTACCACACTCAACGGGCATCGCGAGAGAAGGTTGCCCCAGAACGCGAACATCACCTTCCACGGTGTAGAGGGGGAGTCGGTCACACTGCACCTGGACATGAAGGGGTTCGCGGTGAGTACCGGTTCAGCATGCTTTTCTAGATCGCTCGAAGCCAGCCATGTGATCATGGCTATCGGGGGGGACCACGAGCGAGCCCACGGTTCGATACGTTTCACATTTGGTCGGTACAACAAGCTGGAAGACGTGGATGCGATAGTGGAGGCGATCGGGGGAGTAACAAAGAAGCTAAGAGAGATAAGTCCCCTGAAAGGATGATAGAGGTATCATATGAAGTTCCCTTATAGCGATAAAGTCCTTGAACATTTCAAGAATCCCAGGAATATTGGTGAGATCGAGGATGCGGACGGAAAGTCTAAGGTGGGCAGTCCTGCATGTGGAGATATGGTGGCTGTTTACCTGAAGGTGGATGATGAGACAAAGGTTATCGAGGATATTAAATTCGAATCGTACGGCTGTGCCTCGAACATCGCCACCGGGTCCATAATCACCGAGATGGCAAAGGGGAAGACCCTGGAAGAGGCGAAGAAGATCACCTGGAAACAGGCCTCAGAGGAGCTGGGGGGCTTGCCCAAGATAAAGGCCCACTGTTCTGTGCTCGCTGTTGAGGGGCTGCGGGAAGCGATCCAGAACTACGAGGAGCGCCACGGGCTGATCGAGGAGAAGGAGCCCACCACCGTTGACACAGTAAAGAAGAGGCTCAGGCACGTGATGAATCCCCTCACCGGCCTCGATCTCATGCGTACGCAGCTGGTCTCCGATATTCAGATCGAAGAGGGCGTTGTCCACATCAGGGTGGAGTTAGCTGAAGGCCACCAGTTCGCCAATAATATCAGGGAAGAGATAGCGGAGAAAATCGAACCTTTATGGGATGTGGAAGAAGTGAAGGTAGAATTCACTGGTTGAATAGCACACACTGTTGATTACCGAAAAGCGTAGATTAACATCAACAATATGCACAATCGGGCCGATAAGAGAGTGCTCAGGGCGCCGATTCTTGCTGGGGCTCAATGATATCAACTATAGTGACTGTAAAGTACAGGGTTTTACCCTTCAGTTCTCCGTCGTAGTTGAACACCAGCCGGTTGGAGTCGGGGTCCACCTCGTGCAGGATGAACTGATTGCCTTTCTCGTCAATGCCCTTCAAGTGCTGCGCGTCGCCGGGCTTGAGAACGTGGCGTACTTCGATGATGCCCTTGCCTCCGTCTGCGGAGGAGTCATAGGAATCCACGGTGACATACCATCCGGTCTTCTCTAGGCCCAGGTCAGCGCCATATACCGGATACTTGGTGTCCAATTCTGGAAAATTCTTGACCATTATCGAATCGGCCTGGTTGCTCACAGAAATCACTGAAATGTCCCAACCCCACTGAGGGTGCTCTAACGCCAGACCCACCTTAGGCGCCCTCTCGAAGGTGGAAGTGAACTCGGTGAAGTTGTAGGTTTCGAATACGGGCTCTTCCTGCACAATGGGGACAGTCACCAGTTTGCTCTGGTTCAGAGGTCCATAACCCTTCTCCGGTGGGACTTCAAGCACCTGAGTCTCGTTCAGCTTCATACCGATGACGCCGCTCTCGAAGCCGGGGATCATGTTGTGAGCCCCGACCCTAAATTCTAGCGGTTTGTACTTGGACTGGTTCTTCAACTGGAACTCAAGAGACTTGGGGTACAGTGCGTTATCGGACGCAACTTCCCAGAGGGAAGTATCAAAAACCCTGCCGTCGGGCAACTTACCTATGTAGTCTACCTTGACCGTATCTCCCCAGCTCACAGTCTCGATATCAGGTGCCTCAGCACTCTGGCCGCCCTGATACATCAGGATTACCACGCTGCTGGCGCTCACTAGAAGCACTCCGACGATAATGATGAATACCACGTTGGTGGCGGCAATTATGTTTTCCCTGAGATTCCTGCCCTTCATGAGATGCTGTGCAGCCAATTCTTTCTGTTGATTTAAATCTTGTCCTATTGTGCAGGAAACGACTGGCCAGAACCCTAACAGGGGGTCGGTACGATTGGGATACGGTCCAAATCTGTTCCCGGCTGGTCTTGCACCCTGCACAAATACAGCGGAGATCTTGGGCCAGACCATCAAAGAAGGTTTTAATATCAAACACCTATTAATCCCGAGTCGATGAGGACTCTTTACATTCACGCCGATTATATGGAGTACGATCTCAAGAAGCAGACCCCCGTGGCCGAAGAGGCCTCCGAAGACCAGAAACACAGTCGTATGGAGGAGGTTCTGGTGGCCTTCATCACGGTGGAAGAACAAGACCAGGGGAAGATCGGTGCGGTGGCCAAACAGGCGGCCCTCGATCTGGAGAAGACCTCTCAGCAGGTGGGGGCAGAGAGGGTGATGCTCTACCCCTACGCTCATCTCAGCCCCAGCCTGTCCGACCCCGAGACTGGCAAGCAGATGATGAGAAAGATGGAGTCACTGCTGGCTGAGAAGGGGATGGAAGTGAAGAGAGCGGCGTTCGGATGGTACAAAGCTTTCAGGATCAGCTGCAAGGGGCATCCCCTCTCCGAGCTGTCGAGGGAAATCACCGGGGAAGAGGAAACAGAGGCACCTGAAGGTGAGGAGTCCTTTCTGGTGCTCACCCCTGAAGGAAAGGAATTTGCTCCCGAAGATTTTCAGGGCGGTACCGAGTGCTTCCAGGTGATGCTGGAGAAGGAGGCGCTCAAGGTCGAGGCGGGCTCCACATCTGAACCGGACTACCTACGACTGTGCAGGAAGTTCGGTATCCAGTGGGAGGCGATGAGCGATTCGGGTCATATGGCGTTCAACCCCATCGGGGCCTTGATGTTCGACCTGATTGCTGACTACTCCACAGCGGTGGTCAACGACCTGGATCTGCCCATGTACACGGTCAAAGGGACCAACATGTTCAGCATGGATGAGGCGCCAGTGAGGGAACACGCTGAGCTGTTCGGGGACAGGTTGTACACCATTGAGACTGACAAACGGAAATTCATCATGAGGTACGCCGCCTGCCATCAGCAGTTCGCGATGATGAGGAACTGGAACGTGAGCTACAAGAACCTGCCCTTCGGGGCGTTCGAGGTGGCGGACTCCTACCGACTCGAACAGTCAGGAGAGACGATGCTCTGCTTCAGGACGCGCCGGCTCAACATGCCCGATCTACACGTGGTGTGTGAAGATATCAACAATGCGGAGGACTGGTTCAAGCGCCTGGACAGCAGGATCTTTTCGGAGGCCCGTGAACTTGAAAGGGACTACGAGATGCTGATCAATGTTTCCTCCGAGGAGGCCTATGAAACTCACAAGGACATGATCATGGACATCCTGGAGAGGGAAGACAAGCCGGCATTGATTCACTTCTATCCAGAGGGAATCAATTACTACTGGACGGTGAATATCGAGTATCATATTCTGGACGACCTGAAGCGGGAGAGGGAAATCGGCACAGTCCAGATCGATGTGGGAAACGCGGAACGCTTCGGTATCACCTACATCGATGAGAACGGGAATAAGGTATACCCGGTCATACTGCACAGCGCCATCATCGGCACCATCGAACGCTACCTATACATGCTGCTGGACACCGCGGTCCAGATGGAGTCAGAAGGCACGGTGGGGTACCTGCCCACCTGGATAACGCCCGAACAGGTGCGATTGGTGACCGTATCAGACGACCATATCGACTTCGCCGATGGGATGGCGGATATGATCGAGAAGTCGGGTGTGAGAGTGGGCGTGGACGACCGATCGGAGACAGTGGGTAAAAAGGTCCGGGAGGCGAAGCAGGACTGGGTCTCCTACATGATCGTGCTCGGTGATGATGAACTGCAGTCGGAGACTCTTAACGTCTACGTGAGAAAGGAGGATCAGAACGTGGAGATGACCCTGGATGATCTCTTGGGGAGGATTGATGAGGAGACCGAAGGAAAGCCTTTCAGAAAGATGTATCTTCCCAGAGAACTGAGCAACAGGATCGACTTCTAGGCGTGATCGACAGGGCAGTCGTGTGCCTGGAACATAGTATTGTCAGCACTCACTGGGAATCGCCGAGCATGTGGTTTATCACGGACGAGCCCACCTCTTCGGTGGTCGCAGTACCTCCCAGATCGGGGGTGAGTGCGCCCTTTTCAATAGACTGTTTTACGGCGTCATCGATCAGTTTTCCGTACCCGGGTTCAGTCAAGTGATCAACCATCATCTTTGCAGCCAGTATCGCACCGTATGGGTTGGCTTTGCCCTCTCCGGCGATATCGGGGGCGCTACCGTGGACCGGTTCGAACATCGAGAGACCGGACGGATTGATATTGCCGCTGGCCGAGAGACCGATGCCTCCCTGCAATTCGGAAGAAAGATCGGTCAAGATGTCGCCGAACATGTTCGGAGTGGCCACGATTGAGAAATCCTCAGGGCGCCTCACCAACGCCATAGCCATGGCATCAACGTACATGAATTCAAGCTCGATGCCCTCTCCCCGGGCCTCTTCGTTGAATACTTCTCTCCACAGGCCGTAGAGGTGTTCACAGACGTTTGCCTTGTCGACTACGGTCAGTCTCTCCTCTCCGCGGGAAAGCGCGAAATTGATAACATATCTGGCAAATCTCCTCACCCCCCGACGGGAATGGAGGGCGATATCGATGCCGAATTCATTCTCATTCTCGAACTCAGCGCTCAACTTGATGTCCAGGTCGTAGAGGGCCCTCCCCACCCTGAAGTCGGCTTCCTTTGTGTTAGCGTCCAAAAAGGCCCCGGCACCTATATACAGGTCCTCAGTATTCTCCCTCAGGAAATCTATGTGGAAGTCGGTCTCACGCTTCAGGGGGGTGAACGGGTGCCAGGACTTCGCAGGCCGGTGGTTAACAAACAGGTCAAACTCGGTCCTCATGCGGAGGAGTATATTCTTTTCCAGTACGCCCGGCTTTACCCTGAGATCGCCGATGGCACCGAAGTAGATGGTGTCTTGGTCTGCCAGCACATCAATATCTTCTTCGGTGAGCAACTCTCCCGTATCCAGGTATCTGGCCCCTCCGATGTCCAGCGTAGTGGTCGTGTACTCGAAGGACCTGTCCCTGCCGAACGCCTCCAGTACTTTCAGGCCCTCCGCAGTCACCTCTTGGCCGATCCCATCTCCCGGTACAACTGCTATCTTGAACAATCAATCCTCTCCCTTACCTTCTCCATCAATCCGCCGCTAGTGATTAGATCTATAATAAAATCTGGGAACGGAGGGAATTCCCAGTGCTCACCGGAGCTCTCATTTGTTATCGTGCTCCCCTCCACATCAATGGTAAGAACATCCCCCTGTTCAGCATCGATGTCACACTCCAGGGGTAGCAGACCCACGTTAAGACAGTTCCGATAGAATATTCGGGCAAGGCTCTCAGCCACCACGCATCTGACGCCAGCCTGCTTCAGTGCCCTGGGGGCGTGCTCTCTGCTGGAACCGCAACCGAAGTTGCGACCGGCTACAATAACATCGCCTTTCTTCATCTGGGAGGCGATGCCAGGACGGACCTTCTCAAAGATAAAATCGCCTAGACGATCCACGTTATCGCTGGTCAGTCTCTCAGCGGGAATGATCTGATCAGTGTCCACATGATCTCCGAATTTCCATACCCTTCCCTCGATCTTCTCCATTAAGAGTCCTCCATCTGTTCTGGTGTAGCCACTCTCCCCTGTACAGCGCTGGCCGCCACTACGGCAGGGCCGGCCAGGTATACCTCCGATTTCTCATGACCCATCCTCCCGATGAAATTGCGATTGGTGGAGGAGATGCATTTTTCTCCCTCGGCGAGGACGCCCATATAGCCGCCCAGGCAGGCCCCACAGGTGGGACCAGAGACGAAGGCTCCTGCGTTGACAAACCGGGAAATCAGTCCCTCCTCGATTGCCTGCTGGTAGACCTGTGTGCTGGCGGGTACCACTATCATCTTTACTGAAGGATGAATGGTCCTGTTGCCGAGTACCTTGGCAGCCGCTCTCAGGTCCTCGATCCTACCGTTGGTGCACGAGCCCAAATAGGCCTGATCTATTTCTACATCTACTTCGGAAGCAGGTCTACCATTGCCGGGAGAATGGGGTAGAGCCACCATATAGTCCAGTGAGCGGAGGTCATAGCGCAAATGTGTGGAGTAATCGGCCTCAGGATCGGCAAAGACCGGTGTGTAATCCCCTCTGGCCCTTCCTTTAAGGTACCGGCGTGTGCGATCATCGACCGGGAAGATGCCGGCCTTCCCGCCGGCCTCGATGGCCATATTGCAGATGGTCAGACGGTCGGCTACTGGCACTGATTCCGTGCCGCTAAGAAACTCCAGGGTCTTGTACGTGGCTCCGTCTACGCCTATATCGGTGATGATCTTGATGATCAGGTCTTTGCCCGAGATCATGCCCTCGAATTCTCCACTCAGTTCTATTCCGATCGACTCTGGTACCCTGAACCAGAGACGGCCTTCAGCGAAGCAGGCAGCGGCCTCAGTACTCCCTATGCCGGTGGAGAAGGCACCGATGCCTCCGTAGGTGCAGGTGTGGGAATCGGCCCCCACGATCAACCGGCCGGGGGCGGCAAAACCCTGGTCAAGCATCACCTGATGGCAGACACCGCCTCGACCTACCTCGAAATAATGCTTGATATTGTACTTGTGGGCGAACGCCCTCATCTCCATCGCCTGTTCAGCCGAAGGCACGTCCTTGTTGGGCACGTAGTGATCAGGTATCAACACCATCTTCTCCGTCACCGGCTCGCAGCCAAGGGCCTCGAACTCGTCGAAAGCGATGGGCCCGGTGATGTCGTTGACCATCACATAGTCGATCTCAGCTTCAACAATATCGCCTGCGTAAGAATCGGTATTAGACTTCGACGATAGTATCTTTTCTGAAATCGTCTTCGCTTCGCTATTCATCGCAACTCCCCAAGGGTTGTTCAGGGTCGGGTTTGATCCTACAGTAGAGCCTGTCGATGGCTTCCACGGTGGAATCCACACTGGTCTGCACGATGTCCGATCCCACGCTCTTGCCCACCGACATCGCCCCGTCTTCAGTATCGTGACACAACTTCACCACCACCTCACACAGGGCGTCACTACCGCCGGTGACGGCGCTGAGCCTGTACTCCTCCAGAGATATGTTATCACTCACCACCGTCCTTATGGCGTTCAGTGCAGCGTCCACAGGGCCTATACCTATCTGAGAGCCCCGTCTGGTCTCACCGTCCACTTCGATGCACACCACGGCGGTGGGGGTGATATTCATACCGGTGAGGACTGAGCACTCCTTCAGTTTCACTCTCCGTTCGCCGGGCCTCTGTCCCTGTATATGGGCGGCGATGGCCACCATCTCTGCATCATCAACGTCCTTTCCACTTTCTGCTAGCTTCTTGATCTTGTCCACTACGACGTTCAGATGTTCTTCAGACATCTCTATGCCGTATTCCTTGAGCTTCTTCCTGACCGAATGAGCCCCGGTATGTTTGCCCATTACTATGGCCCTCTGCATGCCTACCAGCTCGGGACCGAAGGCCTCGTAGGTGGAGGGGTCTCCGAGCACTCCGTGCACGTGGATGCCGGACTCGTGAGCGAAGGCGTTGCTCCCCACAATGGCCTTGTTATCCGGTATCGGGAATCCAGATATCCTGGATACCAACTTGGAAACGGGGCCCATCTTCTTGAGAAGCAGATTGGTGTGGATGTTGAAGAAGGCCATGAGGCCCAGTACCACCTCCTCTAGGGCGGCGTTCCCTGACCGTTCACCGAGTCCGTTCACACAGACGTGTATCTGCTCTGCGCCAGCCCTGACAGCGGCGAGGGAGTTCGACACGGCCAGACCGAAGTCATCGTGACAGTGCACACTGACAGGTACCTCTGTGACCTTCTTCAGTTCACCGATCAGGTATTCCATTGCCGGTGGTGAGATCACGCCCACCGTGTCTGGGACATTAATCTTGTCCGCTCCTGCCTCCTGGACGGCCCTGTGCACCTCCTTCAAGAACTCCAGATCAGTTCTGGTAGCGTCCTCACAGGAGAACTCTACCACCACGCCGTGGGACTTGGCGTATTCCACCGCCTCCATGGCCTTGTCCAGCACCTCCTCTCTGCTCATCTTCAGTTTGTGTTTCAGATGAAGGTCGGAAGTGGCTATGAAGGTATGAACGTAATCCACTCCGCAATCGATGGCATGATCGATGTCTTTCTTGTTCGACCTTGCGAGACCGCAGACATGAGACTCCAAACCCAGGGAGGCGATCTTCTTGACTGCTTCCCTCTCACCAACAGACGTGGTGGGGAAGCCTGCTTCTATCACATCCACCCCCATATCACCCAGAGCTTCGGCTATCATCACCTTATCCTCGATGGACAGGGCAATCCCGGGGGTCTGCTCCCCATCCCTAAGGGTGGTGTCGAATATCTGGACAATTTCGGGCATGGAGGCTATCCTGGCCTCGGAGTTGTAGGGGCTGGTGAATATCCTCTTTCGATCCAGTCCTCCGCCCTTGTCTTGCTTTTCAGTAGATTCTCTCGTCATCGATCGGTCGTTCATCAAAACCACCTGACTGATCCAGGATTATCACAATGAGTGAAACATTTCGTGCAAAAGCTCCAGTTCGGCACTGATTTCAAATCTCATTGTATCCTCGACCTGACAGTGGAACTTTAAATTCTCTCCTATATTTAATTATTGCTACACAATGACACGTTTGGTAGGGGCGGGTGTACGGCGACCTGTTCCTCACACCCCTCTGCCCTCTCCCCAGATGATCTTATGCAGCTGAGGCAGTACCCGTACGGATAGGTCTTTTTCCAGTACCCATTCGGCCAGCGACTTCATCTGCAGCCCGTCAACAGGAGTCATTATCACCGGGCACTGGATATCATATTCCTGCAGGATGCCCTCGGCATATTCCATATCATCCCTATCTGCCACCACGAACTTCAGTTGATCGTAGGGGGAGAGCACCTCCAGATTCTCCATATCCATCCTCTCCTCCATGCCCGATGAAGGGCACTTGATGTCCATACTGATCATCAGAAGTTCCGAACACGGTAGCCGGTCGACAGGTAGAGACCCGTTTGTCTCCACAGTAACATGGTAGGACGAGTCGATCAGTTCGTCGACCAGACGATAAGTGCCGTCCTGAAGGAGGGGTTCACCTCCAGTGATGCAGACATTGCCACAGCGATGTTCTCCGATGCGAGAGAGTAGAGCGACAATCGATACGTCGTCGCCTCCTTCCCGAGCGTAGGGGGTGTCACACCACGAGCAGTCCAGGTTACAGCCAGCCGTCCTAACGAAGATCGTGGGTGCACCCATCAGGAGTCCTTCACCCTGCAGTGAATAGAATATTTCACATATTTTCATCGTATCACTCATATTCAATTGGATCTGCGAATCCGGCTGCTCTAAATCCCTTCAACCTTAACTGACATGAATCACAACTGCCACACGCCTTGTCCCCGCCTTCGTAACAGCTCCAGGTGAGGTGGAGGGGGGCTCCAATCTCCATCCCCAGCCCTATGATCTCCACCTTGGTTAGACGCAGGATAGGAGTCTTGATGATCACCGGGTCGCCCTCCACTCCAGATTTGGTACCCACTTCCAGCAGTTCCTGATAGACTTCAAAGAATTCGGGCCTGCAATCGGGGTAACCGCTGTAGTCCACGGCGTTGGCCCCAATGTAGACGTACTGGGCCGATTTCGTCTCCGCCAGACCGGCGGCAATACTCAGGAATATGATATTTCTGGCGGGCACATAGGTCGCCGGTATGTCTCCACCAATTTCTTCTGTGGACTCCCTGTGAGGTACAGGTACCTGGTCGGAAGTCAGGGCGCTCGAAGTGAAGCTCTGCAGATCGAGCTCGACCAGGTGGTGCTCTCCTATACCGTAGTGATCAACAACATCCCTAGCCGCCTGGAGCTCTCTCTCGTGTCTCTGCCCGTATCCGATGGTGAGCGGGATGGGCTCATGACCGTCATCAATCGCCTTCGCCAGACAGACGGTAGAATCAAGCCCTCCGGAGAGGAGCACCACCGCCTTTGTAATATCCTTCACCTCAATTCCCTCGTAATCCAGGCGCTCTGTCCTCTCTCTTCATCCACTCCAACTTCAATGATACTGATATTATCCGGGAAATCGATCTCCTCCAAGATCCTCTCCAGGAAGACTCGGGCCACCTCTTCCGCTGAAGCGGCTATCGCATTCATGATGACCACATCCTCCTTTGGGAACACGTATCTCTTATCGCCCGATTCGACCACCACCTCGTCTCCCATTGTGATCGACACCTTAGGAGAGTTACCGGGCAGCATCACACGGTGATCGAACTCGCTGGCTATGTTCCTCAACACCTTCTTCAGGGTGATGAAGTCCATGATCATGCCGTCGTCCGCCTTCTCCCCGTGGAGCTTCATACGCAACACGTAGACGTGACCGTGGAGCCTGCCGCACTTGAAATGGTCGGTGATGAAGTGGCAGGCAGAGAATTTGATATTTGAATACCTTCCGTCGATTTCCAGTCTCATCGAATCACCCATACTTTCCCTTTCATTATATCTTTTGCTCTTTGTGAGAGGCTAGAGCGGATGCCAAGGCAATGGAGTCAACGTAATCTGTCTTGGCCCTCGAAGTGTCCACGAACACCCTCTCGATATTTATCACAGGGGCTCCGAAGGCCCTCGTCCCTCCTAGAAAATGCAGGGTCCTGAAGATCAGGTTTCCCGATATCCCATCAGGGGCGAGTATGAAGCTGTGGTCCTGGACAGCATCCTCGATCAAAATCTCGCTATGATCGACATGCATGCCCTTCTTTGTACATAACTCGACCACCTCTTCTGCCGCAGAGATGGTACCGTCCACCGTGCTGTGCCTTCCCCTGTCTGAAAGACGGCCTCCAGATAAGACTGAGAACTTAATAGGGAAGTCGAGACGCTCGAGAATATGCTGGCCCAGAGTGATGAACTCCACCTTCTGATCTACCGTCCATCCCTCATCTATGCCCACAGGGGCCAGAAAGAAGAGGTGCCCCCTCCCGGTCTCCAACAGCGCGATTCGCAGCACTCTTTCCACTCCAAACACTTCCTTCAAAGACTTGAGGACAGGAGTGGAGCCCATGCTGCCTCTGACCGCGGCATCGATATCTCCATCTTTAAGGGCCTCGACCAGTCCCTCTGCGCTCTCAAAGGCCCGGGGTCTGCCATAGCCCCTCTGCTCAGCAGTCAAGATACTAGACATTACCTTACCTGCATCTATTCCAGCACCGATTCCTATCACGAGGTTCTCGTTCTTGGCCTTGAACAGTATGTCATCTAAGGTGGGCATCTAATTCAGATATCTCATCACATTGATTTAAATTTCCTCCAGGAATTTACCCTGATGCTTTAGATGCGATGACTAGTGTTCACCTTTCCGTAATCTGGTCTATACGGTATTGAGCCCACTTCTGACGGCCCATCGCTATCCTCAGCTCCTGGGGAGTGAGGATGGGTTTGTTGAATTTCAAGAAATCATCGAGGGACAGTCTCGGGCAGGCGGTAGATACGAGAGCATCAATTTTGTACGGTGTGAGGAGCTCGGGCGTGATCTCGTCCATTATCAGGAAGATGCTGCTCTTCCCCCACTCTTCAATTTCCCTTCTCAGTTCCATGGCCATGTCCATCCTCATCTGTCCTTTTTTCGTGGTTACCAATATGGCGAACTCCTCCGCCCGTGAGGCCCTGGTGATTGCGGCGTGCCTCTGTCGAAGTAGCCTCTCCTTCTCTTCCTCTATCTCTCTCACCTCATTTATCACCGGATCCAGCACAATCACCGGCCTGCCGGTCTCTAGAGCTACGGCCAGAGGGTGGAAATTTCCAGTGCCCACGTAGAGATAAGAAGTCACCTTACTTTGGATCGAGGAGGCCGATGTTACGTTGCAGCCCAGCACCTGACCCTTATACCTGATCCTGCCGTCTCCTCGACCTATATGTACCTCGTGTCCCTCCGCCTCCAGCCAGTCTCTGGCCTCAGGGAGTCGATTCACATGCTGGACAGTGGAGACGAGCCCGACCTCGTGGGTCAACATATTTGAAGCCTCAGGAAGCAAGGGCAACGGATCCGCTGGGGAGTGAGCCTCTACGAAGAACACCCTCCCCCCGTATTCAATGTCTGGCATTTCAGAGTGTCCGAAATGAAGGAGGAGATCGGCATACTCTTTGAAGTTCGGAGGGATATCACATGCGCCGAAACACCGATTTGCGATGATAAAAAAGTGGCTGTCTGTTCTCCTTTCCAACTCGCTGACGATCTCCTGGGCTTTTGTCTTCAGGCCCTCCGGCAGCTGGATGACCACCCTGTTAGTCCCAGTACTGGTTATCCAATCGCAGGCTTTATCAAGATCGATATCCAACAAAACCGGTCCTCCGGAATACGAAGGAGAAGGCTAATCCTTGATGGTGAGTTCTTCTCCCTTCTCTATATCTAGGTAACAGGGCGAGGCCAGCTTCATCGATGACCTCCATAGCGCCTCCTTGGCCATCTGGAAGTGGTTGGGATTAGTCCTCACAGTAATAATCGCCTGGTCGGCCTGGACCCTAGCCGCAGTGCCCACGGCCTTTCCGAAGGCTGCCCTCATCCCACTGGAGACCCTGTCTGCTCCTGCCCCAGTGGCCAGTTTGTTCTCTCTGAGCACGTGATGAGGATATACCCTGACCTTGAGGTGATAATTCATCTGGCCCACTCTCTTATTGAGCAACCTGTTGGCCGCGACACGGGCCGCTTCTAGGGAAGTATGTCCGATCTGGCAGGCCTCTTCAACCCTAAGTGTAACTTCGATGGGGAAATCCGCATTTGGATCGCCAAGATCGAATTGAACTATCCGGGGAGGTGGCACTCCGCCCATGTACTCTCTTCTAGTATAGGCCTGCCCCTTGATTTCACGATACATACTGCCCGGTTTTCTTGACATGATAAATCACCCAGTCATTCAATTCTTCACTAAGGGTGGACTACATTAATGTTTTGGTATATTTAAGTTTATACTTTCCAGAGACCGGGAGACGGAGACCGACTCAGGGTAGCAGATCATTAGATGGTAGTTGTGGAGAACATCGGAAAGGTATTTGAAACATACAGTAATAAAAGTGCCTGGAGGTTATCTCACGGGAAGAAGGGTTTCAGCAAGGAAAGCGAGGTCCATCGCCAGGGAGAGGATGAATAGACTCCTCTCTCTAGCCGAGGAGGAGGCGCTAAAAGGCAATATCGAGCGGGGTAGAAGATATGTAGAACTAGCGAGAAAGATCGGGATGAGAACCAATACCAGGATGCCCAAGGGATTTATGTTCTGTGAACAATGTGATGTGCCGCTGGTACCCGGCAGGAACTGCAGAGTGAGGCTGAGGTCAAACCACGTTTCCATAAGATGCTTTGACTGTGGGTACGTAAAACGGCATCCATACCTAGAAGAAAAGAGGAGATCAAGATGAAAGCTCTTTCATTGAAGGAGATTAAGAGGATAGGTCATAATTTATCACCCACTGTCCATGTCGGGAAGGAAGGGGTCACGGACGGTGTAGTCGAGGAGCTAAAGAAACAGATCGAAGAGAACGAAGTGGTGAAGGTGAAGATCCTCTCCACTTCAGCGGTGGATAGAGGAGAGGCAGGACATGAACTGGCCGAGAGGTCTTCTTCCACATTGATAGAGGTGAGGGGCAGGACGGCGCTGCTCTGCAAATATAAAGTCTATAGCGAAGGAGACAGTTCAGCAGAGGGAGGGTGATAGTCTGCTCGACGTGAATGTAATAAGGGAGGATCCAGAAAAGGTCAGAAGAGCTCTGAGGAATAGGGGATACTCCGAAGAGATGCTGGATAGGTTCCTGGAGATCGATGATGAATGGCGATCCCTGGTCGATGAGAGCAATCAACTGAAGCACACCAGGAACGTGATGGCCGAGAAAATCGCCGAGCTCGAGGGGGAGGAGAAGCAGTCACGTATCGAGGAGATGCAGGATGTGTCCGCCAGAATCAAGGGGCTGGATCAGCACATCTCTGACCTAGACTCGGAGAGGGACGAGATTCTTCTGGAGGTGCCCAACTTACCCCATGAATCGGTGCCCGTGGGCACCTGTGAGGAGGACAATGTTACCGTTAGAAGGGTGGGGGGAAGGAGAAAATTCGATTTTGGGCCCAAAGATCACATCGAGTTGGGTGAAGACCTGGATATCATCGACTTCGTGCGAGGGACGAAGGTAGCGGGTGCCGGATTCTTCGTACTTAAGGGAGATGGAGCTAGACTGGAGAGGGCTTTGATCAACTATATGCTCGATATTCACGAGGAGCAGGGATATGAAGAGCTGTTTACCCCCATCATAGTCAATAGGGACGCCGTAATCGGAACCGGCCAGTACCCGAAACTGGAAGATGACATGTACTGGGTGGAGAAAGATGACCTCTGGTTGAATCCCACGGCCGAAGTGCCGGTCACCAACCTCCACGCGGACGAAATCTTCGATAAGGAGGAGCTACCCATATACTACACTGCCTACCTGCCATCATTCAGGAGGGAGGCAGGAAAGCACGCGGACACCAAGGGGATAATCAGGGTTCACCAGTTCAATAAAGTGGAGTTGGTGAAGTTCGTGTTGCCCGAGAACTCGTTCGACGAACTTGAACCCCTCCTCAACGACGCGGAGGACATACTCCAGGGTTTGGAGTTGCCCTACAGGGTCCGGTCGCTGTGCACCGCCGAGCTGGGCTTCGCCGCTGCCAAGTGTTTCGACATCGAAGTTCACGCCCCCGGACAAGACCTGTGGTTGGAAGTATCTTCTTGCAGTTGCTTCACAGATTTCCAGGCGAGGAGGGCGATGATCAAGTACAGGCCGGAACCTCATCTGAAGAGTGAATTCGTTCACACCCTGAACGGATCAGGGATCGCCCTGCCTAGAACAATGGTTGCCATACTGGAGAATTACCAGAACGAAGATGGAACGGTGACCATTCCCAAAGTGCTGAGGAGGTACATGGGAGAGCAGGAGTTGATCGAGTAAGGGGACCTCGTAGAACAGGCTAGAGGTTATCGATCGTAGCGATCTTCCTTCATTTCTATTTCTTTCAGATAAGGGGATTCCCAGTCCTGCAATTTCTTGTCTTTGCCCCCGTACATCGCCCTGAGGATGGGCGGAGTAATGACCGCAGTGGCCAACCCCATGAATACTACCACGGAATAGAGCTCGTTCCCTATTATGCCCGTGGAAAGTCCGTATAAAGCGATAATCAGAGCTACTTCCAGTCTGGGATTCATACCTATGCCTACCGCCACTGAGTCTTTCAATGAGAGGCCATGCAGGTAGGCCGGTATTCCGCAGCCAACGAGCTTGGTGATTACCCCGATGATGGTGAGGATTATGGCTAACCACAGGTAGTTCACCAGACCTGAGGCGTCGAATAAGATGCCTAAGGAGACGAAAAAGATAGGAGAGAAAATGGCCCCCAAGTACTCCGTCCCCTCCTCGAAATCTTCTTTCAGGCTGAGGGAAGAGAATATGGTCCCCGCTATGAATGCGCCCACGATGGCCGAAATGCCTATCACTTCTGCTATGTAGGAATAGAAGAGGGCCAGTGTGAAGGCCAGCACAAAGCCGGTATGCTTCAGCCCTCTCTCCCTGCCCTCTTTCTCCGCCACCGTTACCACTTTGCATAGATATTTCTTCCCTGCCCAGATACCTATAACCACAAATCCAGCAGCTGCCAGGATCAGATAGAGTATGTGGAGGACGTCCACCGCCCCCTGAGCTACGCCTCCGGAAATGGCCAACACGATCATGCCCAATATGTCGTCCACTACCGCGGCTCCCAGGATGGCGTAACCGAACGGCCTGTCAATCATATCCATCTCCATGAGGACGCTGGCCGTCACCGCAACGCTGGTCGCCACCAAGGTGGCTCCTATGAATATGGCCTGGGCGGTGCCAAAATCCGGAGTCCAGAAGTAGATCAGGCTGAAACCTCCCACCCACGGGATGACCACACCCCCTATGGCTATAGAAATGTTCATCTTGGTGTATATCTTGCTCATATCCGATTCCAGGCCGATCATGAACAGCAGTACGATGGCTCCCAGCTGTGCAAAACTGGAGACGAGGTCGACATTGATCAATGCAAATCCGATGATACTGGGCCCGATGAGCATACCGATCAGGATCTCACCGAGCACAGTTGGCTGTCCCAGCCTGGAGATCACGAAATGACTGAGGACAGATATCACTAGCAAAAATGTCAATTGAAACCATATCTGCGGATCCGCATGCATCCCATCCCTGGGCGGAAATACTAGAATGTATTAATAAATCTTCTCAATCAGCTACTTCTCAGAGGGAACGTTATGTTCCCGATCAGACAACTGGGCTGCTAGCCGCTTGATATTTTTACAGAAGGTCAATCGAACAGCAGGTCGAACCCTCTTTTGTGGAATTCCTCCTGCATGGCGAATATGAGGTCTGACCTGATCTTCCTGTCCAGGTGGAAATCCGATCCGAAGACCACCAGTTCGTAAACGATCAGTCTGCCTTCAAAGTCCTTGGCGAAGATCTCGGGCGAAGATTCCTTGCTGATGCTCTTTATCCTAGAGATGGCGTTATTCACCATCTCCTCCACCTGATCGTGCTTCACCTCATGAGACATCCTGAAGGTGAGGGAGATGCCGTGCTTCCCCGAGAGGGAATAGTTCAATATGCTCTCCTCCATCAATTTAGAGTTAGGGATATCTACTATCTCATCTTCGAGGGTCCTGACCCGGGTGAACACAAGGCCTTTATCCACCACGTCACATATGAAACTCTCCCCTATCCTGATCCTGTCCCCCACGTTGAATGGTCCCTTGTCCATCAGGCCAAAGCCTGAGACGATGTTACGTATGGTGCCGTAGGAGACGGCCACGGCTATCGAGAGGAATATGATCACCATAGATACCAGGACAAGTCCTAATATCTCCATTCCCAGTAGCATCAGGATCCCGAATATCGCGGTGAGGAAGGCGATGATGGAGAGGGCGTACCGTATACCCGTCTTGAGCAGGTCAATCTCCTTGGGATTGAACTTATCCGTCCTGAACTTGTAGTCTTCCAGAACTGCCTCGCTCAGCTTGATCAGGAAGTATATGGATATGATAATGGCAGCGATCAGGGCAAATTCAGCCACGTTGTTAGCAAAGAAATCGGCCATGTTCTCGTGGACGTTGATATCGGGGAACATGGAGATGAAGATCAAGATGACGATGATTGCGGTGATGATGTACACCACGTAACTGACCAGCAGGCTGGTGAATTCCACCGCACTGGGGTGGATGGTCTTCTCATCCGAGACTCTGATACGGGCCATCTTGGCCAGCCTCCTTAGAATCTTCACGATAAGCATGGCCACCATTACGATGACCACTATGAGAATGATCTCCAGGATGTATCCCAGGAAGGGGTCCCACACGACCTCTTTGAACGCATCCGATATGATGGATGCGGTAAGCAGGGTGGCAGTGCCTATGACAATGATAAAGGCGGCCATTATCATCGTCTGGATATAATCAATGACATCCGAGGCCAGGTACTTCCCCTCTTTGGCCTTGGCCATCTCGAAGTATTTTGAGATGTATGACCAGATGTACAGCGACAAAACGAACAGTCCCACTACCGCCAGCAGGGCCCACCCGTAGTCATTCATCCACTCACTTCCCTCAATAACCAGAGGGGTGAGGATTCCCTCGATTGCCATAGAGCATGCAGATTCCTATGCGTATTTAGGCGTTTTGGGGCTGGTCGTTCAAACTGACAGTGTCGACTGACCTGGGTCCCTAGCGTCAACGGGAAATATTGAGCCTCTGAACAGCCAGAGATCTACACTCTTGTCCGAATCCACACCGAATATGTTGGGCACAACCTTCCCGGGTAATCCAAACATCACTGCTCCGAACCTCAGATTCCATCTACCCCAATCTTCCCCCAGCAGCGTTCCCAAGGTGGCGATGTTGGCCTCCACCAGACCCTCCAGCTTGTACTCCGTATCAGTCATACCTCCCCCAAGCATGGAGGGTGGGCCCACCCTGGTGAATCCGCCAAACCTAATGAAAATGTGTTCACCAAGCATGGTCTCCGGATTCGTCTCTTCTGCTACCGATCTAGGATTGATTATGTTCTCAACGGCGGAGGAGACGGCGTTCTTTATCCACTGCAGGGCGTCCCTGATGAATTCATTGGTAATCACCAGGCTTACCTCGATACCGCCTCCTATGGAGGACGTCATGTCTTCGAGTTCCACTTCCACGAAGAAACGCATTTCAACGATGGAGCTTGCTATCAGTTCCAGATATCGTTCCTGTATGTTCTCCAGGGTCTTCTCTGACAACTGGACCAATGAGTCCACGGAGGCGTTCATCTTTCCCATCTCCCCGAAGGCCTCTGCTGCTGAGTCCCACACCGCTTCTTTGAGGAATTGGATGCTTGACACTTCTGCCATCGGTTTTCCATTGGAGGTACCCTTAGTCGAAGCTTCGAAGTTCCATCTATCGGAGCCGTCGTACTTCCTCTGCCACGTCCTCCCATCATTATAGAAATCGGTGGTCCAAGGCGTGGAGTCCACCCTTTCCCCTTTAGGGTTCCTCAGGGCTACGCATTCCGTCTGTGGAAATTTGGTGCTGCCTCCATTATCCAGCGTCTGAGACTTGAAGGTATAGGTCAGATGGGAATGGGGCATCAGATTAACACCCTCAAGTGCCTCGAGCACCTGAACACCATGAGAGGTCTCAAGGCTCCAGTTCTCCATATTGACAGCTCGCGAAGTCGGATTGTAGAGCTCTATCCATTCTCTCCCGTGATCGGTACCAGGGGGATTCTGCTCGTATTCATTGATCACTGGGTGGCCAGCGAATGGGCGGTTGAACTTCAACTCGAAGCCTGCGTCTATAGAGCCTTTGGCACCGGGCATCGGCAGTGGGATGTTGGAGAGGTAAGTACCAATGGCGGGGATGTCCGAGAGGGACAGTCTGTACTTCTCGTACTCCACCACCTCCGGAAGGTATATCGTCAATGCACAGCCGCCTGAATTGCCCTTGATCTCCACAAAATGGCTGAATATCTTCATCAAAGGGTCGATGACGACACTGACCCTCCAGTCATCTGCGGAAAGGGTGCAGTTGGTGAGGATATCATAATTACCTCCGCTCAGCCTGACCAATCTATTGGATACGGATATCACCGTCCCCAGGCACCCCATGGACAGCGTGATCTTCACTACATCCTTGGACAGCCCAAGAGCAAGGTCAGTGGGATTGGTCTCCACAGCGAGTTTGAGACCGAATAGGGTCATATTGAAGTTGATGGTTCCCACCACTGACTGGATGAACTCTCCTGCGAAATCAACAAACTGGGCGCCGGTTCCGAGAAGAAATTCCTGGAGGCCGGAGACCATATCCTGAAGAGCGTTGGACAGTATTGAAACCGCTTTCAAGGAGTAGGAGAGGAGCGTATCAAACATGTTCTTGAAAAATGAGAAGACCTGTGAGATTCCTCCCGTTATGAACTTCAACTGCTCAAGCAGTCCGTCCAATACGTTGCCCATGAACTTCTGTATCTCCCCGCCGAGGGTGGAGGAGGGCATGTAGTCGACGCCCTCCAGAGCCCATCCACTCGCTGCCACTATGGTGAAGTTGGTGGAGAAGGGGACGAGCGCTTCCTCACTCCCCGTACCCAATGCTTCGTACAGTTCATGGACACCATTGGCCTGCACCGAAACTTTGAGAGACCCGCTCAGCTTTACCGTCCACTGGGTGGAATATGAAGAGAAAGTACGGTTACTCACGTCAGTGTCGTGAATATTCGGATAATACTCAGGTTCCCTTGAGTGGTCCCACGGCCTCTTGAGATCGATTTGTAGGTCCAAGATGGGCGAGTTATGAATGCTGGAGGGTGTTGCTCCACTGCCCACCGTCAGGTTCTCAGTCAATAGCTCCCCCTCCGGGGTCCGCATCCTGAAACAGTCATCAGGCATGCTCAAGACCTTCTTGTCAGTCCTCAACGAGAAGGAGTCCTCAACGTCTTCAATAAGTCGGAATACAAACTCCTCCAGACCTCTTTCCAGTCCAGGCGTATCGGAGATTATCCCCGAGGCGATGTCGGCCAACAGATCGTTTAGGTCACTGCCTGAGTGATTCATCATTCCCCGTTCCAGGAGGGTCATCCTCCACTCCACTCCCTTCTTGAATTCGCTCCTAACCTCAGCGCTCAATTCAAGACCGGGGGAGAGTAAGATGTCCTGGTAGACTTTCTCCACCGCTTCAGCCTGCGATGATGGGCCGAAATGAGGTACCTGGTCAGAGACATCGTCTACCAGTTCCTCTGCCGCACCTTTCATGGCTATTTCCATGGACTCCTTCTGGTCGAAGAGGGTCATCCACGTCGAGTTCACGAATTCCAGGAGGCTCTCTGCCAGCTCATCGATCACCTCCACAGTGTCCCTGGCATGTTGAACGGCACTGGACATCCAGTCTTCTTTCCCTTTGAACGCCCTTTTCATCCCATCCTTCAGTTCGTCCAAGAAGTAAGAATCGTCTCCGGGATCAAGGGAGAGGGTTACATCGGGGAGTGCCACATGGTCACTGAGAGCCAAGACGATCGATTTCAGAAAGTCTTCAATCGACTCACCCAGTTCGAAGGTATTCCTCCTATAGTCGAGGACGAATTCTTTCCACTCTTCAGCTTCGAAGATGTCCTGTGACGGGAAGTCGAGGTCGACACTGCCCCCGATAGCCACATTATATGACTGATTCAGATCGTTGGTGAGAGTCATGTTCGCTTCAGGCACAGTCACATGTCCGTCCGGAGAACCGTAGTACATGTATCGGTAGTGGGACTCCGGATACCCAGCATTATCCATCTTCTCCCCGATCCAGTTTGTCAGTGTGTCTCTGAATGTCTCAGTACCCAGACACTGGTCAATGGCCTCAATGAAAGTCGTCTGCCCCTCCTGTAACAGCCCCTCCACGAATGAGGCAGCATCTAGAACATGCAGGAAGTGAAGCCACTTCATTACCAGTACATCTATGGCCGAATGAAGAGATTCTCCCAGGACCAGGCCAGTGTCATATGATGGAGATCCCATAAGCTCAAGGAATACATCGGCACAATCCAATCTACCCTCGGAAAGAGCGCCGTGGATTATCCCCTTTAAACGTTGAGAAGTAGTCAGCGAATCGAGCAATGCCGGATCCACGTCTCTCAGATGTCTTCTCTGTTCGAAGACAGAAGCCAGCTGGACCGCCTTCTCTATTTCAGAGTGGGTGAGGATGTTTGCCGTTCCCTGGGGGCCGTTCTTACTCTTCGAGCCATAACCCCTTAGAACCCTGTCCTGGACTAGCGCAGACAGCTCATATCTCACTATGTTCTCGAATTCACACTTTCCTCCGGACATCGCGTTCTTCAGAGTCCCTATCCGGTTGGAAATCAAGGGATAGGGGAGGAAGACACCTCTGTCCAGCGAAAAATTCCTGCTGATCTGGGCCCTCTCGCTATTCACCCATATGCTCAGCGATCCACTCACCTTGAGGTAGGCAGGAACTGTACTCTTGTTCCAGCCCAGATCCTCTTCGCCCCCTCCTGAGAGCTCAGGATACGCCTCTTCAACGTTCATCCTCATGAATGAGAGAGAAAGATCACTGGTATTCACAATCACCTCAAATCCGTTTTCACGACAGGGATACGTTGAATTGATTCGATCTGCCAATGCCATCCTGAATTTGCTCAGCAATTGCGTCTCATTTGCAGCATCTAGACTCTTTGCCACAACCACTGCCAGTCCGTAAGAAGTCCGTTCGATTTCCCGATAATTGCTTACTGCAACCCGGTTCATCTTCTCTAGTATATCTCTTGGCACCTCTGAGTGTCGTTCGTTCTCGTCTATCTGATAGAAAATGACGACGCTCATGCTGGACAGGACCAGAAGAATGACGGCGGCCAGAGAGAAAGGCATTTGACCCTTCTTTGAATTCACAAAACTTTTCGAAAAACTGAGAGAATTGCTCTGTCTACTTCCCTTCGTCTTCCAGTGCATATCCTCAATCGATGATGGAGAGGCTGAAATAGATTCGAACTAATTGCATACTACAACCACTATTCCATTCCGGACAACGTTTCCTCAGAAGGATATTCTTGTCGGAAGTGTATTAAGTGAAATGGTTCAATGCGCCACAGGGAATCGGATGATCTCTGTCATAACGGCCTTCCTGGCCATAGGGGGAATCATCTTCATTGGATTCATCTCCAATTTTCTATTCAACAGATATAAGATTCCTGATGTTCTCATTCTGATCTTTCTGGGCGTGCTGATAGGGCCCGGTCTGCTCGGTATCGTAGATTCTGACATGTTTGTATTGATCGAGGACATGGCTCCTTTCTTCGCCGCCCTTGCATTGGCCATGATCATGTTTGATGGGGGCATGGGGCTGAATTATGACCAGGTGCTAAAGTCAATCACCAAAACCATGTTCCACAGCATTGTGGTCTTTTCACTGTCCATCATCATCACCACTGGTATATGCTACTACTTCCTGGGATGGGGCCTGATAGTGTCCCTGTTGCTGGGAGCCATACTGGGAGGGACCAGCGGGGCCATCGTGATTCCCATCGTCACCAGGATGAACATCTCTGGCAAGACAAGAACGCTGCTCACCATCGAATCGGCCCTCACGGACGTGATGGTGATCGTGATGGCCATGTCGATCCTGTTCTTCCTCCATGATGGAGGAGGTGGGGTGGACGTGGCGGTGAGGAACCTGGTGAGTGCTTTCTTTGTTTCCTTCATGATCGGTTTGATAGCCGGAATCGCGTGGTTGAAAGTTCTGGCCAAACTTGAGAACCAGCCTTTCTCTTATATGGTGACCATTGCCGCCCTTCTGGTGATGTATGGGGGAACCGATCTCCTGGTCGGGAATACCGGCGTGGGGGCCATCGCTGCCCTGATATTCGGACTGGTACTGGGCAATAAGGACGAGTTCGCGCGGATGTTCAAGAAATTCAAAGGGGAATTCAAGTTCAACGAGGAGATACGCGGGTTTCACTCAGAGATCACTTTCTTCGTTAGAACGTTCTTCTTCGTTTACCTGGGCATAGTCTTCAGCATGACACCCGTCAATATCGAATACGTGGTCCTGGGTCTGGGCATATTCCTGGGCCTATTGGGCATCAGGGCCGCCACCTCCAGAGGTACCTGTGCCCTACTGGGCATGGGTGAACAGGACAGGATGGCCGTGTTCTTCATGATGCCCCGTGGTCTGAGCGCTGCGGTGCTCGCCTCGTATCCGCTGGTAAGGGAAGTAGTGACAGCCGAGATTGGCACCGCCATCCTCAGTGTCACTCTTGTAGTGATCGTTCTATCAACACTGATGGCCTGCGTGGGAGCCTTCACCGTGGAGAGGTCTGCACCCAGTCCTGAAGAGAAGCGAAAAATGAGTCTCAGGAGGAAAAGCAGATTCGCTGCCAAATGGATGGATTCCCAGGAATCAGACAGTGAGATGGAGTTTTTCGATGAAGAGGGCTGACTACTCCAGTTGGGCTAGAGTAGACCTGAATATGTTCTCCAAGTGTTCGGAAAGAAAGGGGTTGTCTGTATAGCCGCACAGAGATAGGTCGGGCGAGGCGATCAATGCCATATCGCCATCTGTTATCATGTCCGTGGCCATAAGCCCCTCCTTCCTATAGCTATGAGTGTTGGGTGGAAGGCGGGTGAAGGGCTCGGCCACGATTATGACCGACACCTTTCTTTCCACAGCCGCCTGGAACTTCTCCTCGTGAGCTTTTCTGATATGGGAGATCGAAGGCGATGACAGCAAGATGCTCTTCATGGAGGAATCGACCATATTCCCAATTTTGGACAGTATCCTCTCCCTCCCTGCAATGGTGTACACCAGCTGCGGTGTCCCTTTATCACTGAAAATTCCTTGAATGTTTGTCAGCTTGTCGAAAGTGGTGATCAGCTCATCCTGGAGTTCCTCCTTCAATTCACTGGGGGGGGCCGGGAAGTAGGTCCTGGGCCTCCCCTGGACAGAGTCCACGTAACCCTTTTCCTCCAGAGACTCTAGAACTTTATATGTAGATGTACGGGGTACGGATGACGACTCGCTGATCTCTTCGGCGGTACCCTGCTCCATGGCCACCAGGCCGATATACACTCTAGACTCGTATTCAGAAAGACCGAATTTCTGCAGATGTTGAGAGATCTCCCTGTATTCATCCTCCATCCTCTTTTCGTTCACCCTCAATATGTCGAGTATATCCATGGTCAATCTTGTAGCTGTAATCGCTACACAAATATTAAATCTATACCCCTATAATCCGAGCCTAGGATGGAATCATGCTCATCGAGGAAAGCAAGCTAGAGAAGGGGCTTCCTAAGAAGACCGGGTCTTTGTGCCCTGAGTGTAAAGAGATCATCCCCGCCACATTGTTCGAGGAGGGTGGGAAGGTGATGATAGAAAAGGAATGTCCAGACCACGGAAAGATCACTGATGTCTACTGGTCCGACGTGGATCTGTTCCTGAAGGCAGAGAAGTTCGCCTACGATGGGGCGGGAATAGAAAGTCCCAAGATAACGGATGCCACCACCTGTCCTTTTGAGTGTGGACTGTGTAACCTGCACCTCAGTCACACCTCTCTTGCCAACCTCGATTTGACCAACAGATGCAACTTGAAGTGTCCTATCTGTTTTGCCAATGCCAATGCTGCCGGTTATGTATACGAACCGTCTTTCGAGGAGGTGATCAGGATGCTGGAAGTGCTCCGTGAAGAACGACCAGTTCCGTGTACCGCGGTCCAGTTCTCCGGTGGCGAACCCACCATTTATCCCAGATTCTTCGATGTGTTGAAGAGCGCGAAAGAGATGGGTTTTGCACAGGTGCAGATTGCCACGAACGGTATCAAACTGGCTAAAGAAGAGGACTTTGCCCGTAAGTGCTCGGAAGCGGGCCTCAATACCATCTACCTGCAGTTCGATGGACTCAGGGAGGAGAATTATATCAGTGCCAGGGGAAGACCGCTGCTAGATATTAAAAAGAAGGCCATAGAGAATGTAAGGAAACTGGAGAAGAGCCCCTCCATCGTGCTGGTGCCCACCATCGTTAAAGGTATTAACGATGACCAAGTGGGCCCCATACTGGAATTCGCACTCGAGAACTCGGACGTGATCAGGGGCGTCAACTTCCAGCCGGTGGCCTTCACGGGGAGGATAGGTAAAGAAGAGAGAGAACAGCAGAGATACACGCTTCCCGATATGGTGAAGGACATCGGAGAACAGACTGGATATACCAACAAGAACGACTGGTTCCCGGTACCCACTGTAGCCCCTGTTTCCTCCTTCATATCCTCAATCCTGAACGAGGACAAGGTGACCTTCACTCCCCACCCTCACTGTGGATTGGCCACCTACCTTTTCATAAGAGATGGAAAGGTTATTCCTCTCCCACGATTCATCGATGTGGACGGGTTGTTTAAAGGCCTTTACGAACTGTCCGAGAAGGCAGAGGGTGCCCGTATTAAGTTCCCTTCAAAGGTCAAAGCGGTAAATCTGGTCAAGAAGTGCTTGATTGAAGAGGAGATTCCAGAGGGGCTTTCTCTTGTGAAGTTCGTGAGGATGATGGAGACCGTTTTCTCCGAGGATACCAAGGAGGGGCTCGCCGATTTCTCATGGCAGATGATGTTCGTGGGCGGTATGCACTTTCAGGACAGCTACAATTACGACATCGAGAGGGTGAAGAGATGCGCTATACATTACGTGACCCCCGACGAGAGTATCATACCTTTCTGCGCTTACAACGCGGGTCCCATGTACAGAGAGGAAGTGGAGAAGAAATTCTCTGTGCCCCTAGACGAGTGGCGAGAGAAGAGAGGGGAGAAGTACACCTGAGGTGCGCCCGATGTTAATTTCCATTGAGAGATGTATGCACTGCGGAGCATGTGTTGGGGGCTGTCCTCAGAACGCCATATTTCTGAACGAAATAATCCCCGTGTTCAATGAGGACTGCAACCGCTGCAAGAGATGTATCAAGATCTGTCCTGTCGGTGCCCTAGAGATGGAGGGAGAAGTATGAATGAGGAATACGACGCGGTGATCGTGGGCGGCGGTCCCGGCGGGAGCACAGCCGCCAGATTCGCAGCCGAGAGCGGCGCTCGAGTGCTGATGTTGGAGAAGCGACAGGAGATCGGATCACCTGTCAGGTGCGCTGAAGGAGTGTCAAGAGCCTGGATGAGAGAAGTGGGACTGGAGCTCAACGAGAAGAGTGTAGCGGCCAGAGTCAAAGGGGCAAAAATCGTCTCTCCCAGTGGACACGATTTCTACGTCGATGAAGAGATGGCGGGAAGCGAAGTGGGGCTGGTGCTGGAGAGGGGTGTTTTCGATAAAAATCTGGCCGCCCAGGCGGCCCGCGCGGGTGCCGACATCATGGTCAAGACAGCAGCAACGGGGCTGATCATGGAGGACGGATCGGTCTCAGGAGTGAAGGCCGTGTCCCACGGAGAGCCCCTGGACATCAAAACGAACTGCGTTGTGGGGGCTGACGGTTTCGAATCTCAGGTAGGGAGGTGGGCTGGTATCGATACCACCCTGAAGCCGACCGACATTACCAGTTGCGTCCAATACAGGTTGGCCGATATTGAAATCGAGAGCGATTATTGCGAGTTCACTGTAGGCAGCGCCGCCCCTGGAGGTTACGTCTGGATATTCCCGAAGGGGGATGATGTGGCCAATATAGGGCTGGGAGTTCAGCTCTCAAGACTGAACGGTCCCGGAGAGGTGAAAGCATATCTTGACAAGTATATAGAGGAGGACGACAGGCTGAACAAGGGTCAACCCCTGGACGCCGTTGCCGGTGCTGTCTCAGTATCACCCCCACTGGAGCAGACCACTGCAGACGGACTGATGCTGGTGGGTGATGCGGCGAGGATCATCGACCCCATCACTGGAGGGGGCATAGCTCATGCCTGCCTCTCGGGAATGTACGCCGGGCAGGTGATCGGGGAAGCTCTCGAAGCCGGTGATTTCAGCGGGGAGATGCTCTCCAAATACGACGATATGTGGAGAGACCGGTTGGAAGAGAAGCTGTGGCGTAACTGGATGGCCAAGGAGAAACTGGTGACCCTCAGCGACGGGACATTCGACGAGATCGTACAGACACTCTCCGAAGTGGGCCTGGACAAGATGTCCACTTACAATATCCTCAGAGTTATCAAGAAGAAGTATCCCGAACTGGTGAAAGAGTTCGAGGAACTGATTTAGTGGTGTAGGATCCCGGCAGAGCGGGTATAAAACGCGTTCTCATATTGAAACTAAAGATCATCCGCCCTCCACCATCACGCCATCGGCACCAGTATGGGCGACGTAAGGCTTTCCCCCCGCCTTCCTTATCTCATGGCAGACCCTGTCCACCTCGTCAGTCAGGGCCACCATACAGCCCCCTCCTCCGGCACCGGTGAGCTTGGCACCGTAAGAATAAGGAGAAACGGCTTCTATGAGTCGATCCAACTCTGGAGAAGAGACGCCGAGCGTGCTCAAGAGCTCCTGGTTCCTGTCCATGATTCTTCCCAGCGCCTTCTTGTCTCCCTGAGATAGTGTGTTCAGGCCTTCCACTGAGAGTTGGCCTATTTCTTCGATTACCTCCCCTCCCGAAGACGAGCTATCTACGAAATCCTTCACTTTGGCCACCAGGGGACCGGTGGGAGCGTGGAATCCGGTGTAGCCGATCACCAGGCTCATGCGGGGCGCACCACAGTGGTGTATGAACCACACCCTCTCATCCCTCCTGATCTCCCACAGGAAGCCTTCACCCCTCTGCCGGTCCAAGAATATGGCTTCTCCGTTAGTGCATATTGAGGTGTCGATGGGGCTCGCCCTGCCCTGAACCTCCGACTCGACCTCGAATGCTGAACGGGCGACGTATTCCTTCTGAAAGCGATCCTGCATACTCAGTAGAGCGGTTATGGTGGCCACGGTGACCGAGGCAGAAGAACCGAGACCGGATCCAGAAGGGATATCACTCCTGGTGTCTATAGAGAGGGGAGGACCTGACCAGTGATCCTGAACCGCCCTATAGATGTAAGAGTGGATGGAACGGGTCAGCGGTTCACCGTTGACCTTGAATTCCTCCGATTTCTTCACAGAACACTTCAATCGGAGATCTATCGCCAGAGCGATGGCTGGTTCTCCGAAGACCACTGCATGCTCTCCCAGCAGTATCAGCTTGCCTGGAGCCGATGTCACTACCAATTCAATCATCACCTTGGGCCGTCATTCAGGAATAAGCACTTCCAACTATACCTCTTTTGTTCAAGCAGACTCTTTCCCGATAGGATCCCTTGCCTTCATTAGCAGGAAACTGGCCCCGGTTATCAATAGCCCAGCCACCACGAAGGGAAAGACTCCGAGGCCAGGCCCCGGGCTGATAGATAATATGGTCAGGGCGAGGGGTCCCACCACGAACCCGGCGTCACTCATGGTCCGGAAGACGCCCATGGCCGTGCCCACCTCCTTCGGCTTGGAGATGTCTGCCACCCAGGCCATGATGGGGCCGGACAGTCCTAACGCCACACCCATCACGGTCATCAGAGCCCCGAATACGATAAGATCGTTTGAGAAGGGCAATAGCACAGTTATCAGACCAGTAAAAAAGAGGCTGGAGGCCATGAACCACTTCCTCCCGTATTTGTCCGTAAGATGGCCGGCAGGAACCATGACCACGAAATTCATCAGGGCGGATAAAGTGAGCACCAAACCAAGAGTGGACTCTGTGAGGCCGAGGTTCTCCACCGCGAAGATGGGGACCAAGGTAGCTATCACTCCCATCCTTACCACGAATATGAAGAAGATAGCTACATTGATGGAAGCAAAGGTGTAGTCTTTCAACAGAGATTTGATCATACCGAAGTCGATGTCAGTGCCCCCGCTCTCCACTGATTGGGTGAGGGATCTGTCCACACCGAAGAGTATGAGCAGGAAGGAGAACATGGCACATATCGAATAGAAGTAGAAAGGTGCATTGAGGGCGATATGCTCTCCGATGTAGCCTCCGATGGCAGGACCACTCACTGTGCCCAGGAGTAGCAGTCCAAGGTAGAAGCTCATGTACTTGCCCCTCTCGTCCTTGGGGGCGATTTTGCCCATGCAGGTGAATGAGGTGGTGGTGTACAGGGCCGACCCCACACCCTCGATGACCCTGCCTATCAGAAGCATCCAGTAAGATACCGCAGAACCAGAAATCAGGGCCCCTGCTGCCACCACGGCAAGCCCGATGAGCATGAAACGCTTCATGCCGATCCTCTCTACCACCATCCCTGTGGGGACGTCGAGCAACAGTCTGGCCAACCCGAAACCAGATATCAGTCCCCCCACCATGGCCAGAGAGACTTCAAAGGTCAGGGCGTAAAGGGGCAGGATCGGTGATATTATTGTTGAGCCCAGCAGTACGAAATAGGCAACGATGGAAAGGAGGATCGTGCATTTCTTTGCGTCGTTCATGATAACTGTACGCTAATGTCAAATGCGTTCTAGATGTCGTATTTCTGGCCCATCTCCCTCATGGCCCTGTTGGGCGATTTCCCGTCAAGCTCATCTCTTTTGGTGTTCCACCAGTTTTCTTCGAAGACCTCGACCGCATTGTCCAGATCCTCCTGAGATTCAAATTCGGCGCCCTTGGCCTCCACGAATTCCTCCTGGAACTCCTTCATCAGGTCCGTATCGTACTCGTCGTTGACCATCGTGATCTTGAGGTATCCATCCAGATTCCTGACCAGGGTCAGTGAAAGCTTGGGAGGAATAATATCCATCACCATGTCGAGGACCGAATTCGCGGCGGCCATAAAGACTATCTCCATCTTCTTTTCTTCAGGAGCATCCGTTCCTTCGGCAACTTCCTGTATGTTCTGGAACCACATGTCCCTCAGTACATCGCATCGATTGGGGTTTTTCCCAAATAGGATCTGTTCTGCCTTCTCGTCCATTACGTCTCCAAAATCAACGACTTCGTCTCGTCCATTCTCACCATTCATTGTTTCCCTTCCTGGATTCGCTTTGAAATCTTTTTGCTGCTAATTCCGAATAGAGAGCCCATTTATTAAGGCTCTTCCCAGGGTTGGTCCCTAGCACAATGGAAATTGGGGAAAAGGAGTCGCTTCAAGAGATCTCCTGGACTACATCCTTCACAATCCTGAGACCTTTCTCAATGTCCTCCTCCGATGCGGCGTAAGAGAAGCGGATATGACCCTCGCCCTGCTCTCCAAACGCCGAACCGGGTGAACATATCACTCCCTCTCTAGCAATCCGCTTCGCCAGATCCATGGACTTCACGTCAAAGTCATAAGAGGGGAAAGCGTAGAAAGCACCTCTGGGCATCGAACATTCAAAACCCGGGATCTCGTTGATCAAACTCACCATTTTCTTCCTCCTTCTGTCGAAGGCGGGTATGACCTTCTCCAGGAAGTCGTCTATGTAACACAGCGTGCTGTTGATGGCGTACTGTATGGGTGTAGGGGGACAGGCCACGGTATAGTAGTGCATCTTTGATACCTGATCGATCACTTCCCTGTTGGATGTCATGTAGCCAAGTCTCCAGCCCGTGGTGGCCATCGACTTCGAAAAGGAGTTCACGACCACTGATTTCTCCAGGTTCTCGCAGAACGAATAGTGTTTACCTTCGTATACGAAGTTGTCGTAGACCTCATCGGATATCAACCATAAGTCCTCGTCCAACGATACGTCTACAAGAGATCGGTGTGTCTCTTCAGATATCACGCCGCCGGTGGGGTTGGAGGGGCTGTTCACTATGATCCCCGTCGTCCGCTCGTTGATCTGCTCCTTGATCTGTTCCACGTCTGGATCGAAACCCCTGGCTTTGTCGAGCGGGTATGGCACAGGTTCTGCACCCGTAAGTACGATATGGGGCCTATACAGCACGAACCCGGGTTCTGGGACCAACACCTCCTGGCCCTCCTGGAATAAGGACTGGGTGGTGATCATCAATGCCTCGGTGGCCCCGGTGGTTATTATCAGGTCCTCGGGCGTGACATTTTGATTATATTTGCGCAGGTAAAAGGCCACCGACTCCTTCAGCTGGATCAGGCCGTTGGTAGGCCCGTACTTGTTTAACCCCTGGTCCAGCGCCTTCTTCAGAGCCTCCCTGGCCCGTAGAGGCGGTTGAAAGTCAGGTTCACCCAGGCCAAGATTGATTGCTCCCCCGCCCACGTTTTCAAATATCTCTCTGATGCCCGACGGGGTGATGGAGGTGATTCGGTTGGAGAACATACGTGTTGACAGATGCATGTTTCCTTTATCAGATTTGAGTGATATGAATTGACACGGGCTCTTCTACTGTCATCGGCCTAATGCTCGTAGTAATGTCACACTGGACTTGCTGAACAAGCATATCACACCGGTCGGTTAATTTTATCTGTTGTTAATAAGTTAGCCATGAACAATGGAGTATATTATGAATGTTAAGGTCATCAGAGGCGTTGCTTCTCTGCTATTGATACTGATTTTCTGGCCTCATTCTTCACAGGACTGATGGGGGAGGAGATCGGCGGAATAGAGGTCGAAGAGGACCTTCATCAGGCAGCGAGCTATGCCCCGTTCTTGCTGGTGGGACTTCATATTGTTATCAGGAAGATGCTGTTCGGCGAGATACCGGCACTCTTGGGCTGGATCGGAGGAGAGGAGTAGTGCTATATTTTTGTCTCAGGGCACGAATCAACGGGAGATCCTCTAACATTCCTCATGGCTGAAGACGAATTCAGGACAAAAGGAGAAAGGCAAATGGAGGAGGGGCATTGAATTGTGCTGGCTCAGATCACCGGATGGGATCCGTTCACATCCAATTCTTCCTAATGAAATAGACGACCATAAGTACGCCAATTATCAACATCACTATCCAGACCATGGGATAGCCGAACTCCCACCCCAGCTCGGGCATACTGACGAAGTTCATCCCGTAAACGCCAGCGATGAATGTCAGAGGAATGAAAATTGTGGCCACTATTGTCAGGACTTTCATCACTTCGTTCATCCTGTTGCTCACCGTAGTAAGGTGTATATCAAGCATACCAGATATCAGGTCCCTATAGGTTTCAATTGCATCGATAACCTGGATCGTGTGATCGTAGGCGTCTCGCATATATACTGTGGTCCGTTTGTGTATCAGCCTGCTCTCTTCTCGTTGCAGGCCGCTAACGACTTCGCGGAGTGGCCATATCGTCTTACGGAGAAGTATCACTTCCCTCTTCAAACGGTAGATAGTCTGCAGAACCTCGGGTGGCGGATCGGTCACCAGCTCTTCCTCGATCGTCTCAATTCTATCTCCGACTTCCTCCAATATAAAGAAATAGTTATCTATGACGGTGTCCAAGAGAGCGTAGGCGAGATAGTCGGCCCCCTCTCTCCGTATTCGCCCCTTTCCCCGCCTTATCCTATCTCTTATATTCTCAAAGATATCCTGCGGTTCCTCTTGAAAAGAGATGACCCACCGATCTCCGAGTAAAAGGCTTATCTGCTCACCATGGATAATGTCACTATCTCCCCTAGAATAGATCATCCTGAAGATGATCAGCATGTAATCTTCAAAAGTCTCCAGTTTTGCCCGTTGTTGGGAATTCACAATGTCTTCCTGAACTAGAGGGTGGAGGTCGAAGTGTTTTCCGATCTTCTCAATGATCTCTGTATCATGGATTCCATCTACGTTAATCCATGTGATGGTAGGCTCATCCTTAAACGGGAAGCATTCCTCAACATTGCTGGTCCTCTTTTCCTGGAATTGAGTCTCATCGTAGTCCAATATTGTAATTTCCACCGACCTATCTTTATACTCCCCAGTATAGGCCACGGTACCGGGGACGGACCCCGCTCTTTCCACATACGCCTCCCACTCGGGCTTCTCCATATGTCCAGAATTAGGTCTTGGGGGCCTATAAATTAGTTTTCTTCTCGCTTGATGGATATGAATATCAGTCTCGCACGGGCGAGTGAGTACTACCATTTGGACGGATTGGACGCAGATGATGAGTCTTATGGGGATCTTAAGGGTTAGAATTCTAGGTCTTAGTATTTTCGAAGTGAAATTGAGTACGGTCAAAGATGCCATTTCCCAGATGACGGGAGCGTAAGAGAAATGACAGTTAGGAGCAATAGGAACACAAAGTATGAGCATCAATAATCCGATTATCATTTCATCTAATGAGGTTCAGGGAAAGGGGACCGTCCTTCAACCAAACAAGGGTTATGATTTCAAAAGGAGGATGTGCCATGACGGATACCCCCTAGAAGCTCTAGCTCCAATTGTCGAAGTGAATAACCCACCAATGCCTGGTGAAGATGGTCAATCCCGATGAAGGTGGAATGAATCCGAAATGTACAATCAAGACTTTCGATGAGGGTTTTCACACTTACGAGGCTTACGTAGACCAGGCGGGATTTCCCCACATCTGGCAGATGGATGTGAAGAGTCTCTTCAGCGGAAAATAGGACCTATAGACACAAACTCGTTCTTGAGAGTATGCGGGAGGCATCAGAAGTGCGAGGGGCCGGATTTGAACCGACGAACCTCTTCAGGAACAGATCTTGAGTCTGTCGCCTTTGGCCGATGTTTACACACCATTGACCTGGCTTGGCTACCCTCGCTATGTTTCTGCTTCGTAAATATTCAAGCATTAATTAAACCTTCCATGGTGAAAGCGATATTATGGACCAGAGGACCAATCGGGCCCATCTCGCACCCTTATGATGCTTCGTACATGATTAGCAGAGGGCGCTATCATCGCGGGCGAAATCCATAATCTGATAGAAAAGTTTATTAGGTATCAGTAATTCGGAGGTATGTCCCTAAGGAGATATTGGGGCAGGCGGAGGGGATGCATTTCTTACCTCGTCATTTCCTCCAGATTCGAACCACCCATAAGATTCTTGAGGTCTCAATCGACGCCCCTCCGCCATATCCTTTTCCAAAATCTTCAGCGATTATTTATATTTGGATTGCATTACAACTCGGCAAGTGATATCCTGTCACGCGTGACATTGTCTAGCTTGGTTCAAGAGATGGGGAGACGGCCTTCGGCCATCCGCAACATCATGAAGATGGCAGACGAGAGAAACATCAGAGCCATGGGCCTCGATCCCTCCGAGGTGATCTCTTTCGCTGGAGGGTGGGTGGGCCATGAAGCTCCGGATAGACTGAGGGAGATATACGCGGAGATATGTTCAGAGAGGGAGAGATTTCATGAAGCGGGGGGGTATCCACCTACCTCGGGCATCTCTGAGTGCAGAGAGCAGCTCGCCCGTATGGATGAGTACCTGTACGGAATGGAGGTGTCAGAAGACAACATCCTTATTTCTAATTCGTCTACTCAGCTCACCCATGACATCTTTCGCACTATATGCGATCCTGGAGACGAGATCATACTGTTGGACCCTACCTATGCCAATTACTACGGCCAGATGTTCTATGCGCTTTCCGAACTGGGTGAGAACGGCTATTCCCCTCAGATCCATTTTCTGAGGACTTTTGACCCCGGGACCTGGGAGTACATCCCGGATCTGGATGCACTGTTGGGGGAAATGGAAGATGTATTCAGGGAGCACTCGCCCTCGGCGATGCTCATACCTTCTCCCGACAACCCTACAGGTCAGGTGGTACCGGAGGAGTTCATGGTCCGGGCCTTGGAGCTCTGCCAGGATTCCGGAGCCTATTTGGTGATGGACTACGCATACAAAACCCAGTGTTTCAGGCAGCCCCTACCAGATTATTTCTCCTGGTCCCCTGCGGAACATGAGAACCTCATCCTGATCTACTCCAATTCGAAGTGGTCAAGGAGTCTGGGCAGAAGAACGGGATGGATCGTGGCATCCAAAGGGGTGGTCGGTGGACTCACTCAGTACCTCAATTATTCCTGTCTGTGCGGGGACAAGATGCACCAGATGGCCATGGCTGAATTCCTCAAAGAGAGTCTAGCTAACGGTAAGTTCAGTCAGTACATCGAGTCCATCAACAAAGACTATCAAAGGGCGGCCAAGAAGTGTATTGGGGCCATCGACGAGCACTGTGGGAAGAAACGCCTGGTGCCTGAAGGAGGCCTGTACACGGTGATGGAGCTGGGGGAGGGGGCCGATTCGATGATAGTGGACATCATGAAAGAGAAGGGGGTGCTGCTCACCCCTGGCAGCGGGTTCGGGGAGAGCGTCAAGAACGGTGTCAGGGTCTCCTACGGACCGCTGGTGAACGATCTAGACAAGATAGAGGAAGGTATCAGAAGGCTGGGAGAGTTCCTCAATAACGGCGAAAAGGTCTGAGAAGAGTTTTTGCGTGCATTGGACAAGAAATTCCTGGTCGATCAGTCAGTAGTAATCTCCATCTTAGAATTGTTTAGGACCAAGGTATGCTCGGCCTGAGACACCAGCCCCCTGTTGACTTCCCTCAATACAGGATAACTGGATATCAGTCCGTGGCGGACCAGAGTTCTCAGGTGCTTTACCGCCTTCTTGTCCAGTTCAACACACCACCTCTCGCAGAAAGGGAGAGTCCCGAATTCCTCCCTAACGATGGAGAAAAAATCGAGCGCTTTCTTGTCCTTGATTGACCTCTCTCTCAGCACCCTGTATATGTTGCCGCCTTTACCATTTGAAACCTTGCCCTTACCGTCGGTGGCGAAAGGTTCGACCGCGATCACCATGTTCTCTTCCACCCTCGACTTGTCCCCATCATCGATGTTGGGTATAGTGAGGCCTGCGTGCAGTGAATACCTCTCCATCCCATGACCGGTAAGGTTGGTCACTGGTTTGTATCCGAACCCCTTGATACTCTTTTCGATGGTCCCACCGATGGTGCTCACCGTGGTACCCACACTGATCATCTCTAAAGCGAAACTAAGAGCTCTCCTTGAAGACTCGATCAACCGCTCCCTGTTTCTTGTCCCCACCTCGACTGTTATGGCTGTGTCTCCTATGTAGCCATCGACATGAGCCCCGACGTCTAGTTTCACCAGATCTCCCCGGGAGAATTTGGATTTGTCCTTGGACGAGGGGGTGCAATGGGCTGCTATCTCGTTGACTCCAATGTTGACCGGGAACGCTGGTTCCGCCCCTTTCTTGTGTATCACGCCCTCGACGGATTCAGCGACCTCCAGGTAGGAGACTCCCTCCTCTATCATTTCCACTCCAGTGTCCCTAGCGCGGGCGGCAATTGAGCCCGCCCTCCTCAGTGCACTCAGAGCGGCATCATTCATTTAGAGCAGCCTCGATCTCCTCGACGGGGATGGCCCCTTTCCTGATTATCTCGATGTCATCATCGGACAACTGCACGATGGTCGAGGGGAGGCCTATCTCAGCGTCTCCACAATCGACATAGTACTCCACAGCCTCTCCCAGGTCCTCCACCGCATTCTTCACGCTGACAGGTTCGGCGTGCGAATGGATGTTGGCACTGGTGGAAGTAATCGGTCCCGTTTCCTTGATCAGTCTTAATGCGAATGGGTGATCAGGTATCCGGATGCCCACTTCCACCGAAGCTGAAGTGAGTATATCAGGAACAACGCCCTTCTTGGTGACCAACAAAGTAAGGGGTCCAGGCAGAAAGGTCTCGACCAGAATCCTGGTCCTCCGGTCCAAGACCGCGATCTCTTCCAGCATTTCTATATCCGCTACTGCCACTGACAGCGGCATATCGAAAGGCCTACCCTTGACCATGTACACTTTTTTCACCGCACTCTCATCGAAAATATTGGCCCCTAGACCGTACAGAGTGTCCGTGGGATAGACAATCATTTTCCCGTTCCCTATGGCCGCGGCCATTCTTTCGATTTCGGACTGCGGAAGATCGCAGTCCACACAATCGCTTGAGTCACATCTAATTACTTCCATCTACGACTCCCCCAGCTTAGCTAGAGCATCCACTATATGATCAGTGGCCCCGCCCTTGTCACATAGACCATGTCCCGGATAGAGGTTGTTGGGCTTCAGTTCCAGCAGTTGTTTCAACGAACGGACAATGGATTCATAATCACCACCGGGAAGGTCCCAACGACCGATTCCACCCACGAAGACCGTATCGCCCCCGATCAGGGATCCACTCTGCTGGTGATACAGAGCGATACTACCGGCCGAGTGGCCAGGGGTGTGTATTACTCGATACTCCTCTTCACCGGAGGAGAACGAGCGTCCCTCATCGATGGCCGTCACCCCAACCTCCTCCATGTGCTCTCCGAACATAGTCGCCTGAGTTCTGTAGTCGTCTCCCGACTCAACGGAAGGGGCTTCAAGGCGGTGGATGAATACTTCGGAGTCCAACTTATTCGAAAGGGCTCTTGCTCCTCCCGCATGGTCGAAATGACAATGAGTGAGAATAATCCGGTCTATGTCCTGGGGGGTCGTTATACGCCTCAGCCTGTCAAGCGTGTCGTCCATCCTGGTACCAGTTCCTGTATCCACCAAGAATGGTTGTTCACCGTCCACTAGAAAGACGTTCGCATCAAACCCCCTACCAGGCAGGTAATGGACACTCATTCAGGCCTTGCAACATTAAAGATGTATTTAACCCCTTTCCCCCTCCCCGAATCCCGTGTGGAAGGGTGCAGAATGTCGACCGGAATCCACTCATCTTTGTCATGTCCTTACCGCCCGCCTACCCAACAGTCAAATAATGAAATAGCATGATTAACGAAGTCAGGTGGAGAGTCAGATGAGGCTCCTAGAATATCAAGCGAAGGAACTCCTGAGCGAAGAAGGAATACCGGTACCCGAGGGTCATGTGATCAGACATCCAGAAGAGATCAGGACGGGAGAAGAAGTCCTCTTTCTCAAGGCACAGGTGCCCTCCGGTGGAAGAGGAAAGGCAGGAGGTATACTGTGCGGTTCAGACTCCACGGAGGCCAGGAAACTGGCTGGAGAACTGCTGGGCACAGAGCTCCTCGGCTTCCAGGTCGATGAGCTGCTTGTCGAAGAGGGGATGGACGTGGAGAGGGAGCTGTACCTGAGTATCATCGTGGACAGGAGCAGGGGCCTGCCGCTGATGTTGGCCAGTCCTGAGGGGGGCGTAGACATCGAGTCGATATCCGATGACAGGATCGGACGATTCTACATCCATCCATTCCTGGGAGTGAGAGACTATATGATCAGGGAAGCCTCCACTTTCTTGGACTTGAATGACCGCAGAGAGGAGCTGGGGGAGACGCTCAGGAGACTGTGGAGTGTCTTCCGAAATTACGACTGCGAACTGGTTGAGGTGAACCCCCTGGTTGTAACAGCAGCTGGGAAGCTGGTAGCCGTGGATGCCAAGGTTACCATCAACGATGATTCGCTGTTCAGACTGAAGGACATAGAGCCGCAGGAGAAAGGGCTTACCGAGCTGGAGAGGATGGCCAAGTCCAAGAGCATATCCCTGGTCCAACTAAAGGGCAATATCGGGGTCATCGCCAATGGGGCAGGACTGACCATGGCCACACTGGACAGTCTCTCCAACTACGGCGGTCAAGGGGGGCTCTTCCTCGACCTGGGAGGCACTGACGACGTGGAGAAGGTGGTGGATGCGCTTTCCCTGGTACTTGAAATGGACCCCGACGTCATACTACTCAACGTGTTCGGCGGCATCACAAAGTGCGATACGGTGGCAAACGGAGTGGTTACCGCCAAGAAGCAATTGGGTATTGAGGTCCCTCTGGTGGCCAGAATAAGAGGCGTTAACGAGGAAAGAGCCAGGGAGATATTGAGGGCTGAGTCCATCTTCGCACTGAAGACTTTGGACGACGCCTGCAGAAAGGCGAGTGAGTTAGGGGGGATCGAATGAGTATATTCGTGGACCAGGATACTAGAGTCCTAGTTCAGGGGATCACCGGACATCAGGGAAGTTACCACACTGAGGCCATGCTCGATTTCGGTACTGAAGTGGTAGCTGGCGTCACCCCCGGTAAAGGGGGAGAGAAGGTTAAGGGAGTACCTGTGTTTGACTCTGTGAGTAGGGCCGTGGAGGTGACAGCGGCTGATACTTCCATAATATTCGTGCCTGCCCCTTACGCAAGAGACGCTGTTATCGAGTCAATAGAGGGGGGCGTCGATACTGTAGTGGTAGTCACCGAGAACATACCTCTCCATGACACAATGGAATTCACTCAGTACGCTCTTCTCAAGGGAGTTCAAATCATCGGTCCCAACTGCCCTGGAGTCTGTTCACCAGGCGGGAGTAAGGTGGGCATCATGCCCAACGAGATATTCACTCCCGGGCACACGGGTGTGGTCTCCAGGAGTGGGACTCTGACCTATGAGGTGGTGAACCACCTCACCGAAGCGGGGATCGGGCAGTCCACCTGTGTGGGGATAGGTGGAGACCCGGTGATCGGTACTGATTTCGTAGAAGTACTGAGCAGATTTGAAGAAGACGGTGACACCGATTCCATCGTCCTCATCGGTGAGATCGGGGGTACCGCTGAGGAGGAGGCCGCAGAGTACATACAGGAGGAGATCAGTAAACCTGTTGTTTCCTACATCGCGGGACTCACCGCACCCGCGGGCAAGAAGATGGGTCACGCCGGAGCAATAGTGTCCGGAGGGAGAGGTAGTGCGGATAGCAAGATCAGGGCGATGAAGGGCTCTGGAGCTGAGGTTGCGATGAAGCCGTCAGAGATTCCAGAATTGCTAGGGTGAGGTAACAATGGACAACATAGGACCTATGACCACCAAGGAGTACTTCTTCTTCGATGCGGGCTATACCCTGATCTACCTGGACCCTGATTTCGAGCACCTTTTCGTAGAGATCATGGACGATTTTGGCCACCAGATCAGCGTGATACAAGCCAAGTCTGTTCTGGTGAGAGTGAACTGCGATACGTCATTCAAGGGGATCACCACATTGCCCGATATGAGTTTCTGGGATGATTATTCGGAAAGGATTCTGGACATCATGGGGGTGGAAGATGTGCCGGTCAAGGAGCTCTCCAGAGAGATCCACGACCAATACAACTTACCTGACAACTGGGCGGTGTACCATGATGTGGTTGACACACTCGAGGACCTGATTAGCAGCGGATGTAACCTGGGAGTGATATCCAACGCCAGGAAAAACCTTCATAATACTCTTGAGCACCTGAGAGTATCCGATTATTTTGATACTATCATCACCTCAGAGGAAGTGGGTGTGGAGAAGCCGAACCCCAAGATCTTCGAAGCTGCGCTGGAGAATGCAAACCAATCTCCAGAGAAATGCGTACATACGGGGGACAAGCTGGAGATCGATGTGAAGGGGGCCAAGAACGTGGGAATCACTCCCGTATGGTTGGACAGGCAGAAGTTGGGGAAGAAGGGGGAAGCACAGAAGATTCACACCCTCGAGGACCTACTTACCATGTTTCCTCTGCCCAAGTGATGACATTATCGTCGGCGCACGGGAAACCGATCTGTTGCTAACAACTATGGCTGAAAAACAGCTGAAGACGGGAGTATTAAAGGGGTAGCCAGAGTGCTCTCGAAAGCCTTAAATAGATACGCTGCGTAGAGTTATGATTGCACGTTTGGGGGTGGTGTGGATAGCGAGGAATAATGTATTTATACCCCCTCGAATATTGCCATGCCCGCCGCGGTCGATGATTATTGGCCACGGCGAGATTAAGATCAATGTGCACCCGGAAAGGAATCCTTTTCGGGGAAGTGGATGAGGAAAGCCGGGGACAGGAAGGAGCCTCGGCATCCGATGATTACCAATCATACGCAACCTGGACGAGTGTTAAGTCGACAGCCAGCGGCATGCTACGCCGTTTGGTGAATGGCTCGGCTCGAGCGCCGAAGAAGGTCGTGTCAAGCTGCGATAAGCGCCGGGTAGGCGCACGAAGCCTAAGATCCGGTGATCGCCTAATGGGACTTCCTATTCTTCGGAATGATCCTTTTCAGGATTGGGAACGCGGGGAATCGAAACATCCTAGTACCCGCAGGAAAAGAAATCAATCGAGATGCCGTCAGTAAAGGCGATCGAACGCGGCACAGGGCAAACCGAATCCCTCTCAGAAATGAAAGGGAGATGTGGAGTTGTGGACTCGGTAAACCTCTTCCTCGACATACCAGAAGTTGGCTGGAACGCCCCACCAGAGAGGGTGATAGTCCCGTACGGGAAAGTCGAAAAGAGGATTTCCGATGTTCCAGAGTAGCGCGCGTTGGAAATCGCGTGTGAAGCTGGGAAGCATTCATTCCCAACCCTAAATACGTCTCGAGACCGATAGCGCAGTAGTAGCGTGAGTGAAAGCTGAAAAGTACCCTTTGCGGGAGGTGCAAAGAGCCTGAAACCAGACGGTTATAATCTGATTCGGCGTGAAAGGGAAGAAGCCTTCGGGCTGACCGACGTCGTTTCGTACGTTTAGAAAAACGGGCCAGGGAGTTCTGATCAATGGCGAGATTAAACGCGTAGGCGTGGAGTCAAAGGGAAACCAACAAGCCCACAGCTCCTTAGGGAGTGAGGGGCGAGGTGTGCTCGCCTGGAGTCATTGGTGGGATACCCGAAGTCAGTTGAACTAGGCCTGGGTAGGTTGAAGCCTTTCGAAAGGAAGGTGGAGGACCGCACCGGTATTGATGTGCAAATCATTCGGATGACCTGGGTCTAGGGGCGAAAGACCAATCTAAACTGATAATAGCTGGTTCCTCCCGAGACTAGTCGCAGCTAGATCTCAGTGGAGGTAGATTGTGGGGTAGAGCACTGATTGGGAGCTTAGGGGGAGAAATCCCTCGGCACCCTGTCAAACTCCGAACCTGCAATCACCTTAGAAGCTGGGAGTTAGGGCCTCCGGGGTAAGCTTGAGGTCCGAAAGGGAAAGAACCCAGCCCGGGATTAAGGTCCCTAAGTGCCGGTTAAGTGTAATTGAAAAAGGTGTCAACAGTCCAAAACAATTGGGAGGTGGGCTTAGAAGCAGCCACCCTTTAAAGATAGCGTAACAGCTCACCAGTCAAGATTGTTGGCCCTCAAAATGGACGGGGCTAAACCGGCCACCGATATCTCGGAGCACCGAAAGGTGATCTGGTAGGGAGGCATCGTGCATGGGCAGAAGTTCGGCCGTGAGGTCGAGTGGACCGTGTTCGAAAGAGAATCCTGGTAGGAGTAGCAGCAAAGAGCGGTGAGAATCCGTTCCGCCGCAGGGGCTAGGGTTCCTTGGCAATGTTCGTCAGCCAAGGGTTAGCCGATCCTAAGTTGCTCCTTAATCGAGAGTGACGAAAGGGAAGCAGGTTAATATTCCTGCGCCGCTCCAGACTCTGTCTGACATTTGACGCATCGGGATAGACCGAACAGACTCGTCGGTCTGTTCAAGTGTTGAATCCCGGGGAGAACCGTAATGGTGAGAACCGGGCGAATGCACGAGCAGGAGGGCGAAGGCCCTCTTCGGTTAATTCCTGGTGCCCGTGAAAATTATGTCAGTTACATCTGGAAGCGTTCGTACCGAGAACTGACACAGGTGCCCCTAGGTGAGTAGCCTAAGGCGTGTCGGCGCAATCCAGGCGAGGGAACTCGGCAAATTAGCCCCGTACCTTAGGTATAAGGGGTGCCAGCCATGCAAGTGGCTGGTCGCAGTGACTAGGGAGCTCCGACTGTTTAATAAAAACATAGATGGCAGCGAGTCCGAAAGGATGTGTATTGCCGTCGAAGCCTGCCCAGTGACGGTATCTGAAGCTCCGGTACAACGGAGTGAAGGACCGTTAAACGGCGGGGGTAACTATGACCCTCTTAAGGTAGCGTAATACCTTGCCGCTCAATTGGCGGCTCGCATGAAGGCCCAACGAGAGCTCTACTGTCCCCGCCTGGAAGCCGGTGAAACTGATAGTACTGGCGCACAATCCAGTATCTTCCATCTGAAAGCGAAGACCCCATGGAGCTTTACTGCAACCTGTTGTTGTGGTATGAGCCCAGATGTGTAGGGTAGGCGGGAGACGTTACCCAGGACCTATCGCTAGGTAGGCTCCGAGTCGCCGATGAAACACCGCCCCTCTGGGGTCGTATCACTAACTTCGAAAGACGGACATCAATAGGTGGGCAGTTTGGGTGGGGCGCCACGCCCTCAAAAAGATAACAAGGGCGCCCAAAGGTCAGCTCAGGCAGGTCAGAAATCTGCCAAAGAATGCAAGGGTAAAAGCTGGCTTGACGCGGATCGGGACAACAACGATCGGCGATGCGAAAGCAGGGCCTAGCGAACCACTGTACCCTCTGAATGGGGGTCAGTGATGACAGAAAAGTTACCCTGGGGATAACTGAGTTGTCTCCTGCAAGAGTTCATATCGACCAGGAGGCTTGCTACTTCGCTGTCGGCTCTCTCTATCCTGGCGGTGCAGCAGCTGCCAAGGGTGGGGTTGTTCGCCCATCAAAAGGGATCGTGAGCTGGGTTTAGACCGTCGTGAGACAGGTTTGTTGCTTTTTGATGGAAGTGTTTTGGTGCCTGACGAGAAGAATCCTTTAGTACGAGAGGAACAAGGATCCGTGGCCTCTAGTTGATCAGTTGTCTGACAAGGCATTGCTGAGCAGCCACGCCATCTCGGATAAGAGCTGAAAGCATCTAAGCTCGAAGCCGTCTCGAAAAAGAGGCACCTTACGACTCTCGTATATGACGAGTTTGATAGAACCGGGATGTAAGTATCGAGGTTCGCCGAGATATTCAGTCCGCGGTCACTAACGTCGATTATGCCGCATATGGCATCGGCTTAAGAATCCGGTTGGCTTCGGCTTAACCGTCATACAGGTTGCGTGTGAGACTTCTCCTTCCTTTTTTATTTCTTTTCTGGTAAATAGCCCAGGCTCTATGCTGCAAATGTTTCGGCCGAAGAACCCATAATGCCATTACCCAGGAATTGAGGCGATATGAGCAAGGAAATGCAGAAATCCCCAACAGATTACAGTTCATAATCCGGCGGGACGTATCTCCTGAGTCTTTCCACCGCCTTCAGTTTGTCCTTGCGTTCCACTTTGGCCTCTTCGATGCCCTGCAACAAGACCTGGGTTGACTCGTCCATGGTCTTCTTGTCCACCGGGTAGGGCACACCGTCCTTGCCGCCCACAGTGAAAGAGAACTTTACCGGGTCTCGCCAACTAGGTTCCGCCCCGTAGATCAGCTCGCCTATCAGCGCCAGGGCCCTGACCGTGGAGGGCCCGATGCCCTTCACCGAGATCAGATCTTCATAGTCGCTGGGCTGGAACTCGTATGCCGCTCTCATCGCCTCCCAGTTGATGAAACGGGGCATGTTGAGCCTGACCTCCTCCTGACCACTCCACTGGTAGAGCGTGGTCTGCTCTTCCTCCAGTGTCACAAGATCTCTCTGGAGTCTATCCACCCCGTCCTTGAGCAGGTCCACCGACGCTTTCCTGGACTCCTCGCTGGCGGTGGAGGTCATGTTCAGGACCCTTTCTACCTCATTCCCTTGGATGGAGGAGTGAGGCTCGACCACGAATTCACGCAGTTCTTTGGAAAACCAGTGGTACCTCCTGGCGTATCCTGTCCCCTCGGCCATGCCCTGCTGAATGGTGGCCCAGTTGCCCTTTTCATCGAACAAGAAACTGTGGTGATAGAGGCTGTGCCCGTCCTGCAGGGCGGAGTTGTCCACCTTTGCGCTCAAGCGGCTGGAGTAGCTCAATCTCTTCTCTGTACTGCTGGAGACCCCTTTTTCTTCTGACCAATCGTGTATCTCGGAGAGGGTCTTCCTAGATGCCCTACCCTTTCCTCCGGCCATAGCGATTTCCGGTTTGTCTTTCAGAGCCTTTTTAAGGGCCCCGCATGAGACGGTGGTAGTCCCCGAGCTGTGCCAGTCAAAGCCCAGCACACAGGTCAGCGCCTGGAACCAGTAGGGGTCGGAGAGGCGGCGTAGGAACTCCTCCGATCCGTACTCGATCAACATCACCTCAGAGATGGCCGATCCCAGGCTGACCATCCTCTTGAACAACCACCGGGGAGCGCTACCACCGTGCAGAGGGAGATCGGCAGTCCCTGTCCTGGGCATGTTTCTTTTCTAGTGTTACCAAGAGGATAAATCTTTTCCAGACACTGATGAAACTGGTGGTGAGTGACACTAGGGCATGAAGAAAACGGTGGTGGCCGTAGGGAGTTCATCTCTCAGCTTAGAAAGATGTGGAAAGAACAACCTCACCTCCTTCTCTGAATCGGGTTCTCTACCCACTACCTCAGACACCAGCTTCACTTCCACCTTGCCTCTCACAATCCAGGCCCCTATGGAATGCTTGGTGTCCGATGAAACATATATAGGTATCTTGAGCCTGTTCTGTTCCCGTGGTGTGAGATAAGAAGCCATTGTCTCCAGTTCCTTCCTCTTAACCGTATACTCCACACCATCCCTGCCAACGTAATGAGGTTCCTCCTGCTCCAGAAGCTCCGAGAGAGGGTACCTCTTGCTGGGAAGGTGTCTATTCATCGACCTCAATATTGATTTGAGGGACTTGTCGTCATTCAATGCTCTCACCTCTGGGTACCGGTACCAATGCGAAGTGATGACCTCCATCGCTGTTGACCGTCCGGTCAACGGGAAGGTTGGTCATATATAGTGGGAAGAAGGAAATATATTGTGATGGTGAAGAAGATACTCGTCCTGATGGTCATCACCATGTTGACCGTTATAGTTCTTTCCGGATGCCTGGGCACAGAGACCATCCTACTGAGAGATGGCTTCGAACAGGGCTGGGGAGACTGGCAGGTGGATATGGACCTCCCGATCGATGAGGGAACCGGAGAACCGGTCAACGCCGGTGCCGCCCTCAATGATTCGTTTGCTCGTACCGGAAACACATCAATACAGTTGTCCATAGACGGGAGGCATGACGACGGCACTATATGGATCGAAAGACAGGTGGAGATCGAGGAGGGGAGAGAGATCTCCATCGAGATCTCTTTCTATGTTTACAGCGATTCAGAGTCGTTCAATGTAATAGCACATCCGGTCGCATATGCAGGAGTCTCACCTCCGAACAACGAGACCGATTTCACTCATCTCGGGAATGCTAATGTGGCCGAAGGGTGGAACCAGTTCGAATACGAAAGAGAACTCACCGTATCTGAAGACGATCCTCTGTGGGTGGCCATAGGGATAACTGTGGCCTGGGAGACTTTCCTGGAATACGAACTCGATGATGTAGAAATCCGACTGGGCAGTTGAATGCCGTGAGCCAACATTATAAGTCATACCTGATTCATAATTAGCCCCACATTTCGCGAGCTGTTTAACATGGAACATTCAGAGCCCGACCTCCCATCAGAGTTGAGGATGGAATTGGAGACCCACCCCTGCTACCGAGAATCTGCCCACAAGGAATTCGCCAGGATACATATTCCTGTCGCTCCCAGATGCAATATCCAGTGCAACTACTGCAGTCGGAGATATGACTGCGTGAACGAGAGCAGACCGGGTGTCACCAGCGAAGTGCTGACCCCCGTGGAAGCGGTGGAGAAGATCAGGAAGGTCAAGAAAGAGATTCCCTATCTGAGCGTGATCGGTATAGCTGGCCCGGGGGATTCGCTGGCCAATGAACAGACATTCGAGGCACTGGCCTTGATTAGGGAAGAATTTCCAGATCTGACCCTCTGCCTGAGTACCAACGGACTCCTGCTGCCTCAGTCTGTGGACAGGTTGAAGGAGTTGGGTGTCAAGTTCATCACGGTGACCATCAACGCCATAGATCCCGAGATAGGTAGCAAGGTCTACGACTGGGTGAGCTGGAAAGGAAAGAGGTTACGAGGGGTGGAAGGAGCTGAAATGTTGATCAGGAATCAACTGGAGGGTATAGAGAAAGCCGCCAACTCGGGGATGCTTGTTAAGGCCAACATAGTCATGATGCCTGAGGTGAACGCTGACCACATACCTGTGGTGGCCGAGAAGGTTAAGGAACTGGGGGCCTATATCGTCAACATATTGCCCCTGATACCTGTCCCCGGTACAAAATTCGAGGACATGAGAGCGCCCTCGCCCAGAGAGCGGAAGAAACTCCAGGATATCTGTGAAGAGGATATCAGGCAGATGAGGCACTGTCGCATGTGCAGAGCGGATGCGATCGGCCTGCTGGGCGAGGACCGCTCGGCTGAGTTCGCTCGTGAAACATGTGCCCTGGCCAGTCCAGATTATGAGGGGGCGATCAGGGTTGAGATAGAGGGGAAAGCGGTGTACAGAGTGGCAGTGGCTTCTTCTGACGGCGAGAACATCGATCTCCATTTCGGGCAGGCGGATACGTTCAGGACTTACAGAGTGGAAGATAACGAGATCGTTCCCACCGGGGAGATCACTGTGGAAACTTACAAAGACACTCCCATGTTCGGAGAGATGCACAGGCGCAAACTTCAGGAAGCAGTGAACTCCCTCAAGGACATGGATATCGTACTGGCTACCGCCTTTGGGAAGAGGGCTCTTGAAGAACTGAGGCGGAGCAATATTGCCCCCTTCAGGGAGAGCGGTGAATTGAAGGAAGCGGTGGCCCGAGCTGTTGAACAACTGTTCGATGAGAGAATAATGATGATGGAGTGAGGGGATGTGATGAAAGGTTCCGATCTTCTTGTTAGTTGCCTTGAACAGGAGGGGGTGGAAAGGATCTTCGGCATACCCGGTGAAGAGAACCTGGACATAATGGACAGCCTGATCGACTCGAATATCGAATTCATTACCACCAGGCATGAGGAGGGGGCTGCCTTCATGGCAGGGGTCACCGCTCGTCTGACCGGGGGGCCAGGAGTGTGTCTTTCCACGCTGGGGCCGGGGGCCACCAACCTGACCACGGGAGTGGCAGATGCCTACCTGTCGTACTACCCGATAGTGGTGCTCACCGGGCAGAAGAGACTGGAATGGGCGTATGAACCTCAGAAGCAGTTCATCGATCTCGTGAGTTTGTTCTCACCGATTACCAAGGATAGTTTTAGCATCAGGGCAGCCGAAAGGATACCTTCCTTGATAAGAAAGGGGTTCTGCACCGCGACCGCAGAAAGGCCCGGACCCGTTCACATCGAACTGCATGAGGACGTGATGAGCTCGGAAGTTGAAGGTGTCCCTATACACCCCCCCAAAGAGGTGCCTTTGAAGATCGATCCAGGTTCGGTGGCCTCCATCAGAGAGAAGATTAACGGCTCAGAGTGTCCATTGCTTCTCATTGGCCCAGGAATCATCAGGAGCGGTTCCGTTACGGAGCTGAGAACTTTTGCCGAGAGCTGGCAGATTCCGGCGGTCCACACTTGGATGGGGAACGGGGTGGTCCCCTTCGACAATCCTCTTAGCCTTCATACCGCGGGACTCAGGAAACACGATTACATCAGGTGTGCGTTCGAGAAGTCGGACCTCATATTGCTGGCCGGTTACGACCTGCTGGAGTTCCAACCCGTCTTCTGGGATGTCGGAAGGGAGAAAAAGATCATCGATATGGGGCCTACCGCACCAGAATCGGCCGCCCGCTATGAACCCAACCTGAAGGCCACAGGAAATCTGAAACAGTTACTTGAGGCTCTCACCGTCCAGGCCGAATCCAGAGAGAACTGGGCATTGCCGTTTAAACAACGGCTCGAGCAACAGTTGAACGAGGAGATAGAAGAAGGCGAGCGGGTCAAACCGCAGTCCGCCGTGAAGTGTATCAGAGAGGTATTGGGCAGGGAAGACATCGTGGTGAGCGATGTGGGCGCTCACCTCTTGTGGTTGATGAAGTTATACCCCACGTACAGGGAGAACACGCTGATCGCCTCCAATGGACTGATACCCATGGGTTTTGGCGTCCCCGCGGCCATGGCCGCCAAGTTGGTGTACCCGGAAAAGAAGGTGGTGGCTGTTTGCGGCGACGGGGGGTTCATGATGACCTCTATGGAACTGGAGACGGCGGCTCGACTGGGTCTCGACTTTGTGACTGTCATATTCAACGACCAGGGGCTAGGCCTGATCAGGACCAGGCAGGAAAAAACATTCGGGCGGACTACTGGAGTGGAAACCTCGAACCCCGATTTTGTCAAGTACGCTGAATCGTTCGGAGCGCGAGGTTACAGAGTGGATTCCCGTTCAGAGCTGGAAAGGAAGCTGAAGAGTTCACTGCAAGATGAGGAGCTGGCGGTGATCGAAGTGCCGATCGACTACGACGAGAACTCCCGGCTGACCGACTGAAATTGTCCCGTGGGACCAACGAGGGAGCAATCTTAAAGTAAGGACCTTTCGATAGACACGATGATGAATCCGGACGAATTCGACCTCGGCTTCTTCACTGATAACGATTTCACCAGGAGACAGTGCCGGAAATGCGGGAGGTATTTCTGGAGTCTGAGAGACTGGGAGACGTGCGGAGAACCTCCCTGTGAGGAGTACACATTCATTGACAATTCCCCCATGAATCAGTCACTTGATCTCCATGATATGAGGGAGACGTATCTCTCCTTCTTTGAAGAGCAGGGCCACAGCCGGGTATCCAGGTACCCGATTGTTGCGCGATGGAGAGACGACGTTTTCTTCACTCAGGCCTCGATATACGACTTTCAGCCCTGGGTGATCGAGGGTGTGGTCGAACCTCCTGCCAATCCACTGGTCATCTCACAGCCCTGTATCAGATTCAACGATATCGACAATGTGGGTAAGACGGGCCGGCACCTCACCTTCTTCGAGATGATGGCCCATCATGCGTTCAACAAGGACGAACAGGTCTACTTCAAGGACAGGACGGTGGAACTCTGCCACCAGCTGTTCACCGATCGACTGGGCACCGATCCTAGGAGGTTGAGATACGTGGAGGAGTGGTGGGAAGGAGGGGGTAACTCCGGACCATGTCTGGAAGTGATACTGGACGGGGCCGAACTGGCCACCCTGGTCTTCATGATGTACCAGGACACAGGCGGTGTCCGGAAGCCGCTCAGTATGAAGGTGGTCGACACCGGGTACGGACTGGAGAGAATGGTCTGGGTCTCCAAGGGAAGTCCCTCGGCCTATGAGGCGGTTTTCGGCCCTGTGCTGCAGTACGTGAGGAAAGAGGCGGGCGTTTCCACGAACAGGGAGGCACTGGTGGAATACAGCAAGGTGGCGGGGATGGCGGATGCCAAGACGGCATCCGATGTCAGAGAAATCCGTAAGAAGACCGCTGCCAGGATGGATATGTCCTACGATGAATTGATGAATTTCGTATCTCCGCTGGAAGACGTGTATGTGGTATGTGACCACACCAGGGCACTGGTCTTCTTGCTCAACGATGGTGTGGTTCCTTCCAATGTGAGGGAGGGTTACTTCGCCAGGCTATTAGTCCGGAGGGCCATGAGGTCTCTCAGGAGTCTTGGTCTGGAAGGGGAAGTAATGGAGATTGTGAACAGGCAGATTGACTACTTCGAACCCTCCTTCCCTGAGCTGACAGAAAACAGGGAGGATATAATCTCTCTGGTGGAAGTGGAAAGGGGCAGGTACCTGGAGACCCTGTCTAGAGGCAGGGAGATGGTGGGTCGAATCACCGATCAGCTGGGGGAGGATGAGGCCGTCCCAGAAGAGAAGCTGGTGGAACTTTATGATTCTCACGGACTCAACCCAGAGATCGTCAGAGAGTTTTCCAGTAATCCCGTAAACATCCCGGATGACTTCTACATCAGAGTGGCCTCTAGACACGAGGGCACTGAAGAGGTAGAGGAGAAGGAATCTTATCCCGAGGGTCTGCCTCCCACCGAGTTGCTGTTCTACGATCGTCCGGAGCTCGACGAATGCGAGGCAGAGGTCCTGAGAGTGTACGATTCAGGAGTCGTACTGGACCGTACCATATTCTATCCCGAGGGAGGGGGGCAGGAATGTGACCTGGGGTTCATCGGAGAGAGTGGAGTGAAGAACGTGATCCGGGTAGGTAACTCGGTCATACATTATCTGGAAGGTGAACTGCCCTCAGAGGGCGACAGAGTGCATTGTTCAATCGATGTGAGGAGGAGAAGACAGTTGATGAGACACCATACGGCCGCCCATATCATCAACGGCACCATGAGGGAGATGTTCGGAAATCACATCTGGCAGGCTGGAGTCCATAAGTCAGCGGATCAAGCTAGACTCGATCTAACCCACTACGATAACCTGTTACCTGAACAGAGGGAAGAACTGGAGAGGAAGGTAAACGAGGCGGTGATGGAAGACATAGTGGTAAACACGTACTATCTCGATAGGAACGAAGCTGAACAGAGGTATGGACACCGGCTCTACCAGGGAGGAGCCGTCCCCGGGAAGACGGTCCGGGTGATTGACATCCCCGGCGTGGACGCCGAGGCGTGCGGGGGGATACACTGCTCCAGAACAGGCAGAGTGGGGCCTGTCCTGATCACCGGAACCAGAAGGGTCCAGGACGGGGTGGTGAGGATCGAATACACTGCTGGAACAGCGGCAGTGGAGGAGATGCAGGTGTGCAGGGATAGACTGGAGATAACCTCAGACGCCCTTATTACCTCTCCCGACAACGTGATCTCAGCTGCCAGAAGTGCTGTGAAGGAGATGAAGCACCAGAAGAAAGAGTTGGAAAGGTTGAAGGAATGGAGAAGTGCGCGCCTGGTTCAGGAGCTGCTTGAGGAGGCAGAAGAGATAGACGGCGTTAGTATCGTCTTTTACGAAGGAGAGGGGGGAGAAGACCTCACCCCGCTATCAAAGGATCTTTCCGACGAAGAAGGAGTTATCGCCATTCTGTTCAAATCAAAGGACGGTTCTTCCCAAGTCATGGTTTCCCGCAGTGAGGGGGTGGAGATTGACTGTCGGGATATACTTGACGAGGTTACCTCGGTAATGGGGGGCGGAGGAGGAGGTAAGAGCGATTTCGCCCAGGGAGGGGGAGGCAATCCCTCCATGATAGAAGAGGCAAGGGGGGCGGCCAAATCCTCAATCAGGAAAACGCTAATAAAGGGCTCAGAAGATAGTAGGGAGTGATGAATAGGTCCGGGGCCAAACCGGATTGAATAGAGGAAAATGAGACCCCTGGAAGAGGAAACTGGATATAGAAACAGTTAAATATATAGCCGTGTGTAAGGGGGCATACTCCCAGAGGAGCAATTTCCTTTAAATTCGAATTAACTAAATCATCGGAGGTAGACGATTGCCCGAAACAGATGAACCTGATAAAGAAGATTTCCAATATATCGTTCGGCTCGCCAACACAGATATCGATGGTGAGAACGGTGCAGTGGTAGCCCTTCAAGGAGTGAAGGGGATCGGAAGTAGAGCTGCCGAGATCATCGCCCGAGAGGCGAACATCGATCGCGTGGAGAAAATAGGTACTCTCGATGAATCCAAGATCGAAGAGCTTGAGGAACTCATCCGAAACTACGGCGATCTGGCACCGGGATGGGCACTCAACCGCCGACATGATTATGAGACTGGTGACGACCTCCATGTCATAGGCCCAGACCTGGAGATGAGCAGGCGGGACGATATTAACCGGATGAAGATGATCAGGTGCTACCGGGGAGTGAGACATGAGAGAGGTCAGAAGGTGAGAGGTCAGCGCACTAGGACCAACGGTAGGACAGGATTGACTCTTGGTGTCAGTCGAGCCAAGCAGATCAAGGCCGCAAAGGAAAAGAAGAAGAAAGAGTCGTGAGGTCATTATAATGGGCAATCCAAAATTTCCCCGAAGGAGTTACGACACACCCTCCTACCCCTACGAAGGGGAGAGGATCCAGGAGGAAGCGGAGCTGGTTCAGAGATACGGTCTCAAGAACAAGAGAGAGCTGTGGAAGGCCCAGTCCACTCTGAGGAACATTCGCCGACAGTCCAGAGAACTGCAGGCCCGCCTGAGATATGAAGAGAAGCAGGCGGAAAAGGAGAGCGACAATCTGCTGAAACGGTGCAGCCGGATAGGACTGTTACCCATGGACGGGGGCACGCTGAACGACGTCCTGGCTCTGGGTATTGAATCGATCCTGGATCGACGTCTGCAGACCATGGTTTACAGACAGGGATTGGCCAGCACCTACAAACAGGCCAGGCAGTTCATCGTCCACGGTCACATCTTTGTAGACAACAGGAAGGTCACCATCCCCGGGTACATGGTGGAGAGAACCGAGGAGTCGAAGATCGAGTATAATCCGAATTCTCCTCTGGCCAGTGAATTGCATCCTTTGCGAGCTGAACAGGAAGGAAGCGGTGCCTCCGAGGAGGTGGAGAGTAATGGCTAGATGGGGTATTGCTCACGTTTATGCCAGTTACAACAATGTAATAATCACACTGACAGACATTACCGGAGCGGAAACCATTACCAAGTGTTCAGGCGGGATGGTAGTAAAAGCCGCGAAGGATGAGGCAAGTTCTTACGCCGCCATGAAGGCGGCTGGAAGAGTGGCCGAAATCGCCAAGGAAAAGGGCATAGACAGTATCCATGTCAAAATCCGTGCCCCGGGGGGGAACAAGTCGACTTCTCCCGGACGGGGGGCTCAGGCAGCGATCAGGGGCCTAGCTAGAGCGGGCCTCAACATCGGTCGAATTGAAGACGTCACCCCTATACCACACGACGGGACCAAGAAGAAAGGTGGCCGCAGGGGAAGGCGAGTCTAGAGGTCGAATCCATGGACATTGAGTTATTAGAGTTGCTGGATGGTCGAGCGAAGTTCATATTGTCCAATTCCTCACCCGAGATGGCAAACTCCCTCAGGAGGGTACTCATCTCCGAGATCCCGGTCATGGCCATTGAGACGGTCGATTTTCATCTGGGACCGATCAGCGATGAGGAGGACGAAGAATACGAGAGTATTTCTCCCCTCTTCGACGAGATCGTGGCCCATCGACTGGGTTTGATACCCATACCCACCGACCTCTCGCTGTTCAGTTTTCGAGATGAGTGTGAGTGCGGTGGCGAAGGATGTCCAAACTGCACAGTGATGTACTCCCTGAACAAGAAGGGGCCCAGTGAGGTTTTCTCCGGGGATCTGGAACCGCTGGGGCCGGACGAGTTCAGAGTTAATGATGAGTTGATCCCCATTGTCAAGTTGGGAGAGGGGCAGGCATTGCTGGTGTACGCTTCCGCCGAACTGGGTACAGGGGCTCAGCACGCCAAGTGGCAGGCAACTAGCGGTGTCGGTTACAAGTACTATCCACATATAGATATAGATGCCAGCAAGTGCGATCTCTGCGAGAGCTGCATAACGATCTGTCCAAAAGAGGTTCTGGCTGAGAGTAATGGGAAGATAGTGGTGGAAAATCTGGAAGATTGTTCGCTCTGCAAGTCCTGCGTTGAGTCATGTGAGAGTGACGCCATCACCGTCAAGGGAGACAGAACGAAGCTCATCTTCGAGTTCGAGACCAACTCGGCGATAACGGCTGCAGAGGCCCTGGACAAGGCATTGAAGATAATGATTGACAAGTATGACACTTTCAGGGAACTGGTTTCAGACCTGGACACCTGAATGCGCTTCAGAAATCGTCGAATCACATAAAGTCTGAAAGTTTGCACTTCTTGACCTTATCGTTTTCAAATAGAGAGTCTATCGACTCCTCTATCAATTCTATTCTCTGCTGAGTGTAGTTGGGAATGCCGAATTTCTCCCCTATCTCCTTAGTGATCTCCAGATACTTCTTCACGCTGCCCTCATGGACGGTGAGCGTGAGGTTGTTGCCGCAGTAACACCTCCCCCTCAAGGGTATCCTCCTGTACTTGGCATTGCACCGCGTACACCTTACCTTCTGCCCAGAGAAGCTCTTCAGGTTGCCAATGATGTCCGGCAGGAAGTGTCTGGTGATCACTCTATAGACTACATCGTCCTGGTCTACGGCCCTGATCTTTCTAGCAAGTTCAAGCTGGGCGTTCATCTTGTCGATCATGGAGTCCAGCACCTTGTAGGCAGAATCCCTGGGCCCCTCACCTATGTCCCGGGTATCGTGAGTGAAACCCATACCCTCGAACTGTATCATCGACCCGATCCTGTGGCCCACCATGTCCATCACTCCCTCGATCTCCTTGGGATGTCTGTATTCCAAAGAAGCCTCATACAACTCGAGTGGGTATTCCCACCGAATGTCGATGTTGTGAGCTTCCTTATCGATCTCATTGGGATCGAGACGGGTGGTGAGTACCAGCGGAGCGTCCATCAGCCCTCCTCTGCGATCGGGGAGGTATGAGCGGGAGAAGTTGATCAGCGCGTCCAGCAGCAGTATAAGGCTGTCCTCATCACCATCGGCGTTGCGCCTCTTCGCAGCGTGGAAAAACGGGTGACCGTAACCCACACTGGCATCGACAAATCCGATGATGCGACAGAGGACGCCTCCCGAGGTATGGGGCGCCAGGCCGACCCCCATATGTCCTATCAGGTCCGATCGGTCTTCGGCCTCGTAGAAGGGTTCAAGGCCGTAATGCTTTTCCAACATCTCGTCTACGAACTGGGCAACCCGCAGGAGATAATCCCCACAGGACACCGAGGGTATGAAATCCTGTACCTTCAGTTCGCAGAGTTGAGTATCATATTCCAGCTCCTTACCATGGATATCATTCTCGTACCCCAGTTCTCTGGCTTCGTCCACACTCAGCCCTATCTCACTGGGTCTGAAGTGGGTGAGCGGGAGATCGGTCATATCAAACCTGATAGTACCGTCCTTGAACACGAAAATATCATGCTTGGCTCTCAGAATGCCTTTCTCCAGTGGCTCGGGAGTCTTGTTCTTGGACATCAGCCCCTTCACACCTTTGATATCCGGGATATCTCGCAGCTCCAAGCGATCGACCGCTCTGTCCAGCAGCCGTGAAATATCTACCCTCTGACCTACTGGTGAATCTGAGGGAAGGGTATGGGAGCCGCATTCACAGACACATAGGAGCCCGTCGCTGTTGCATACCGGACAACGCCTCACCCCCGCCTGCAACTCCACCTCCCCCTTATCTGCCGCATTCTTCACCAACCGTCTAGTACCTCCATGATTTCCCAGAGGGAAGAGCACGTGTGGCGGAGGGCTCATCTTCCTCTCCCTTGCCTTTTCGGGTCTTGCCATTCTGGCACCGATACGGGTGACCGCCCTGGGGCGAACCTTTGCACCCAGGGCATTGGAGACCGCCGACAGCGCTCCCTCGCCCTCCAGCTCGGAGCTCTCCATAACCTCACCCTCTTCGACCTTCAGGCCCAGACAGGAGAGTAGTGGTTGCGCGTAGTGATCGATAATATAGCCGTTCTTCACCTCATGCAGGGCTCCCAGGTCCTCCAGTATCCGCTTCGTGTCCCTGTTCTCCTTGAGTACCAGAGTTCCCTCCTTCCAGCGACCGCCTGAGAGAACCTCCGATCTCAACCGCCTCAATCTGTCCAATGGAACATCAGACCAGAAGAGATTGAATCTGGGGTGTAGGGGTACATCGAATTCCTCTGCAATCTCCATCGCCCTTTGGAAAGAGGGGCACTCCCAATCATCGGGGACTTCCTGGCAGTTCTTACTCAGCTCAGCGTAATACCACTCCTTGGAATAAGCGCCGGGGACCAGCAGGTGATTGTTCTCCAGAAACTCGCCGAATGGGAGTAGAGCTTCTCCCAGGTCGACGATCTCCTTGATTTCGTCCTTTACCTTCATCACATCGTCCACGCTATCGGCCTGTATGAGGTCCCCATTGTTCAGCAGGAGAATGGGTCCCTCTATTGTATCGCAGGGGGTGACGGCTCCCGCCTTGCCCGGCCTTTCTATCTTGATCTGAGTACCGATTGCGATGAATTCGTCCAGGGCGTACATAGAAGCTGGACTCAGGGCAATGGCGGCCAACCCCGTGGTTCTTGCCCTGCCGTATCTCAGCCTGAACCCTCCATGACGGGAGGGGTGAGAGAGTACAGGTCTGCCGGCCACTATGTCCTTCAAATACTTGTATCGGGGCTGCACCTTCGGGCCACCTTCCTCGTCCTCATCTTTGCTCTTGAGATTGAGGAAGTCGGAGATGAAGTCCCAACCGTCTATACCCAGATTCATCACATGCTTATGGATCTTGGGTGCCTTCTGACACAGGCCTTCTGCTATGACCAAACAGGCGCCTCCCCTCACTCTATTGGTCTCCACCCGAGGCAGGTCCCTGTAGCCCGAGATCTCAGACCTCTCGGTGCCCTCACCGTCTACACATACCGGACAGTTCTTCACGATGGACTCAATCTCCTGGTTCGAAGGTGTATACTGAAGGTGCTGAGATTGCTTGTACAGCGGGATCTCCTCTTTAAACCTCTGGACCTCACCATGAGTGGGCATGAACCTGCCGATTCCGTACTCCCTTCTTACCACGTCCCCGATCAGCACGCTCATCGCCTGACCGGTCCCCCCTGCAGACCTTATGGGTCCGGCGAAAGATATTGCCAGGTAGTCACTGCCATCAGAATTACGACCCACTTTGACCCCCGCTATGCCCTCAAGAGGGGCCACGAGGATGCCCTCGGTGAGTACCGCTAGGCCCACTCTGATCGCCCGCTCAATAGCGTCCTCTCTTGTGTCAGCTGGCCTTCCCGCCAGCTCCTTGGCGATAAGCAGTGAGACCTCCTCCCTGTTGTGGTCCTTGCTCAGTTCCCTGATCCTGTCGGCGACGCCCTCTACGTTCCAATCGGCCAGAAGCTTCTCCACCCTGGAGGCCAGGTCTTCCGCCTTAGGTATCTCCACATAGGTCTCGGGATCCATCCCCCTGGCCTTGGCCCTCCTGGCCACGGAATAACAGTGATCCGCCTCCTCCATTAAGGAAGAGAAATACTTCTTCATCGCGTCGCTACAGGCCAACTTGTGCATCCTAATCCCCCTTAACTCTGCCATTGATCCTGAATCGAGGGGAACTGCTCCCTCAATGATTCTTGTAGAATGGGAGTGATCCTGTCCTTCAGTTCCTCAAGCCCCTCGCCAGTCAATGCTGAAATCTTGAGACGTTCTGAATCAGACCTCATTATATCAACTTTGTTCTCTACTACCAATATTGGAATGTCCCCAAAAGCCTTTTCCACGGAACGGAGCAGCGAAATCTGGTCTTCGAGCGGGTATCCAGAAGTGGTCGATGGATCGAGCATGAACACGATGACATCGGCGAGATACTTGAGGGCCAGTACGGCCTGCAATTCGATGTCATTCCTCTCCTCCAACTTCCGGTCGAGTAAACCGGGGGTGTCGATTATCTGAAACCTGCTCCACCTGACCTCAAAATGACCGATTCCGATGCCCTTGGTGGTGAAGGGGTAGGAGGCTATCTTCGGCCTGGCACGTGAGAACTTCTCCACCAGCAGGCTCTTACCCACATTGGGATACCCTGCGATGACCACCGTGGGCATATCAGGGTCGATGCCAGGCACCATTTTCAACTCATCCCTCGCCCTCCCCAGAAATTCGAGATTATCGGCAATCTGATCGATTACCGAGGACAATCGCCCGTAGAACTCCTTCCGGTATTTGCTCACTTCACCGACGTTTCCAGCTCTGCCGATCTTTCCCCTGTATTCTCTCTGCAGTTGAGATGCCTTCCTGGCACACCAGTTCAGTGAGCCCAGAGATTTCTTCAGTGAGTCTATACCCACCAGAACATCCACCAGCTCAGAGAATAAGTCTTCCCTTTTTTCGAAACTGGGGAATGAATCGATGTACTTGAGTAGAGTGGAACTGACGATATCTCCTGCGGCAGAAACCTTGGCCAGAGCGGTCTTCTTCTGGGTGTCGAAGTACTCTCTACCGCCGACGGTGATCTTGGAGGCCCGTCCGAAGGCCTTGTCTCTCAGTTCTTCTGAGTTGAGTACGGTGGGCAGACGCTCAATGAAATCGGACATATTACACCTCATGGGAATAGGGAAGCATTAATCTATCACTCGACAATATTTATTAGAACGTTATGTCCTACGAAATAGACTATAGGTTGTGGATGAAAAAGGATGGAAAATTCCTGCTCAGCGAGGGCAGAGCCAGGCTGCTTTCCCTGCTGAAGAAACACAAATCCATCTCGAAAGCGGCGAAGGAGATGGGGATGTCCTATAGGCATGCGTGGGGAACGATTAAGAAGATAGAGAAGTCGTTGGGAGAGAAGGTCGTTATTTCCAAGAGGGGGGGAGAGGAGGGCGGTGCCTCGAGGCTGACTGAAGAGGGGGAGGAACTGCTCAGGAGATACAAGAACCAGACCTCCAGAATCGGCGATCAGATCACGCACATGTACCGTAACCCTGTTCTGGCCACCGACGGCATCGTGGTCATCGACGATGAAGTGTTGCTGATAAGGAGGGGTAAAAAGCCCTTTGAAGGGAGCTATGCGCTACCTGGCGGTATCGTGGAGTACGGTGAGAGAGTAGAAGAGTGTGTGGTGAGAGAGATAAAAGAGGAGACTGGAGTGGAGACCAAGATCCTGGATATTGTGGGAGTCTACTCAGACCCTGACAGGGACCCAAGAGGCCATTTCATCTCCGTTGTGTACCACCTCCATCCGATAGGGGGAGAACTCGAATCGGGAGACGATGCCTCCGAAGCGAGATTGTTTTCCTTCAAGGATCTGCCAGAGCTGGCCTTCGATCATGGACAGATACTTGAGGATTTCCGGTATCGATGGGGGTGAACACTATTGTGGGGAGGATCACTCAGTCAGTTCAACAATAATTCAGTCCACTGCAAACTATTTTACTTAATAATGTGATTTTACAACATCATGATTGACGAATTGGACCATCAAATACTAAAGGTGATACAGAGAGACGGCAAGATCACCTATGAGGCGCTGGCAGAGGAGGTGGGCAGCGCTCCATCCACAGTTAGAGACCATGTCAAGAAGCTGCAGGATGAGGGGGTGATCCTCGGCTATTCCACGATAGTGGATCATAAGAGGGTGGGTATCGAGGCGGACGCCCTCATATCCGCCAATATCCCAGACGACGAGAGATCCCGGGCTTTCGCCTCTCTCTTTTCCATGGAAAACGTTTCGGAGATACTGAGGATGACCGGAGAGAGGAGGATCATGTTCCGTATCCTGGCCGAGGACAATGAGGAGTTGGTCTCCATCATCAACAGGAACATCAGGCCGCTTGGATTCGAAGACATAAAGGTCCAGATGGTACTACTCCCCCTGATTAGGGCACACAGTTACTGATCTAGGAGCGTTACCAAAGCATCTCATTCCTTACGTTCTTCATCGATTATGATTTCTGCAGTCCACCTGGCTGCATTGGCTACCAATTGGGGACATTTTTCCTTCTGGTAAGCAATCCTATCAAACTCCTCGTAATCCTCTGAAGCCCAGAGATCGTATTCTTTTCCCAAATGAGAGCGCTGGATCTTCCAACAGACCGTGCTCCCATATTCCTCTATGAACCTCTCACAGAGTCGATTCCCCAAACGATAGGCTACCATCCTCTTCCTGTCTGGATCCTTAAAATTTTCTCTCTCCCTTCCGAATTTCATCCCGATGGCCATGATGCCGCCGGATAGGGCACCACAGGAGCCATCTGTGCTGAGACCTCCCCCACCTGACAGACCGGAAGCCGACTTGAAAACGGCGTCGTCTCTCATTTCGAAGACGTCTTGAAGTGCAGCTAGCACACTCTGGGCACATCCCCGGCATTCCTTCTCGTATTGGTAGGCAAGCTCATAAGTGGCATCCAAGATTTCCTCTTCGTTCATACCACGACCGATGAATAGAAGGTGTAATAAACTTGATGGAGACTTGATGGGGGCAGATTACCGGGAGAACGCTGGACCCGACATGGTGGTCATGGTCCTCTAAGACAAACATCAGATATTGAAAACTGGCTGGCCACAGTTCAGGCCGTTAGAAGAAATCCAGTAGTTTCTGATGAACTGTCCGTCTCTGGCCAATAACTCGTGAAGGGCGAAGGCCCTCCTCAGGTGTCGATCCTCAAATAAGTTCTTTTCGTATTGACAGACTATGGTAATGTTTTCTGGCAGGTCAAATAGATTGAGCAGAGCTTCGTATTCCATAAAGGCCTCTACGGATTTGGGGATCGAGGTAGAGCCTCCTACATCCCCTATCAGCACCATCCGCTCAAATCCCCCATCGTTCAATTCTCTGAACAACTTCGAGCATCTCTTCAGGGTGGAAGTGACATCAAAACTTTCGTCGAAGTGATAATAGGAACGGGCAGGATTTATTCGCAGTTGGCCACTGTCAATAGAATCCTTTACCAGACCTTCATATTCATCTGAAATCGGTGCTGGATGAACAGGGTTAGGGTTGTCTGTCAAATAGAACAGTGTGTCATTATCACCCTGGGAGCGGAGTATCTCTCTGATGGGTAGTGTTCGATCCTCGTCACTATCATAAACATGCAAGATATGATTGGCCCTCTCACACATGACCCTCCATGAATTGTTTTCTTCCATTGGCATCCCATTCCGTGTGGCTGGTTCCCTGCACCCGTATTTCAGGCCTGTAGGAGTAAAGACCAGCCCATATATCTTAAACTTTTTCTAATGAGTCATGGGGATTGCAACGGATTTCCCGTGAATTCCCCAAGTTCCGATTGATCTGAAGGAGGAAACGAGTAGCGATGACTGAGATTTAAGAGAGATCACCTCCTATGGAAAAAGGATCTTATGAGGCTCATCTCCTGGAATATCAACGGTATCAGGGCGTCATACAAGAAAGGACTCGTTCAGTGGATAAAGGACTAGTTAACGGACGTAATCCACTTCCAAGAAACCAGGGCTAGAAAGCAAAATATCCCTGAAGACCTTCTGTCCATTCGGGGCTACCCCGGTTACTATTCCTCCCTGAAGAAGGGATACAGCGGTGTGGCCGTCTATTGCGCAGTGGAGCCCACAAGAGGTACGGGAAAGTGCGGACATCCCGAGGTTTGACAAGGAAGGATCCTCAGAATCGAGTGCCCTGATTTTACTCTATTCAACGTCTACTTCCTCAACTGGAAGGCCTCAGAGGAGCGTCTTGATTACAAAATGGAATTCTACCGCTCATTTCTGGGGCTGTTGAAAAGGGACTACCTGAAGAATGCGGTCATCTGTGGCAATGTCAACACCGCACATAAAGAGATCGATCTTGCCAGGCTTGAGGAGAACTCAAAAGTTTCAGTTTTTTTGCCCCAGGAGCGGGAATGGATCGACGAACTCCTGGAATCCGGTTTCGTGGACGCCTATCGGTATCTCCACCCATCCTCGGAGAAATATGCCTGGTGGGACTTAAGAACGAGGGTCAGAGAGAGGGACGTGAGATGGAGAACAGACTATTTCTTTATCACGGGAGACGTGCTCCCGAACCTTGAGGGGGGTCTCCATGAGGTCCAGGGGTCAGATCACTGTCCCATCACCATCGAGCTGGGGTTCTAGAAGCTGGACATGGGGCGGGACTGGAATCCGTAGATTACGTTGAAGATTCCTATGAGCAACAGATAGGCCGCGAACAGCCAGAGCATAGCTATCAACCCCTCCGAGGGGAACACGATTATCAGTACACCGAATACCAGTGACAGTACTCCAGATAGCGGGAGGGCGTACTTATTCGATCGGGAGAAGAAGTAAGTCGGTAGTTTTGTCAGGAAGAAGGCCGCCAGGAGCTCCGTTATACCGAACAGTATGGCCCATATGCCTATAAGGTAAGCGAGTAACGTTTCGGTCAGGTCGGGCCAGAAGAGTGCCAGCACACCGATAAGAATACCGAAGATACCGTCCAGAAGGAATACCAACCGTCGTGTTAGCTCTCTTGACCAGAAAATGGCCATGCCGAGGGAGAATACACCGATGAGCAGTACCAAGATACCGAACAGGAATATCAATACACTAAGCGTGATATCTGGCCACAAGAATATGATAACCGAGAATGCTATTGCTATCACTCCGATTAGTACTCTGTACCACCACCCGGACCTTCGCTTGATAGCCATTCCAATTCACCTGGTTTACAGTTTCTAATTGTTTACAGTTTCTTACAGTTTTCAATCGGATATCAGCAATGAATCGTAGTGCATTAATATAACTCTTTTCGTATAATTCTAGGTAGTGATTTTACCGGAGTCAGGGCAATAACCTAAAACTTAGAGAGAAAGGACCTACGTCTTCTAGTAACGGGATTACAATGGATACTCTGAGGGTCGGTTGTAGCCCCACTCAAGATGCAAACACGGATGTGCTGGTGAAAACGGTGCTTGACGGGGCCAATTGTGATACGGAATTCATCAAGCTATCTGAGATGGATATCGGACCGTGCACGGCGTGCATGGATTGCGTTCAGACCAACGAGTGCAGCATCGAGGATGATTTTCAGGAGGTCGGCGATAGGGTGTTAGAGGCTGATGGTCTAGTAATTGGTTCGCCTACCTACTACGGCACGGTGGGCGCGTTCACCAAAGCCTTCATGGAACGGATGTACGCTTTCAGACGCCTGAACCCGCTGACCGAGGGCAAGCTCGACGTGGTAGTGTCAGTGGGATCGGCAAATGAGGGGGTGGTCACCGAGTACATAGCAGGATGGATGACTTTCGCGGGGATGAACTTGATGGGTACACTCCCGGCAAAGGGGGCAAAGGGCACGATATGCTGCATGGTGTGCGGTTCCGGCGAGGGGTGCACCTATGCCGCATGGAATGCCTACTGTGAGGAGTTCACCGGGGAATATTTCGGCCTGGAAGAGGCTTACGAGGGGTACTTCGAGGTCTTACCAGACAATGGGCCCTGTGTTCACCGATCGGCCAGGATACTGGAGAAGTACAGGGATGTGGGTGATGAACTTGGGGTAATTTAAAGGGCCGAGGAACTGGGGAGGAAGATCAGGGCCCGGCTGGAGTGTTGCCTCTGGAATCGAACCCTGCAAGAAATCAGGAAGATTAATATCTAGAGAGGTTTTTTTGGTAACCTGGGGAGTTCAATAATGCCTTACTGTCAGAATTGTGGAAATGAGGTACAGTCTGGAACCCGCTTCTGTCCTGAGTGCGGGGCGAACATACAGCAGGACCAGTACAGACAGTCCCATGCAGACCAGTCCTACTATCAACAGCCCTATTCCAAGAAGGATCCTACCATAGCAACAATACTGGCCGTGGTGCTTGGATTCTTTGGTTTGTTTGGTATAGGCCACATCTATGTCGGAAGGATCGCCAGAGGAATCGTACTACTCATCCTGGGTCTGATAATCGTACCTCTCTTCGTCTTCGGGGCAATATTCAACTTCGCTCTGTTCGGTTCCGGTGGCCTGGGGGGCGGGATAGTGCTCATCATATTCTCGGCAGTGATATGGTTCATACTGCTGATCTGGCAGACATTTGATGCCTACAGCCTGGCCAAGGAGTACAACAGAGAGGTCCAGATGACAGGGAAAGAGCCCTGGTAAAGAGCCTCCTCCAAACCCCTTACTCATTCATTGTATCTTCTGCAGTATCCATCCAGGGAATCGATGGTTCGCATATCCTCCCTGCTCAACGGGAAGTCTAAGACGTCCAGGTTCTCCTCCATCCTCTTCTTCCAACGTGTTCTAGCAACAGTCACAAACCCATGCTGAAAGGCCCAGCGCAGCGTGGCCTGTACTGCGGTCTTCCTGAACCTCCATCCCACACCGGCCATAGCACGATCATATACCATGGCCCCCCGTTTGAGGGGAGAACAGGCAACGGTCACCACACCTCCCCCCAATTGATTTCTAATGTCTGACCTGGCCCTGTGAGGATGTAACTCCATCTGGACAGCAACGGGTGGGGCCTTTTTCCGCATTAGATCGCCGATCAGATCCGTTGACGGTTCATAGACCCCCATTGCTAGCACCTTCCCGTCGTCGGACAGCTCCTGAGCTGCTCCCCATAGCTCGAGGTCTTCTTCAGCCAAACTCAGAAACAGCAGATCGACGTAATCGGTGTTCAGCCTGCATAGAGACCTTTCTATTGTTCCATCCAGTTCAACCCTACCCAGATTGGTCTGCAGACTCGAAATGATGAACATTTCCTCTCTCGGTATCTCACTGGCTAGAAGGGCAGATCCGACATCCTCTTCGTTTCCATATGAAGGGGAAATCTCAAGCAGCCGATAACCCGCTTCAACCGCTTTCCTGACCACGCTCCTCATTTCTCTGCCAGCACTCAACCCGCCGGTTCCAAAACCCAGTTTGGGTAGAACAACACCATTGGCAAGAGTAACTATCGATTCGTCATCTTCATCGTTCAATGTCTATCACCCAAACAATACAGGCATTTATTCTAATCCTTTGGAGAATCGCAAGCAGGAGTAGTATGGAACACACCAATTTTTCCAATCCGTCAGAGGTATCAAAGCGGCTGATGGCCCTGCCGGATTGTGCGAATAGGGATAAAGTCACTCTCTCCTTATATCTTCTAGAATCTGCCTGATCTTCCTCACTTCACCCAGCATGGAGGACTCCTCCTGAGCACCGTATCCCGATTCAGTGGATATCGGTCTCCTGTTCCGCACTCCATCCATGATCTGCCCGTGGATGGCGTTGAAATCACGCCGCCCATCGATACGGATCTCCGAGAGTAGACCCGGGCCACCAGATGGAGGGGAATATCCAGCCGTTTGAATCTTCAGGTAGGCAATCCCTAACACCCTGGAGATGGGGCCCTGACTTATGTCCACATTTGTGATTCGGTTATAGGGCACCACACCCGTCCTCCGAAACCATACCCCTCTGCGCCAGACGATCTCATCATCAGTAAGCTCGTATGAGATACTGTCGTAGTACAGGGAGATCCATGCCGCGGGTATACCGAATACCAGCAGTATGATAGCTGCGAATATCACTCCGTACAATAGTGGTACGAAAATCAATAATGGAATGTACCACCATAATACCCCGCCCAGCAGAATCAGAAACAGGTAGGTATACATCAAGGTCTTGAATTCTGGATGGGGTGTGAAAACCGAGCTCTCTTCGATCATGATTGTTACACTAATTGAATTATGAAGGTCAATGATATCATTATCGGTGATGGAAATGCAGTCATTATCTTACACAGGAAGCTCTATTGGTATCTCCGATTAACCATCTGTGAAATAAGGGCGGATATCAACGCTCAAGGGAAAACTATTTATACTTATAATACCCTTATAATAAGTAGATTATAGTGAGTAGTATCGCAACCAACCTATTACTACTAAGATTCAGATGGGGGTGAAAGTCACTCTCGATCTACTACTTTACTAATCGGAGGGATTACTATGGAAAATGGAGATACAATAGGAATACAGGCAAGAATATTAGACAGTGAGATGACCGCATTCGAGAGGATGAAGATCAGCAAGGAATCCGCGAAGAAGTTAGTTATTTCGCTCGTAGCTTATGTTGGCGTATTGGGACTGATGGAAATTTTCCTATAATTTTACATATACCTAGAACATTGGCGGGAGTTGAATGGAAATCCTGCTATATGTGGTCGTTTTCTCATTCGTATTTCAACTCATTGACGCAGCGGCCGGGATGGGATTCGGAACCAGCATGGCCCCACTCCTATTCGTCATGGGGTACGATCCTTTACAGGTAGTTCCGGCACTGCTGATCACTCAGGCAATCTCAGGAATATTTGCTGGCTTCTTCCACCATGAATTCGGGAACGTGAGCTTCTCTTTCAGACCACTGAATAAGGCCACCAGATCGATGTTGCTAATCGCGGTCATCGGCTGCGTCTCAACCTTTCTCTCTATTCTGTTTGTTTACTACTCTATAGAAGTGTCTGAATCGATAATCAAGACCTACGTGGCGGCCCTAGTCCTTGCCATGGGATTCATAGGGCTACTGGCGTTTAGAGAGGTAAAGGAGAGGGAATATAACCCAAGGTTGCTGGCGGGATTTTCAGTGTTGGCGGGTTTCAATAAAGGAGTGGGAGGTGGGGGCTACGGTCCGGTGGTCACATTGGGAAGCATCTTCTCGGGCATATACGAGAAGAGTGCGGTGGGCATTGTCACCGTGGCCGAAGGGATTACCTCTATCGTCGGTTCCTTCACCTTCATCTTCATCCTGTCCATAGGGGTTGATATCGACTTCCTGTTGTTGCCCTCCATATTCGCCGGGAGCTTCCTCGCCGCAATACTATCGCCATATATGGTACGAGTGATCCCCAACAAGACCCTGAAATTGATTATACCTGTCTACGCATTTGCGATCGGTCTCTTTACCATTTCACAGATATATCTCCTGTAAGGAACCCTTTAAATATCCTCTCCAGTATTGAAATCAGATAAGCCAGAAGTGAGCAAGATGGTCAGAAAGAAGAAACTCAATCCCAGCGGTCCTAAGGGAAACGATGGCAAATACCATAACGTTCACCTGAGTCTTAACGAAGATGAGCTAAAGGCAGCGGGCCTCGAAGTGGGTGACGAGGTTTTCATCCGCGTGCGACAGGATATGATCATCGTCCAGAAGGCGGAGAATTGGCCTGATAGGGGGAGTATAACCATCAAACGGGAACCTCGTGAGAACGAATGATGCTTTCCTGGATACCTGGTTCGTATGCTGCCATTTATTTATTCCTGGGTTTTGGCGTGAGACCATCTCTCAGCGCATTATCTGAAACTTAAGAGAACTGAGTAAGGGGCTTCTACCCCCTATTTGACAAACAATATTACGAGAGGTCTGCGGACTCTTTATCGGAAGCTCTTCCACTCCGCTTAGCCCATATCACCAGCACAGCAGGGAGGACAAAGACCGAGGCGATGAAGCTGTAACCGATTGCCAGAGCGGTGATGATTCCAAACTGCTGGACCGGTGGAAGTATGGAAAAACCGATGATACCAAAACCTATTACTGTAGTGATCGCGGCTCCAAACAACGAGACCCCCGTCCTACCCACCGACCTCCTTACCGCGGTATCGATTTCCCCGTGTCTATCGATCTCTTCCACAAAGCGATGGGTGATGTGTATACCGTAGGTGACACCCATACCAACCGTCAGGGCGGCTATAGTGAGAGTCATCACGTTGAGGGGGATGCCCATCAGGAACATCGTTCCCCACATCCAGACCACACAGAACGCGATGGGGATCGTGGCCAGTCCTCCAAGAACATAGGATCTCCGATAGTGCCACATTACTAGAGTGAGTACCAGTACCGAGGCGATCAAGGTGGTGATAAGTGAGGTTATCTGGCTTTCGTTCATGCTCTTGGATATTACTTCTCCCACGATGGTATCTCCGGTGACCACGGCCGAGGCGCCGGCCAGACCGAGCGGTCCCACATCCTGTTTCAGGTCATTGTAAAGGGACCATATCTGATCGCTATTCAGGTCACTGGCTACGGAGACCTGAAGCAGTATCGCATAGTCTGTTGATGATGTCAGCTGACTCTGTAGCCCCTGACTCGGAACCAGCACCTGAGTGATGTCACCGGGGGCATTGACGTACAGCCAGCCTATGAGCGTAGTGATGTTCTCCCGGGTGGCGTCCTCTTTGATACTGGGCACCTGGTCAGTAACATTGAATGATTGATGGTACATCGTAGAGAAAGTCTCGTTGTACCTGGTGTCGGTGTACCCTATCCCACTCGAATTGGTGGCGTAATCGAGCATCAGTGACAAGTACGACGAAACATCTGGATTGTCGTTCCTACCCAACACAGCAGGGTCATCGGCCATGTTGGAAATGCTGGATTCCACCGCCCTGATGACCTCAGGATCAGCGGCCTGACCTTTGACTAATATTTGGGCGGACGATTCTCCCGAGCGCGTGAAGTTCTCCATCATGAAGTTCAGGTTCTCGGACAGTTCCAGATCTTCGGGGAGGAAATCTGTGAAGTTGAATTCCGTGTTCAGGTTCATTGCCCCAATGCCAAATCCTGCGGTGACCACCAGAGCTACCAGGATAACTGCCCCCGGTTTGCTAATAGCTGCCTTCCCTCCCTGGAGGTTGATCTTCCCCATAATGGAGTCTTCCCTGTCCTTCCTGGCACTGTAATCATTCTCCTTACCCCTCTCTTCCCTGCGACGGTCTCTGATGGCCTTTACCGCGGGTATGAACAGCATCATCACTATGAAGCTGCTGACAATTCCTACAGCGGATAGAATCCCGAATTCCATTATTGGTTGCAATGGCGAGTTTAGGTTGGAGAGGAAGGCTATGGCAGTGGTGATGGTGGCCAGGGCAAGTGCCTCCCCTACAGACACCGCGGTATTGGTCACTCCCTTCTCCACTGTTTCCCCATTCGCCCTCTCTTCACGGTACCTGAGCACCAGGTGGATGGAATAGTCGATACCTAATCCCATGATCAGGATGGGTACCACTGTAGTCATGGGGTTGAACGAGTAGCCCATAGCCGTTCCAAAACCGTAAATCCACGATATGGCTATGACAAGGGCCACCAGGCCCACAACCATGTCCAGGAGGTCCCTGTACACCATAAGCAGAATGAGCACAATAGCGATGGCGGCCAGGGGGAATAGAATCTCCATGGACTCGCTGGCCGCCTGGTTGATCTCCTGGTTGATGAGCGAGTTACCCATCACATAGATGACTAGCTCCTCTGAGGATCCTTGATTGATTCTCTCTTTCACCTGGGTCTCCAGCTGGGCCTGGGAGATCTCGCTGCCCACGGCGGACTTGTTGAAATTGTAGAGGATGAGTATGCCCTCTGCCACCGGCTGTGGAGAGGAGGAGTTAAAACCATTGGTAAATAGCCTTGGTACGTATGTCTTCACGTATTCAGGCGTGAACTCGGACTGAAGGATGCCGTAGACCGATTGTTTCAGCTGGGGAGTGGGGGTGGCCTGCACCACCTTGATCAGGTTATCGTAGGTAGGAACCTGTGTGGCATTAATCATCGAAAGGGTGGTGCTGTTCATAGACTGCAGCATGGCCATGGAGATGATGTCTACAGGACTAACCACCGAGTTCATCGGCTGCTGGGGAGAACTAAGATACTGGAGTAGCTCCTGATCGGAGAGAACTCTCTGTTCGGCCTCCAACATTTTCAAAAAGCCCTGCTGTGTAATCAGATCGCCTGAATATGACCTGCCCAGTACGGTCACACCATAGGTAGTGCTGAACTTTTCCTGGATCTCCATATTGGCGTTCGATACTTCGTTGTCCGGCATGAAGTTCTCAGTGTTGAATTCGGAGTTGATGCCGTTATACGCCACTGAGAAAATGGAGAGGACGGTAATCAAGATCACCAGAGCAACCGCCAGGGCAGGCCTCTTGGAGATGAACTTTCCCAGCACCTCCAGGGACTTCATCGGCCTCTACTCCTGCGAACGTAACATGATACACAGAATTCAGTAATCGATGATTGTGCTGACATGTTGGTTCTCCTGCTATACTCCGGTGTTGGGCGGCCCCTATAGGGACAATGTCTAATAAATCTATGCAATTCAGAGTGAGGCACACTACCACATTTATATCTACCAGTTTCGTTCAGTATGCCCGGAAAATCCACCTTAATAGCTATCAGATGCGGAATAGCTTCTGGGCTGGTGAGGCAGGGAAGACGGAGGATATGACACCAGGGCTGGACCGATGTAGTAACCCGGCCACAGGAATAGAGTAACCACTCCAATTATCGCCAGGTATATCCGCGTTCTTGCTGTCGGAACAATGGGGCCTTTCAGACCCATCCCGATCATCAGCGATCCGAGTACCAGTGGAATAAGGGGGAACACCAGAGTAATTGCCACTTGTGAGTTAGCCGGAACCTGGTTCAACGCGTATATCGTCTGGTAGATCAGGACTGCGAAGCTTCCCAAAAGAAAAACCACCGAGATAGCTCCAATCAATCCGTATAGTGGGATCTCAGAGCCGGGGCGGTGAATCCAGTAGAGAAGCAAAATCAGTCCTACGGCCAGGGTGACGAGGAATGGCAAAGATCTTGAACAGACTCTGGCCCTCCCACTGGTACGCCCCACCAGCAGGTCTAGAGGGACTCTGACGAATTCTACCACCGTGAATGACTCCACATTGCCCACCACTAGCCCGCAGTCTCCCTCCCTCTGGTGGTCATACACTGCCACGTAATACTCTCCGGGGGATACCGTTACGTCCAACTCTCCCAATTCATAGAATGCACTGGGTGAGAACCTTTCATATTCTCTCTCGTCCGGTCTCTCTTCCCCTATCACCTAGTGGCCGTATCCCTCAGGCTCCTCAACAAAGCCGGGTACCTGGCCAATATTGTCACTCCGGGAGCGGATAGAACGAAGCCGGGCTCGTAACTCTCCACGGAATTCATAGGGATCAGGAGGCCCAGCTTGATCCTCTCTCCCTCTTCCAAATGGAAGCTGTAATATTGGGCCTGATCATGATGGCTCAGACTGGAGTGGGCCTTCTCCCGGTGTGAACTTATTCAGGGATTTTCTCATCTTCCCCCTCTCTCCACTCTCCGAGATCATTGGGAGTGGTAAATGAGTCAACAGAAAGGGTGCCAGGTAGTTGACGGCAAGCGTTGTCTCCACACCATCTGGAGTCAACTGGCGCTCTGGCATGTAAACACCGGCGTTGTTGATCAACACGTCTAGACGACCGTACTTCAATGATACCTCATCCACCAGCTTCCTGATACTCTCCTGGACGGACAGGTCGGCCACTAGAAACGCAGCTTCATTCCCATATGAGCTCATCTCTAGAGATTGCAGGACCTCCTTTCCCTTCTCATGATCTCTCCCATGAATAATCACTTCTGCACCTCTAGGGAGAAGGCCTCTGGCTGTAGCCTCCCCGATACCGTCGGTTGAGCCCGTGACGAGTATTGTCTTCTTCATGGTGTAGAATTCTGAGTTAACGGGAATCAATGTTTCGAAGGCATATTGATTAAAGAACGACCAAACCTATCTATCGACTGGATATAGGGTGTGAAGGTCAATCTACACAGGGAGACCGAATCCAGCAAACCCTAGACAGTGGTGAAAAAGATTAATCTTCGGCGCTTGACACAAAGATATATAAATTAGAGTCTCCCAAAGAGGGGTGATGAGATCTTCATTGAAAATATGGGCCTCAATTGGGATGGCTGTCTTACTCCTGGTATCTTTTTCCGCCTGTCTTGGTGACGGGGGGGATGACGGTGCCAATGGCGACGGTGACGGATACGGGATAACCCTCCCCGTTTCTGATCTGATCCTATCAGACGAAGATCTGTCAGGGTGGTATTCCTGGTCGGGCTCCAGTGTTGACTATCCGGTTGAAGATTACAATGACCATGCTGTAGCCTTCTTCATAGATAGTGTGGACTCCAGTCAGGCCAATCACAGCATGGTACTGTTGATAATGGAGTTCGACGGCTATGATGATGCCAACGACTCCTATGATCTGATAGTAAGCAACATGGACCAGCAATACGAGCTACATCCCGTGGACGTGGGCACTGAGGGCTTTTACATTACAGAAGGGAATCATACCTCCGCATTCTTCAAGAAGTATCGGTATGTGACCGTTTTGCACTACACGCCGCTGACCGGGGATGCTCTATCACTATCCGAAATACTGTCTATGGCTCAGACTCAGTCCGATAATATCGTGTACGATACGGAGAATGATGGCTACTAGGATGACCTGTTGCCCTCCATTAGACACGCTGCAAATCTGAACTGCTCACCCGGTCTAAATAATGTCTTCAGTCCACGAAGGGGCGCTCATGATGGATATACTTAGACTTCCTCTAAATGGGACAGTCGAAGAATTACTCGCCGACGTATTCCCCTAGTTCATCGACATAGTCATCGATGTATTGGGCACCATCACGATCCTTCTTCTCTTTGATCTTACTGTCAAAGCCGCCACAGGGCTGCTGAAGCCCATTTCAGAAAGCTGTTCAATCCAGCCCTCGGTTGATTTGAGATTACTCTTGAGACTCCTAGCACCTCCCACACGTAGGGCAATGTTGAGGTCGTCCTTTCCTTCGATCCGCTCCAGGTAGGAGATGCACGGAACTGCGGGCTTTCCCGCCCATATTGGCGACCCTACAACCACGAAGTCGTAACTGGAAAGGTCGAAGTGATCATTCAACAGATCGACCCGGCCCTCCTTAGATATCTTTCCAATTCTCCTAAACCCCACCTTCCCCTCCTACCTCTATCTCAATCGTATCTAATTCGATACCCCGTTGAGCGAATTGGTCTCAAAGTATATTTGCCACCTCTCTCGTATTCCTAGTTCGGGATTAATACAATAGGGCTACCTTTCCGTCGTTCAGCTCCTTTTCCTATCTCATTGAACTTGTATATTCCAATTTCAGTGCAAACACGACAAGAGAGATTTGTGCTGAATGGATTGACACTGATCATGATTGGGTCCCAGACTCCTGTGTCATCTTCCAATGCAAGATCGGACTGAATATTGTATTGAAGAACGATCTTGGGTAGTTTTACAGTTACCATGGAAAGACAGGCGTGCATATCATACAATCATTACTTGAATGCCGGACCGTATTTCATGTATGGTGAAAGAATGCCTATCGTTACCGTAGAGCTATGGCCAGTTGATGAAGAGATGAAATCGCGGGTGATCAAGAGGATTACACAAGCTTTTGCAGATGAAGACATACCCAAAGAGGCCGTGCATATCGTGCTTCACGAGACTCCCAAGGAGAACTGGGGGACGGGCGGAGAACAACATTCTGAGCGATTTAAGAACATGGGATAAGTAAACAATTCTCATCCTTTTCTCCGAATGTCATTCTCGACAGATCAGCTATCGGTAGGTTGGGGGGCCAGAGATTGGACACCTTTATCGCTTCGTAGCCAGGCCCATAACCATAATAAAAGATGGAAAGGCATTAAGGTGAGTAAGGTGAAGAAATGATGAAAGCTTCAGATTTAAGAGGAGTTATTGCGGCGATACCTACACTGTTTACCCCTGAGGATGAGCTGGATGTCGAGGGTCTGGAGACGCTGGTGAACTTCTGCGTGGACAACGGAGTCCATGGAATTATGACCACCGGTGGGAACGGAGAGTTCCCTCACCTCCTTCCAGAGGAGCGAAAGCAGGTCCTTGAGACGACTATTGAGACGGTCAATGGCCGGGTACCAGTGATCGCGTGCACGACCGCCTGCAGTACGAAGGAAACAGTTCTCTACACAGAACACGCGGAGACAGAGGGGGCGGATGCCGCAATCGTTGTACCGCCTTACTACTTCAATCTCCCTTCAGAACAAATATTCGAGTACTATGAGGACGTGGCAAGAAACACCCAACTGCCGATCGTAGTGTACAACAACCCTAACTACACCAAGAACCCTATTCCTCCTGAGCTGATGGAGAGAATACTGGACATCGAGGGGATGATCGGTGTGAAGCAGAGCGAATCTAATATCAGCCAGGCGACCGAAATCATCCGAACTAAAGGGGAAGAGATCTCGGTAATGACCGGTATCGATAGCCAGTTCTTCCCGGCGCTGTGCATCGGAGCAAAGGGCATCTTCTCGACGGCGTCCTCTGTAGTCCCCGGTCTGATGGTGGAGTTATACGAAACTTTCCAGGAGGGTGAGATTATGAAAGCGCTTGAGCTCCATAAGGAGCTTCAGGCACTCAACCGCTTCTTCGAATATGACCCGGGCTACGTGGCCCCGTGCAAGGAGGCCCTGAGCCTGATGGGTATGCCCTCCGGTCACGCGAGAGCGCCCCTGCCCTCGTTGTCCGATAAGGACAGAGAGAAGATCGAGGACGCTTTGATACGGCTCAGTGTGCTAGCGGAATGAGCCACTCAGTCATATGGAATTTGCTCTCTGTGGATTCGATTTTTCCAACCATGATTTGAAGCGCACCTGCGACGGGCAGATGTTCCGGACCGGAGTGCCAATCGAAGCTATAGCCCGCATATTCGGGCATAGGGACATCAAGACCACGCTTTACTCTCGATCTAGGCCTCGATCAAGATGACATATACTGGGGTGGAGCAGTTCTCCCAGTATCGAAAACAGCCCATTTTTCCGCAAACGGAAAGAATTTGCGTTGACCAGATATCTGGTGGACCGAACGGGATTTGAACCCGTGACCTTCTGCTTGCAAAGCAGACGATCTTCCAGGCTGATCTATCGGCCCGTTGGGAAGCGCTTAAGGGAATGGCGGATAAATACATTTCGGGATGGCCATTGATGACGGTGATATTACGACCATCCAGAGTTAGTGACTTCAGTCCTAAATTTAAGGTTGTCCATTTGAAGATTAAGAAATACTAATGAAAAAAGAAAAGGTGAAGACTTGTGCCCGTGGTCTAATCGTTGCACACCGCCCCTTCCGAGGCCCCTCCCACTATAAGCCTGTACTTGGCGAGGATGCCTCTGGCCTCCCTTACTATTGGTTCGAAGTCTTCCATTCTGTGCTCAATCTCTTCAGGAGAGATCTTCAGTTCCAGGCTCCTGTTGGGAATATCTATAGAGACGGTGTCGCCCTCTCTGACAGCGGCCAGTGGACCGCCGTCGTATGCCTCAGGGTCAATGTGCCCGATGCACGGTCCTCGGGTGGCGCCGGAGAAACGGCCGTCAGTGATAAGTGCTACGGACTCAGAAAGTCCCATACCTGCGATTCTCGCCGTAGGGGTCAGCATCTCGGGCATTCCAGGCCCACCTTTCGGGCCCACGTACCGTATGACTACCACGTCACCCGACTCTATCTGGCCAGCGTCCATGGCATCTACCGCCTCCTGTTCGGAATCGAAGACTCGGGCTCTGCCCTCGAACTTCATCATACTCTCGCTCACCGCCGACTGCTTGATTACCGAGCCTCTCGGGGCCAGATTTCCCGTGAGCACCGCGATGCCTCCCTCCTCGTGGAACGGGTTACTGAGGGGTCTGATGACCTCTGGGTCTTTGACTTCTGCCCGCTCGGCTATCTGACCGACGGTCAGGCCGGAGACGGTTTCCTCGTCGGAGAGGTGATCCTTCAGCCGCATCATGACTGCCGGGATGCCTCCCGCCCGGTCGAAATCCTCCATGAAATAAGGGCCGCCTGGCCTCAGGTTGGTCAAATGTGGTATCTCTTTGGAGATCTGATCGAAGAGCTCAAGGTCGATACAGTGCCCGAATTCAGAGGCCATGGCAGGCAGGTGCAGGGTGCTATTGGTGGACCCCCCAATGGCCATATCCACCTTGATGGCGTTGAGTATCGAGTTTTCAGTGACGATAGAACGGGGTTCGACTCCCTCATCTACCAGTCCCATCACCCTCCTCCCGGTCTGTCTAGCTATGTCCCTCTTCTTCTTACTTACAGCTAGGGCCGTACCGCAACCGGGCAAGCTCATTCCCATGACCTCGGTCAGACAGGCCATGGTGTTGGCGGTGAACAGGCCGGCGCAGGATCCCTCGCCGGGGCAGGAACACCTCTCCACCATGTCGACTCTCTCCTCGTCTGCCCTGCCCGAGTGATATTCACCCAGTACCTCGAATACTGACGAGAGGTCCAGACGTTCGTCGTCTATCTTGCCCGCCTTCATCGGCCCTCCTGTAAGTATTATCGATGGTATGTTCACCCTGCCTGCGGCCATGACCATACCCGGGGTGATCTTGTCGCAGTTGGTGACCCCTACCCAACCGTCCAGGCAGTGGGCCTCGACCATCAGTTCCACCGAGTCAGCTATGATCTCCCTAGACGGCAGAGGGTACTTCATCCCTCCGTGGCCCATGGCTATCCCGTCGCAGATACCGGGCAGCCCGAAAGTAAAGGGCACACCACCTGACTCGATGATGCCCCTCCTTATGTCATCCACCAGTTTGTCCAGATGCATGTGCCCCGCGATGATGTCATTCCAAGAGTTAGCTATGCCAATGAATGGCTTGTCGAAATCCTCGTCAGTGAGGCCCGTACCTCTAAGCAGTCCCCTAGAGGGAGCCTTGTCAATACCTTTCTTGACGGTATCACTTCTCATGCTCTCACCGTAGACTGTAGTCTCCCCTGCGGGATAACATTTACTATTGGTTCAAAGATCGGATGGGGGCACAATATAATGGGAGAATCTAATAGGACAATCAGCCGGCAGAAAGGCTAATCCCTTCTGATCTAAGCCTATTCATGAGCATTTCCAAGAACTCGGAGACTATCATCTCCCTGTCCTTGATCTCCGCCACCCATATGTGAACCTGGACCTTGTACTTGGACTCCAGCAGACCAGTGATCTGAACCTGTGTCTCGAACATGTTCATGTTTGGCTTGTCCTCCAAGAAGCGCTTTATGCTGGGTAGGTCAAATGTACTGGAAAATCTATCTTTCTCTTCTTCAGTCATATTTGGCGGAATCTTAGGATGGTCGTGAGCGACGTCCATCACTATGCTCTTGAAACGGTCGAAATCGATATCGTAGGGCACCTCAAGGTCCACCGGGGTGCGGGTGTAACCAGCCTGAGTGTAGTTGACCACCTTTGAGGTAATCATATTCGAGTTCGGGATGAAGACGATCCTGCCGTCCTGGTTCCTGAGAACAGTCCGTGTCCAGTTGATGTCCTTGACTCTACCTATACCAGTATCGGGGATGCCGCCCACAGCCACCCAATCCTCCATCTGTACGGGACGGGTTATGAAGATCAGCAGCCCGGCCATCATGTTCTGGATGACCTGCTGAGAAGAGAACGCAATAGCTATACCTATGAGACCCAAAGAGGCGAGGAACGCGGTGAAGTCGAACTCGAGTACCTCGGTGAAGCTGTAGTAAAATCCCACTATCAATATAGAATACTGAACCAGTCTGGCGGTGATCTTAGAATATCTCCTGGCCATCCTGGGATCCAAGAACTTTCGGATGAGGACGTTTGCCAGCATGGACAGGATTATGGTACCGACGAATAAGGTCAAGAACAGAATGAATATCTGGAGTGTAATGTCTCCGATCAGTGCCATCGTCTCATTATGAAATCTGAAAGGAATATAAATTAGTATTCGAGAAAAGGAGGCCGAAGCCTCAAGACCTGAGCACGATCTCGATGTTCACACCGTCAGGGACCTGGATCCTCATCAGCTGCCTCAGGGCCCGCTCGTCGGCATCGAGATCGATGAGCCGCTTATGGATCCTCATTTCCCAGCGGTCCCATGTCTCACTGCCTTCCCCATCGGGGCTCTTCCTGCAGGGGACGACCAGTCTCTTTGTCGGCAAGGGAATAGGTCCACTGATGTCGACGCCTGTCCTCTCCGAGATCGTCTTGATCTGGTTGCAGACGCTGTCGACCTTATTGGGGTCAGTACCGCTCAACGAAATTCTAGCGCGTTGTGACATGAATCAACCTCATAAAATGAAAAGGAAGTGGTTTACATCTGCTTGGGCTCGATGTCGATGCACATGCCGGCAGCAACCGTCTGACCCATGTCTCGGATGGCGAATCTACCCAGCTGCGGGAACTCCTTCGCCTTCTCGATAACCATCGGTCGGGTGGGTTCTATCTTCACGATAGCTGCATCACCGGTCTTCAGGAATTGTGGGTTCTCTTCCTTCACTTCTCCGCTCTTCGGATCGAGCTTCTTCTGGAGCTCCACAAACCTGCATGCCACCTGAGCCGTGTGGCAGTGGAATACTGGTGTATATCCCTCTGTGATCACAGAAGGATGGTTCAGTACCATGATCTGAGCGGTGAACGTCTTGGCCACAGTGGGGGGCTTCTCCACAGGTCCGGCCACGTCTCCCCGCCTGATATCGTTCTTGGACACACCTCTCACATTGAAACCGACATTGTCTCCGGGCGTACCCTCGGGGATGGTCTCATGGTGCATCTCTATGCTCTTCACCTCTCCCACAGCATCGGAGGGCATGAAGTGCACCTTCATATTGGGCTTAAGCACCCCGGTCTCCACACGACCGACAGGAACGGTACCGATTCCGGTAATCGTATACACGTCCTGGATCGGTACCCTCAGATCCAGCTGAGTGGCCTTCTGCGGTTGCTTCAGATTGTTGAGAGCATCAAGCACCGTAATGCCATCGTACCAGGAAGTGTTGTCCGACTTCTTGGAGACGTTGTCTCCCTTGAAGGCACTCACCGGGATGACCGGTATCTCATCCACCTTGTATCCGATGGTCCTCAGTATCTTGTTCACTGACTCCTTTACCTCTTCAAATCTCTTCTCGTCATAGGCGGGCTTCACAGCGTCCATCTTGTTGACGGCCACTATGAGCTGCTCCACACCCAGAGTCCTGGCCAGGAAAATGTGTTCCTTGGTCTGGGCCTGAGGACCCTCCACGGCAGACACGGCCAAAATGGCGGCATCGGCCTGGCTGGTACCGGTAATCATGTTCTTGACGAAGTCCCGGTGACCAGGTGCGTCGATTATGGTGAAGTAGTACTTATCTGTATTGAATTTCTTGTGAGCCACGTCGATGGTTAGCCCACGGTCTCGCTCTTCTTTCAAACTGTCCATTACCCATGCGAACTCGAAAGTTGACTTGCCCTTTTCATCGGCCATTTTCCTGTATTTTTCAATAAGGTGATCGTCAATATGCCCAGTATCGAGTAGAAGTCTCCCTACTAGGGTTGATTTCCCATGATCAACATGTCCGATGATCACTAGGTTCATATGAGGTTTACTTGCCATATTCTAGCCTCCTAATTTCTAACTCTTCAGTACCTGATTTTTCTCCATACTATTCTATCTATTTAACGCTTTTTCCCTCTCACTCAGCGTAATGCTTAGCATCGAAGGGCTCTGGATTGAGTCCTTTCCTCTCCCTTATCTCTCTCACCACTTCGCCCTGCAGATTCTCGGGCACGGGTACGAAACCTGCGTTCTCTGTCGACCACAGGGCCCTACCCTGAGTGGCACTCCTGATCTCACTGGAGAAGCCGAACATCTCGGCCACCGGGACCCTGGCCACTATCTCCGCGTTCTCTCCTCCCTGGCTCATGTCCTCGATGATACCTCTCCTGGACTGAATCTCTCTCGTGGCGTCGCCCATTACTTCCTGAGGAACGTTTACAAATACCTTCTGTATCGGTTCCAGGAGCGTCCTCTCGCCCAGACACATGGCGCCGTATATCGCTGAACGGACCGCTGGTATCACCTGGGCCGGTCCCCTGTGAATGGTATCTTCGTGCAGCTTTGCATCTATCAGCCTTACCTTAACGCCCATGCACCTCTCTTCAGCCAGTGGGCCTCTTTCCATAGCCTCTTCAAACGCCTGTTGACACAGCTCGATGGTCTCGTGCAAATACTGGATTCCTTTTGTGATGTCCACAAAGACGTTGGTGTCCTTGAATGTAACAATACTCTTGGACTCTTCCTTATGCATTCCCAGTTTCTGGAGTTTATTGGCCAGCTCTCTCTTGTCCTTGATCTTACTCTCCACGTCGATCTCTCCATCCTTGATGGCCTCCACGACGTCGGGTTCAAGGGGTTCCACCTCCAGGTAGAACCTATTGTGCTTGTTGGGCGATTTTCCTTCGAACGGTCCTGCCCCGTGTTCCACCGCCTCCCTGTACACCACCAACGGTTCAGAGGCGTTGATGTCCACGCCGTGCTCATTGATGATCCTGTACTGGGTGATCTCTAAGTGAAGTTCTCCCATCCCGGACATCAGGTGTTCTCCCGTCTCCTGGTTGATGTCGATCTCGATCGAGGGATCGGACTTGGCAACTGACCTGAGTACCTCCACCAGCTTGGGCAGGTCTCTCATGTGCTTGGCCTCGATGGCCACTGTAACCACTGGATCGCTGTAGTGAACGATTCTCTCGAAGGGTATTACGTCCTTCTCGGATGTAACAGTTGATCCGGAAATCGCGTCCTTGAGTCCTGCCACGGCAACGATGTTGCCCGCGTCTATCTCCTCCACCGTGACCCTGTCCGCTCCCACGCTGAGGGAAACGGTCTGCACCCTGTTAGGATTGGGCATTCCGCTGACCCACATTTCCTGGCCCTTCTTCACCGAGCCGCTGAAGAGGCGGCCCACTGCCACCTCTCCCGCATGTTCATCCATGATGATCTTGGTCACCATTAAGGCCACTGGACCATCGGGGTCGCAGGTGAGCATCGATTCTCCCAGCTCAGATTCCACATCCCCCCTCCATATAACGGGAATACGGAGTTTCTGAGAGGTAATGGGGTCCTCTATATGCCTGATGACCATATTAAGGACGACCTCGTGAAGTGGTGATTTCTTCGCCAGTGTCCTCTGGTCTTCATCCTTGCAGTATTGATAGGCGTGATCGAAACCGATACCGCTGGTCTCCATGAACGGGGCACTTATCGCCCAGTTGTAGTAGGCGGAACCGAAGGCCACACTCCCATCATCCACTTTGACCTGCCACTTGTCCTTGAACTCCTCAGGAGCCTGGTCCTCTATCCTCCTGTTGACCTCGGATATGATCCTGGCAAACCTCTGCTGCATCTCTTTGGGGCTCACTTTGAGCTCGTTGATCAGACGGTCCACCTTGTTGATGAATAGGATCGGTTTCACCCTCTCCTTGAGAGCCTGCCTGATCACTGTCTCCGTCTGGGGCATTACTCCCTCGACAGCGCACACCAGTATGATTACTCCGTCCAGGGCTCTCATAGCTCTGGTCACGTCACCTCCGAAGTCCACGTGACCCGGGGTGTCAATGAGGTTGATCAGGTATTCGTCATCCTGAAATTCATGTACCATAGAAACATTGGCCGCGTTGATGGTGATGCCCCTGTCCATCTCCTGTTCATCATAATCGAGCATCAACTGCTTGCCCGCCAGCTCCTCGGACATCATCCCCGCTCCCGCGATCAGGTTGTCGCTCAGGGTGGTCTTTCCGTGGTCTATGTGGGCGGCAGTTCCAATATTCCTTATAAATCGATGCTTGCGCATCAGCTTCTGAGCCTTGCGAATATTATCTTCCTTTCGTCCCATTTAGAATCACCGTAAATACTAGCGTGCTGAAGCAGCAACTCGCTCCATTTCCTCTTTCTTGCCCACGGAATAGCTAGCCATGTCCCCCCTTGAGGCTTTCATGAGCTCATCCGCAAGGCACTCGGCTATCCCCTTTTTGTTCTTGTAAGTAGAAGAATTGGCCCCTTTGGATATATTTCTCAGGGCGATATCCAACCTTCTAGAAGGGGAAGTGTCCACCGCCTTGGGAACGGAGATACCGCCAAAAACGAGCCTCGTGATCTCTTCCCTGGGAGCTGCGTTCTCTAGAGCATTCACAAATATCTGGACCGGGTTCTCCCCCGTCCTCTCCTGAATGATCTCGAATGCATCTCTGACCGCTCTGTAAGACTTGGTCTTCTTCCCAGTGTAGTCCTCAGTCCTCATCAGGTTGTTGACGAGTCTTTCAATAACGCTCATCTTCGACTTGCCGAACCGTGAATTGGCATGCCTTCCACCGGAATGGGGGATAGATGTTGGAGTGAGATTGATGTATTTGGCCAGTCCGCCATCTCTTACCACTATATCGGCCATATCGAACCTGCCGAAGAGCTGAACGTCGCTGAATCGGGCCTCTTCCTGGCCCTCTTCCACCTGTTCCTGATCCGCTTGTTCCTCGTCTACCTGTTCTTCCCTTGCCTGTTCCTCTTCAGCCATGCGTTCACCTCACCGGTTTCTCTTTGCGTCCCTTCACGAGTTCTTTCAGGGACACATCGTTGACTTTGATTACTTTGTATCGAACACCTGGAATGTCGCCATACGAACGACCCATTCTACCGCCTATTCCCTCGATCATGACCTCGTCGTGCTCGTCAATGAAGTTAATTGCACCATCGCCCACTGCGAAAGCGGTTACCTGTCGTCCGTTCTTAATCAGCTGGACCTTCACACACTTTCTGATCGCAGAGTTGGGCTGTTTTGCCTCTATGCCTACCTTCTCCAGAACGATACCCCTACCCTGAGGTGCTCCCTCCAGAGGATCAGACTTCTGCTTGAGCTTGAGCATTCGCCTCTTGTAGGCTCTGTCACTCCATCGGAACTTTTGTCGGTCGTTTTTGAGTTTTCTGGCGGCGTATAGACCTCTAGCCAATATCTCCACTCCTTTGTACTCAGAATCGGGCTAATATCGTAGTGATATATAAGCGTTAAGGGTTGTCTGAGCTACCTGTGGTACTCTATTTAAAAGTGTATGCTATTAAAAGGTTGCCGATAGGGCCCTATGACCTCTAGTGGGCAACGGGACAGCATTCCGAAGGGGTCATCAGGGTGCTAGCCCCTTCTGTCCAACTGCCTATACTATTCGGCAAAGCCATTAATATACGAAAGCTATTAGAGGGTGCAGGGATGGGACGATGGTGGATCAGTCTCAACATTCTAACTCAGAAGACACAGAACTGGATATGAAGAGAGCTCAGACCGCGATCGAATTCGGACTTGGAGCAGTGGTTCCTTCCATACTAGCTATAATGCTTTTTTCCTATGTCTTCTTCGAGATCTTCGTAGAAGTCCTGTTGGTGCTGGCAGTCGTGATTACCATGGCCATGATATTGCCGGCGAAGGAGATCCACGATCTGTACTTCGAGAGATGGTATAATTACACACTGCCCCTCAAACTGATCAATGGCCTCATGGGGATGATCTACATATCGGCGGTCTCTGTATTCACGGTAGCCATGGTGTCCGTTTACGAGGGTCTGAAACCGGACAACCCATTCACCTTCGTGATCATGGCCTGTCTTCTTCTGATCCTGATCGTCCTGTTGGCCTACAGCGCCAAGAACAAGGCGAGGTTCCTCTCCACCAAGAAGAGGTACTACAAGCGGGATCCCCGTATGGTGGAGAATAGGTTGAGAGAGATGCTCTCCGAGAGGGAAGTTCACTATACCAGCTACCCGGGGAACGGTAGATGGAAAATAGATCTTGAGGAAAGGGAAATGTCGGTCGACATATCTCCGCTCAGGAACAACAACGCTGAGGTCTCGATCGAGGGGGTCACAGCAGAGAACGAGGATTTGTTCGAGGCCATCAAAGACCATCTGGATTCCTGAGCTCAGGAGCGTCCTGCTGACTCCCCCGCCACCATCGCTGCGGCTATGAGGTGTGCGATTCTCAGAGGTTCGGGGATCGCCCCCCTTATCGTCGATCTCATTATCAACTCTGTGACCTTTTCGATGGCCATACCCTCCACCGCCACGTGGATCGGTTTATGATCGGTAGGGATTTCATGCAGTGGGTGCTTATCCACCAGTAACCACCTTTCTTCCCAATCGTCAAAATGCTTGACCAGTGCTTTCCTAATGCTCCCCCTATCAGGTGAGTCTCTGGTCACCGTGGCACATGGTATACCAGTCCTTTCGTATAATTCACCTATATCGATGATGTTGAACCCACAGAGGGCGATCCCGTCTATCATGACGAGTCTTAGCTGTTCCCTGAAACGTGAATTATTGATGCCCTCGGCCAGGACATCGGTGGCCTCCCTTCCATCCACCCTGCACTCCATCCTAATCACCCCTTCTACATAGGCAGGGAGCCTCATTACCACACCCACCACGAGCGCAGTTTCATCTTCGAACTGGAACGGAGAATCATCGATGCCCAACACCCTTACCTGGGGCTTCAATCACATCAACCCCAGTTCACCAGTGATACGGTCTATTAATTGTTCAGGGGCGGGGCCTATACCCAGACAGGTGGTGGTGCCAGGAGGCAACTCCGTATGCCCTGCATCGGTAATCAAGGAAGTGACCAATCCCTCGTTCTCGGCTCTCATATTCACTTCGATCAACTCATCGAAACTGTTAACCTTGAGCACAACTTTCTTCTGGCCCTGATCGTGCCAGTCCTTGAACCACCTGGCCTTCTTTTTCCTGGAAGCAAGGGCACAGTTCACAGCTGCGTGGGCCACCTGGGCCGCCAACTTGCCCGTGGACAGTTTCAGATCGGCCCTAACCACCGCCACCATCTTGTATTCTTTGCTCATCCAAATCCAATTGTCAATAGATGGAAGACTTAATAACTTCGTCGCGGTTCATTGACATATGTTCGAGGTCCTTCAGAGGGATGGCCTGGCTAGGATCGGGGAGTTTAGTACGCCGCACGGCACGCTGGAAACACCGGCCTTGCTCCCAGTAGTCAATCCACGGTTCTCCACTATCGCGCCCAGAGAGCTCCATGACCAGTTCGGCTTTGAAGCCATCATCACCAATTCATACATCATCAAGAAGGATGTGGAGCTCAAGGAGCGGGCACTGGACCTCGGACTGCACCGCCTTCTCGATTTTCCTGGCACCATAATGACTGACAGCGGCACCTTTCAGTCCCATGTGTACGGTGAAGTCGATGTGGGAAATCTGGAGATGATCGAGTTTCAGAGGGGGATCGGCGCCGATATAGGCACCGTGCTCGACGTGTTCACCGAGCCCTCTTGGAGCAAGGAGGAGACGGAAGAGGGCGTGGAGACCACGCTGCAGAGGATAATGGAGGGTATCCCGGTCAAAGGTGATATGATGCTTTCCGGAGTGATACAGGGTTCTCTGTACCCTGATCTGAGACAATACTGTGCCGAGGCCCTTTCGAAGGTGGAGGTGGAGGTTCACCCCATCGGTGGTGTGGTACCCCTCCTAGAGAGCTATCGATTCTCTGACCTGGTGGATGTAATAGTGGCCTCCAAGAAGGGTCTCAATCCCAGCCGTCCGGTACACCTTTTCGGAGCCGGCCATCCCATGTTATTCGCCCTGGCTTCCCTTCTGGGGTGTGACATGCACGATTCCGCCTCCTACGCCAAGTTCGCCAGGGACGGCAGGATGATGTTCGTAGACGGTACCTCGAAGATACAGGACATGAAGCAGTTGGACTGCCAGTGCCCTGCCTGTCATTCGTTGACCCTGGAAGATCTCAAGGCCATGAAGGAGGAAGAGAGGGCGGACCGGATAGCAAGACACAATCTGCATCTCTGCCAACAGGAGATCAGGCGGGTCAAGAGGGCTATCTACGAGGGTACCCTATGGGATCTCACCGAGAGGAGGTGCAGGGCCCACCCTTCACTGCTGAACGGTCTGCGCAGATTGAAGGCCCATACAGAATACCTAGAGAGGTACGAACCGATCAGCAGAAGGGTGGCCTTCTTCTATACCGGTGAGGAGTCCATGAACAGACCCATCGTCAAAAGGTACGAACGACGATTGATAGAGAGGTATCCATTCTCGGAGAGAACCGGGCTGGTCGAGTATGAGGAGTGTGGCAAACCTTACAGCAGGTTCCTCTCTACCGAGGGGACATCGGAGGAAGAACAGGTCGTGGTGGACAGCCCTTTCGGCCCGGTACCGTTGGAGCTCGACGAGATATACCCAGTAGCCCAGTCTCTGTTCCCTGAGATCATGGACAGAGCCGTGAAGGATCACGGCTGCAGGGTGAAGGAGCTCTTCCGCTCCGCGCATAATTTCGGTCATGGTTCAAAGGGTAGACAAGAGGGAGAAACGGAGGTCTCCGACGTAACCACAGAATACGACCTGGACAAAGTGAAGGCTGTTGTCGATTACCAGTTCGGACGCGGGACATGGAAGTCCCTGTTGGACGGCGAGGTCCATCTGACGAAGTCCAGGGGGACTGGTAAGATAAGGACGGTCTCCGTGGACGGCGGCCATGTACTATCCATGAGGGCTTCGGACGGTTTCTTCACCCTCAAACCGGATGGTGCTAGAAGGCTAATAGAGAGCTTCGAAGTCCCCCGATTCAGGGTTATCGTAAACGGGGAGTCAGTACCGTTCAACCGGGAGGGCAAGAACGTGTTCTGTAAATTCGTGGTCGAATGTGACCCGGACATCAGGCCTATGGAAGAAGTAATTGTCGTAGATGAGTCTGACGACCTAGTGGCCACCGGGAGGGCGGTATTGACAAGGGGGGAGATGTTTTCTTTCAATCAGGGCATGGCGGTCAAGATAAGGGAGGGCGTAGATCAGTGAGCCTTCTTGGAGAAGGTCTCCGATAGCATCTCTTCTGCCACTTTGACGCATACCAAGAGGTCCTCCAGGGTGTGGATTATCGAAGGTATGTTTCTGGCTGAGGCCTTGATCAACACCTCACTGCCCTCCTGTACCGCCCTGGCGAAGGGGGTGTTGTCCTGCTCAATGGACTTAAGGACAACTCTGGCCCGGGCCTCATCTTCGTACTCTAGCCTGATCTCGCAATCGACGGACACTATTGTCCAATTCGAGTGTGAAGATAAATTGATTTCCTACAGAACACGCGCTCTAGGACCATAGACATTATTAGCTGTCGCACGGATGCAATATCGGGAGGATAGAATGATCAAGGGTATCGACCATATTGCAGTAAACGTAGTGGACATGGAGAGGTCTGTAGACTTCTATACAGACGTACTGAGGTTTGAGGAGGTCATCCGGTGGAGGGCGGAGATCCCGGGGATCTCGGAGATAGTATTCCTCAGGCTGGGGGACTGCATGCTGGAGCTGTTAGAGCCGGAAGAGCCGGAAGAGTTCGACGGTGGAGTGGAGAACCAGGCGGGTATCAAGCACCTGTGCTTCGAAGTGGAAGATTTTGAGGGAGAGGTAGAAAGGTTAAAGAAGAGAGGGGTGCCCGTAGAGGAGGAACCGCATGTACTGACTGACGAACACCTCACCACCATCGCCACCGCAATGGACTTTGACCTTGAGAAGGGGCTGAAGAGAGCCGTGTTCCTGGACCCTGACGGGGTACCGATAGAGCTATTGCAGTGGCAGTAAGAGAAGATAAAAATAGAAGATGGTAGCCCCGGGCAGATTCGAACTGCCGTCACTGGCTCCAAAGGCCAGTATGGTTGACCGCTACACTACGGGGCTTTATCTGGAGTGAAACTGGGATATTGGTTCACATATATATCTTACTCGGATTTATGCCCCAAACAGAATGACCAGCGTTCACATCGGCTCGCCGTACAGGTGGGTAGGAGCACTGTCCACGATCTTCACATCGATGAATTCACCGAGTGGAACCTCTTCGTCTACAACCACGGACTTGTAGCAGTCCGTCCTACCGACCAGGGTATCGTACTTGCCCTCTTCTAGCATCAGTACTCTCATCGTCTTTCCCACAAACTCATGGTGGATCTCTTCTGCGATCTCAAACCTGACATCGGTGAGCTCACGTGATCTCTCTTTGGCCACCTTGCCGTGGACCTGTTCTTCCATCTCGGCCGCCGCGGTATGGGGCCTGGACGAGAAGCGTGTGATGTTCAGGATGTTGGGACGAACCTCCCTTATCAGTTGCACCGTCCTCCGATGGTCTTCCTCGGTCTCCCCCGGGAATCCCACTATGACGTCTGTGGACAATGTGAGTTCTGGATAGGCTTCCCTGAACCTGCTGACCTGGGATTTGAACTCTTGGACCGTATTCCTCCTGTTCATTCTCTCGAGCAACCTATCACTACCGCTCTGTACGGGCAGATGGAGGAATTTGTAGACCTTATCATCCAGCCACGCCTGGAGGTAGCCGTCCATTATCTTTCTCAGAGAGAAAGGGTTCATCATACCCACCCTGACCCTGAATTCCCCTTCAATGGATGTTATACCTGAGACTAGCTCTCCCAGATCAGTGTCCCTGTCCTGACCGTATGCTGCGGTGTCCTGGGCGGTGACCAGGATCTCCCTGTGGCCCGAAGAGACCGCTTCTCTGCTCCGGCCCAATAGTTCCCTCAGCGTGTAGCTCTGCAACCTGCCCCTTGACCACCGGGTGATGCAGTAGGCGCAACCCCCCAGGCAGCCCTGAGCTATGGGGAGTATGAAAGAGAGATGCTCGCCCTCGCCGGTTTCTACCAGCTCTGCAGCATTCACTCTCTGATGGCTCCCGCTCCCGAACTCACGGTCGACAATAGCCTTGAATGAGTCGTAGTCTTCTATGGGCACCACGACGGCGTCTGGAGCCTCCTCGAGGATTAGCTGCTCCTGGACCACGGCCATGCATCCGGACACGATCATCTGCTTGCCCTGATCCCTGAGCTCCGTGATCCGCTTCAAGTTCTTGTTCTCAGTGGTCTGTATGACCGTACAGGTGTTGACCACTACCAGTTCGGCCTCCTCTGCAGAGTCCACGATCTCGTGTCCCATGGAGGACAGCTTGTCCTCTAGCATTCTGCCCTCCCCCTGGTTCATCGTGCAGCCATAAGTCTCGACGCAGACCTTCACGATTGTGCTATTGTATTCTTCTATATAGAATTCATCCAAGTGAGAATGTGCTGTCTATGGTGTTCCAGAGAATAATAAAAATAGAAAGGGGTTTTTAAGGCGTTCTCCACCTACTTCCTGACCACGGCCACTATAGCTACTATCAACGTGACTGCCAGCAGACCCAGTACCACGTAGAGCAACGTAGTGGTGTTGTCCAGTTTGTCCTGCAGGTCGGCGTTGTCCGACTGGAGGGCGTCAGCTTGATCTGACAGATCCTGTATCTGAGAGTTCAATGACTGTTCCATGTCTGACATATTGGATTCCATTTCCGTGATCCTCTCATCCACGGTCACAGTGTCAAACACAGAGAATGTCTGATCCGCGACTGTCAGTGACGTACTGGCATCCCCATAGTCTACGCTCAGATATGGAACCGAGAGTGTGTATTCACCGACAGGGGCACTTTGAGGTATTGCAACTTCCTGCCCGTACGGCCCAGGAGTAGGTGACTCTATGTATGTTGTCGAGTACGTAACATCATCTGGACCCACTATGTAGACTGCTCCATAGAAATCTTCGATCTCCAGCATCGCGTGATCCACAGAGATGGTGGCCATCAGCGAGTCTCCCTGTCCTACTGGGTTAGGGGAAAGCTCTATCTCAACGTCGTAGAGTAGTAGCGATTCAACACGGTCGTATATGTGCGTAGCATTGTTCCCGCCCAGGACGAATATCCTGCCGTCATCAGTCATGGCTGAGCCAGCGTATCGGGCCCCGGTGTTCAACGCGGGGATCTCGTTCCAGCTGTCAGTCGACCAGTCGTAGTAGTAACCACTCGCATTCCCCGGTCCGATGTTGAAATGAGATGAGCCTCCTCCCATCACATACATCAATCCATCTGGACCTATCGTCCCGGTCAGGGACGATATAGGAACAGGGAGATCCGATACGTATCCCGTGTACCAGTAATCGCTGGAAATCGAATAACGAAGGACACTGTCTTTGGGCGTGTACGAAGAGTCGCTACCCCCCACGTAATAGAGGTAACTGCCATCGGCAATCAACGCACCGGACACCATAGTCTCAGGTGCGGGTGACCCGGCGGACCATGAATCGGTTGAGGGGTCGTATATCTGTACCTTGTTGAAGTGTGGTTCTCCCCCGATTACGTAAATGTTACCGTTAGGGCCGGTGGCCGCTTTGGCTTCCCACACCGCATGTGGCATAGAGGCGCCCGTTGTCCAAGAATCGGTCGCTGGATCGTATATCTGGGTCAAGTTCAAGGTACTCGTGTTAAAGCCGCCGAAGACATACACGTTACCATCGGCACCCATCGCACCAGCTGATCCTCTGGTGGGAGTGGGCATGGGGGCCAGCTCCGTCCATGTTCCATCTTCTAGATCATAGGAGGCGGTATCATTGACAGGACTGTGATAGTAGCCTCCGGTTATATTGTCCACACCGCCCATGATGTAGGCTGTGCCATCACCATCACCAACCACTACCGCCTGAGCCCTGGGGCCTCCCATATCATCTTCTACCTGCCACTCAACAGTAGAGGGCAGAGCTGCCGAGGAAGTGGTAGTGACCGCCGCGAATGCACATGTTACCATGAGCAGACCTATGATCGCCGCCGCCACCCCGGCCATCTTCTGTCGTCTTTCCATCTTAAATCCTCCTAGCGTCGTCTTCTTAAAGTTGCGCCATACTTGGCGCATAGATTTTACTCTTGGAACTTTGTATTAAAGATATGCCTTAAATTCCGGGGTTTAGATTTTAAAAATTTTCTGTTGGATTCTTTTGTCATAAGATAATTAGAGAACTCAACTTACGAACAGCACCAATCATGCACCATCATCCCCGTATAGCTAACCGAGCGTTATAAAATAGGTCGGAAAGCAGAAGCGGCACAGAAGAGCGCGGAGAGGGGGATTCGAACCCCCGAGTCCTCACGGACAATGGATGTCTGCCCTTGAAGGGCTAGCAGCCCATCGCCCTACCAGGCTAGGCCATCTCCGCCCAAGCCATCCAAAAGAACATGGCACTCTTAAAGGTTTTTATCGGGGGGGGGCTGGGCAGTACGCGATCGTTGCTCCCACTATTACACTCTTAAATCGAGCCTTTGCGGGCGACATAGGGAGTTGTCCTAAACCCGCATCGGAGCTACTATGCACATCGGGACAACGGCTTCACTTCTCGAACACTACCTCTCCGCCCAGTATCGTCGTCTCCACACTTATTTTTCTAATATCGTCCGCGGGAACCTGGAAAGGGTCGGCGGACAGGACGACCATGTCCGCCATCTTCCCCTCTTCAATAGACCCTTTGATGTCTTCCTCTCTAGCGGCGTAGGCGGCGTCGATGGTCAGGGCTCTTACGGCCTCTTCTACAGACATCCTCTGCTCCGGGAAGTAGCCTTCAGGCGGCTCACCGTTTTTGTCCTTCCTAGCCACTGCCGCGTATATGTTCATAATAGGATCCATGGGCTCCACCATGTAGTCCGTGTGGAAACAGAGGCGCACCCCTGCGTCCAGCAGTGAGCGCCAGGGGTAAGCGTACTTCTCTCTCTCCGGACCCACACAATCAGGCATCCACTGTCTTCCGCTCATCATGAATACTGGTGGTACGTCCGCAATGACTCCCAGCTCGGCACAACGCTCGATCAGCTCCTGGTTCCACAGGAGACAGTGCTCCAATCTGAATCTATGGTCTTTCCAGTTCTCTTCGAGCGTCTCCTCGAAAGCGTCGAGGGACATCCCGAATGGCCCGGTCTCCGATGGCGTGTATGAATACCCTCAAGTCGTTCTGATGGGCTTCCTTGACCACCCGGTTGAGTTCTTCTTGATCCAGGTGGACTACACCCCGGGTAGAGGGTTCGTTGTCGTAGGGTTCTTCAAGAGCAGCACTGTGACCGCTCATAGAACCGTCCTGCACTATCTTCACTCCGGCGATCTTCAACATATCACCACCAAAACCGGATTTTAGACCCAATGACTTCAGGTGATTCAGCAACTTGTACCAGATCATCATATTCACCCTCACGTTCAGCTTATCCGACCGCAGTAGATCAATGTAGGCCTTTATTGTATCTCCAACCACGATAGCATCGGTGATGGTGGTGAGTCCGAACTTCGGGGCCTGGGAGAGTATATTCTTTCCCATATCGGTCATTTCGGCCGGGGAGAGTGTGCCGCCCCAGGTGACCATGAACGATGGGTCTGCGAGATGCTCGCAAGCGTTTTCCCTGAGAATCCCAGTGGGCTCCCCCGACTCATCCCTCACTATCTCACCGCCCTGAGGATCAGGGGTGGAGGAATTGATACCTTTATCCTCAAGGTAGGCGCTGTTCACCACGCAAGTGTGTCCAGAATAGTCAATAAGGTACACAGGCGTGTGGGGTGCTACTTGATCCAGGTCCCATCTTGTGGGGAACCTGTTTTCCTCTAGCCATCTCATATTCCATCCATAGCCCATCACCAGTTCCTCCCCCTCTTTCAGTTCCTCCCTTACCCTTGTCTTCAACTCCTTGATATTGCTCACCTCGCTGAGGTTCATTCCACTCAGAAACGAGGCAGCTATGAACGGATGCATGTGGGAGTCTATGAACCCTGGCAGAAGGCATCTCCCCTCAGCATCGATTATCCTGGTATTTTGGTCACACAGTTTCTCCACATCATCGTTGGACCCTGCAGCGACAACCTTTCCGAATTTTACCGCTACCGCTTCCGCGCGAGGCCGTTCAGGATTCATGGTGTATATATCAGCATTCAGAACCGCCAAATCAATCATTGATGTCCCTATTTAGGGAACGCATTGATTCTACTTATTAAATTCTGTAGAGTCCTGGTCAAAGGCCCACTGTGGAAAATTACATGTTCCACACTGACATATCTGCCAGGCCTTTATATTTGTAGATATAATTATGGCTATTCCAATGAGCCTATTCCGATTACGTACAGGTCACTACCTGAATATCATCAAGCCCTCTGTCAAGAGGATTTCAATAGGTCCAGGTGTTGACAACCGGAGTGGTCTAGGAGACCTTATCTACTATTGCGCAGTAGTAAGAGGCGGCCAGATCAAAATAGAAACTCCACCTCTCTTGCCCAAGTGGAGAGACATAAAGAAAACCCTCTTCAAGATGGAAAAATATTCACAATGGTTATACCGACCAAGGTGAGAAAGAAGAGAATATATCTCTTACTATCGGGGAGTATTCGAAGCCAATATTAGTAAGATACTATCCTCTTGAGAAGCTACCGCTTGACTCCTGATCTTGGACATTCAGATGCCAGTCCTCGCTTCCATTCCCCTGATCTATCATATTCTCGCTTTTTTATGAGGGTGGTAATGAGCCAATAATTTCCGATTGTTGTTGAATGGTCAGACTGTGTTATTCGCAGCATATTCGTACAGATTTCATGTAAGTAAGTGGTGAAAGATTAAGAGCGGTGGGCGTGCGGTACTAAAGCCTGTTAAATAAGGAACAATTATTGCTCAATATCCCTTTCCAGAACCCGTTAATGGAAAGCCTAATATAGGCCTTCACTCGATAGAGTATAGTGCAGTTATCGGGCCACCATGGCTTTCCGAAACGCATATATATGCCTTCGAGCTTAAGGTGGCCTCGCAATCGCAGTCGCGTAATGGTCCAGAGAGAGGTCATTTAGCTCTCGGTGACGGTGCCTAATCCAAGGCTGTGTACAATCATGGGGAACCAAGATCTCCGTCTTTGATGCGTGATCTCTTGGTTCTGACGTTCGATGTTGCCGTTATCATTATGATAACATTGGTGAAACTTGACGACCCCGTCAATTTCACTATCCTTTAGGCAGAAAAAGTTGCCGAAAGGGTTAATTCCGGTTGATCCTGCCGGCGGCTACCGCTATTGGAATCCGATTAAGACATGCGAGTCGAGAGTCTTCGGGACTCGGCGAACTGCTCAGTAACACGTGGATAACATACCTTTGGGAGGAGAATAACCTCGGGAAACTGAGAAGAATGCTCCATAGATCTAGAATGCTGGAATGCTTCTAGGTTCAAAGCTCCGGCGCCCAAAGATTGGTCTGCGGCCTATCAGGTAGTAGTGGGTGTAATAGACCCACTAGCCTATGACGGGTATGGGCCTTGAGAGAGGGTGCCCAGAGATGGACTCTGAGACACGAGTCCAGGCCCTACGGGGCGCAGCAGTCGCGAAAACTTCACACTGGGGGCAACCCCGATGAGGGGATTCCAAGTGCCAGCACATAGTGTTGGCTGTTCTCTTGTCTAAATAACAAGAGAAGTAAGGGCCGGGTAAGACGGGTGCCAGCCGCCGCGGTAATACCCGCGGCCCGAGTGGTGGTCGATATTATTGAGCCTAAAACGTCCGTAGCCGGTCTTGTAAATCCTTGGGTAAATCGGCCAGCTTAACTGTCCGAATTCTGAGGAGACTGCGAGACTTGGGACCGGGAGAGGTCAGAGGTACTTCTGGGGTAGGGGTAAAATCCTGTAATCCTGGAAGGACCACCGGTGGCGAAGGCGTCTGACTAGAACGGATCCGACGGTGAGGGACGAAGCCCTGGGGCGCAAACGGGATTAGATACCCCGGTAGTCCAGGGTGTAAACGCTGCGGGCTTGGTGTTGGGGGTCCTTCGAGGGCGCCCAGTGCCGTAGAGAAGTTGTTAAGCCTGCTGCTTGGGAAGTACGTCCGCAAGGATGAAACTTAAAGGAATTGGCGGGGGAGCACCGCAACGGGAGGAGCGTGCGGTTCA
>CAZOLG010000002.1:0-447533 GCA_964580935.1 uncultured Methanomassiliicoccales archaeon
TGAAACTTAAAGGAATTGGCGGGGGAGCACCGCAACGGGAGGAGCGTGCGGTTCAATTGGATTCAACGCCGGAAAACTCACCAGGGGCGACGGTTACATGAAGGCCAGGTTGACGACCTTGCCTGATTTTCCGAGAGGTGGTGCATGGCCGTCGTCAGTTCGTACCGTAAGGCGTTCTCTTAAGTGAGATAACGAACGAGACCCTCGCCATTAGTTGCTAACTTCTTCTCCGGAGGAAGTGCACACTAATGGAACCGCTGCCGCTAAGTCAGAGGAAGGAGAGGTCAACGGTAGGTCCGTATGCCCCGAATCCCCTGGGCTACACGCGCGCTACAAAGGGCAGGACAATGGGCTCCAACACCGAAAGGTGAAGGTAATCCCTAAACCTGTCCATAGTTCGGATTGAGGGCTGTAACTCGCTCTCATGAAGCTGGATTCCGTAGTAATCGCGGGTCAAAATCCCGCGGTGAATATGCCCCTGCTCCTTGCACACACCGCCCGTCAAACCACCCGAGTTGGGTTTCAGTAAGGATGCTTCTTATTGGGGCGTTCGAACTGAGATTCAGCAAGGAGGGTTAAGTCGTAACAAGGTATCTGTAGGGGAACCTGCAGATGGATCACCTCCTACGCAAGGGAAGGCATTTTGCCTCCCACCAATTCTAGATGGGGTCGCAAGCATCAAAAAAGGCACATCGAACGTCACAACAGTAATTTTCCAACCTTTTTCCAACACCACCGTTTATCCGTAGTTGAAGGAGGATGGAATAATCCTATCACCGGGGGGAATTAGTAATGGTGACTGCTGACCATTGATTTCCCACTGCCCTTTGAGGAAACGCAGCCTATCGGCTCTTTTGACCATGGTACCTGTTTCTTCTCCAGAATCTCAGTCAATCAAGTCAGCCGCTTCCTCTCTTGAAACGGCCACCAGTGTAGTCGTATCAGCCATATCACTGACACCGATCATAGCCTTCATTGCCGCTTTTTCGTCAGGGGCCTCGAAGATGCCGATGGTGTCGTATTCTCCCAGAGTCCAGTAGGTTTGCTTGAATTTTACTCCTTTCCCTGCCAGCTCTTTCATATACTCGTTGGTTTTGGAAATTCCTTTCCTCGTAGGCTTATCCTTGAACTTACCAAGCACTATGAACTCCATAAGATCACCATATAACCTCTACATTCCGAGCATGATAAAGGTTTCTACGACCTGCCCGAGAATCAGTCCGATCGTTAAAGGCATTCCAATCAACAGCAAAATTGCCGATTAAGCCGAAGGGTAATAAGTAAGAGGATACCGGGGACGATATGGCCCGTGGAACATGCATAATATCCTGTGTTCGTTAGATTGAGGCATCTCACAAGACAAGTCATAAATATATTCAAGGGTATGGAAGATTCCCGTGGAAAGATGAAATATATTTTTGTCACGGGCGGAGTACTTTCAGGATTGGGCAAAGGGATAACGGCCTCATCGATGGGGCGTCTCTTAAAGTCCAGAGGATTCAAGATCACCGCTATCAAGATCGATCCCTACCTCAACATCGACGCGGGGACGATGAACCCGTTTGAGCACGGGGAGGTCTTCGTGCTTGACGATGGCGGAGAGGTGGATCTCGACCTGGGTAACTACGAACGTTTTCTAGACGTCAACCTCACCAGCGATCACAACATCACCACGGGCACTGTCTACGAATCTGTGATCGAGAAGGAGAGGGAGGGGGAGTATCTGGGCAAGACAGTCCAGATCATACCTCATATCACCGACGAGATCAAAGAGCAGATCAGGAGCGTCGCCAGGTCCTCGGACGCGGACATCACTATCGTTGAGCTGGGCGGAACGGTGGGGGATATCGAGTCCATGCCCTTCTTAGAGGCGGTGAGACAGATGAGGACCGAGCTGGGGGAGGGAGAGAACTGCGTCTATATTCACACTACCCTGGTACCCATACTCAGTACGGTGGGCGAACAGAAGACGAAGCCCACTCAGCACTCGGTTAAAGAGCTCAGGTCTATTGGTATCCAACCGGACATCATAGTGGCCAGGTCAGAGAAGCCTCTGGAGTACTCCATCAAGCGCAAGATATCGCTGTTCTGCGATGTACCCCTTGAGGCCGTGGTCTCCGCTCCTGATGCTCAATCGATATACGAGGTGCCCCTGATCCTAGAAGAGCAACAGGTCACCGAGTATCTGTTGGAAAAACTGGAACTTCCAATGGGCGGAAAGGATCTCAGCGATTGGAAAGATTTCTTGGAGAGGGTGCTCGAGGCCCCCCACTCCATCCGGGTGGCCTGTGTGGGGAAGTACACACATCTTACCGATTCGTACATGAGCCACATCGAAGCATTCAACCACTCGGGGGCCATAGCGGGGGCCGATGTCGAAGTGGTACTGGTCGATTCGGAGATGATCGAGGAACACGGGATTTCAGAGGACCTGAAGTCCGCAGATGCAATACTGATACCTGGGGGCTTTGGAGAGAGGGGGATCGAGGGTAAGATACTGGCCACCAGATACGCAAGAGAGAACAATGTACCGTTCCTGGGAGTATGCCTCGGCTTCCAGGTATCCACCATAGAAATCGCTAGGAATGTCCTGGGACTGGAGGGGGCTCACAGTACGGAATTCGATCCGGAGACGCCTTGTCCCGTGGTCTGCCTGCTGCCCGAGCAGAAGAAGGTGGAGAAGATGGGCGGTTCGATGAGGCTGGGATCTCAACCAGTCGTGGTCTCCAAGGGTTCAACGAGCTACGACCTGTACGGAGAAGAACTCATCATGGAGAGGCACAGGCACCGGTTCGAAGTGAACCCTAAGTACATAGAGCGGTTGGAAGATGCTGGATGGAAATTCAAAGGGGAATCCCCGGACGGCATACGAATGGAGATCGGTGAGCTGGAGGGACATCCATACTTCATAGCCTCCCAGTTCCACCCCGAATTCAAGTCCAGACCGGGCAGACCCTCCCCGCTTCACCTGGGGCTGGTCAAGGCCGCACTGGACAATGTATGAAATCTGAGTCCCTACCAGGGTGACCTTCCTAGAACGGGGTCATCAAGCAAGATTTATATCGGGGGAACCAATAGGAACCATTGATATCATGGCAGATGACGATTATCTTTCACTACTGAAAAGGGCCAAGGACGACCTGCCCGATACCATTGAGAAGCACGAGAGGTTCAGCATACCAGAGCCCGATGTATTCCAGGAAGGGAAACAGACGGTGATCAGGAATTTTGGAGATATTGTGGATACGCTAAGGAGGGACGAGGAACATCTGCTCCACTATCTTCAGAGGGAGCTGGGAGCTCCGGGCGAGATCGACGGGAGGAGGGCGATCCTGAAGGCCAGACTGTCTTCCGACCAGATAATGGACCGGATCGAGAGCTACACCAGCAGTTTCGTGCTCTGTTCAGAGTGTGGGAGGCCAGATACCAAGATCACAAAGGACGGTCGAGTGCTCGTTCTGGAGTGTGACGCTTGCGGTGCACACAGACCTGTCCACAGCTCTAAGACGGTGAAGGCCCCTCAGAAGAAGGGCGTTCAAGAAGGGGAGGTCTACGACCTGTTCATCGAAGACATGGGCAAGAAGGGAGACGGTGTGGCCAAAAAGGAAGGTATGGTCATATTCATCCCCGGAACTGTCAAGGGTTCCAGGGTGAAGGCTCGAATCGAGAAAGTATCCGGGAATATAGCCTTCGGCAGGGCTCTGGAATCAACAGGTTAAGCCGCCCGTTTCTCCTGGATTCTCTTAGGGGGCATCGGAACGGAGAATTCAGAGATGACTGCTGAGTGTCTCATTGGGTAAATTATGTAACAGGACAAACTCTGGTCCTGTCCTGCACTCATATGTTAGCCAAGAAGTCAGTTATGATTATTAATCATACATCACTTGCGGGTATAGATGAGGAAGAAACTGCCGATATTGGGGATGGCGTTGATATTCGTCGGAGTACAGCTCATCGCGCTTGTGTTGGCCCCACTGTTTCCTACGGAGTATCAGGCCTTCGAGGATGCGGAGAATCCCGTCAATCCGCTGATATACGTGGTATTCTTACTCCTCATCACCGGCCTGGTGTTGCTGCTGATCAAGTTCGGAAAGACCAGAGTCATCCAAGTGATCTTCCTCTCAGCAGTATTCATCACCATCCTATTCGTTTCCTTGCCCCTCTTCTTCTACGTTATACCCCAGCCGACCATCGATCTGCTGTTATCGGTGATCACCGCTATTGCGATGACCGCTTTGCTGGTAATTAAGCCGGAATGGTACGTGATCAACACCGTGGGCATCATTGTTGGGGCAGGTGTAGCAGCCATATTGGGTATGTCGCTGGGCGTACTCCCGGTCATGGTGTTGTTGATAGCGCTGGCCGTATACGACGCCATCTCGGTGTACAAGACCAAACACATGCTGACCCTGGCGGAGGGGGTCACCAAACTCAATCTCCCTGTCCTGTTCGTGGTACCGCAGGAGAGGGGGTTCTCCATGAAATCACTGGAGGGGGAGAAAATCACTGACGAGAACCGGGAGAGGGAAGCGATATTCATGGGGGTGGGAGATGCCATCATACCCGGTGTACTGGTCGTCTCCTCGTTGATGTTTCTGCCCTCCAGCGGAGGGCTGTTCCCTTCCGATCTGGTGGTCTCCCTGGGCACCTTAGCCGGAGGCCTGATAGGATACCTTGTACTGATGAGGCTGGTGCTCACCGGGAGGCCCCAGGCGGGTCTCCCGCTGCTCAATGGGGGTGCCATACTGGGCTATTTAGTCTCCTACCTTCTCGTTTTCCAGGACCTGACTTTCGGCCTGATATGATGAGAGAAGGGCAAAAGAAATAATGCTTATCGTACGTGATTGGAATCACATGAGTATGAAATTACTGGTAATTAGCGATATTCACGGAAGGCAGAAGGTTGTCGACTGGACCAATACCCGCATCAAGAAGTACGACATCGATGCCGTTCTGATCCTCGGGGATATCACCCAGTTCGGCCCCATGAGCTGGGCTGAGGAATTCCTCAAGAGCCTCGATGCCCCGGGTTACGCCATACCTGGAAACTGCGATCCTCCGGCCACCACTCAGTTCATCGAAAAGGGCGGCACTTCCTTACACGGCAAGAAGGTGGAGCTGGGCGGATACACGCTGATAGGGGTGGGAGGTTCTAACCCCACCATATTCGAGACCCCCAATGAGATGAGTGAGGAGGAGATATGTGACCTCGTGTCGCCGCTCATGGAAAGGGAAGTGGTACTGGTCTCTCACGCCCCTCCCTATGGAGTTAACGATGTGCCCCCGTCGGGGTCTCACACAGGCAGCACATGCCTCAGGGATCTGGTGGACGAATTCGAGCCAAGGGCGGTGCTTTCCGGACATATACACGAGGCCAGGGGAGTGGTGCGTGAGGGTAGTACGGTGTTTATGAACCCTGGAGCGGCCAAGGACGGCTACGCTGGCATCATGGAACTGAATTCGGAGATCAGGATGGAGCTGTTGGACACTGGTGACTGAGCGTCCATGTACTTGGAGAAGGGGGGGGGTCAAGTTCCACAAACCTTTTATACTCCACCACATTTCTCCTGTTTTGAGGATACAATGGCACTCTGGCAGGGAAAATCTCGAAGGAAACCTTCTGGTGGTCGACGCCGCCCTCAGAGAAAGAAGAGGAGTTTCGAAATTGGTAGAGAGAAGCAATTCGCCCATGTAGCGGAAGAGAAGATCAAGAAGTACCGCACTAGAGGAGGTAACATGAAGATCAGGAAAGTCGGTGCGGAGTACGCCAATGTCATCGACCCAGAGACTCAGGAGGCCCAGAGGGTGAAAATACTCACCGTCAAGAAGAACCCTGCCAACAGCCACTATGTCCAGAGGAACATCATCAACAAGGGAGCGATCGTGGAGACCGAAGCGGGCGAGGCCAGGATCACTTCCAGACCGGGTCAGGACGGAACGGTCAACGCAGTGCTGGTGAAGTAGACCGCCATCATTTTATACTCATTTTCTTATCCTACCTCCGATGACCTTTGAACTGGATATTGCCTGGGTAGTCTGGCCAGAGTATTTTGACGTCCAGCGCAGCAGATCTGCCGGAAGAAGGGTTAAGAAAGAACTGGCTATCGAAAACCCCACTTTGGAGAACATCACCAGGGCATTGGACCGGCTGGAGTGGGACTACTATGTTCAAGAGGACAAGGCCCACCCTTCACACTGGTGGAGACCACAAGGTAGAGTTCTCGTAGAAAATTCGATGCCCAAAACAGAGCTTATCGGCCAGATAGCCAACAATCTGCCCAGAGACTAACGGTCCTGAGGAGTCTCCACTTCCTCCACAAGCTTTCTGCCCGCCGAAACGCTGTCCACAGAGTGGATCACCGCTCCTGAGCTGACGATGGCCTGTTGAAGCTGCTCGTAATCGATCGCACTGCCCTCAATCGTGATCTTGATGCTCTCTGTTTCCTGATCTACCTCGTCAAGGGTTAGGTTCACTCCGGTCACCCCTTCCATTTCGCCCAGGTGCAGAGAGAGCTCCACAATCGAAGGATGATGTGGTTTTAAAACATCTAGGACTAAGCGCTTGATATCACTCAATTATTCTCACTGTCCAGCTCTTCAGATGGTCAAACGAATATAAAATCCTTATGAGAGCCTTCCTCGCCCCACAGAGGGACTGGTGGACGAGATGGAGTGTCCTCGGAAGAACTCCCTTGTCGTTGATCTCCCTGCGAACCGTCGCAGTCATAACCATTTTAACAAAGTAAATGCAATTCTAAATGCGTGCGAGTGGCGATAATCTCGGATATTCATGCCAACCTTGTGGCGTTAGATGCCGTTCTAGAAGTAATCGACACTATGGACATAGAACATATTCTATGCGCGGGAGATCTCGTCGGCTACTACACGTTTCCCAATGAGGTGATCGACAAATTCCGGGGGAGAGACATAGAATCCATCCTGGGCAACCACGACCGGGCCACCATCGATGTGAACACCGTGGGTATGAACCGAATGGCCGCGGCTGCCATCCGATGGACGATGGCAAACATCACCTCACACAATATCGACTTCCTCAGAAGCCTGGAGAACTCCACTCACTTGAACATGGAGAACAGCGAGGTGGCCATATATCACGGCTCCCCCAGGGATGACGACGAATACCTCTACGAAGCCGATCTGTTTCCGGAGCTCTTGGAGATGAGCGATTCGGAGGTTCTCATCATTGGGCATACACATATCCCGTACGTGAGAAATCTGGGTAGAGGGATCATCATCAACCCAGGGTCGGTGGGACAACCCAGAGACGGTGACCCTAGGGCCAGCTTCGCGGTGATCAACATGGAAAGCAAAATCGTGGAGATCAAGAGGGTGGGATACGATATTGAAAGGGTGAAGAGCGCCGTAGAGGCAGAGAACCTCCCCCTATTCCTGGGAGAACGGCTGCAACACGGATTCTAGAGGGACCGCAATCTATTTCATCCGATATATTCTGAGCTTGATAGTATGACCCCGGTGCCAGTTCCACTTGTTGACCATCCTATATTGAGGATAGATAACGACAGGCCGATGGTGTGCGCCGGAGACCTCCACGTGGGGATTGAATCAGAACTGGACACCAAGGGGATACACGTGCCCAGCCAGACCCAGAGCATGGAGGAAGAACTGCTGTCCATCGATTGTGGGGGGAGCCTGGTGCTGCTGGGGGACATCAAGCACAACATCCCTTCCTCCAGTCCCCAGGAATACTCTGAAATACCTCTGCTGTTGAGAAGACTGTCCAGAAAATTCGAGAGCGTGGAGGTGGTCAAGGGGAACCACGACGGTAACCTTGAAGACTTCATACCTGCCGGCGTTCACCTCCATCCCCCCGCGGGTTTCACCAAAGGAGGGGTGGGGTTTATCCACGGGCACACCTGGCCGTCCAGAGAGGTAATGTCCAGTGAACTGGTGGTCATCGCCCACCTCCATCCCGCATTCCTGTTCATAGACAACCTCGACAAGACGACCACTGAGATGTGCTGGCTCAGGGGAAGTTTCAGTGAGGTGGCCCACCAACACTACGACGAAGTCCCTGAAGAACTGATAGTGGTACCCGCACTGAACAGGAACCTGGGCGGCTCCGCGGTCAACGTGAAAGCTGAGGGCCTATTGGGACCTCTCTTTGCTCAGGGTCTGGTGGACCGGAGGAGTATCAGGGTCCACCTGCTGGACGGTGTGTATCTGGGCCGCCTTTCAGACCTGATGGTCCGGCGGGCTCAACGATCGAAGTAGGGGCTCTTCCCGGTGGCGGAAATGGGGATCCCCAGCACCACTCTCGAGTCCATCATACCCAACTTCTTGGCAGCCACTCCCACCCGGTACATGATCCTGCTGTCCGCGTTGTGCAGGCTGGCCGTCTTGGCCGCCGAGCCCAGAGCGATTCCCAGGTCCAACAGCCTGTAGATACAGTTCGGGCCTTCGAAGTCTATTTCCAGATACTGCTCCTCAATACCATCGCAATCGAAACCGCACCCGCCGCAATCGAGCCCGATTGGGGGGTGGTCTTTCAGCCCTAACAGGAGCACGGCTTCAGAGTTCAAAACGTTCTTCCCGTCTCTCTTGAAGTGGGCCTTGCCCCTTTCTTCTGCCATGGACACCATGGCCTCGCCCAGCTGCTTGACCTCATCCTCCTTCGCCACTCTGACATCTATGTAATCTTTGCCTACCGCTTTGGGAGCCGTCCTGGCTGAAATGGCCATCAACTCCGCTACCAGCTTGACTGCATCTTCCATTGTAAGCACCACCTCACGTTATGAGCGGTGGTATTGATATTGGTTTCGAGGAGGAAAAGCAGAAAAGAAAAAGAAAAAGGTGTTTCAGAGGTTTCTTTCGAAACTCTTGTAGACCGATCCATCCGGCCGGCGAATGATGGCTTTCATGGGCAGCTCACCGGGCAGTGTATGGGTGGCGCACGAGTTGCATGGGTCGTAGGCCCTGTATGCCATCTCCACCGTGTTCAACAGCCCGTCGGAGATCTGCCAGTTGTTGATCAGGGCCGAGGCGGCCTTCCTCACACTGAGGTTGATAGGGGCGTTGTTATTGGTAGTTCCCACGATCAGGTTCACATCTTCCACCATGCCCTGCTCGTCGGCCTTGTAGTGGTGAATCAAGACACCTCTGGGCGCCTCCAGGCAGCCGATACCTTCTCCCGGGGTGTCGGTGACCTTGTTCCTGATGTCAGTGTCCGTTATACCCGGGTCCTGCGCCAGTTCCAGCAGTCTCTCCGAGGAGTGGAGCAGCTCGATCAACCTCGCCCAGTGGTAGGCCTGGGTGAAGTGAATTGGGCCCTCTACACCTGCGTCCCTGAAGAAGCCAAAGTAGCTCTCGTAGGCCTCCTGAGCCAGTGGTGTGGTGAACCCGTCAGCCACGTTCAGTCTGGCCAGGGGCGCAGCGCGGTATATTCCGCTGTCCTTGCCATCGATCAGTCCCTTCCATCCCACCTGGTTCAGGAAACAGAACTTCTCGTAGCTCCAGGGTTCCACATGCTCGGAGATGTAGTCCAGGTAGTTATCAGGATGGAACCTGTGCACTTCGTTGCCCTCCTGGTCCACCACCCTCAGGTGTCCGTCGTAGAAGTTCACCTTGTTATCGTCGTCGACCAGTCCCATATAATAGGTCTCGTTGTAGAAGATGTCGGTATCGGTGATGATCTCCATGTAGTCCTCGTTATCCAGGACTACGTCTTCCAGCAGTCCCAGGGAGAACTTGGAGAACTCCACGCAGGACTCGGCCCACTCTTCCACCTTCTCCCTGTCCTCCTCGGACAGGGGCTTGGACATCCCACCAGGCATTCCGCAGACTGGGTGTGTGGCCTTACCGCCCAACATCTCCTGGATCTTCTGCGCGTACGATCTGTGCTTGATCACTTCCGCTCCGATGTCTACGCCCACGGCGTCCACCACCCCGAGGATGTTCCTCTTGGCTGCTGGAGCAGCAGGCCCCAGCACGAAGTCGGGGGCGGCCAGAGCGAAGAAGTGTGCGATGTGGCTGTGTATGTAGTGCGCCTGATAGAACAGGTCTCTCAGCTTCACGGCGGTCTCCGTGGGCTCGACGTTGTACACCTCGTCCAGTGCCTTGGTGGAGCAGATATGGTGGGCCCCGGGGCACACCCCACAGAGCCTGGAAGTGAGTTTGTTCATCTCGTCCACCGACCGGCCGATGCAGAACCTTTCGAATCCTCTCAGTTCCGGGATCTGCCAGTATGCGTTCTTGACGTTTCCCTCATCGTTGAGGAAGATCTCGATCTTGCCGTGACCTTCCAACCTGGTGATGGGATCTATTGTGATCCTTTTGCTCTCCGCCTTTCTAGTCTCATCTGTAATCTCAGGAGTCATTCTATCTACCTCCCTTCTCCTTAACCGTCCTCTTGATCAGCGATTTAGGCATGGTGAAGCAGTAGAAGGTGCCCAATGGATCCCTGATCTGAGACATCAGTTCAATGATCTGCTCCTCGGAGATCTGGCTCTCGTTCTCGTCGATCTTGAACACCGATGCCAGAGCGCTCAACATGCTGCTCCCGTGGTCCAGCACGGCCCTGGTAGGTCCGAAACATCCGCGGCACGGCTGGTTCACCTCCACACACTTGGCCCCGCACCCCGCCCTGGTGGCGGGACCGAGACAGATGATTCCCTGGTCCAGAAGACACAAATCGGGATCGATCTCGTCCACCTCGTGGGGAAGGTACACCTTCTCCAGGGTCCGGTACTCCTTCTCCCTCTCACACTCGTCACAGAGCGTCTTCTCGGAGGCTATCACCGCTCCCTTGGGCGGCAGGTCTGCACCCTCCTTCAGGTGGGCCTCTACTGCGCCCAGGAATTCGTTAATCCTCTCTACCGTAGGAGGACAACCGGGCATGAAGTAATCCACGTCTACCGCCTGATCCAGCGTCTTGACGGTGTCAAACAGAACGGGCAGGTTCAGTTCTCCCTCAGGAGCATCATACTTCACCTGGGGCAACGTACCTTCCTCATTATCCATCGAAGGAATCCTTCTGTAAACGTAATCCAGCACGTCTTCGCTGTCCGTCACGTTGGCCAATCCGGGTATGCCTCCGAAGCAGGCACAGCTCCCGAAGGCCACCATTATCTGTGATTTCTCTCTGAGCAGTTCGGCGATCTCCTGGTTCTCGCTGTTCCTCACCGCACCGTTGTAGAGCGTGACCGTGATGTAATTGTCAGGCATCGCCTCAACGTCCTTGAGCTTGGTGTCTATTGCGATGGGCCAGAACACGATATCGGCCATCTCTGCAACGCCCAGGATCTTCTCGTCTATGTCCAACAGGGCGACGTCGCATCCGCCGCAACCCGCGCCCCAATACTGGGCTATCTTGATCTTTTCCATACTAGTCCCTCCATTGAGCGTGTCCTATCGATAATAAGTCAGCTTTCCGGCATGTTGTTCCTTCTTGATCGGCCATTCTACTCCTCCTCCATGGGGTTGGACCCCAGCTCCTTGATGGTATCCACGAATTCCTTGATCGTCTTCTGGAACTTCTCCCCCTCGGACGCTGAGATCCACTCCAGCCTCAACCTGTCGGGGCTGAACCCATACTGTTCAAGCAGTATGCGCAACAGGGCGATTCTCCTCCTAGTCCTGTAGTTGCCCCCGATATAGTGGCAATCAGCGGGGTGACATCCCGCGATCAGCACCCCGTCTGCGCCCTTGGAAAAGGCCTGCAGGACGAATTCGGGGTCCACTCTGGCCGAGCACATAGTCCTTATCACTCTGAACCCTGTTGGCATCTGCAACCTGCTCACCCCGGCCAGATCGGCCCCGGCGTACGAGCACCAGTTGCAGCAGAATACCAGTATCTTGGGTTCCCACTCCTCCTCGGGTAGTTCATGAACCGAAGCCTCTGCCTGTTCGGTAGTCATCAGTATTCACCTCCTTCCAGTGCAGCATTGATAACTGCAATCATCTGATCGGTCTTGAAGCCCTTCTGCTCCATGGCCCCCGCAGGACAGGCTGCCACGCAACCACCGCATCCCTTACACAGGCCTTCGTTGATCTCCGCCCTCATTTTCTCGGGATCTCCTTCCACCTCTACGATCTCAATGGCGTTGTACTCGCAGACCGGTTCGCAGATCCCACAGCCGTCGCAGAGCTCATCGTTGACCGCAGCGATGATGCCTTCAGTTTCCAGCTCGTCCTTGGAGATCACGGTCATCGCTCTGGCCGCGGCTCCCGCGGCCTGGGCTATGGACTCATCAACAAACTTGGGCCAGTGGGCAATTCCGGCGAGGAACACTCCCTCGGTGGCGAAGTCCACGGGGCGCATTTTCTGATGGGCCTCCAGGAAAAAGCCATCCTTGCTCAGCGGCACTTTCAACATCTTGGCCAGCACATCGCTATCCTCGTGGGGTCTTATGCCCGCGGAGAGCACCAGTAGATCCGGATTGAGGTCTAAAGAGTTGCCCAGCACGGTGTCTTCTACAGTCACCTTTAGGTCGGCCCCATCCTTCTCCACTTCGGGCATCTTGTCCTCGGGATATCTGATGAAATTGACCCCCATCTCTCCCGCTTCCCGGTACAGGTTCTCACGGAAGCCGTAGGTCCTGATGTCCTTGTGAAGGATATGGACCTCAGTATCCGGGTTCTCTTTCTTGATGTCGATGGCGCGCCGGACAGCTCCTGTACAGCACACCCGGCTGCAGTAGGGCACTTCGTCGTTTCGGGAGCCCACACACTGGATAAAGACCACGCTGTCGGCGTCGATGGGTCCTTCCTTCATCATCTCCTCTACATCCAGATGGGTCACCACGCGGTCGTCCTCACCGTAGAAGTACTCGTTGGGCTCGTACTGCTTGGCACCGGTGGCCACGATGATCGCTCCGGTCTCTAGTTCCTCTCCGGAAGACAGCTCTACTACGAAGTTGCCCACGAAGCCTGAGACGTCCTCCCCCTCGGAGTTCAGATGGACCAAGATGTTGCCGTTGTCCCTCACTCTAGAGATCAGGTCAGAAGTGAACTCGGACAGCTTCTTACCGTCCTCCTCGTGATGTATGTCGGCTAGAAGTCCGCCCAGGCGATCCTCTCTTTCCACCATGTGTACTTCGAAGCCCTGCTCGGCGATCTCCAGGGCGGCTGTCATACCGGAGACGCCCCCGCCGATGACCACTGCAGACTGGGTGACCGGCAGCTGGGACCTCTCCAGAGGCTCTATCAACCTCGCCTTGGCCACCGCCATCCTCACCAGGTCCTTCGACTTCCTGGTGGCCTTCTCCGGCTGGTGCATGTGTATCCAGGAACACTGATCCCTGATGTTGGCCATCTCGAACAGGTAGGGATTCAATCCCGCCTCCCGGATGGTGCTCTGGAAGAGTGGCTCGTGTGTTCTTGGGGTGCATGAAGCCACCACCACTCGATTGAGATCGTGTTCCTCGATCTTCTCCTTGATATTGTTCTGGGTGTCCGATGAACAGGTGTACAGGTTGCTCTCTGCGAAGACCACGTTGGGAAGACTCTTGGCATACTCGACCACATCGGGCACCTCGACGACCCCTCCGATGTTGATACCACAGTGGCAGACGAACACCCCAATCCGAGGCTCCTCCCCAGCAACGTCCTTCTCCTCAGGGAACTCCTTGACCTCGGCGAGAGTGTTCCTCTCCCCCGCGATCAGCGAGGTGGCCTTCGCGGCCACTCCCGAAGCCTCAGCGACCGTGGTCGGAATGTCCTTCGGGGCTGCGAAGGAACCGGAAACGAACAGACCGGGCCTCGAGGTGTTCAGAGGATCGAAGACTGTGGTCTCACAGAAGCCGTGTTCGTTCAGGTTGAAATTCAGTTTCTTGCTCAGGGCCTCAGCGTCTTTAGCCGGGGTGAGTCCGACGGAGAGCACGACCATGTCGTACTCTTCCTTCTTGATGTCGCCGTTCTCATCGTAGCTTAGTATCAGATTGTTAGTCTCGGGATCCTCGTCAACGGACGCGACTCTCACCCCTCTCTTGAGCTCGATGCCGTATTCCTCTTCGGCCCTTCTCCTGTAGTCCTCGAACTCCTTACCGAACGCCCTGACGTCCATGAAGAATATATGGGGTTCAAGTCCCTCCGTGTGCTCACCAGCAATAATGGCCTCCTTGATGGCGTACATACAACACACCGAAGAACAGTACTTGTTGCCCACTTTCTCGTCCCTGGAGCCCACACACTGGAGAAACGCTATCTTCTTGGGAATCTGTCCGTCAGAGGGCCTGAGCACCATGCCGAAGTAGGGGCCGGTGGCGGAGAGCATCCTCTCGAACTCGATGCTGTTAACCACGTTCTTGTACTCCCCGTAGCCGTACTCTTTCTTGAGCGAGGCGTCGAACTCCTCAAAGCCCGGCGAAAGGATCACCGCTCCTACAGGGACTTCGAGCGTGGCGTCTTCCATCTCGTACTGGATACAGTCGGCCTGGCACTCCTCGATGCACACCCCGCAGCCTATACAGTTCTCCTTGTCAATGCAGTAGACCAGGGGCACTGCCTGAGGGTACCTGACGTATATCGCCTTGCGCTTCTTCATCCCCTCGTTGTACTCGTCGTAGACCTCCACTGGGCACTTCTCAGCGCATATGCCACACCCGGTACAGGCTTCCTCGTCCACTCTGAGTGTACGCCTGTTCAAGGTGACGTTGAAGTTGCCCGGCTCTCCCTCTATGCCCTCTATATCGGCGTTGGTAATTAGTTCAATATTGTGATGTCTTCCTGCCGAAACTAGCTTCGGGGCCAGTATACACATCGAACAGTCGTTGGTGGGGAAGGTCTTGTCCAGCTGGGCCATCGTGCCCCCGATGCTGGGCCTCTTCTCCACTAAGTATACCTTGAAACCTGAGTCCGCAAGGTCGAGTGCGCTCTGCACGCCGGAGATTCCTCCTCCGACGACCATCACCGCTCCCACTTTGTCAGTCATCTAAGCACCTCCTAGTGTAATCGCTCTATACTTCGGTGTAAACTCTTCCACATGATCCAGGTCGATAAGGTTGTCCGACCTGAGGGCTACCACATGTTCGAGGATCTCATCTGTCGGCTCCTCCAGCTCCTCTGCAAGTTCGATCACCGACAGGGGCTCGCGCTCCGTGAGCTGCAGTATCAGGCTGCGCATGTACTGTTCCTCCGCAGCCCGAGAGAAGACGTTGTCGAACTCACCAGACTCGACGAGCTCTCCGTACACATTGCCCTCCTCGGTGAGCTTGATGTTCTTACTGTTCAGGACCTTGAGTCTGAAGTTCTTGGCCGAATCGACTGCAGCTGCCAGCCGGGACTTCACCTTGTGGTCTCCTTTGGCCGGGGACTCTCCCAACGACTTGACCTGGTCGATGAACTCCTTTGCCGTATTGGCGAACTTCTCCCCCTCGGAGGCCGATATCCACTCCAGCCTCAGTCTCTCTGGCTCCACGCCCGCAAGCTCCAGTAGTTTTCTGGTCATCTTGATCCTCTTCTCAGTGAACAGGTTGCCGTTGATGTAGTGGCAGTCACCGATGTGACAGCCGGCGACAAGCACTCCGTCGGCCCCCTCCTTGAACAGCTCTAGAATGATATGTGGGGATACCCTGGTACTGCACATAACCCGCACCGGCCTGAGGTTGGTCGGGTACTGGAAACGGCTCACTCCGGCCAGGTCCGCGCCGGCGTAAGAGCACCAGTTGCACAGGAAAGCCACTATGTTGGGGTCGTGACCGCTCATCCGGTCACCTCCTCAAGAGCGGCCTTGGCTTCTGCCAGTAGCTGCTCGTCCGTGTAATGGCTCATGGTGATCGCGTTCTCTGGGCAGCTGGCCCCGCAGTCGCCACAGCCCTTGCACGCGGCTACCACGATCTCCGCCACGTTGTCCTCGGTCTTGCGCGGCGCACCGTAGGGACAGATCTCTATACATGTCCCACAGCCGGTACAGATCTCCGGGTCCACGCTGGCCGTAATGGCCTCAGACTGCACGTAGCCCCTCGCCAGCGGGATTGCCGCCCGGGAGGCAGCTGCCTGTGCCTGGTACACGGACTCCGTTATATCCGCCGGTCCGTGGGCGGTACCACACAGGAACACGCCGTCAGTGGCAAAATCCATTGGGCGGAGCTTGACATGGGCCTCCAGGAAGAACCCTTCCTGCCCCAGCGGTACCTTCAACATCTGAGCCAGCTTCTTGGCGTCCGGCTGGTTGACCAGCGGCGTGGCCAGTACCACGAGATCGGGGTTCATGGTCCTCTCCATCTGCAGGGTGTCATGCCAGTAGTCGATGGTCAGCTCGTCTCCCTCCTTGGTCACGGCGGGCCTGTTCTCGGGGTCATACCTCACGAAGTGGACCCTCTTCTCCCTGGCCTTGTTGTAATTCAACTCGTGTTCGATACCGTAGGACATGATGTCCCTGTTGAATATGGTCACTTCCACACCCTTGCTCTTCGATTCAGCGTCGCCCCTGTCACTCCGACTCCTGCGGCTTCTCCTCCCTCTACGGCCGCCTCTGCGGCGACTGGAGGTCTCTTCCTCTTCCTCAGCCTCCTTGTCCGCAGTTTCACCAGCACTCTCTTCTCCCCCTTCTATGCCCAGAATGTTATCCTTGTTCTCTACCAGATTGATGGCCGATTTGATGGCCACGTTGCAACATATCCGGGAACAATAGGTCTTGTCCTGGCCCCTAGAGCCTACACACTGTATGAATGCCACCTTGCTCAGGTCATCGGGGAGAGACTCGTTCTTGATCATCTCTTCGAACTCGGAGAGGGTGACCACCTCCTCGAACTCATCGTAACCGTACAGGCCTTCCGGTACGTAAGGTACGGCCCCTGTTGCCACCACTATCGAGCCCGCCTTGATATCCTGCTCACTACCGTTGCTCTCCACCTTGACGTCGTAGTTACCGATGAAACCCTCGAGCTCCTTCACCATAGTGCCCAGGTGTACTGTGACATTCGCGTTGTCGTTCAGCTTGGCGATCATTGGGTCCAGCACATCTTCAGGTTTCTTCCCCTCCTGGTAGAGGCTACTGAGGTTCCTCACGAAACCTCCCAGTTCCGTCTCCTTCTCTATCAGGTGAGTCTCAAACCCCTGATCCGCCAAGGACAAAGCGGCGGACATACCGGCCACTCCTCCGCCGATGACCATGGCGGTGGGCACCACGTCTACCTGCGCCTCCTCCTGGGGCTCCAGTAGAGAGGCCCTCATGACGCCCATCCTGACCAGGTCCTTAGCCTTCCGCGTCGCCTTCTCCGGTTCCTTCATATGGACCCAGGAGCAGTGTTCTCTGAGATTGACGAACGTGAACAGGTACTTGTTGAGACCCGCTTCCTCACAAGTGGACTGGAACAGTGGTGCATGAGTCCTGGGGGTACACGAAGCCACGATGACCCTGTTGAGGTTTTCTTCCCTAATAGCCTCCTTGATCGCGGACAGTCCGTCTTCGGCACAGGTGTACAGATTGCGGATTACGAAGGCCACACCGGGCAGTGTCCTGGCGTACTCGGCCACCTCTTCCACGTCAACGAATCCCGCGATATTCGATCCACAATGACAAACGAAAACTCCTATTCTCAGGTCTTCCTTATTCATGTTACCAACCCCCTCTGAACGATTTCCTTGGTGGCACTGGCCGCGGCCGCTGAACCCATGGACACTGACTCGGGGATATCGACCGGGCCGGCGCTGTAACCGGCAACGTATACTCCCGGTCGGGTGGTGGCCACTGGCGATGAAGCGTTGTCCGGTACGTTGATGAATCCGTACTCGTCCAGCTCTATTCCCAGCGTCTCAGCGAGCTCGGGGTTGGTGGCGTTGGGCAGTAACGCGGTGGCCAGAACCACCATGTCGAAATTCTCTCTCTTTGACTTGCCCCTGACATCGTAGGAGACGATGGGGTCGCCTTCCTCTGTCTGCTCCTGAACAGTGCCGTCTGAATTGATATACCTCACGCCGTAGTCTTCCTTGGCCCTCTCCACGTACTCGTTGAATCCCTTGGCGCATGCCCTCATGTCCTTGTAAAAGATGGTAGATTCGATGTCTTCGATGTGTTCAGTGGCCAGCATCGCCTCCTTCGTGGAATACATGCAGCAGACCGAACAGCAGTAGGGCCGGCCCATCTGCACGTTTCTTGAGCCCACGCATTCGATGAAGGCTAGAGTCTCCGGTTCCTTCCCATCGGAGCGTCTCTCTATGTGACCTCCAGTGGGGCCCGCAGCGTTGATCATCCTCTCGTATTCCATGGAAGTATAGACGTTGGGGATCTTCCCGTAGCCGTATTCTGGGGCCTCACTGGGATCCCAGATGTCGAAGCCTGTGGCCACGACCACCGAGCCCACGTCCAGCTCCAGGATCTCCTCTTCCATTTCGTAATCTATGGCCTCCCTGTCGCACACCTTGGCGCAGACACCACACTTGCCTTCCTGGACATACCTGCAGTTCTCCGCGTCTATGACCGCGGCCCGGGGCACGGCCTGCAGGAACTGCATGTAAATCGCGCTGCGGGTGTCGAGTCCCTGTTCCCACTGGTCGGGGATATCATCGGTGGGACACTTCTCCATACAGTCTCCACAGCCGGTACACTTCTCTATGTCCACGTACCTCGGTTTCTTGCGCACTTTAGCCTTGAAGTCTCCTGCCTCACCCTCCAGTCCGATCACCTCGGACAGGGTGAGGACGTTGATATTGGGGTGTCCATAGCAATCGGCCATCTTGGGGGCCAGTATACAGATCGAACAATCATTGGTGGGGAAGGTCTTGTCCAGCTGGGCCATCCTCCCACCGATGCTTGCCTCCTTTTCTACCAGATAAACGGTCACTCCCTTATCGGCCAGATCTAGCGATGCCTGTATACCCGCTACACCTCCGCCGATGACAAGCGCTGCTCCATCCATTCAATCTCCTCCTTTCCTCTTGGTCCTACACATCTCGATTTCTCCATCTTGCTAAGCTCATTTCGTGCCGCCCTTTTCACTGAGCGGCTGGGGCTCCTCTACACCCATCGGTTCCGAGAGGGCTAGACTTTCTTCCTTGATCGAGGTATCGTTCCCTTCTAAGAACTCAGCGAGTACGTTGCTGAACTCCCTCACAGGTATATCGATCAGTTCCCTCTCCACCGGCAGTTTCTGACTCTTTCTCAAACAGTTGTAATGTATCACGCATTTGGGACAGTAGGCCAGCATGGAGTCGGCCCCGGTGTTCCTAGCCTCTTTCATCCTCTCGACCTGAAGCGTCCGGGATATCTCAGAACAATTGACAAACGAGTTGACTCCGCAACATTTCCCCTCCTCGCGAATGTGCTCCATCTCCACGAGCTCCATGCCTGCCCTTTCCATCAATTCCCGCGGCGGGTCATAGACGCCCAGGTGACGCCCTAACCTGCACGAGTCGTGGTAAGTAGCTTTCAAACCATAAATATTTTGATTGTCACCTATCTCGAGTCTGTCTTCATCGATCAAACGCACGAGATATTCAGATATGTGTAGCATCTCCAACCCGAGGTCTCCCAGGAAGTCCTGATAGTCCACCTCAAAGGTGCGCAAGCACTCGGGACATGAGAAGACCACAGTACTGGCACCGGATTCCTCGATCACCTCAACGTTCTTGTCCATCAACTTCTCAAAGGACTCTTCGTCGCCGGCCCAGAGCAGATCGTGCCCGCAGCATGCTTCCTTATTGCTCACCACAGGCTCCACTCCAGCCCTGTTCAGGAGCTTGACCACGCTGCCCGGCGTCTTCTTGAGTTCCTCCGCTTTATCTGAGAAGAGGGTACCCAACTGGTAAGCGCATCCAGTAAAGAAGTACACGTCCCCCTTCTCCTTGACCCGGATGTCGTCCGTGACCCACTTCAGCCGGTTCTGGTTCGGACTCATGCCGGTAATCCTCTGCATGGTATGTATGGCTCCCGCCTCCGAGCAGATGGGCATGTTGCCGTAATCGTGGGCCACGGTCCTCATACCCTGTATGAACCGTGAGAAGTCGACACGATAGGGGCACATGTCGTTACAGATCTCACATGTGATGCAGGACCACACGTCCTTGTCCTCCACCAGCTGCTCCTCTATACCCTCCTGGGCCCTGAGTACTATCAACCGGGGAGCGAAGTCCTCATCGACCTCGGCCACCGGGCACATGCTGGTGCATTTACCGCACTCCACGCAATCGAAGGCTCCGGTGATGTCGATCAGTTCGTCCACTCTGTTCAACTCGATCCCCCCATCAGCGGATTGGGGCCCAGTTCTATCAGCCTCTCTCTGAAGGTATTCATGATCTCCTTGAAGCGGTAACACTCACAGGCGGACACCCACTCCAACCGCAACCTCTCGGGCTCCACGCCCAGGGTATCCATCAGCTCACGGGTCATCTCGATCTGTTCGATGGCGTGCTCGTTTCCCGCGAGGTAATGACACTCACCGGGGTGACATCCGGCCACCAGCACGCCGTCGGCTCCCAGCTCGTAGGCCCTCAACAGGAACTGGGGTTCGATCCTCCCGGTACACATGATTCTGATTATCCGCCCGTTCGGCGGGTACTGTAGTCTGTTGACCCCTGCCAGATCGGCACCTGCATAGGCACACCAGTTGCAGCAGAAGGTCACGATCCTCGGTTCAAATTCCATCAGATCACCTCCTTGATCATGGTCTCTACCTCGTTCAGTATCTGCTGGTTGGTGAAGTGTTTAGCAGTGATGGCCCCGTTGCAGCAGGTGACGGCGCACACTGCGCATCCCTTGCATACTGAGGGGTTGATCACGCACTTGAACTCCCCCGGGGACACCTCCTGAACCCTGGCCGCCTTGAAGCTGCAGGCCTCCTCACACCGGCCGCAACCCCTGCACTTGAAGTGGTTGACCTCACAGATCGCGGCCTCCCCTTCCAGGTGATCTCTGGTGATCACCGTGATGGCCCGTGCCGCGGCTCCGGCCGCCTGGGCTATGGACTCATCGGCAAACTTGGGCCAGTGAGCCAGACCGGCCAAGAATATACCGGGAGTGGAGAAGTCCAGAGGCCTTAATTTCTGATGTGCCTCCAGGAAGAAATCGTCCTTGCTGAGAGAGACCTTCATCATCTGGGACAGTCCCTTATTGTCCAAATTGGGTCTTATCCCCGTACTCAGGGCCACCAGATCAGGCCTCACTGCCACCGTTTCTCCCAGGACACAATCGCGGGCGCTCAGTATCAACTCTTCCCCGTCTTCGGTCAACTCCGGCATCTCTCCGTTGTCCATCCGGATGAATTTAACGCCCAACTCGGATGCCTTCCGGTACAGTTCCTCTCTGAAGCCGTAGGTCCTGATGTCCTTGAAGAAGACATAAACCTCGGTCCTGGGGTTAGCTTCCCTGATATCGATGGCATTTCTCAATGCGGTGGAACAGCACAGGCGGCTGCACATGGGGTTCTCTTCGTTTCTCGAACCTACACACTGGATCATGGCCACCGTTTCAGCCTCTAGAGGGCTGCTTGCAAGGTGTTCGGCCAGCTCCAGCTGAGTCAGTACCCGCTCATCCTCACCGTAGAAGTACTCGGTGGGCCGATACTCTTGCGCCCCGGTGGCCACTACTATCACGCCCGTCTCGATCTCCCCGTCCGGCAGGTGAATATTGAAGTTGCCTATATACCCGCTTATGGTCTGGGCCTCCATTCCCAGATGCACGGTGATATTATCTTGATTTGATATCTGAGTCACCAGCTCGTCCACCGCCTGGGATCCCGTCTTACCACCGATGCCGTAACTGACCCTGCTCAGATTGCCTCCCAGGGAGTCGGACTTCTCTATAAGATCCACTTCGAATCCCTGGGTCGCCATCTCCAGCGCCGCGGTCATCCCCGCCAGTCCTCCTCCGATCACCGTGGCAGAGTGGTCCAGAGAGAACTCGGCCTTCTCCAGAGGTTCCAGAAGTCGGGCCTTGGACACCGCCATCCTGACCAGGTCCTTGGCCTTCTCAGTCGCCTTCTCCGGCTCCTTCATATGGACCCAAGAGCACTGGTCCCTGATGTTGGCCATCTCGAACAGGTAGGGGTTCAGTCCTCCCTCCCTGAGACAGTCCTGGAACAGCGATTCATGTGTCCTGGGACTGCAGGAGGCGACCACCACCCGGTTGAGGTCCTTTTCATGAATGACCTCCCTGATCCTCGACAGGCTGTCCTGTGAGCAGGTGTACAGCATATCCTCAGCGTGGACCACATCGGGCAGCTGCTGCGCGTACTGGGCAACGGACGGTACGTCCACCACATCCCCGATGTTGATACCGCAGTGGCAGACGAAGGTTCCGATCCTGGGCTCCTGTCCGCTGACGTCTTTGGGCTCAGGATACTCTCTTTCAGTGGTCAGAGTGTCCCTTTCCTCGGCGACAATAGAGGCCGCTTCGGCGGCAGCCCCCGAGGCCTCGGCCACAGAAGTGGGTATGTCCTTGGGCCCTGAAAACGCGCCGCTGACGAACACCCCTTCTCTTGAAGTGTGAAGGGGGGTCCAGGTGCCTGTAGTACAGAACCCGTACTCGTTCAGCTCGATGCCGGTCGCCTTCTTCAGTTCACTCGCGGTACCGTTGCCGCAAATGCCCACCGAGAGTACCACCAGCTCGAACTCCTCTTCCAGCAGGTCTCCTCCCTGGCTGTATCTCACTAGAAGGTTATTGGTCTCAGGGATCTCCTCCACGGATGCGACCCTAGTCCCTCTCACCACCCTGATATCGTATTCTTCCTCGGCCTTGATAACGTAATCTTCAAACTCCTTGCCCACCGCACGCACATCCATGGCGAATATAGTGGGCTGCAGCCCTTCCGAATGCTCTTTGGCAATAATGGACTCCTTGAATGCGTACATGCAGCAGACCGATGAACAGTACGGGTTGCCCACCTTCTCGTCCCTTGAGCCCACGCACTGGAGGAATGCCACCTTGGCGGGTACCTCCCCGTCCGAAGGGCGCTTGATCTTCCCCTCCGATGGTCCGCAGGCACTCATCATACGTTCGAACTGCATGCTGGTCACAACGTTCCGGTACTGCCCGTAACCGTATTCCTTCTTGAGTGAGGCATCGAAGGTCTCGAAGCCCGGGGAGAGTATCACTGCCCCCACACCGATATCCAGTTCCTTGGGCTCGTCCTCGAAGTTGATAGCATCCACCTGACATATCTTCTTGCACACGCCACACTTTCCCTCGTTCAGGTAGCGGCAGTGCTCCTCATCGATGATGGCCGCCCGGGGAACAGCCTGCGGGAAGGGGACGTAGATCGCGCTACGGTCGGTGAGGCCCATCTCCCATTCGTGAGAAATACCGGTTGTAGGACACTTCTCCATACACTCCCCACAACCAGCACATTTCTCTATGTCCACGTACCTCGGCCTCTGATATACGGTGGCGGAGAAGTTGCCCGGATCCCCCCTCAGATCAGTGAGCTCGGCGCAGGTAATGACCTCAATATTCTGGTTACCGTAGCAGTCGGCCATCTTGGGGGCCAATATACACATCGAACAGTCGTTGGTGGGGAAGGTCTTGTCCAGCTGGGCCATGGTGCCTCCGATGCTGGGACTCTTCTCTATCAAGTAGACCTTGAATCCTGCTTCCGCTAGATCTAGGGCACTCTGCATACCCGTAATGCCGCCCCCAACGACCATAACAGCGCCTATTTTTCCGTTGTCAGTCATTATTATTCCTCTGTTTTATTCCTCTGTTTGAAATTTATTTTAGTATCCGATAACTTGCTCCGTCTCCCGCTTTGATTCCCATGATGAACGCTTCCAGCGTTCTCGATCGAAGAGAGTGATTTGTAAAAGGCTTTGAATTGAACAGCCTGCCTTTCAAGCCGCCCTGCTCCGCCATAACGATATTCCCCCGACAGGCACAAGTGGCATGAGTATCCAGATGGGTGGACATCTTAGTTATCCCGGACCTAGATGTGTTCAAGGGCTTCATTGTAGCACTCCGGAACAGAGCCTGAGTGTTTCGTATTCACCGGTTGACGATGACTCAATGCTTGTTTCCAGCAATTTAACACCCGTTAGGAAACAGTCCTTATTAACTTTTGGCTTCCGGATGTTCCAACCCCCTATTTTTCACAGGGGATTCTACGATTTTCGTATCAAAAATGCAGTCCCATATATTATCCTTTTCTCGATACTCCAATAGGCCTCTGAGCACGAACTTCAAGCACCGACTCCATAGAAGGAAATACTACCACGCAATTACGAGTGGGATATGAGTAAGATAGATGGATGTTTAACCCAGTTAACTGCTGAGCCTTATCATAGTGTCGTAGAGTCCAAACGACTACGGATCGAGAGATAATCGAGAACTGTAAACAGGGGTAACGATGCCTTCATGAAGCTCAAGACAGTCATGAACATGCATTGACCAGCGCCTTTCAGTGAATGACTCAAACAGACAAATTATTTAATGCGACAAATTATTTAATGCGAGTAATGCATTCAGTCAGAAGTGAGTTTATCCCCGAGGAACACCGTTTGGTGGTTTACCCAGGTACGGAGGCTAAGTGATGTCGGACGGAACTAGCAAATCAATCGGAGTTTATATTTGTACTGAAGAAGGAGAGGTAGAAAAACTAATTGATCTAGATGAACTGGAAGAGATGCTCCTGGAGCAGGAAGGGGTGACTGACGTCTTCTTCCACCACAGCATCTGTTCCAAGGAGGGCAAGGAACTGGTACTCGAGAGGTACAAGAAATCGAGACCGGACGGCGTCCTGTTGATAGGCAGCAAACCATCGGTGGGGAACAGGATCAGAGATTTGATGGTTGCTGAAGGGCTGAACAAGTACCTGTTTGAACAGATCAATCTCAAGGAGTTATGTCTCTCCATACACAAGGATAGAGAAGTCGCCATCAAGAAGGCGAAGTCGTTACTCCTGGGCGGCATCGCGCGCCTGCTCTCCGCCCGCCCTCTTGAAGACATCAAGATGCCCATCAAGCAGGAAGTGCTGGTCATCGGTGGAGGGGTTGCCGGTATGGCGTCCGCCATCGAGATCGCGGACGCTGGATACAAGGTGTACCTGGTGGAGAGAGAAAAGGAACTGGGAGGTAGAACCTATCGGTTGACCACCACCTTTCCCACTCACGAGTGCGGGATCTGCTGCATGAGATACTGCAAGGAGTGTGTGCTCACCCCCAACATCCCCGAGGTCTACGCCCACTCAGATATCGAGGTGTTCACGAATTCAGAGGTGAAAGAGATTACAGGGTACTTCGGGAACAGGCATGTGGTCATCGACCACGGGGGAGAAGAGAGAGAAGTGGACGTGGGCGCCATAGTGGTGACCACCGGGTCGAAGACCTTCGACCCCCGAAATCTTCCCGAGTACAGGTACGATGAATTCGATGATGTCATCACCTCCATGGAATTCGTAGATATCATGGAGAGGTCTCCCAAGGAGGGTTTCCGGAGGCCGTCAGATGGCCAGGTGCCCAAGACCGTCAATTTCATACTGTGTGTGGGTTCAAGGGACAAGAACAAGGCGAACCATTACTGTTCGATCGTCTGCTGCACCTACGCCATCGGATCGGCAAAGGAGATGAAACTCGCCCATCCAGATACTGAGGTTTACGTCCATTACATCGACCTGAGAGGGCCTTACAGAGGCTTCGAGACCCTGCTCGATGAGGCCCGGGAAGCGGGCGTGGTCTTCGTGAGAGGGAGGCTGGCCGAAGTTACAGGGGAGGGGGACAATATCATCCTCCGGACCGAGGACACCGACCTGGGCAAGATCATGGAGATAGAGAGCGACCTGGTCGTCCTGGCCGTGGGTCAGGAGCCCAACGAGGGTTCCGAGGATATAATGAGGATGACGCGACTGCAGGCCGATGTCGACGGTTTCATGAAGGATTTCAACCCCATGTTCCCCGAGGAGATCAAGAAAGGCATATACGTCGCAGGATGTGCCCAGGGCCCCCGAGGTATCAGGTACTCTATCGATGACGCAACGAGGGTGGCCAACGAAGTGATCGCGCTGCTGGACAAGAAGGACATCTTCGTGGAAAACGTGATGGCAGAGGTCGATGAGGAAACCTGTAGAGGATGCGGTAGATGCGTGGAAAACTGTCCATTCGATGCCATCACCCTGATCGAAAAAGATGGCAGAGAGGTGGCCTCGGTGGCCGAGAACGTCTGTGAAGGGTGTGGGATCTGTTCAGTGGTATGCTGCAACAAATCGATGAACATGAGGCACTACTCCAGAGGGGGCATCATTTCTCAGGTCAGGTCAGTGGTAAAGGAGGTGGGCTAGATGCCTGAGGATTTCGAGCCCACTATCGTGGCGTTCACCTGTAACTGGTGCGGTTATCCGGCCGCCAAGCTGACCGGGGCCCAGTCCATAGACTACCCCCCGGGGGTGAAGCTGGTGAGGGTGATGTGCACCGGGCGAGTGGACCCGGCGATGATCATGAAGGCTTTCGAATACGGTGCGGACGGGGTGGCTGTGGTGGGCTGCAGGATAGAGGAATGCCACTACCTGGAAGGTAACAAGAAGGCTGAGGAGCGGGTGGAAGCCCTCAAGGAACTTCTAGATTATATCGGTCTGGGAGAACAGAGGCTGGGCGCGGAATTTCTCAGGGCGGCGGAGACCACGAAATTCGCGGGATTGATGAACCGCCTGGCGGAGAACATCAAGGCGCTGGGACCGAATCCCGTGCCACGAATTCCCTATCGGGAAGAACCACCGCCTGAATTCGACAAGGGGGTTATCGACGGTATCATTTCGGACACCGGGGCCCATGACTGTGTGGAATGTGGTAAGTGCACCAGTGTCTGCCCGGTGGCCAGGTTCGACGACGAGTTCGCGCCCAGGACCATAGTGATTAGGGCCTTGGAAGGCATAGAGGGTCAGCTGGAGGATGAGGACATCTGGTCCTGCATCACGTGTGAGATCTGTAACGACATGTGCCCATACGGTGTTGACTACTCCGAGTTCATACGCTGTATGAGGGCGGAGTCTGTATTCCTGGGTAACGTCCACGAGAGTATTGTGGAGGAATGTCCACAGGGGGGGCTGCTGCAGAGCATGATGCGGATCATGGCTGTCACCGAGCAGCAGAACAGATTAACTTGGCTGCCCGATGATGTCGAGACCAGCGATGAGGGTGAGGTGTTCTTCTTCACCGGATGTCTGCCCCACATGGACATCGTGTTCAGAGACAGAGAATTGAACCTTACAGATACCGCGGTCAGCGCCCTCAAGCTGCTGAACCACGCAGGTATCAAGCCGGTGGTGAGCAACGATGAGGTGTGCTGTGGACACGATCTGAACTGGCTGGGAGACGAGAAGAACTTCGAGAGGCTGATGGACAGGAACCTGGAGGCCATCCGCGAGAGTGGGGCGAAAACGGTGGTCTTCACCTGCCCCGAAGGTCTGAGGACTTTCGAGGTAGACTATAGGGCCATCGTGGGAGAACTGGACTTTGAGGTGAAGCACCTTTCCGAGTTCCTGCTGGACCTGATCGATGATGGGGAGCTCGATCTGAGCTCTGAAGAGGAGTCTAGTATCACATTTCACGACTCCTGTCGTATGGGAAGACACCTGGGGATATACGACGCGCCGAGAGACCTCCTAGAAGAGGCGGGTGTGGAGATCGTGGAAATGGAGAACACGCGCAACGAGTCCAAGTGCTGCGGGGTAAGCGCGTTCGCTGCCTGCGGAAACTCCTCCCATCAACTGCAGCTGGAACGGGTCAAAGAGGCGAAGAGGACGGGCGCTGATTCCCTGTTGACGGTCTGCCCCAAATGCAGAATTCACATGGACTGTGCTGTCTCGGATGAGATACCTTTTGATCGCTCCCTGGTTGACATACCGATGGAAGACTACACCACATTCCTGGCAAGGCACCTGGGCCTCTGAGATCAGTTTTCTGACCAGTCTGAGACGCAGGGAGAAAATAATATAGGCCCGGAGCATGCTGGAGAAGGGTGTGCTCACCGCTATCTTGGTCTTCACCGGTCTCGTAGTCCTGTTCGCAGTGCTGAGCCTCTACCTGTGGATGAACGACTGCCGCCCCTTTTCCGAAGACCGCAGTGAGAAGTTCGAGGTGGGCACCATTACCCGGATAATCCGGAAGGGACTTTTCTCTTCACAGGAAGAATCGAGGATTATGGTGAAAGGAGCGGAGAGTAGATCACCCATATGCCAGATATGTCTGGGGCGCATCAAACAAGGCTCAAGACACCTGGTGTGCGATTGCGGCAGGGCCTTTCACATCGTTTGCCTGTCAAGAACGGAGTTCTGTCCTTACTGTGATAACAGCTATGAAGACTTACAAACCCAGGCCTCCACGGAGCTGGCGGAGCCTCTGACTGTGTGTCCCTTATGTGACAGTTATATCGCTCCCGGGAACAGAGAGTGTAGGTGCGGGGCAGTATTCCTCGAAGAGGGGTCAGACTTCTACTGTCCCTCCTGTGGCACCCTGATACCATGGACAGATGATGAGTGCTCTTTCTGTGGCCAGGAATTCGACCGCATACAGACCATTACCTGCCCGATATGCGGTCAGATCAACAGAGCGGACAGGGCTCTGTGCGACTGTGGAGTGGTCATTGCCGACCGGTGTCCCGAATGCGGCTCCAAGTTGGGGGCTGAGGATGAGATGTGTGGAGGTTGCGGGGCGATATTCGAGTTCATAGGATAGTTTCACCGGTAGAGCAACAACAAACCTAATCTATATTGAGGTAAATTCATGACGTGGATTGAGGGGAACGAACGACATGAGAGAACTGGGGAGAATCGTCCTCTCGCTGACCATCAGCCCATTAACGGGAACGTTGAGTAGACAATCAAAGGGGATATTATGAAATCAATTATTGATAGAGCGCTTGAGGCTCACGAGGGGGAACCTGAACCAGAAAAGGAAGTGGCTACCGACCCAGAGCGGGAACTGAGAGACATCGTGGAGTCCCTGAAGATAGAGATCTCGATACTGGGTTGCGGTGGGGGGGGATCCAACACCATCGGTCGACTGTACGAAGCAGGAGTGGTGGGTGCTACCATGGTAGCCATGAACAGCGATGCAAAGCATCTGCTGTCAGTGAACGCTCCCAATAAGATACTGCTGGGCAGGAGGAGCACCAAGGGGCTGGGAGCTGGAGCCGATCCTGAGGTGGGGAAAAGGGCTGCCGAGGAGGCGAGACAGGAGATTCTCAAGTTCGTCGATGGAAGGCACATAGTGTTCGCCACTGCCGGTATGGGCGGTGGTACAGGAACGGGTGCAGCCCCCTTTGTGGCCGAGCTGGCTCAGCAGAGGAGCAATCTGGTGATGGGAGTGGTCACCCTTCCCTTCAAGTCAGAGGGCAAGAGGAGGATGGATAACGCAATAAGGGGACTTCGGAGGTTCAAGACCTACTGCGATACCACCATCGTAATCGAGAACGACAGGCTTCTCGAACTGGTCCCCAAGCTTCCCGTAGAAGCGGCTTTCAGGGTGGCCGACGAGCTGCTGATGCAGAGCATCAAGGGCATCACCGAGATCATTACCAAGCCAGGTCTGGTCAATGTAGACTTCAACGACATGATGACCATCATGGAGAACGGCGGAGTGGCCATGATCGGTATAGGCGAGTCAGACAGGGAGGGGACGAGGATTGAGGACGCTGTGTCCGAGGCCATCTCCTCCCCACTACTGGGCGATGTCAATCTTAAATCGGCCAAGGGGGCCCTGATCAGGGTGGTAGGGGGCCCTGACATGACGGTCAGTGAGGCTGAGCAGTCGGTCAGCATAATCGGAGACCACATCAACCCCGATGCCAGGATCATATGGGGGTGTGCGGTCAATCCAGAGAGGGAAGGAGAGGTGAGGGTGATGGTAGTGATCACCGGTGTAGAATCCAAACGTCTGCTTTCCGGAGATATGTACTGAACATTACTGGAGTTCATGGGGGTCATTGATAGTGGCCAAAGACGACAGCAGAAGTCGCTACATGATCTTTGAAGTAGAATCGGACATGGAGCTCAAGATGGGGGCCATGGTATCGTTGCTCAACAAGGCGGGTAAGAATTTCAATATGGTGGCCCCGAGGCTCATTGAATTCAATGGGTACCTGGGCATCGTGCGGTTCCCGCACGATAAGAAAGAAGTGGTGATTAGGCTGCTCAAGAGTATGTCCGACCTGGCCGATTTTCCTCTAGAGGTGTCCACACTGCGCACCTCGGGGACGATCAAGAAGTTGAGACAGGAGTTCTCCTTGAGATGAAGCAACAACACTAGCTTATCCTTCAAAGCATTAATAAAGGGGAAGTATTTAGGGACGTAAGAGCGTGATAGCTCACCCTAGAGTACCAATGGCACAGCATCCTGAGAACAAGTTTTTCAAAGGAATAGCTATATATTTAGGGTGCTCTTTAAGCAAGTGCCGCAACCTCAAGGAATAAGGAGTGAAATAGAATGCAACCAGGACAGATGGCATACGACAGAGCCATAACCGTATTCTCACCTGATGGTAGACTGTTTCAGGTCGAATATGCTAGAGAAGCGGTGAAGAGAGGGACCACAACCGTGGGCCTCAAATTCAAGGATGGCGTGGTTCTGATAGTGGACAAGCGAATTGCAAGTAGATTGATGGAAACAGAGTCCATCGAGAAGATATTCAAAATAGACCAACATATTGGATGTGCCACTTCAGGTCTGGTAGCTGATGCGAGGATTCTTGTTGATCAGGCTCGGGTTACTGCCCAGGTCAGTAAGATCACCTACGACGAAAAGATAGGTGTGGAGAACCTCGTCAAGAGGATTTGCGATTTCAAACAGAATTACACACAGTTTGGCGGGGTGCGACCCTTCGGAACTGCTTTGCTTATAGCTGGAGTTGACGATCAAGGTAAATACCTCTTCGAAACCGATCCCAGCGGGGCTCTTGTCTCCTACAAAGCGGGGAGCATAGGTTCCGGACGGAACACGGTGATGGAAGTTTTCGAGGAGGAATATGAAGAGGATATGACAGGGGAAGAGGCTATCCGTCTTGGTCTGAAGGCCCTACTTAAGGCGACCGAAGAGGAGACACTGAATCCGCAGGCTGTGGAAATCGGACTGGTCCTCGAAGATGAAGCTTTCAGACAACTCGAAGATTCTGAAGTGGAATCACATATTGATGAACTCGAGAGCGAGTAGGCAGGATAGCGATGGTTGATATCGAAGATGCTGTCATAGCTAGAATGGAATCTCATGGTGAGACCTTCGAAGTCCTCATCGATCCCGACGTGGTGAAGAGGGTAAGAGGCGGTGAAGAAGTCCGCCTCGCCGAGCACATGGCGGTCGAGGAGGTGTTCCGGGATTCTAAGAAAGGGGACAGGGCATCCGATGACAATATGATGGATGTGTTTGGCACCACCGATCCTCTGGAGGTGGCCAGGAAGATCATCCTGGATGGAGAAGTGCAGCTCACCACTGAGCAGAGGAAGAAGATGAGGGAGAATAAACGCCGACAGATCATCAACTATATCGTCAGGAATTCCATCAACCCACAGACGAACACTCCCCATCCTCCCCGACGTATAGAGGCGGCCATGGAGGAGGCTAGAGTGCACGTGGACGCATTCAAGTCGTTGGACGAACAGATCGATGATATTGTCACTGAGCTGCGTCCTTTGATACCTCTCCGCTTCGAGAAGTCGGAGGTGGCGGTCAAACTTAATGGGGATGACTACGGAAGGTGCTACGAGTCCATCACCAAATTCGGGAAGATTACCAAGGAGGAGTGGCAGCCCGACGGCAGTTGGATAGGGGTGGTGGAGATCCCAGCGGGAGTAAGAGATGATTTTGTAGGGAAGTTGAATGAGATTACTGGAGGGGGAGCGGAGACCAAACTACTATGAGCTCCTCTGACTTTGGAATGTAATGAATTGGTTTTTGATATAAAGAAGTGAGAACATGAATAAAGAAAGAAAGAAACCCAAGAGAGAGGTGGTGGTTCCAGGGCAGGTGCTGGACCACGGAAAGCTGAAAGCGGGAAGGGGCACCTATGTGTCAGACGGTGTCATCTACGCCTCCAAATTGGGCATCAAGAACATCAGATCGAATTACGTGAACGTCATACCCCTGGGCGGCCGTTACATCCCCCAGGTGGGAGACACCGTAGTGGGGAAGATCAATGATGTTGGTTCATCGAACTGGACGGTGGACATCAAGGCTCCATATCCGGCTCCACTACACGTCAATGAAGTGCCATGGAGAGTCGAGTTCGGAGACACGGCGAAATACCTGGACGTGGGGGACATCATCCTCACAAAGGTATCCATGGTGGACGAGACGAAGAGAGTACAGGTGACTTTGAAAGAGACCGGTTTGAGAAAGCTGAAAGGTGGACAGATTATTGACATCAGTCACAGCAAGGTACCCCGGGTCATCGGCAAGGGAGGATCGATGATTCAGATGATCAAGCGGCTGACCAACTGCAGGATATTCGTTGGTCAAAACGGGAGGATATGGATAGACGGCGATGTGGAGAACATCGTCCACGCCATACGGGCCATCAAGATGATCGAGGAAGAGGCCCAGACCTACAGGCTTACAGAGAAAGTAAAAGAATACCTTGAAGCTGTGACCGGATCAGAATAATTTGGTGATTGTATGGAAGGAAAGATGATTGATGAAGATGGATTGAGAAGCGACGGAAGGAAGCTGGATGAGCTCCGTCCAATTAGTATTGAAGCTGGAGTATTGAAGAGGGCGGACGGCTCCGCCTACTTGGAGTGGGGCAAGAACAAGGTGATGGCGGCCGTCTACGGTCCAAGAGAATGTCATCCAAGACACCTCCAGGACCCTTCAAAGGCACTGATCAGGGCCAGGTACAACATGGTCTCCTTCTCGGTCTCTGACAGAAAGAGGCCGGGACCGGACAGGAGGTCTTCGGAGATATCGAAGATCACTTCCGAGGCGCTAGACTATGTCGTGTTCAACGAGAACTTCCCCCGGGCCTCTATCGATGTGTACATTGAGGTACTGCAGGCCAACGCGGGAACCAGGTGCGCGGGCCTTACAGCCGCCTCCGTGGCCCTCGCCGATGCAGGCATTCCGATGAAGGACGTCGTACCCGCTGTGGCGGTGGGAAAGGCGGACGACAGGGTCATACTCGACCTGGCCAAGGAGGAGGACAACTACGGTCAGGCGGATGTACCTATAGCAGTGATCCCCAGGACAGGAGAGGTGCTCCTGCTGCAGATGGACGGTCACATGACCAGGGACGAGCTGTACGAAGCCCTCGACATGGGTTTTGAGGCCTGTAAGAAGATATACAACATCCAGAAAGAGGCTCTCAAGACAAGATACGCTGTGGAAGAGGCGAGTGAATTGGATGAAGATATTCTGGAGGGTGATTAGATGTCTCGCTCTATAATTTCTGATATCAAGAAGGACCACATACACAAACTGATCGAGAAAGGGAGACGCGTCGATGGCAGGAACTGGAACGAGTTCAGAGAGGTCTCAGTGGAGTCGGATTATATTGAGATGGCGGAGGGATCGGCCAGGGTTAAACTGGGCGACACCGACGTGATGGTGGGTGTCAAGATGGAAGTGGGCACCCCCTTCCCCGACACCCCGGACAAGGGTGTGCTGACCACCAGCGCCGAGCTCATCCCCATGGCCTCCCCGGTCTTCGAATCGGGGCCCCCTGACGAGAACGCCATAGAGCTGGCCAGGGTGGTGGACAGGGGTATCAGGGAGAGCGACATGATCGACCTCCAAGAGCTGTGCATCACCGAGGAGGAGGAAGTGTGGATCGTATTCCTGGACATATACATACTGGACTACGACGGGAACCTGTTCGACGCCTCGGCTCTGGGAGCTGCGGCCGCCCTGAAGTCGGCCACCGTCCCCGCGAAGCGTTACGACAAGGGAGAGGACTTCCCGCTGTCTACTTCCTGTACGCCAGTGTCCTGCACAGCGGTCCAAATCGAAAACTCTTTATTATTCGATCCGACTCTTGATGAGGAAAAGATCGCGGCAGCCCGGCTGACCGTAACCACAGACGAGACTGGTGATATCAGGGCGATGCAGAAAGGTCTCGAGGGAGCGTTGACTCTCGATCAGATCAAGACTATCATAGAGAAATCGCAGGAGCTCGCCAAGGATCTAAGAAAACATCTGGGGTGAAGTAATGGCCAAGAGAACAACGAAGGTAGGAAGCACAGGCAGATTTGGTCCACGATACGGTGTCAGAATCAGGAAGCGAATCAAGGACCTGGAGGACATGAAAAAGGGTCCTCACGAGTGTCCGACCTGTCACCACGAGGGTGTCAAGAGGATGAGCAACGGTGTCTGGAAGTGCAGACACTGCGGCCTCAAGTTCGCTGCCGCCGCTTACAGCCCCAAAGCCACCCGCAAGGTGAGGAGACTGGAAGATATCGAGTGAGGTGACAAGATGTACAAATGTGGTAAGTGTGACGAGCCGATCCGTTCGGATATGAATACCCTAGGGATGCAGTGCAAGAACTGCAGCTCCAAGATATTCTATAAGACTCGACCGAATGTCAAGAAAGTGATGAAGGCGAGGTAGGGCTGGTCGGGTGCCAGAGGCTATACTCAGGATCAGTTCTTCACAACCCTCCCTGCTCTTCGAATCCATCGCCCCTGAAGTGGGGAGAGAGATTCCCAGGACCAGGGTGGAGGCAGAACAGGAAGAAGATGGGCTGATGCTGAACATCAATGCCGACGACCTTTCCGCTCTACGAGCGGCGTTGAACTCCTACCTCATATGGATAAGGATAATCGAAGACGTCGTAGACTACGCAGGTAGATAGAATGAATGAAATGAGTCCCAAAGTTCAGAACCAGATAGCGCAGTTCCAGCAATTGCAACAGCAGCTTCAGGCTGTCCTCAATCAGAAGTTTCAGATGGAGAACAGATTGAGGGAGATGGAGAACACGATAGAGGAACTCGAGAAGACGCCGAAGGAGAACGCGGTGTACAAGAACGCGGGTTCCCTGCTGATCGAGGTCAAGGACCGAGACTCCGTCGTGGTGGAACTGGAAGAGGAGAAAGAGACCCTCGATGTGAGGCTTAAGAGCCTGAGCAGACAGGAGAAACATATGCGGGAGAAATACGAGGGTCTGCAGGAACAGCTCTCCCAAGCCCTGGGAGGAATGGGTGGCGGTCAGTCTCCGGCTTGATCACCAGAAGATTGCCGATCCTCTAAAACCCCTTACTCGGCCCGCTTCTTTTCATTTAAACTGATATTCCACGAAAAAGGCTTATAGAGGCTACTTATTGTCCGCCAATGTATGCAATCCATCATATCCAGATTGACAGGAGGAAGCAAAATTGTTCTAGTCCACAGTAACGCGGATCCCGATGCGTTGGGCAGCGCCTACGCCCTCTCTCGGGCCTTTCCCAATGTGACCATCGGGATCCCTTCAGGTCTGGATAAGGTGGCCAAAAATATCATTTCCAAACTGGAGATCGAGTACGAAGAGAACATCTCCCCGGAAAGCTACGACGAGGTGGTGGTCCTTGATACCTCTTCACCCGAGCTATTGGACATGGAGGATGTTGACCTGGAAGGAGCGATAGTAATCGATCACCATGCAGACTCTGGAAGGTGGGGAGGGGCCCTGTACTACGGAGATGATTCCAAGAGGAGCTGTGCCGAGATAATCAAAGAGATCCTCGATCGAGCGGGGAAGAAGGTCGACGAGAAGATGGGTCTGGCCCTGCTGGCGGGGATGATCACCGACAGTGGGCACTTCAGATATGCCACTCCCGAGCTGATGAGGACCTTCGCGGATATAATGGAAGAGGCGGGAGTGGAGATCGACAGGGCTTTCGACCTCACCAATATGGATCAAGAGGTGTCCGAACGCATCTCCCAGCTGAAGGGGGGTCAGAGACTCCGTTTCAGGCGGGTAGGTGACTACATCGCCGCCACCTCCCACAGCTCCGCCTACGAGAGCTCGGTGTGCAGGTCTCTAATCATACTGGGGGCTGATGTAGCATTCGTCGGTTCCCAGAAGGAGGATGACGTCAGGATCAGTGCCCGTGCTAAGCAGGACTTGGTGAGGAAGGGCCTGCACCTGGGCAGGATGATGGAGAAGATAGGTATAGAGACAGGGAACGAGGGAGGGGGTCACGACGGCGCGGCGGGCCTCAGGGGCACCGGTGACAACGAGGCGATACTGAATATCTGCATGGAAAAGGCTCTAGAGTTCTTCAGAGGACTCCCAGAATAGAATTTAATGTCATGCACTTTGAGAGTCGAATAGCCTATACGACTCAAGTTTTGCCTAATCCAGATACTCCTTTAGCTCTTCCAGAGTAGTAGGATTTTCTTCGAAGTATTCCCTGACCGGCTTCAGGACATCGATAAGGGCGGCCGCGACACCGTTCTTCAGGTCCATGGGGTGCAGATCTCCGGAGGCATAGGCCTCCGTCAGTGATTCGTAGCTGGAGAATTCTAGCGGGCCCCCGAACTTCTCTGGTCGGTCGATGTACAGAGAATCCATTTTCTGGAAGATGATGTACCTGCAGATATCGATGATAGGGTTGCCCTCGACCTCGGGGGGACAGAACGCCTTCCTTATCTTCCTCCTGATCTCAGAAGGTGAGTCGTGAATCATGATCCCGCTGTCCGGGTCGCTCTTTGACATCTTGCTATCCGTTGGATCCATCCTGTCCCCCCCACTGAGACCTGCCAGCAGGGGGGTGTGGAGTGCGATCGGCTTCTTCCAATCTGCCTTGTCCGCAGCCTCCCTGGCCAGCATATGGGCCCTTCTCTGATCCATGCCCGCGTAGGCCACGTCCACCCCAAGGGCGAATATATCAGTGGCCTGCATGAGCGGATACATAACCTTGGAGGAGTCGAGCTCGGCCTCATCTTCATTCCTGCCCATGATGGTCATAGCCCGCTTCACCCTAGTGAGTGTGGAGTTCTTCCCCATCTTGATCAGTATCTCCCAGTAGGAGAGGTCGTCCATCAGATCAGAAGCGTACTGAAAAGTCACCTCGTCTCTTGGGACGCCAAGGGCATAGAAGCAATCTTCCATATATCGGGCACAGGCCTGAATGGCCTCCAGGTCCCCCCCGATCTTATCGTTGATATAAGCATGCCAGTCAGCGAAGAATATAATGAAGTCGAAGTCGGCGTCCACGAAATCGACTATCTTGTTGGCACATATCAGCCAGCCGATGTGGACCAGCCCTGACGGTTCAAAACCTATGTAGGCTCTGGGCTCCTCTTTCTCACTCAACAGTTCCTGCAGTTCTTCCTCAGTCACTACCTCTTGCGCGTTCCTGGTCAACAACTTAAAGCGTTCTTCTGAATCCATCGGACTCAAGGCGAAATTCAGTGAAAGGTTTAAAACCTTTTGCGTGAAGAACTGCGGGTGTCCACCTATACCCGCTCGGTTCAGAATCATTCAAAAAGGCCAGGTCAAAACGATTTGTCTAAGAACCGGATTGGTCGCAGGACAGCCTGCGGACGAAATGAGAGTGCTCCTCTACTATCTCTGCATATTTCTATGGCATGGAGAGAGCTATTGCTCATTGTTTCACCACAATCTGGAAGATGATCGTGGTAGAGAGGAGATAAGAGCATGAAATACAAGAAAGGAAAAGAAGAAAGGGGTGTTTATCCGCCTACAGGAAGCGGCAGGATGGAGACCACGTCACCTTCTTTCAGTTCGGTCTCCAGGCCTCCGGTGTACTGAACGTTCTTCCCGTTGACCAGCACCTGGACCACTTCGCTGATCTTGTCACTCTCGGGGTACACGAACTTCTTGAAGGCCTCATCCACCCTCTCTATCAGGCTCTCCATGAAGTCCTTGAGGGTGTTCCCGGAGACTTCCACCTCGGTCCGCTTGAGACCTGCGGCGGTTGCCAGATGACCGGTGGTTCTGAAGGTAACGGTAGTCATTGTCTCACCATTCCAAGCATTTCTGCCATCAGTACTTAAAGTTTCTTCATGGCGTCCTCTACGGCCACGTGTGGCACGTCCCTCACCATACTGGTGGGTGGACAATAGGCGTTCTCGATGGAGGTGAAGAACTCCTCCGCCGTGACGTCCTTAGCTATGGCGGTACTGATCCAGTTGATTCTCCCGTTGAGGTCTTCTCCGCCCACGATCTGGCAACCGATAATCTTGTGACTGGACTTCTCCACCAGTATCTTTGCGGTCATAGGTTTATGATCGGGGTAGTACCTGGCGCGGGTCAGTCCGTCCGCCTTGCCTGTCACTACATCGATTCCGTAGTAGTCAGCCAGCCCTTCTGAGATACCGCACCCGGCGACTTGCATGTCTCCTAGATCGCTGATCCAGGGGCTTACCACTCCGGGATACATGGCGCTTCCTCCGGCGGCGTTAGTACCTGCCACCATACCCTGTCTTACCGCGCTGGAACCAAGCTGGCTCATTGTAGGCCCGGGCACGATTGCGCTCTGGACCTGGATGACGTCCCCTGCCAGGTAGACGTCGTCAACCAGCCTGCCTTTCTTGTAAGGCTGCAGTGTGGGACTCACCCTCACTCCCCCCAGAGAGCCTACATCCAGCTCGAGCTTCTTGGGGATCTCCAGGTTGGCTCTGACACCGGTGGCCATTATAACGAAGTCGCATGGATACTCCTGGTCACCGGCGATGACTTTTTCGACTCTATCCTCGCCCTTGATGGACCCTATGGGAGTACTCAGTATCAGGTCGATGTCTTTGTCTTCCACGTACTCCTTAACAAGCGCCGCCATATCGGCGTCCAGGATCCTGGGTACCACCTGGGGAAACATCTCTACGACGGTGACATCGAGTCCCGCGTTCTTCAAGGACAGAGCCATTTCCAATCCAATTACTCCTGCTCCGGCCACAACTGCTGACTCGGCGCCCTCCATGTCCTTCTCTATCTTCTTCCCGTCGTTGATAGTGCGTACAGTGTGAACACCTGGCAGGTCCTTACCCTCGATGGGAGGCACGAAGACCTGCCCTCCTGTGGCGAGTACTATTGAATCGAAGTCGTACTCGTCTCCATCCTCGGTGGTAACTGTCTTCTCCTCCAGATCGACATCTGTGATCTTAGTCTGAGTGTGAACGTCTATATTCCTCTCTGTCTTGTAGAACTCTGGATCGTGCATCACCATGTAGTCCCAGTCGATAAGTCCCTCCAGGACCCAAGGGATCACACACGGCGAGTACGCGATATGTTCATCATCAGTGAATACCGTGATCTCGGCATCCTTATTGGTCTTCCTGGCGGTGGAAGCTGCAGGCATTCCCGCCGCACCTGTACCTATCACAATTATCTTATCTGCCAAATAACCACCTTTTGCAATTGATAAAAATATCGACATATTAATAGATTTCCGATTTTGGGGGAATGGAACGGTCTCGAGTTCGATATTCGTTGTGGAGGTTATTATCTTGAGTCCCAGCTACGAAATCCGGATTGGTAATGGGCAACACGATGATTTTTCGCCCATCACTCATCTAATAAATATTATCTAATGGTCTCCCCATGAAGGTAAGAAGCTGTGAAAAGGTGGCCCCATGGACAAGAGAAAAGATCGACCCGAGGCTTTATGGAAAGAGAGAGACATCATAGAGGGGCGCGAGGTCGCAGCGATGGTCATCATATTCAGGACCAGTGGCTGTTATTGGGCGAGAAACAGCGGCTGCCTGATGTGTGGATACAACTTTGCCAGCGATCCCAACGTGGGCATGACCGACCTGGAGACGCAACTTGATGCTGCACTAGAAGAGTACGATGGCGAACCTCTGGTCAAGATATACACCTCAGGGAGCTTCCTTGACGAAGAGGAGGTCCCTGTGGAGTTCAGAGACCGTGTCCTGGAGTCGTTCGAAGAGAGCGATAGACTGCTGGTGGAGAGCCGTCCGGAGTTCATCGTTGAGGACTCACTCACTGAGATGACCGAGCGCTGCCAGATCGCAACTGGTCTGGAATCCGCAAATGATGAGATCCTTGAGCACTGTGTAGGGAAGGGGTCCACCGTCTCGGAGTACATCAGGGCCGCCTCACTGCTCCAGGACTTCGGGATACCTCTGAGAACCTATCTGCTTCTGAAACCGCCCTTCATCACCGAACGGGGGGCCTTTGAAGATACCTGTTCCTCGGTCTCTTTTGCCTCCGACTACTCTGAAAGTGTCTCCATCAATCCAGTCAATGTTCAGAAGTATACCCTGGTCGAGAGGTTATGGAAGAGGGGGGACTACCGACCCCCCTGGCTATGGACGCTGTTCGAAGTATTGAAGCATACCGACTCCAATGATACCCGGGTGTTTTCCACACCCAGTGGCGGAGGGGGAGAGAGGGGGGTCCACAACTGTGGCGATTGCGACCAGCAGCTCCTCGATGCCCTCGAGAGTTACTCATTTACCCAGAATATTAATGAGCTGGAAGGATATGAGTGCGAGTGTCGGGATGAGTGGCGATCGCTGATGGAGATTCAGGACTTCATGTCCACTTCAGTCGATGTCGAAAAATATATGGACTATATCCCGAGATTAGATAGGGAGAACGGGTGATGAAAGATGGAATACGATATCAAGAGGGGTCATCATAAAGAAGTCGAGGACGAGGGCCTGAAGAACATTATGCAGCGCATCTTCGGGAATGTGAGATTGGAGAACGATCTTCTGGTGTCCGAATTTGGAGCGCTGGATAGGGTGGAGGCCAAGATACTCAGCAAGACTTCTCTTTACGTGGCCACTGAGAGCAATCCCGATGTGTCAGACGAAGTGGCCAACGAGACCATAGACAAGTTCAATGAATTCCTGTATGAAGCCACGGGATTCACCTCCAAGAAGCGTAGAGCTAGGTTGAAGAAGAAAGCTAAAGAGGGGAAACTCTGAGCGTGTGTCTGGCCGTCCCGGGAGTCTATGCCCCATTTCAAATATCCTTAAATCTCTAATCCGTAAATCTCTCGATTTTCTTGGATTATTCTGAGGGTCACAGATTGGTATATCCCCTCGATCCTACACAATTTTGCATCCAACATCTATCGATACTGTAGACTCACGGAAAAACCAAGAGAAATCAAGGGGTATCTTGGACAATTGGTGTCCCTCTTACCACGTATACGCCGTTAAGTGACTGGCGCTCCTGCTCCGGAGTTCTGGGCCGTCTGTCAAATCGTGAAGAATTAGACGCATAGTAGTCAAAAGCTTTTTCTAGCAGTTATCCTACTAGGAGTGTCGGGGAGTCCCCGTGGACCTTCTCCAACTTCCCCACCACTTCTTTTAAGCGGGGGCTCCTCTTTATTATTACTGTACCCCCTGCAGCTCTGGCTAGCTCCCAATCAGGTTCATAAGGGAGCAGGAGTTCAAAATGCCTTCTTCTCAATCTACCCTAGGTATGGTTGACGGAACCTCTATCGGATATCATCCAGATCGTATCTGCTCTGGAGATCATTAAGTATCTGGTAGCTGAGCTCCAGTTCGGAGGATATTGAGGCGCCCTGCTCCACCTCCACCCTTAACCGCTGGTCCAGGTAGTCGTTTGCGTCCTTCCCGGACCAGGTTCCCAGGAGTCTGACTCCAAGCCCCTCCAGAGATAGGAAACCGAAGGTGATGACCAGGTCGTACAGCAGTTCAGTGATCAGCCAGTGATCGCAGGAGATCGGGCCCTCGAAGTGGTGAGGATACTTCAGTTCAATGGCCGGGATGCGGTAGGCGTATGTGTGTGCCCTCGCCTTATCATCGTTCGTCAAAAACACTATCTCCACCTTCTGGGTCGACATGTACTCCGAGAGGGTCTTGGCCATCTCTTCGTCCCTGGCCTCCTTATCGGCCAGGAACTCGCCTCCCTGCAGTCCCCTGGTACTGTACTGCTCCCTGATCGCCCTGATCTCAGACTGAGCGTTGAGCGCCTTCCTGCCCCTTTTACACAGGCAGTTTACCATCTTCTTGGCCTCACTGCCCACCGCCTCGCTCAACAGCTGTATGTCGTGGCTACCCAGCTTCTTATTCACCCCGTTCGAAATCTCGTCCTCCACCAGCCCGAGTACAATTATCGGTACCTCCGCGGCATCGTATCCCTCCAGCCTCTCGCTTCCCTTGAGTAATGTCAGACGACTGAACAGCCTGAGGTATGCAATATTGGTGTCCATGGCGAACAGCCTCTCCTTCGGATAACGGTAGGGGTGCTTCTTCCGCTTCTCAAGCTCCTTCAGCTCGCCCATCAGCTTACCAAGGTTCTCAGGGGGGAGGACGAGCGAGCTCCACAGCGCGTCCCTAAGATCGAGGTAGTCGGGTATCTCCGATGCCAGCGACCGGTCCCCGATCTCCAGCCTCTTCCTGGACACAACCCGGTCGAGCTCCTGTTCGGAGCATATACTGGTGATCTCGCTGGAGGCCAGGTCGAATTCCAGGATTCTGGTGCCAAGGAGATCAGACTTCACTCTCAAGTTCTTATTGCCCCTGAGCAACGACTCGTTGAGTATTGCCCAGATGAAATCTTTGCTTACTTCCTTCTCCATCATCTCCCCTCCCCTATGATCTCATGGGGATGCTGCACCGAGAACGGTATCAGAACATACGGCCTGCTGGCGTTCCTCAGGGACCTGATGTACAGGTAGAACACCTTGTCGAATATCTCTTCCGCCCACCCCGCGAATACGCTGCCCAGTACTACTCCTTTCCTCCCGGGGGTGAGATCGAGTGCCACCTGGTTCCCGTCCTCCTTCTCCTTCAGACCTATCTTCCTGACCTCCCCCCTCACCCGCTGAATGTTATCGTTGGAGATCTCCACCGGAATGACCTCGGCCTCCGAGCCGTACCTCTCTAGTAGGACCTTGATCATCCCTTTGGCCCTCTGGAAGGAGTCACCTTCTTCCTCGGTCAGAATGTACACCCTGTCCGGCGTGTAACTGTGGTTCTTGATATCGGCCCATATAGAATTGAACATGCCCCAAGTGGACGGGCCCATCATGGTGATCAGTACTTTCACTGCTCCTCTCCTCCCTTGTCCAATATTGGTTACGACTATTCTATTTTGCCAATCCCTTTCCCAGAAGTCGTCCTCGTGCCTGTCATCCTCATTCTGGGGTAGTATTCTGCATGAGCACGTACTCCAGGCTGTCCACCAGGGCCATAAGACTGGCCTCAATGATGTTCGTGGAAACGCCCACCGTGGTCCACGTGCTGCTGCCATCGGTCGAACGGATGAGCACCCTGACCTTGGCCGCTGTCCCGTCCTTGGCGTCGATCACCCGTACCTTGTAGTCCGCGAGTCTAACAGTCTTGAGCGAGGGGTAGAACTTCTCCAGCGCCTTCCGTAGGGCCCTGTCTAGCGCGTTAACCGGCCCGTTGCCGTCAGAAGCGGTGTGCTCGATGATACCATTGGGGTCCAGGATCTTGACACTCGCCTCGGCATCCAGGTCAGCGCCGGATACGTCGACGATCACCCGGAAACCTTCGATCTCGAACCGGGGGTCATAGTCCCCCCTGGCCCTCTTGATCAGCAGCTCAAAACTGGCCTCAGCACTCTCGAACTGGAAGCCCCTGGACTCCATCTCCTTCAACCGCTCCAGGGCCTCCCTGTCGTCCTCGGGATCCAGGCCCAGTTCCTCGGCCTTAGCCCTGATGTTCGCCTTGCCCGAGAGTTCGGAGACCAGTATTCTCCTCCTGTTGCCCACCAAGGAGGGGTCGATGTGCTCGTACGTCCTGGTGTCTCTGGACACTGCACTCACGTGCACGCCTCCTTTGTGGGCGAAGGCGCTCCTACCCGTGAACGGCATCTTGGGATCGTGGGAGACATTGGCCACTTCTGCTATGAACCGGGAGACAGGTGTCAACTTCGACAGGTCCATGGGCCCTACGTCCCTACCCATCTTCAACTTGAGTGCCGGTATGATGGAGGTGAGGTTGGCGTTTCCGCATCGTTCTCCAAGACCGTTCATGGCCCCCTGGACCATGGTGGCCCCCTCCTCCACAGCGGCCAGTGAGTTGGCCACTGCGAGTTCACAGTCGTTGTGGGCATGGATGGCCAGGGGCGTGTCCAGTTCCCTTCTGACTTCTTGTACGATACTTCTGATCTCGGTCGGAGTGGTGCCACCGTTCGTATCGCAAAGCACCAGCATGGAGGCGCCGCCTTTCTCTGCCTCCCTCAACACTTGGAGGGTGTACTCCCTGTTCTCCTTCCACCCGTCGAAGAAGTGCTCTGCATCGAAGAGGACGTTGAGCCCGTGGTCTACGAGGTACTCGACGCTCTCACTCACCATGTTCAGGTTCTCTGGGAGAGGTAAGCGCAGAGCCTCGGTGACCTGCAGGTCCCATGCCTTGCCGAAGATGCAGGTCCAGTCCGTGCCGCACTCCACCATCGACCGGAGGTTGGAGTCCTCTTTGGGCGTTATCCTCCCTTTCCTGGTCCTCCCGAAAGACACCAGTCCGGTGTGCGAGAGGTCCATTTCCGTCGCCCTCTCGAAGAACTCGGTCTCCTTGGGATTCGAACCGGGCCACCCGCCTTCCACGAAGTCTATCTTGAAGTCGTCCAATTTCCTTAGAATGTCCAGCTTATCATCGACTGAGAAGGAGATCCCCTCGGACTGTGCGCCGTCCCTCAAAGTAGTATCAAAAATAAAGACCCTTTCAGGGTCCAATAAATAAATCCCTTCTTTCATATTTTATTTCCATCGCGGTCCTCTCCAGGAACAAGGCGGTTTAGTGTTCTGTTTCCTATTTAACAGTGATGCCTTCGGCCACCGAGTTCTCCTTGATCAGGTTCACCAGATCGCTGAGTACAGCACTCGCAGTCTCCATCCGGCCCGCCCCCTTGCCGGCCACCGTGATCTCACCGGCCACATCGGTCTTCAGCTGGACCATGTTCAGCGTGCCTCCGATGCTCAGTGGATGACCTATGGGGACCAGTCTGGGAGAGACTTCCATCCTCTTGTCGGATATCTCTCCGATTAGGCGGATGACTTTCTTCTGCTCGTCGGCCAAAGAGACGGCGTCCTCTGTTACGTTCCTTATGCCCACGGTGGTGATGTCGTGGTAGCTGACATCCCTGTCCATTATCGCGTTGGCCAGTATGGCCAGCTTGGAGGCGCTGTCCACCCCGTCGATGTCGTAGGAGGCGTCCGCTTCAGCAATCCCCATCTCCTGCGCCTCCCTCAAAGCCTGCTGTAGGGGCAGCCCCTCCTCCCCCATCCTGTGCAGGATGAAGTTGCATGTGCCGTTGAGTATGCCCCTGATGGACTGCACCTCCTCTCCCCTGAGCACCTCACGCGACAGGTTGAGAACCGGCATCGCCCCTCCCACGGAGCCCTCGTACCTCAGTCTACCACCGGTCTCCCTGGCCATATCGGCAAGTTCTCTGAACTTCAGGGCCAGCGGCCCCTTGTTGCAGGTAATAATGTCTTTCCCCCGGTCCAGCGCCGTCCGCATGTGGCCCAGCCCGGGCTCTCCGTCATCGATGTTGGTGGGAGTCAGCTCCACCAGCACATCGTATTCCAGATCAGACACCAGGCCCAGAGTATCGCCGTGGTGTTCCTCCCGGCCTACACGCCCGGTGTCCTCCTTCGTTAACAGTAGCTTCTCGGGGTCCAGGCCTTCTTCAGAGTGCACGAAAGTCCTGCTGTCGGCCACAGCCGTTATCCTGACGGAAGTGCCGAACTCCGACTGCAGCCTGTTCGCCTTCTTGGACAACACTTCGGCGAAGCCCTGACCGACCACCCCGAAACCTACTATCAGCAGATCCAATTCAATCACCCAGACCCTTTATTATCAGCACGCCAGAGCCTCCGAACCTGTGGTTTAGATACTCCTCGGCCCGGTCTATGCTCTCCCTGTCCCTCACCTTGCCCGAGATCAGGGCAGCCTTTCCCTGGGAGGTGGTGGAGCCGGTGTACCTCATGTCCAGCGATGTGAGATCCTCCATGGCCTCCAGGGAGTCTCCGATCTCCCTCAGCTCCTTGGGGGACATCTCCCCCACCAGTAGGAACTCGAGCGGGAACGTCTCGAACAGGGGGTCCAGTCTTGCGACCTCTACGTCCCGGCTCTCCCAGGTATCCAGTATGTTCTTCAGCACCTTCTCGGACCTGACCTCGAATGTGACGTTAACGGTGATCCTGTCCCCCACGACCACGTCCCTGTGGTGCACCACGCCCACGATGTTGCCGTCCACTTCTGATATAGGCTCCAGGGCCTTCACCAGCTGTCCGGGGATGTCCCTGAGCCTCAAATCGACATTCACTTTCATTCCTGATCCTCCCTGGTATCGGATGACCTCTGACTGCCACAAACTGCCACAGTCACCTAATAGTCTTCCTGTTATTTATTCACCCTTGTCAGCTCTTCACACGGCAGGTGTCCTGTGCACTTAACGCCCTTCAAAAAGATGAATATACCGTAAAAATATCGTACAATAGTGTTCAGTATGAAATGTCCCAAGTGTGGAGATCAGATGGAGAAGGGTCTGCTAGAGACTGGCTAAAGGGGGGGTCCTCTTCGGATTACGGTGGTGGATCGGCGTGGAGAGGGGGCAGTCCACCCTTGGAAAGAAGTTCGTGATCCTCAACAGGACTATTTTCGAGGATGCTACCTTTTCCGCGTTCGGTCACCGGTGCCCGAGATGCGAGCTGATAGTGCTGGAATGTGGTAAGGAGAAGAAGACGAGATGAGGGGTGTTGGAGGAGGGGGTGCACCTGAGACCTCTATGTGCAGGGCTCTTGATTCATCTAGAATCGTGGTGCTCTTCAAGTATCTCTACGGTCAACTCCTCTTTCCTGGCCTCGTACGCTTTCATGCTCCAGTCGATGGTGGAGACGATGAGCCATATGCTGCCCTTCCACCTCTCCATAGACTCTAAGTCCCTGGACGAAGGCGAGGGAGGTGCCGGATGGGAGTGGTAGAACCCGAGGAACTCTAAGCCCTTCGCTTCTGCCTGTTCTATAACCTCCCACAGTTTCTCTGCATCGATCTCGAATGAGGAACTGGAGTTGCACTTGTTCTCTGTATGCTCTACCCTTGTCACCCTCACCTGCTGTCTGTCTTCTTCACCTACAATCACACCGCAGGCCTCGATGGGGTAGAGTTCCTTGCTCCTCTCAATTATGGAACTGCTCTGAGAGTAGGTAATCAAGAGTACTTTTTCTTTCATTTCTCATCAATGGTGATTGACATTTAGAAGGTAATAGTTTGTTACTCGGCCGATTGGCTGGTGGAAATGGCGTTAGGGGAGACCGCCCGGTAACGAAAGCAAAAATGGTAAGAAGAGGCAAGCGCTAATTACCACAGGGGATTCAACAATCAAAATAACTTTTCTTGGAGGGGTGGGTGAGATCGGCGGGAACAAATTCCTGGTGGAGTCAGGGACCAGTAGACTGTTCCTCGACTTCGGAAAGAGCTTCGGTAAGGAGGGTGAGTTCTACGAGATGCCCTTCCTCCAACCCAGGTCTGAAGACCAGCTGGTTAGCCTGGGGATTCTCCCCGATATCCCGGGGATATACAAAGACGACAAAGAGAAATTCGAGATCGACGGGGTGGTCATCTCACACGCCCACACCGACCACGTGGACTCTATGAGATACCTTAAGGAGGATTATCCTGTATTCACCAGCGAGACGACCAGGCACCTCGTAATGTCAAGGGAGTTCTGCAGTAATACATCGAAGAAGTACAGGATGGCCAACCTCTCATCGAGCGGAAGGGAGTGCTACAGGGAGTTCATAGATACCGGTGAATCGCCGTTATCAGTAGGCGGCTTCTCTCTGGCGCAGTACCCGGTGGACCACTCGGTCCAGGGGGCCTGTGGCACGATCGTCGATGACGGCGAGAGTCGCCTGGTGTACAGCGGTGACATCAGGTTTCACGGCCCTAGAAGCGAGCAGTCATGGGCCTTCGTGGAAACTGCTGGTGACTTAGATCCCGACGTGCTCCTCCTGGAGGGCACCAACATGCAGGAGGGGAGCATGAACGATGAGGAGTACGTTTTCGAAAGATCAAAGGAGGTAATCGACAACCATCGCCTGGTGCTGGTGGGATATCCTTCCATGGATCTGGACAGGATCGGGACCTTCCACAGGCTGGCCCAGGAGTCGGGACGGTTGTTGACGATATCCATGAAGCAGGCGTTCACACTCCTCTGCCTGGACAGGGCTGGGCTCGGATCGGGGATCGATATTGGAAAGGACATCGCCGTCTTCGCCAGGGACAAGAAGTATCGCTCCGCCTACGAGAAGGAGGTCGAAGCAGAATGGCCGGGCGAGGTGCTCTCGGCCGATGAAGCCAACGGTAGACAGGAAGAACTGATCCTCAATTTCACCCTATTCGACATGAACGAGTCCCTGGACGTCAGTCCCGAGCCGGGGGCCGCTTATATTCTCTCGTCCAGTGAACCGTTTAACGAGGAGATGGAGATCAATTACGGGAAGTTGTGTAACTGGCTCTCTTACCTGGGTATCCCGCTGTACCAGATCCACGCCTCCGGTCACGCACGGCCCCACGAGATGAAGCAGGTGGTGAAGAGAATCGGTCCCAGGGTGGTGGTCCCCGTTCACACCGAATGTCCAGAGCTCTATGCCAGGTACCTGGAGGGGTTGGACTGTGATGTCCATATCCCACGATATGGCGAAGAATTTTTGATGTAAGGAACCCAGTCCGTTGCCTGTCAATCTTCAAAGTGCTGGCAGCGCCTTTCACTTTGGTGCAGATTCAATAGAGTTTCAAGAGCTGCTAATTTTTCCTTACAATATAGAATGAGATCACGGCGATCCCAAAGGCCAGGAGGAGTATGCCGTACATACCCCTCCCGATCTTCATGTCTCCCCCTTCTTCGTAAAGCCATAGAGTGTTGACCTCTACGGTAAACGACTTCTGTAGAGAATACGAAAAATTACCGTTCACGATGGTCCCATTGACGGTGATAACGTTCTCTCCCGAAGATAGTTGTGAGGAGCAGTTCCATTCAGTCAGGTTATGGGTGCATGCATCTCGAGAGGGCTGTTCATTCACTGAGACACATATACTGTCAACGAAGGGGTAAAAAGAACCTTCGATGGTAGGTGTGAGATCGCTGATCATGCGCCCACTCTCGGGGTATTCCAGCACAAGGTTGGGCTCTATGATATAGATATCGTATATCATGTGAGCAGTGAACGATTCCTCGTTTGCCCAACACAATGTATAGGTGCCATTTTGGGTAGGCCCAAAGCCGTAACTCCACTCTTTCCACCCGGAACTCAAACCACCAGGCTTCAGAGATAGGTAGTAAGCATATTCCGATCCGTCGGGACCCTCTATATGAAAAGAGATATTTGATATTCCACCGATATTGAAAGTCCATAGAATCAGCATATCCTTGGTAATATTCTCCAAATCGAGGCTGAAAGTCTCCTCTCCTTCAATGTAGATCTCATTGACGATGATATCTTCAACCCCTTTAGGGAGATAGTCATCTTCCACATTTTCTGCACCGGCTACAGGAGTCACCAGAATACCCAGGATGAACACAATTACGATGGAAGTTGCTGTATTTTTCATCTGTCTGCACCCTCTGCCAGAGTGTGGACTAGCCCCCAGCCTCTTTTATCTTCCTTTATCTCATTACGAATTCATCGTATAATATAATTAACATATTCCAAGGACTGCTAGCCAGTAGGGATCTGATACACACTTAACACACGGCTAGAGCTTCCTTGGTATTCTCGATGAAAATTAACATCACTGAGGATTTCACGATGACTGCTCATCGCCTTGACTATAAGAAGCGCCGAGGGGGAGATTCGAACTCCCGAGGCGCGTAAGCGCCACGAGCTCGCTGTTCCCTTTCCGGGAACTCCAGGCTCGCGCCTTACCGGGCTCGGCTACCTCGGCATCTTTTCGCTCCTTACCGCATGTTCCAATTTAAAAGTTATCCTCGATCCCTGGCCGTCACTCCGTGTACACGAGGACGCTCATAGGGGCCTCGAAGATCATCTTCTTGATGATGTCTTTCCTGAGAATGGGGCTGTTCCAGTTGGCGACGATCAGGTCATAATCTCCTGAGGATACCTTACTCACCAGTTCAATGGTGGGATTCCCCTCCACGCTCTCAGTGGTCACCTCTAGCCCGTAGACCTTCCCAACTCTCTTCATGTGAAGAACCGATTCACTCTCCTCCGGACCAAAATCTCCGTAGGTCATCAGATGGAAACCGCCACCATGGAGCAAGGATACCTTCAGACCTAGGGAAGAGGTCCTTTCGCATGTGGCCTCACAGCCCATCAGGGTGATGACATCCTTGTAAGGGCAGGTGGCCTTGCTGATGAGGACTGGAATCTTTGAGTTGTTCAATAACTCGACGACTCCTGAAGTTCCTATCAACGGCTTGTCCTCCTTTGTCAGTCTGAGGGCCACACAATCGGTTTCTGGGTATTCCTGTCTCACCAGTTCATTGACCTCGGCGAGATTCTTTATCTTTCTGACCTCAACATCTACCGAAGCGAACTCGGATCTTAATGCCTTCTCAATCTCCTCCTTGAGTTCATCCGAGGTGACCACGATATCGAGGACGATCTCGAACGTAGTGGAAAGGCAAAAACATTCGTCTAGGAGGATGGGGATATCGGCTGAGTCCCTTATGACGGCCAGTATGTTCCCGAAGGGGCGTAACTCCTCATGGGGAGCATGTATCTCTTCATTGTCAAACCTAACTCCTGGGGGAGAGCACACGATCACGTGGTCTCCCTTCTGGAGGGTCAGATCATCCTGAGGCTTTACGAAGTGATTTCCCCTCATGATGGCAGCCACCATGGAGTACTCGGGTAGGTCTAATTCACGGACTTCTTTTCCACAGAGTGGGGAATCCTGGAGCACCACCATCTCTCTGACCTCTCTGGCCTGGGGAAAGAAACTAGCACTGATCATCTCCGCCACTTTGACCGCAGGGCAGATAATGGTCTCAATGCCGATCTGGTGGAAGATGTCCATGTTTTCCGGGTCGTCCACCCTGGCCACGATTTTGGGCACGTCGTACTCCTCCGCGTGGAGGGCGACATGGTAGTTGGTCTTATCGTTGTTGGTGGCCACGACCACGGCATCCGCCTCTTCGATGCCCGCCTCCTCCAGTACTTCCTTCTTGGTGGCCGAACCCCTCACCACCCTCTCCGGCCCAAATTCGTTCACCAGGTGGGCAATCTTGCTATGATCGATCTCGATGATAACAGAATCAGCTAACATCTTTGCCAGTTGTTGACCCAACCGTCCACCGCCCGCGATGATCACTTTCATGTCTTCTCCTCAGCTAAGTCAAAGCGACGATATAGGTATTTGAAGGTTATCGGCGAGAAGGCGGCGAAGAGGATAGCAGTGAGCAGTACGACTGCATGGGAGGTGTTATCCAGGACACCGATACGTATCCCGATCTCGCCTGCCGCGATCATTAGGGTGAGTCCTCCGGAGAAAAGTACGCCCGTAGAGGCGTTTTTCTTGATCCTCTCCCCTCTGGACACTATGATGCTAGATGTGATCTTGATGAACAACACAATGGCGAATAAGGTTGGTAGCAGGACTATGGCCTCCATATTCGCCATTGCCTCGAAGTCGAAGGTGATGCCCAGATGAATGAAGAAGAGTGGGATCAGGAAGCCGTGGCCGATGCCGTTCAGTTTCTTTTCTAACCCCGCTCCCTCCTGGAATATCATGGAAATCACAGCTCCGGCCAGGAAGGCGCCAATGACGGCCAACGCCTCTGATTCGATGACCGCTGAAACGGCCACGAAGATAAAGATGATAGCCAGGGAGGTTCTCACCCCCATCTCATGGGGATCGTCGGATCTGAAGAACTTCCTCACTATATCCGGGTAGTACCACATAGCCCAGGAACCGATCTTGTACGCGGCGTAGAACAGGAAGAAAATCAAGAGAAATAGCATGACTGCGGTCAACCCGAACAGGGGGTCGCCGGTCCTCAGGACTTCCACTCTGATGGCGAATACGGTGATCAGTACCATGGTGCCTATGTCCGCTATGATAGACCCGATGATGATCCACTGGCCAAACCTAGACCGGGAGAGTTTCATCTCTCTGATAGTGGAAAACGTGATGGCCACCGATGTGGTGGACAGGACCAAGGTGATGTACACCGGGTCCATGGCGATATTGGTCATCCCTGAAACCATTATGGCCAGCGGGTAAGCCAAAATCAGGGTGATGGCCAGCATCACCGAGCCTTTCACGAGCATCTTCTTCCCCACCTTTTCCAGTATATTGAAGTCTATCTCCAGGCCGGAGAGGAACATGAGGAAGATGAAACCGATGGTGGCTAGGAAGGCCACCGGCTCACCCATGGTCATCAGTTCGGAGCCGGTGAATGCGCTGTAAGATTGGAGTGTCAGACCGACGGCTAGCCCCAGCAGGATTTCTCCCACCACGACGGGAATCCCCAGTCTGGTGAACAGCAGGGGGGTAATGAATGCTAGAGTGACGATGACCAGAAGGGAGTAATACTCATGCATTGTCTATCACCGGGAAGATTTTCAGCCCAATTACCATCCTTAACTCTTTCCCTCGTCCCATTCGAACCTATTCCATGGAGAGCTGGCTGTATCGCTCAGCGTGGGCCTGAACCTCCTGGCGATCTCGATCTGTTTCGGATCGATCTCTACCGGGCTTACCCCCTCTTCATAATCAGGGCACTTCGTGAGTGTCTCACCTCTGGGGGCAACAGCATGACTGCCCCCGAAGAAGACCTGGTTCAATTGGGTTCCGATATTATTCACATATATGCAATAGAGAGCGTTCTCGATAGCTCTCGCCGGCACCAGTCGGTTGAAGAACGGGCAGGAGGTGAAGGGACTCGCTGAAAGGCAAATAATCGCACTAGCACCGTTCATCGCGTAGTACTTCGATATCTCAGGGAAGAATATATCGTAGCAGATCACCACGCCGACCTTCATGCCTCCCAGTTCCATCAGCCTGGGCTCATCGCCCTTGGTGAAGTAGAGCTTCTCCTCGAACGGGCCGAAATTGGCCATATGCATCTTGTCATACCGCTGCACTCGGCCCCCGGGCGACACGGCCACTGCACTGTTGGTGAGCAGACCAGGCATTGTCGGATGACGCAGTGGTATGCCGAAGAGTATCTCACAGTCGTTAGCCTCGGCCATCCCTTTGATCCTGGACACGCTTTCCCCAGATATGTCTTCAACGAGCTCGGTGAACGAGTCCCTGATCATGTAGCCGGTGGTAAAAGTCTCTGGAAAAGCGAAGAGGTCCGCCCCCCGAGATTCGATAACTTCTTCCATCCTATCCAGATTCTTGTTTACCTCTCCCGGGACTGACCTCACTTGAGCGAGAGCTACCTTCATGTTGTGTGCGATAGAGATATCCTAATATCTTATTTTTGGGTCGAACCGCTCCGGAATGGGAAAAAACCATATCGTTTGTCACTTTATACCGCATATGATGCTTCCCAGCCTTAGAGAAGACTCGTACCCTGTGATCATCGACTTCATCTCCCAGAAGGTATCGGAGGCGAAGGCAGAAGGCGTGGTGGTAGGCCTGAGCGGGGGAATCGACTCCGCGGTCACCTCCAAGCTCTGCGCCGATGCCATTGGCCCCGAGAACGTGTTGAACATCCACATGCCCTACGGTAGTTCGCTCTCCGAAGACGAGGAGGCGTGTGTACAGTTCTCCGAGAAATTCGGGATGGACTTCAAGGTGGTGGACATCTCGGATGCTGTGGACTCCATGTCTGAAATGCTGCCTTCCTTCAACCGCAAGGACCTGAAGGGCAACGTGATAGCCAGGTGCCGGATGATCGTGCTGTTCCACCACGCCAAACTGTTGAACAGAGTGGTGATGGGGACCGGGAACAAAAGCGAGTTGCTGATAGGTTACTTCACCAAGTTCGGGGACGGGGCCGCGGATTTCGAGCCCATAGGGGATCTCTACAAGACCGAGGTGAGGCAGCTGGCCCGGGAGATCGGCGTGCCCGACGACTTCATCAGCAAGGTCTGCACGGCCGGGCTGTGGGAGGGGCAGACAGACGAGGCCGAGATCGGGGTCTGCTACGAGGACCTAGACAAGATACTCTACGGACTGGAGCTGGGGCTATCGGACGAGGAGATCGCTGACCGCACCGGTATCCACATAAAAGATATCAAAATGATCAGGAAGAAACACAGGTCCACGGTGCACAAGCGCAAGATGCCTCTGGTTCCGAAGATCGGGGTCAGGACTCTCGGGCTGGACTGGAGGGAGTAGCCTCCCGGAGTTCGTCTAACAGTCTGATGGACCGCCTGTTGTCCTTGGTATCGAATACCACCCTGTCCGCCTTCTTCCCCAGCGCCCAGCTGAATCTCTTCTCTTGCTTAAGATGAATGAGTATAAGGTCAGTCCTTCTAGTGGTCACGTACAAGGCGGACCTGATGATCTTGAAAAAGACGCCGGTCCTGATGGGGCCCTTCTCCACCCGCTCCACCCTCTCGATCTGGTCCAGGGGTATGGAGGCCTTGAAGTACCATCCCTGCCGGAGAGTAAGACTCTCTTCGTCCAGCTGGTGGTCCGTGAGCAGGGGCGAGACGCCCCACACCAGGACGATGATGGTTCCCAGCCCGAGGATGGTGAATAGAATGATGTCTACTCCCAAGATGGGTACCACCACGGCGATGGAAAGCGCAAGGGCTACCAGGAGCAGGAAGAGGTTGAATATGAACTGACTCTTGCCGTATTTCAACGAACGGGGCTCCATTTCGTGTCTAATAGTCGTTAAGTGGATATTTAGTTTCAGTCTTCAATTCCGAGGATCCCTGACCGACACTCGGAAAATTTTAATAAAGGTGATTTAATTGCCACCACAGGCTCCCGTAGTGTAGTCCGGCCAATCATCCGGGCCTCTCGAGCCTGAGACCTGGGTTCAAATCCCGGCGGGAGCACCATCACTGGCTTCCCCTTCAGATTCCCATTACTTGGTGGTCTATCGACAGGGAATATGAATCAGGCATTCCATCTGACAAAAATATATTTCGATTATTATGCAATTAATGCAGGAATTTCAAGACCAGTCCTAAAATTGACAATTTTAGACCATTTCTCTCGATTACCTCCCTTCCATATTCTCAGATATTCAATGATCCTCTCTGTCAAGAGAATATTCATCTTATGATCATAATATACTTGTCATTCCCAATCCTTCTCAATTCTAAAAGTCCTTTTCACATCGTCCGAAAACAACTCATTTATCAATTCTATAACCTGGTCTACATCGGTTGATTGGAGTCCTTTCATGCCGAGAGTGTATTCGAGGGCGGAGATGTACCTCTCCCAGTAATTGATTCTCATCCAGTCCCTCCATAACGTCTTCAAGCCCTCAGCTTACCCAGTTATCTGGGAGCTTGCCCTTCCCACTCCCAGTATGCCTTCTCCTTTCTCGCTTCCATAACGGTCTTGTTTCAGCCTCTCTTGTACGCCCTGGAGACCGAATCTTCATTAGGCTTGATATTCTGCTCCTGTACGCCATCGCCATCCTCTATGTACGCCTTGGCGTCCCTGTAACCCTCCAGCAAGTCCCTTTCTCCTTATTGCTGTCGAGTTATCCTACCTGATCCAGTTCTGCCAAGGAAGGTTGATAGAGACATCTTCGTCTGAGGGGTACAGGAAGCGCTCAATCTATGAAGAAGATTATTGAAAGATGTCTGACATAGATGTCTGATAGAGATCGTGGCTGCATAAGATGGTTAATGATTTCCCGGAATTGGAGCACTGCACCCTCTGTGAGTGGCAGTGTGGAGTCAACCGATCAGAGGGGGATCTGGGAGTCTGCAGGGTCGCGAGACCGGAGGTGGCCTCCGCGATGCTTCATCCAGCTCCTCCGCAGTCCTATACTGTATTCCTGAGCGGGTGTAACTTCAGATGCCTGGGATGTCAGAACTGGAATATCGCCCATTATCCGGATACGGGGGAGGCATTGCGAGGGTATATCGAGCCCGAGAGACTGGGAGAGGAAGCCTACAGGGCGGTCAACTCAAGAAGGGGAAAGGCCATCGGGGCGGATAGGATATTCTTCTCCGGTGGTTCTCCCACTCCATCTCTTCCTTACGTTGAGGGGGTCGTGAAGGAAGCGAGGAGGAACGGCCCCATAAAGGTGAATTACGATACAAACGGGTTCTTAACCCTGGATTCTTTGAAGAGAGTCATCAGCTTTACAGATTCCATCACCTTTGACATCAAAGCATTTCATGACGACATGCACAGAGCCTTAACTGGAGCCCCAGTGGAGCCCGTTCTCAGAAACGCCCGGTACTTGGTGGAGAACGCTAAGGAAAAACTGTGGGAGTTCAGAGTACTGCTCATGCCCGAGATTTCTGAAAGGGAGATAAGGCCCTTGACAGAGTACCTGAGTGAAATTGATCCTTTCCTGCCCCTCAACTTCCTGGCATTCAGACCGAACTTCGTACTGGAAAACTACAAAGGGGCGAGTAGGGAGCTCATGGAGAAAGCGGTGAGGATAGCCAGAGATGTAGGCTTAGAGAACGTGAGCTGGAGCGGCCGTGTCGGCCTGCGGGGTAGGCTCTCGGAAAAGGTTGCCGAGGAGTACGAACACGAAGGTGGGAAGATAGCCGGGGCACTAGCCAAAGAGGCAGGATGTGTAACTCACCCCCGGAACTGTGTCGCCTGTGAGCTGAAGCACGAGTGTTCGGTAAAGAATTACAGGCCCACCAAGAGACCTGTTTAAGACTGTTTGAGGAAGTCCTTTAAGATAGAAATTCGAGAAGTTGAAAGATCGATGAGTCTCGTCCTCTCTCTATCTTCTCCCCCTCATTTATGTACTGTCTCAGCGATAATCAGAGTGGAGGAATGACTCATGGAACGCCCGAATCCGCTTCTTTGGTGGTGGCGGCACACAACTCCAGAGAGGAGGACGCCGACTTCGTTTGCACTGGAACGGACGACCAGGTGGAGATCAACCGTGCCATCGACAGCCTCCCCGCCGAAGGGGGCGTACTACGCCTGAGTGAAGGGACTTTCAACATCAGCGACAGCATCCATATTTCCAGGTGTGTAGAACTGAGCGGGGCGGGTCCGTCCACAGTGCTCAAGGCCATGGGCAGCAAAGAGAACACCATCGTAATCCACGCATCCGGGAAGTCCGATCTGCTGATACGGGACCTCCGCATCGCTGGTGACGGTGACCAGAACGGCGGCAGCATGTACGGCATCTACTTCGAGAGGGTCAAGGACTCGAAGATCCTCAACATCTGGATAGAGGGTCTGCAGGGCCCAGAAATCCTGTTGCAATCATGCAGCGGTAACACAATCACCGGTACCACGATCCGAGGTAATGGCCTGAGCGCCATCCACCTGGCCTCCTCGGACGGTCACATCATAAACGGCAATGTCATCAAGGACAATGAGGAAGGGGTCGTACTGTCTTCTTCCGACGGGAACACAACCAGCAATAACACGGTGCATGACAACCGCACCAACGGCATCGTGATGTCTTCCTCAAGCGGTAACGTGATCAGCGGCAACACCATCGGGGACAACGGTATGAATGGCTTAGTGCTGTCCTCATTGAGCGAGGACAACGTGGTTAGTGGTAATACACTGCTCAGGAACGAGAACGGTGTAGTGGTCTCTTCCTCAAGCGACGGTAACACCGTGTCCGGAAACGTGATCGGGGGGAACAGGATGCGGGGGATCGTACTGTATTCGTCAGGCGATAACGTCGTCAGTGTTAACATCATCAAGGGTAATTCCCAGGCGGAGCACGATGAGTACGATGGTATCCGTATCACCAACAACAGCGATTTCAACAACTTTCAGGGCAACAGCATCAGGCGGGGCGAATCACAGAACCAGCAGAGGTACGGGATACACGTTGAATCGCCGGATTGCGAGGGTAACTATATCAAAAACAACGACCTCCACCGGGCGGGCGCGACCTCCGACATCAGTGATTCTGGAACGTCTACTATCGTTCAAAACAACCGACTGACCGGCGGATGGGAGTAGTCCTTGTCCCTCGCCCAGACTATTCTGATCATTGAGTTTCCCCATTGAATTGAGTCTCTAAAGAGGTGTCTAAGAAAAGCTACATAGGGGACTGAGGAGCAAGAGAAGGCTGTCTCTCGCAGTAAGGAAAGTCGCCTCTCAGAGCAAAGGAGGCTGTCTTTGGGCGTGGAATCACCGAGTGCACGCTCCATCCTGCGGTCTCAGGGTCAAGTCCAGTATGGCTCCCTTGCCGAGATGGTCTTGACGAACGACTGCTCTATATCCTCGTCGGAGACCCCGGAACGGAGAGAGGTGAGCACGTCCACCGTCCCATCGGCACTCAGCAGGCAGGGCTTCAGTCTCCCGTCAGAAGTGATCCTCAACCGGTTGCAGTTGGCACAGAACGAAGTGTTGTGCATGGGCCTCACCACTTCCACTTCGCCCGGCAGGAAGTACTTCATCCTGTTGTGCATCTCCCGGGACTCTATCTTATTCGCACGAGAGGCCAGTAAAGACTCAAGTTCCTCCATATCGTAGTGGTATTCCTTGTAGAACCCGTTGTTGATGTTCTCTCTCGAGGTCTCGAGCTCGATGAGTTGCAGTATGACGCCCGCTTCCTCTGCGAACTCGATCATGTCCTCGACCTCTGTCTCGTTCAGGCCTTTCATGAGGACCATGTTGACTTTCACCGGGTTCAGGCCCGCCTCCACGGCCTTGTTGATACCACCCAGTGCCCCTGACAGGGCGTCGACGCCCGATATCCTCCGGTAGGTATGTCTGTTCAACGTGTCCAGGCTGACGTTCACCCTGTCCAGTCCCGCCTCGCTCATATCGAACGCTTTCTTATTCAGCAGAATCCCGTTCGAGGTCAGGGAGATCTCTCTCATGTGGGGGTCGCACCTGCTTATGATCTCGCAGATGTCGTCCCTGAGAAGCGGTTCCCCGCCGGTGATCTTCAGTTTCTCCATGCCCAGACCGCTGGCGATCCTGATCAACCTCTCTATCTCACCAGTGGTCATCTCCGCCCCGGGGTCCTGCTCCCCTTCATGGTGGCAGTAAAAGCATTCCAGATTGCATCGTTGAGTGATAGATATGCGGAGACTGGTTATCTCTCGACCGTGCGGATCCTTCATGGTACAGAGGGGATATGCTTGAACGGATATAATGCTTTATCCCTTGTCCCTTTTATCCCGTTGACATTCCTGCAGTCTCGTATTGCGCGATGAGCGGCACGAATGTCCGCGGAGGTATGGGCTCCCCGTCTTACCGAAACTCTTATCATACCTCCACATTGATGGTCTCCAGGACCCGGAGGTGCATGAGTGAACATAAAGGTAAGACTGTTCGCCTCTCTGAGGGAGGCGGCAGGTACTTCAGTTATCAACATGGAGGTCGAGGAGGGGACCAGTGTGTCCGAGCTGATGAAGAGGCTGGAGGATGACTTTCAAGGCCTGGAAATGTCGGAGGAGGTGCTCACTTCGATCAACAAGACCTATGCGGAGAAGGACACCGTGCTGCAAGACGGTGACGAAGTGGGTCTCATGCCCCCGGTGAGTGGTGGTTAAATTGTCTGGATATTCACTTGTCACTGAGGACGATTTTTCTGTGGACGATATCAGCAGAGAGGTACGGAACGAGGCGACCGGAGCCATAGTGACCTTTATCGGAGTGGTGAGAGGGGAGAGCGAAGGAGGGAGAGTGAGTAGGCTCGAATTCGAGACCTACAAAGAGATGGCCGAGAAGGAGCTCGATTCGCTGAGGGAGAAGGCCATCGAGGATTTTGGACTCGAGGCTCTGACCGTCATACACAGGTACGGAGAATTGAGTGTGGGGGAGAACATAGTCTTGATAGCGGCGGCCGGTGGGCACAGAGAGGAGTGTTTCAAAGGGGCAAGATTCATGATCGGTGAGATCAAGAAGATGGTGCCCATATGGAAGAAAGAGGTCTTCGAGGGGGGAGAGAGATGGATAGAGGAACATTAAACGGCATGGTGGACGTCTCCGAGAAGGAAGTGATCAGGAGGGAGGCCACGGCGGAGGGGGAGATCATCCTGACAGAGGAATCACTCGGGGCCATAGAGAGGGGCGAGGTGATCAAGGGGGACGTGTTCTCGGCAGCGAAGATAGCCGCACTGCACGGGGTGAAGTCGACTCCTCAGGCACTGGCCTTCTGCCACCCGCTCCCCATCGAATCGGTGAGTGTAGAATTCGAGAGGCGGGGCGCCGGCATCGGCTGTTCATGCACCGTGGTGGCTCACTACAAGACGGGCGTGGAGATGGAGGCCCTGATGGGGGTCAACTACGCCCTGTTGACTGTATGGGACATGGTCAAATACCTGGAGAAGAGCGAGGACGGCCTCTACCCGTCCACCAGGATAGAGAACATCAGAGTTACTTCGAAGACCAAGGGGGAGTGAAGATGGGGCACAAAGAACACATGAAACATGCCAAGGAGAACCTGCCCTGCGCGGTGATCACTATAAGCGATAGCAGGACAGAAGAGAACGATGTCTCAGGGACCATGATAATGGAGAAGCTCGAGGAGGCGGGGCATGAGATCGAGGAATACTCGATCATTCCTGATCAGTACGAGAGAATTCACGAGGTTATTTCCAATTTGTTGGAGAGGGAAGATATCAAGGTCATTATCACCAACGGAGGGACCGGTATCACTGACAAGGACGTGACAGTGGAGGCAGTCCTGCCACTCCTGGACAAAGTCCTCCCCGGGTTCGGGGAGATATTCCGCTTCGTCAGCTACCAGGAGATAGGGAGCGCGGCCATCATGAGCAGAGCGTTCGGGGGTACGGCCTCGGGAACGGTGATTCTCTGTCTCCCCGGTTCCACAGGCGCGGTGACCACCGCCATGGACAAGATCGTCATCCCCCAATTGGGGCATATGATACTGGAGGTCGAAAAATGAGACCGCTGCGATCACTGATATCACTGGAAGAGGCTAAGAGTCTTGTGGAGGAGAACATCGAAACCATAGCGGTCAAACAGACAGTACCTCTCTCCCGATGCCTCCACCGGGTGTTGGCAGAGGAGATCATATCGCCTCTAGCCATCCCCCCCTATGACCGGGCGGCAATGGACGGTTACGCTGTAAAGGCGGAGGACAGTTTCGGAGCGGGCAAATTCGATCCGGTGGAGCTGGAATCGGTCGGTAATGTGCACGCTGGAGAGGTACCTGAGTCCGGGGTAGAGAGCGGCAAATGCATACAGATCGCCACTGGGGCGGTAATGCCTGAGGGAGCCGACGCGGTGGTCAAGGTTGAGGATACGGAGTCGGAAGGAAACACGATCAAGATTTTTACCCCTCTGTACCCCGGGGCCAACGTCTCCAAGAAGGGCGAGGATATCGACGAGGACGAGAGGGTATTCCAACCCGGTGCTTACCTCACTCCCTCAAAGGTGGGAGTACTCGCGGCCATAGGAAGAACTGAGGTGAAGGCGTATAACACCCCCACGGTATCCATCATACCCACCGGTGACGAGGTGGCCCCAGTAGGCTCGGAGCTGAGGCCTGGACAGATCTTTGACATCAACTCTCACACCCTGTCATCGATACTGCGGGAGAACGGCTGTTCGCCCTCCATCGAACCGATAGTGGAGGACACTGAGGAGGCGGTGCGATCAGCCTTGGAGAGCGTGTCCGACTCGGACATGATAGTTCTTTCTGGAGGCAGTTCGGCTGGAGAAAGAGATGTGCTGGAGGATGTCGTCTCCGACATGGGAGAAGTCATCTTTCACGGCGTGCAGATCAAACCCGGGAAACCGACGCTGTTCGGCAGGATAGGCGACACACCACTATTCGGCATGCCTGGTTACCCCACCGCCTGCCTGACCAACGGCTACGTGTTCCTGGTGGATGCAGCCCGAAAGATGGCCAGGCTACCTCCGAAGATGGAGATGAAGAGGAGGATGCCGCTGGCCAAGAAGTTCCCGGCCCGGTTGGGCAGGGACCAGTTCCTCACGGTTCAGATAAGGGACGGAGAGGCGTACCCGGTGTTCAAGGAGTCGGGGACCATCACCAGCATAGCCTACGCTGACGGGTGGATCAGGATACCGTCTAACGTGGACCTGCTGGAGAAGGGGACCGAAGTCGAAGTAAGGCTCTTCCAGTGAGGAGGGCCTTAGGCCTGGCATCGTTCGTATTCATCCAAGGAGTCCGTTTTCTACTGCGAATCAGTGCTCTCTGGACAGGGCGGAGTTGATCACCAGGGATGACACGAACGCCAGGCCCATGACGGAGACCACTATCGCTCCTGGCGGCAGATCGTACTGCAGCGAGAGGGCGAAGCCGATCAGCACCAGGACGATGCCCATTACAGTGCCCAGCACCATCATCGAGTTCAGCCTGTCGGTGAAAACTCCTGCGATGGCTGGAGGTATGGTGAGCATGGCTATGATGAGCACCACACCCACCACCTTGATCAGTATGACCGTGGTGAAAGCGATGAGGGTCAGGAGGACGAAGTTGAGTATCTTCACGTTGACCCCTGATATCTTCGCGAACTCCTCGTCGAAGGTCAGGATCTTCAGGTCGTTGAAGTAGAAGAAGGTGATGACGAATATGAGGCCCACCAGCAGGGCCATGATTATTAGATCGAAGGTCTGGATGAGCAGTATATTGCCGAACAGGATGCTCACCGGGTCCTGCACCCTCACCTTGGTCTTATCCACCATGTTGATGAACAGTATGCCCAGGGCCATCCCCACCACCCACAGTACGCCGATCGTGGAGTCCTCCCTGATCCTCTTCTTCACCCAGTCTGAGCCCAGTATGAAGGCCGAGCCCAGTGCGAACAGCACCGCCCCCAGCAGCGGATCGAACCATGTCCACGCTAACACGGACTGCAGCAGATATGCCAGCCCTATGCCTCCAAATGTGGCGTGAGAGATACCGGCACTGACGAATACGATTCTCTTGACTACCACGTATGTGCCTATGATGCCACAGGCTAGACTGGCCAGGATGCCGGCTATGATCATCCTCTGCACGAACGCAAGATTGAGGAGTTCTATCCATCCTCCAGCCATGATTACACCTTGTAGTCTCTATTGTTCTTCATCCTCCACATGATGGGGGAAGACGCGGTGCGGCACCCCGTGGGCTATGAGGTCCACTGGACAGCTGTAGGCCTTATCCAGCATCTCCTGCGATATCTTCCTGTCATCGTGTGTGAACAGGTACCTGTTGAGGCACCCGATCTTCTTCACGTATTTCGAGACCGCGCCCACGTCGTGGGTGGCTATCATTATGGTGATCGTTCTGTTCAGTTCCTTGAGCAGACCGTAAGTACCCTGCGAGGTCTGGGGGTCTATACCGGCCGTGGGTTCGTCCAGCAGTAACATCTTCGGCTCGGAGGCCAGGGCGCGCGCGATGTACGCCCTCTGCCGTTGTCCCCCAGACAGGTCGCTGATATTTCGGTCTGCGAGCTCCAGGATATTCATGGACTGCATCGCCGAGCGGGCGGTTTCCCTGTCCTCGTCTGAGTAAAAGATACTGTTGCCCCTGTGGCGCTTCCTCCCCATCAGCACCACTTCCTGCACCGATATGGGAAAGTCAGGGTCGTATATGGAGTGCTGAGGAACGTATCCCATATATTTCCTACCTTCTTTAGGTGGCAGACCGAATACCCTGATAGCGCCCTCCATGGGCTTGATGAGGCCCAGGATGACCTTGAGCAGGGTGGTCTTGCCCCCGCCGTTGGGACCGATCAGCCCGAAGAAACCGCCCTTTTCGATGGTGAGGTCGATGTCCTCTATGACCGTGTCGCCGTTGTACCCCGCGGTGAGGTCCCGCATTTCCAACGCATATTCATCACCCATTTGGACCAACCCCTTCAGGTCTTAATTCAACACCTTCACTGAACATATACTCACGGTCAACTCCCAAATTTGGCCGCCAGATCGGTGGCCAGGTCCGACAAGACAGAGAGGGGATTCTGGGACAACGGATCGGCGTATATGATCGTGCCCCCTATCTCCTCAGCTATCACTTCCGCACTTGACGTATCAGTATTGGGATCGACCAGCAGAGCAGTGATGTTCTCCTGTTTGGCCTGCTCCACTATCCCTGATATGGTCACCGGTCCCGGTTCATGGCCTTCCTTCTCGATCGAGATCTGTTTCAGTCCGTATGCGGAACTGAAGTATCCCCAGGAAGGGTGGTAGGATAGAAACGCGGAGCCGTTGTAGGGAGTCAACATCGAAGAGATGTCTTGATGCAGCGCCTTCAGCTCCTCCACCAGCTCGTGAAGGTTATCGGCGTAGTACTCCTGGTTGCCTGGATCTACGGCCACCAATCCTTCGTACATATTCTGGGCCATTGTGATCATGTTGGGAGGGGACAACCAGACGTGGGGGTCGATAGCGTTGTTCTGCTCACCCCACAAGTGTTCGCCCCAGGTGGCCATCTCGATCCCCTGTGAGCAGTTGACAACGTGCATCTCTGAGTTCTCCGCCAAGATGGTGTCCATGTGCAGCAACTCAAATTCGATCCCTGAACCCATCTGTAGGTATATGTCGGCAGAAGAGAGTGCCTGGAGCTGGCTGGGGATCAATTCCGATGAATGGGGGTCCACACCCGTGGCCACCATAGGCGTGACCCTCACCCTCTCTCCACCTATCGTCTCTACCAGTCCCTGCTGAGGGAGAATGCTGGTAACCACTTCGACCGTGTCCGAATCGTCATCCATGGTCAAGCACCCGCTCAGGGAAACGCTGATAACGACCAAAGCCAGTAGGTAGGTGATCGGTCTGATCCTGTCCATCTCCAGTCACCGTGATCTTCTGTTAACATCTACGTGTGTATTATTAATATTTATCAATTTTCTTGATAGTGAGTAAATAATAATTAGTCAAAAAATAAATAATCCAAGATTGAATTGGTGTATCACAGGCGTCGGTCCGCTAGATAGGAGTTGATAATTGTGCCCGTGGTAAGCGTTTCATTGACCGAAAAGAATATGGAGACTCTAGAGAAGGTGTCCGAGTCGCTTGGGCTGGTGAGCAGGAGCGAGGCCATCAGGGCCTGTCTGAGGTCTGCCGAGGCGGAGATGAGAAACAGAGAGAGCCTGCATGGGGAAGTGGAGGGTATACTAGTGGTGGTCCACGATGCCCATTCCTCACCTGAACTCGACGAGGGAAGACATGAATTTCAGGACATAGTCACCACTCAGATCCATTCTCATCTGAAGAGCAGGAAATGCCTCGAAGTGTTCATACTGCAGGGAGAGGCCGAGAGGGTGAGAGATCTGCTTCGCACTTTCAGGGGAGACGAAATGCTGGAGTACGTCAAATTCGTGCAGTCATAGATATGGCATCCCCGATTTCATCACCCTCTGAAGGGCCTAGCGCTGAATCTTTTGAATACTGGAGTTCTGGGGTGGGGCAGATTGAATAACACGTTTGCGGAATGGAAAGGCCAGAGAGGGCATCGATGGGTGGTCTCTTACCCTGAATCAGCGAACTTCCGATTGAACGAGTCGATCGATGCCATGATGGCTTCGTATGCCACACGCTTCCCTTTCCAACCGATGACCTCGGTCTGCTTATTCTCCTCCAGGCGCTTGTAGGTCTCAAAGAACTCGGTGATTTCGGTCAGAGTGTGCTGAGGCATGTCCTCGAGCTCCGAATATTCGGCGTAGGTGGGGTCTCCGTCGGCCACGGTAAGTATCTTGTCATCCTTACCTGCTTCATCCTCCATCCTCAATATGCCCAGGGGCCTGGCCTCGATCACACAGCCGGGGAACGTGGCTTCACTGATCATCACCATCGCGTCTACAGGATCCTTATCGTCGTAGTAGGTCCCGGGGATGAGACCGTAGGTGAGGGGATACATAACGCTGGAGTGAAGGACCCGATCCAATCTGATTATATCGAATTCTTTCGATATCTCGTACTTGTTCTTACTACCTTTCGGAGTCTCTATTAACACGTTCACATATCTGGGGGGGTTCCTCCCAGGCGGTAGTCGTTTCCATAATGTCATCCTCACACCTCTTGACTGCATCAAAGAGTGCAATATATAATGCATTGCATTGTCGATTTCCTGGAATCCGTATTGATTCCGTATTTCCGTGTGGATGACGCATATCGACCATATGTTATTCGGGGCATAAAATAAAATTTTCCCTTTACCAGATGGATAACAGTTTTCTAAGAGGGAGTTTATTACAACAGCTATAAAATATTATATACAAAATAGTATTTCGTGATTGAGTTAAACCCCAGCAGAGGTGCTTGATTGGACATTGAATGGATTCTGTTCCAACTGTTCGCGCTGTTCCTTTTCGCCAGGGTAGCGGCCGCCTTCTTTCGATTTCTCAAACTGCCCGAAGTGATAGGGGAGATCATAGCTGGGATCATCATAGGGAACACTATCCTCTACCAGTGGTTGAGATTGGGCACCGATATAGAAGTCTTCCAGATATTCGCCGAGCTGGGTATTATTTTCCTGCTGTTTACGGTGGGCCTGGAGACGAAATTCAGCGAGCTGAAGAAGGTGGGGAGACCCTCGTTCCTTGTGGCAATTCTGGGAGTGGTGATTCCGTTCGCAGCGGGATACCTACTGATCAATCTTAACAACATGTCATCCATCGAGGCCATGTTCATGGGAACGGCTATGGTGGCCACTAGTGTGGGCATCACGGCCAGAGTCATTAGGGATATGAACCTCACCGACACTATCGAATCCAGGGTGATCATCGGGGCGGCAGTGATCGATGATATTCTGGGCATGATAGTGTTAGCTATCGTGGTCGGCGTGGCCACCGGAGGAACACTGAACATCGTGGACACGGTCATCGTTGCCGCGGAAGCCGTACTCTTCGTTCTGTTCGTGATATACGTGGGTACCAGGTTCGTGCCCAAGGCGAGGGAATGGGCCCCGAAACGTATCAAGAAACCGTTTCAGGCGAGGAAGAGGTCCAAGATCATGAGCCCTTTCGCCTTCGCGTTGATCGTCTGTTTCGGGCTGTCCGCACTGGCCTCATTCTTCGGACTGGCGGCGATAATCGGGGCCTTCCTGGCGGGGATGGTGTTCGCCGAGTTCGAAGAAGCTGTTCCCTGCAGGGAGGAGTTCGAGTCCGTTTCGGAGTTCCTGGTCCCCTTCTTCTTCCTGTTCGTAGGCGTAGCGGTCGACATCTCCTCCTTCCAAGGGGTGTTGGTGCTGACCGCCATCGTCACTATAGTGGCCATCGTCACCAAGTTCCTGGGCTGCGCCCTGGGCGCCTACGAACTGGGCAGCAAGTCTGCCTCCATAGTGGGTATAGGGATGGTGCCCAGGGGAGAGGTGGGTTTCATCGTGGCATCCATCGGGCTCAGTTATGGTGCCATCTCCAACGACCTCTACGCCATAGTGATAGCGATGTCCCTGATCACCACTCTGGTGGCACCCCCATTGCTCTCTTACGCATTTCGGGCCAAACGGGGCAGTGGTGGCCTCCTGACTTGATATGCTGATACTTTCGAAAACAGAATAGCGTAGTTAGAGGTACTCCTCCGGGATATGGTGGATCACTTCGCCCTCCTTGAAGGACTCGATAATATCGATGGTGGTGTGTGCTATCCTCTTCAGGGCCTCCCTGGTGAAGAAAGCGGAGTGGGGAGTGATGGTCACGTTGGGAGCGTGAAGTATCGGTTCATCCTCCAGACGCTCCTCGTTTTCCACCACATCTAAACCAGCACCCCAGAGGTGCCTTGATTCCAGGGATTTCTTCAGGGCTCTGGTGTCCACCACCCCTCCGCGCGATGCGTTGATCAGGATGGCGTCCTCCTTCATCTTCGCCAAGGCCCCTTCATCGATCAGGTGGTGGGTCTCGGGTGTCAACGGGACGTGCAGGGTGACGAAGTCACTCTTCTCCAGCAACTCCTCCAGGGGAACGTACACGAACCCGTACTTCGAGGCCAAAGGCTGATTCTTGTACACGTCGTAAGCGAGGACGTTCATACCGAACCCGTCCGCGATCCTTATCACTTCGGCGCCTATCTTCCCTGTGCCTACCACCCCCAAGACCTTGTCCTTGAGCTCCAGTCCGAGGAAGGGATCGAAATCAAATTTCTTGCCGCTCTTCACGAATTGGTCAGCATCAATAATATTCCTGGCCGTGGAAAGCAATAACGCGAAAACATGTTCCGCCACCACGTGTGACCCGTAGTCAGGTATATGACATACCTCTATGCCCTTATCAAGGGCGTATTCGGCCGCGACATGATCGAATCCCACACTCCTGGTAACGATCAGTTTCAGATCGGGGAGGGCGTCTATGACCTCCTCCGTCACCTGAGTATATATGAACACGGAGAGGATCTCAGTGTCTACACCCCTCATAATCAGTTCCTCTTTTCCAAGAGGGTGAGAAAAGATGGTCAGTTCATCCCCGCTCAGCGCGTCCTCGATTACCTCTCGATGTTCCTTCAGTTCAGTGAATAGAATATTCATGTTCGGGCCTCACTTCGGAATGACGGTCAGCGTAGCAGTGGCCATCACAGTATCGATCGATCTGATCTTATTGAAAACCAGCGTGCCCAAGGACTCACTGTCGGGTACCTCCACCTTGGCCACGATGTCATACTGCCCGAACACCACATTCGCCTCTTTGATCTCCTCCAACTTCAAGAGCTCATTCCGGATATCATAGGAGGCCCGCGGAGCTGAAGATATGAGGATGTAGGCCAATACCATTGGATCAACACTCAATATGCCAGTAGGCACCTCATTGTATTTCAAACCTTCATAAAAATGGTAATGCGGACCAAAAGGCCGGGTACGAAACAAGCATAAGCCTTTTGAGATAATTCATTGATAGTGGGGTAGCAGATTACAGATAGAGGCGATTGAATGAAATGGAAGGACGGTGCCAAGAGTGCGGTGTGCTTGACTTTTGACTGTGATAGTGACATCTCCTGGAAGAATATTATGAAGAGGACGGGGGCGATCGAGGGGGATGAAGACTACAGTCCTCTGGTGCTCTCCATGGGGCAGTACGGCCCCAACGTGGCCATTCCCAGGATTCTGGAATTCCTGGAAGCTCGTGATGTCCCCGGTTGCTTCTACGTACCTGGGAAACTGGCCGAGGAAAGACCTTCACTGGTGAATAAGATCGATGAGGCGGGATACGAGATAGGCCACCACGGATACGATCACCTCAATCCTTCCAGCCTCAGTTACGAAGAAGAGATCCAGGAGATGGAGAAGGGTCTGTCCGCTCTTGAGGGGGTCATAGGCAGGAGGCCGAAGGGCTACAGGGCACCAGCATTTGACATCAGTAACAATACACTTGACATCCTCTGCGAATACGGATTCGTTTACGAGAGCAACATGCTCGCTCAGGAAGTGCCCTACGTTCACCGGGTAGAAGGAGGAGAGATCGTGGAGATACCGTTCCACTGGGTCACCATGGACTGGACTTTCTTCGCCTTCAATTTCTTCCCACCTCTGGAGTACCAGAGCGGTATTGCGAGTCAGGAAAAAGTCTATGAAATCTGGTCTGAAGAGTTCCTGGGCCTGTACGAGGAGGGGGCTCTCTTCAACCTGGTGATGCACCCACAGGCGATAGGCAGACCCTCTAGAATGAGGATGCTAGGTAGGTTGGTAGAACTGATCAAGAGCAAGGAAGACGTGTGGATATCCACTCCACTTGAAATCGCGGAATACTGGCTGGGGAACCGCGACCAATAGGGAGATAGAGTTGGAAAGTTTCCGGTCCATTTATATTGTAAACTGTAAGCTGGAAATGGTTTGACTTCCAATCTGGAAGTTTCTTGTAGTCCGAAAGTTACTAATACGCATCTTTCGTTATGGTTAATGGAGGTAAAGTACCTGCTCAACACCTATTGTTTTTAGGGCGTTGACAGAGTGCTTCCCATAGGGGGAGAGAAAACTTGCCAATATTTACAGAAACAAGGATTAAGGTGATGGGCGCACCGAACCGATATGTTTTCGGACCGGGTGCGGCTAAAGAGATGGGCCGACGTAAACAGTTGCTAGGCGACAAGGCATACATCCTCGGTGGTACTCGATCCATTGAGAGTGTCGAGGACCAGATGATGGAAGACCTCAATGAACATGACATTGAAGTCGCCCACATGGAGAAAGGAGTGCGCTACTGTACATGGCCTGAGATCAACAGGCTGACTGATGAGGTCAAGGAGGCCGGTGCCGATTTCGTTGTCGGTATTGGTGGCGGTTCCATTATGGACCTCGCCAAGGCAGTGGCTAGCAAGGAATACGGTGCAGACACACCGATAGCATTGATCAACGTTATTCCTTCCACAGACGCTCCGTGCAGCGCCCTGTCCGTGGTATATGATGAGGACCACGTAGTTACTGACGTCCTCGTCTACTACAGGAGCCCAGACCTGGTAATCGTGCCCACAGATGTATCGGTCAAGGCACCTGTGAAATGGTTGGTCGCAGGGATGGGTGACGCTCTGGCTACCAAGTTCGAGGCTGAAGCCGTCAGGGCTTCACACTCTGCTAACGACTTGGTGGACGGAGGAAGGCCCACGACCGCAGCCACAAAACTCGCCCAGTTCTGCTATGAGAACCTGATCAATTATGGTTATCAGGCAAAACTGGCCAACGAAAAGCAGGCAATCACCGACGCTTACGAAAACATCGCGATGGCAAATACCCTTCTTAGTGGAATTGGTTTCGAGAGCGGCGGTCTTGCTGCTGCCCACGGAATCCACGACGGTCTGACCGTTTGCCCGGGGAGATACGACGCACCCAAGCCCGAGCACGGTGACCTCGTGGCTATTGGAACCATCGCTCAGATCATTATGGAGAACAGGCCTATGGAGGAGCTGGAAGAAGTCCTAAACTTCTGCCTGACCGTGGGTCTGCCCACCACACTGGAGGAAATCGGCGCAACATACGAGGACCTGCCAGCCGTTGCAGCCGCAACATGTGATCCTGGGCATCCATATGCTAGGAAGAACCCGTATCCATTGACCGAGGAGCGTCTCATCGACGCACTGAAGGCAACGGACGCCATCGGAACAGCATATCGTGAGAAATACATGCGCAAATAAGCGCATAAACCACTTCCTCTTTTCAATATTTTTATACATCTTTTCCCTACACAGTTTTACCGTAACCTTACTCGATATGAGTGAAGAGTCTTCAGTACACGGCTTCAATAGGTATTCGAAATTCGTAGTGCGAGTTGCTCCCTCCACGGCCTCTTTCCTGTTCTCTGGTCAAACTTAAATATGGAATTCACAATGGAATTGCGTGTTGCGGTAGGTGTGAAAATGGACGATGATATAATTGATGTCCTGATGGAGATCGTGGGCGTGGAAAACGCCTCTATCGATCCCACTGAGTTGGTATGCTATTCGCTGGATTCATTTGCCATGGAGAGAGGACGTTTTCCTGATATCGTATTGAGGCCGAAGGCCACAGAGGAGGTTCAGGAAATTCTCAAGGTGGCCAACAAGCACGTCATCCCTGTGGTGCCCAGGGGAGCGGGGACCTGCCTGACCGGTGGATGCGTTCCCACAAGAGGGGGTATCGTCCTCGACCTGACCCGTATGAACAAGGTGGTCGAGATCAACAAGGGCGATATGACCGTCACCACCCAGAGCGGGATCATATTCGATCAGCTCAACCGCGAACTAGAGCCCTACGGGCTCTTCTTTCCTCCCGACCCAGCCAGTGGTGAGGTGTGTACCATTGGAGGGATGGTGGTCGAGAATGCCAGCGGCATGAGAGCGGTCAAGTACGGCACCACCAGCGATTACCTGTTGGGATTGAAGGTGGTACTCCCCGACGGACGGGTACTGGAAACGGGGAGCAAGTCGATGAAGACCGCTTCAGGGTACGACCTGGTCCACCTCTTCAACCGCTCCGAAGGCACACTGGGAGTGGTGGTGGAAGTGACCCTTGAGCTGAGACCGCTGCCCAGCGCGATAAGTGCGGCGGTGGCCCAGTTCCCTTCCATGGAGGCCACAGGGCGCACTGTGTCCAAGACCATCACTTCCGGGGTCGATGTGGCCGCCATCGAACTGATTGATTCTATCTCTATCCAGGTGATGAACGAGGCCACAGACCTGGACCTCCCGGAGGTGGAGGCGCTGCTGTTCCTGGAGTTCCACGGGGACGACCAGGACGATATCGATAAGTCCATAAGGAGATTCGAAGAGATCGCTATGACTGAGGGGTGCATGGGCATCGAGGCCTCTACTGACCGGGAGAAGATGGAGATGATGTGGGCCGGGAGGAGAAAGTTGTTCCCCACGCTGGTCAAATTGAAACCGGCGCCCATAGCGACGGACATCGTGGTACCTCTTTCCAAGATTTCAACCGCCCTCGAAGAGACGCAGAAGTTAGCGGAGAAGTTCGACCTAAAGATTGCTACCTATGGACACGTAGGGGACGGTAACATTCATTCCCTTATCCTGGCTGATCTGAGAGTGAAAGGCGAGTCGGAGAGGGCACATAAGGCCCATGACGCCATCAACAGGATGGCCCTTTCCCTGGGAGGTACCATCACCGGAGAACACGGTATCGGCATTGAGAAGAGAGAGATTACAGTGGAAGAACACGGCGAAGTGGGAGTAGAAATCATGAAGAAGATCAAGAATGCGATCGATCCCAAAGGCATCATGAACCCAGACAAGATCTTCGAGGTGGAATAGATGGCGGAGAAGATGAAGAGGTCGGCGGAGAACCGGGACGCATTGGAGTACTGCATCCGCTGCGGATTCTGCAAAGCGATCTGTCCCTCTGTCGATCAATTGGGCTGGGATTCTGCTTCCGCCAGAGGTAGAATGACATTTATCAAGGCGGCACTTGACGGGGATATCGAACTGAATGAAAGGGCCGCCGAACGTATCTTCCAGTGCACCACCTGCGGAGATTGTAAGGAGAGATGTCCCGCTGGAGTGGACACACTGGGCATAATAGAAGACACCAGGAGCGATCTTGTGGACCTCGATCTCTCACCAAAAAAACACAGAAAACTGGCCAAGCGTATCGAGGAGTATCATAATCCCTACGGGGAGGAGAGTTCGGATAAGAACAGGTTCAGGAAGGGGGCCGATTCGCCTGATGTACTCTACTTCATGGGCTGCACAGCCGCCTACCGCAGCCCTGACACCGTCATGGCGACCATGGACATCCTAGACGCGGCCGGTGTCAACTACAGAATATTGGGAGAGGACGAGTGGTGCTGTGGCTCCGTATTGAGGAGATCCGGTTACAGTGAGCTTGCGGAAGAGGTGAAGGAGCACAACATCGGGGTGTTCGAAGAATCGGGGGTAGATACCATAATCACTTCCTGCTCCGGCTGCTTTAGAACCATTAAGGAAGAATATACGATGGAGGGCATAGAAGTACTGGATATCACTCAGTATGTGGACCGCCTCCTTTCCGAAGGAAAGCTGGATCTGGAGAAGAGTGAAGACGTCATTACTTACCACGACCCCTGCCACCTTGGCAGACACATGGGCGTCTATGAGGGGCCGAGAAGGGTACTGGAACAGGTGGCCACTCTGGTAGAAATGGAGCACTGTGAAGAAGATTCACTGTGCTGCGGTGCCGGGGGCGGTGTGAAGTCGGCGTTCGCTGACCTCTCGGTGAACATCGGAAAGAAGAGAATGGAGGAGGCGAAAAGGACGGAGGCAGATCTGGTGGTCACCCCCTGTCCCTTCTGCAGAACCAACCTTTCGGACTCCTCGGACTGTCTACCTGTGATGGACTTCGCTGAGTACATCGCATCGAGGCTAAAGGAATAGAAGGAGTAGTATCTGGAGGTTTTTTCAGATTTTATCCTATGTTTTGTCCTTTTTTCGAAATATTCTCTCAAAATTTAGAGCTCTAGGTATTTTCATTCAAACCTCTCATTGCACCCGGGGAAACTTTCTTATCCATTGAATTGAATAGACACACAAGGAGGAGTAACTATGGTAAAAGCAATGGTATTAACCGAACCCGGTTCACCGGATAACCTTGAGATCAGAGATTATCCGGAACCAAGTGCCGACCCCGGAACAATAGTCGCTGACGTTTCCCTGTGTGGTGTCTGCGGTACAGATACTCATATTGTATACGGACGACTGCCTGTTCCGATGCCGCACATTCTCGGACATGAGTGGTTCGGACAAGTGGCAGAGTTAGGCGAAGGAGTAGAGACAGATTATGTAGGAAACCCTCTTGAGGAGGGCGATTATATTGCTACCTGTCTCGGTAAGTGCGGAGAATGCTGGTTCTGTCACAATGTCCCCGGTAGAGAAAGCCTATGCATGAACATGGAAGTCGTAGGTATCAGCGGACACAGTTCTGACGAACCACCTCATCTTTGGGGAGGATTTGCTGAGAAGCTCTATATTCAGGAGATGCTTCCTGTCTTTAAGTTCCCAGCTGGAGTCTTCACTGACGAAGAGATGGCAATGGTCGAGCCCATGGCAGTGGCCACAAGAACATTCAAGAGGGCCCAATCCGGTGGGACTGATTGCGCCTACGCTGGCGAAGGAGTAGACCCATCTCAGACCCTAGTCGTACAAGGTCTCGGACCGATTGGTCAGAGCATCATCACCACCGCGAACGTGTACGGTATGAACAACATCATCGGTATCGACATGATGCCCGACCGTCTGAAGCAGGCGAAGAAGCTGGGGGCCGGTCAGGTCATCGATATGAGGGACTACGAGTCCGTGGACGACCGTGTGGAGAGGACGATGGAGCTCACGAACGGCATCGGTGCTGACATCGTGATCGAGGCCACTGGAGTGCCTGCCGCGTTCTCTGAGTCGTTCAACCACGTCAGGCGTGGAGGGACCGTCGTAGAGATGGGACACTTCACCAACACCGGAGAGACCTCCGTTAACCCACACGTCGACTTCTGCAACAAGGAAGTCAACGTCTTCGGTAACTGGGGCTACGGTGTGTTCGAGTACAGGACTGCAATAGCGGTGATGGAGAAGGCCAAGAAGATGGACATTCCATTTGGATCGATTCTGGCCGAAGTTCACCCACTCAGTGATCTGCCGAACCAGATCATCAGGCAGGAGAACAAGGAAGCGCCAGGTAAGATCGCCGTCGATTGCAGGAAGATCGAGTAAAAACATTTAACGGAGTCAAGAGGCAGCGCAAAGCTGTTCTTTTCTTTTTTTATTTTTTATCCATATTGGAGATGAGTGTGCTGAGTGAATAGTCCATCGAAATCTATTAGCCAGCATTGTTCAGGAAGGCCAGTAAGGGAAGATGCTGTCATCTCGGCCGGAAGTATAGACGGGGGATGATCTAGATTGACGATATGTTAAGAAATTCTATAAGATAGATTGCAGGATAAGAAAAAAAGAGAATTGGGGCTAGGGCGATCACATATCCAGTGCTTCTTTCACTTCGTCGAACCTTCCCTCTTGCTCAGAGGTGAGTTCGTCGTTGGTGACCTTGTTCTCGATCTTCCCCCACAACCAAGATACATGCTCCTCTGGCACTCTACTGAATTTCTTGGTTATGAGTTCAATGTTATATTCACCGTCATATATGTACCCCAGTATCTTCCGCTCTGCCTCATCGGCCCGGTGCATTGAAACGAATGCCATAGCTAGGGGATTATAAGAGTTAGATATAAGTATTTCGGGAAAACTCTTTTGAATGTTTGATTGAAGCAGGAAATTAACGGAATCTGGAAGACCCTTAAATAATGAACTAAGGAAAAGGCTATCCCCGAGTTTAGGCAAACTTGAGTGCAATGATAACGCAGGGAACTCTACACCGGATAAAGGAACCTGAGCATCTCAAGCAGGGCCACAATTCCGGCAGAGATTGCGATCACAAGCCAGGGATTGATCTTCATAGCCTTGTCATCTTCCGAGTCGAAGTACCTGATCAATCCTGCAGCGGACTGGAATCCATCACTGCTGCTCTTCTTAGCCATGTTCGCTCAGTCTGATTATCGAGCACCAGCCTATATAATTCTTTTCATTTCATCAGCACTGAATTTCCCTCCGAGTGTCTCGGAAACAGTGTATTCCTGGCAACCCTGGATTTCATATCATTCACTGGGCATTCCACCTGCTCAATAATCTTTTATACAATCGTCGTAGTTGCGCCATTGATAACATGCATTGGGCAGATGTTGAAGCTAGAGATCTGCTTTCCAAGGGAGATAATCATCTGATCGCCGCTGGGATAAGCCCTTCCGGTTTCATACACGTTGGCAGCCTTCGAGAGGCTGTGACTGCGGAAGCGGTGAGGAAGGCTGTGGAGGAGAAAGGCGGAGAGGCGAGGATGATATACTTGATCGATTCCTTTGACCCTCTCAGGAAGAAGTACCCTTTCCTTCCCGATCAGTATGAGGAACAGGTGAGTAAGCCTCTCAACCTCGTGCCCTGCCCCTGCGATGATCATGAGAATTACGCCCAACATTTCATTCGACCTTTCCTGGGTGCTCTTTCGGAACTGGGGGTCCAGTGTGATATTCATTGGACTCACAGGCTGTACGAGGAGGGCAAGTTTGAAGGTGCCATATCCACCGTCCTTGAGAATAGGGAAGAAGTGATCCATATCCTGGAGGAGGTGACAGGGAGGGAAGTTCCTGAGGACTATTTTCCCTACACTCCCTGTTGTCACAGCTGCCATCGTTTCTCAGAAGTTGAGATACTGGGATACGATGCCCCGTACGTTAGTTACCGCTGCGACTGCGGTGAGGAGGGGGAAGCGGACATCAGAAGAGCGGATGGCAAGCTGCCCTGGAGGATCGAGTGGGCGGCCAAGTGGAAGCTATTTGGAGTTACCTGTGAACCGTTCGGAAAGGATCACGCCGCCGCTGGCGGTTCCTATGATACCGGAGTCAGGTTTGCTAGGGACATATTCAACATAGAGCCTCCCCACCCCATCCCCTACGAGTTCATACAGCTGAAGGGGGAGGGACAAATGCACAAATCGACGGGTACGGCGGTTACCGGGGTTGAGGCTCTGAAGATGACTCCGGCAGAGGTGCTCAACTTCATCGTACTGAGGTACAACCCCGACCGGCACATCGACTACGACCCTGGGATGGGTATCCTGGACGCCGTGGACGAATACGATAGGATCGAGAGGTTCTACTTCGAAGGCGGGGCCAATGAGAAGGAGCAGGACCTGCTGAGAGCTTACGAGTTATCTCAGCCCGGCCAGATCAGAGAGAAACTGCCCCTCCAGGTGCCCTACAGACACCTGGTGAGTGTAGTCCAGATCAACGATGACTTTGATGCCATCCTGGAAATACTGAAGAGGACCGAGCACATCGAAGAGGTGGACGTAAAGGACAGGGAGCATTTGAAGGCACGTGTGAGATGTGTAAAGTTCTGGCTCGAGAATTTTGCCCCCGATTTCGTCAAATTCACTGTTTCTACCGACCGATTGGAGATAGATCTCGACGATACGCAGCACGATTTCCTGGAGTGTATACTCTCACAGTTCTCGGATATGGATTGGGATGGAGACAAAATTCACAATACGGTGTATGAATGTGCCCGCTCTGTGGACCTGAAGACGAGGAGGGCTTTCCAGACACTCTACAAAATATTCATCGACAGGGAATCAGGGCCCAGGATGGGACATTTTCTATCTACTCTGGAACGGGACTTCGTGATGGAGAGGCTGGAGAGGGCCCTGAAGTGAAACCTCACAGCATATCCTTTTCCCTCAGCTTCTCTGGCAGATAAGTTTCGGTAACGTAGTCCAGACCGTATTTAGCCAGTGCCTGCTGCTCTGCCTTCTTGTTGATTTCCAGCATCAGTTCTATTTCTCCCTGCCAGAACGGATCGCCGAAGCGGGGGTCATCTAACTCGGACTCCAGTGCTCTGACGTCTGTCTCCGAAAGTTTGTCCGTGGGAAGCTCGAACTGCTCGATATCGGAGGCCGTGATTCCGATGTACTCTGCCGAAGGACTGGCAAGGAACTCAGAGAGGTGGGCTGTCTTGATGGCGCCGTAGGCCACTGACGCGAAGATTCTGAATGACCAGGGGTCTCCGTCAGTGAACACCAGCACGGGCAGATCCATCTCGTTGCTCAACCTCTTGATGAACCGCCTGGTACTCCTCGCCGGCTGACCTTTCAGGTGGACCAGGATGGAGTTGAAGTCCTCGTCGAATCCGTTCTCCACCAGTCGATCGAACATACCGCCGGTCTCTATGGCTAGTATGAAGTCGGCGTCGGTCTCTACGAATTCGACTTTATCATCCTCCACGTTATACGGGATCCCGTACCCTGAGTCTCCGACATCATCCCTGCAGTTGATCTTCTTCTTCCTACCTTTCCTGTCCCTCTCGATCACTGATATGTTTCCCATCACTCTGGCCCCGTCCTCTTCAGGCCTGAGCTTGAAGTCCTCCCTCATCAGAGAGGTCACGATCTCCAGATCCTCTGCCAGGGAGTTTGACTCCCTCTGAGAAGTGAATTTGGCCTTGTCCCAGCCCTCGGAGATGTAGTACATCTCTCTCAGGGTGGACGACTTCTCGCTCTCGATCATGTCCTGGATAAACTCGAGCATGTACATCGTACGCAGCAGCATCTGTCCGCCCTTGGCCTTCTTGGCGGACCGTGTTCCCTTCTTGTTACCGTATTTCCACACCCCGTGCTTGGTATCAAAACGGATGTTAGATTTGGTACGGAGAGGCAATTTCATCTTGGGGATCTCCCCATCATCTATCTGTTCGTAGATGGACTCCGCGATCTCGTACAGTTTGGTTACCGCCTGGTTGTTCCTCTCATTGCTCATCGTCTAGATCCTCCCCTACCTCGTCATAATCGATCTCGTCTTCGTCCTCTTCGATCTCCTCTTCCTCGACCTTCATTTCCGAGGTCTCCTCAATGTCCCAGTCGCCGGGCAATGGTTCAGCACCTATGACCTTGCTGGAGTTGATCCCGCTGACGTAGAGTTCGTTTTCATCAATAGCGTCCTTGTCCAGACCCAGGATATCGAGGCTCACCTCGACTTTCCCGGCCGATGGGATATCCTTCAGCTCCCAGGTGACCTTCCCGTTACTCTTCCTCTCCTTTGGCCTGGGACTGATCTCGTCCCCGAGACTGCCTCCGTTGGGGACGACAGCATGGAGGTTGAACTTCTGCTTCTTCGTGGTGTAGTTGTGGATGAAGATTCTTACATCATGGCCCCCGTTGTCATAGGAGACCGAGTCCTCGATCCAGACCACGTTCATTATCTTTGTAATGGTCCTGTCAATAGAGGGTACCTCTTTACCCACAATACTGGCGCTCTTCTTGGCTATCTGGGGGATAATCTCGTTTATGATGCCAAATTTCTTGCGCGCCTTCTTCCTCTTCTTCTTCTTGTTCAGGTGAGTCCTGAGCTTGCGGCCACCCATCCTCAGAGCGAGCTCGATCTCAGACCGGATATCTTCGATGTTGGCTATTGCCTCTTTGGCCTCCGAGGTGAAGGGCACCTTGGTGGACGCCACATGAACCAGGAGAATGGCAGGACCGTAAGGTATGCCAGTTCCTCCCCGCTGCTCGAGACCGTATCGCCTCCAGTCGATGTCTCCCACGGCCTTGCTTATCACACCCGCGCCCTGCTGGTACAGCAGGGGTACTCTGTTCGCGAACCTCAGTATGGTCACCTGATCGTCCTTGGGCAGGTCGCCACCATAGACGATACCAGCCTCCACCAGGAAGGGGTTTCCACCATACACCTCTGGATCGCGGGTGGCTGGCGGGGCATAGAACTCTGGATTGTACTCCTTCAGGACCTGCTTCAGTCCTTTCTTGATCAGGTCCTCACCTATCGGACTGAGACAGTCGGTAGGCGGAGACATGATGCTGATCTCCTCCACTGCTTTCAATATCCTCTTGAACTGGGCCAGGTTCACCCCACCTGGCTTGGCCTTTTTGGGAACTTCAGCCCTCTCCAGGATCTCCCTGGCCACCCTCCTGCTGATGCGTGTGAATTCGTTGGTCAAGAATGAGTATATGGTACTCTCCTCGGTGGACTTGGCCATGTTCATCATGGTCCCCAGCTCCACTCCCTCTGGGTGCGGCTTGATCTTCTGGGGGGACTCCGGTAGCTCATCGGTACTCCTCTCGAAGAAGAACTTGTTGCCCCTGGGATCATCGAATTTGATCTGGGCGTGGGGGTTGACGATCGCCGTCTGCCTCAGATACTCTATGATGGACTGGCTACCGGTGATGTACCGGCCTTTCATGAAGAAATCGATCCTGGTCCCATGCTCCTTCTCATCCCAGATGATGAACTCCTCCCTGAGCTTATCTGGTCTGTTCTTCTTGGTGTTGACCATGATGTCCATTTCTACTGCTGCCTCTCTATCTTCCGTCTTCGATCTAATGGTGGCCGGCTTTCCAGTGGTAATCTGGCCGTACATAACAGTGGCCGAAATCCCTATACCCTGCTGTCCCCTCGACTGTCTCACAGAATGAAATCGGGACCCGTAGAGCAGCCTTCCGAAAACGTTGGGTACCATGCGGGGTACTATACCTGGACCGTTATCCTCGATGGTGATCCTGTATACATCCTTTTCAACTTCCTCCAGATCGATGATGATCTCAGGGAGAATCGAGGCCTCTTCACAGGCATCCAGAGAATTGTCGACTGCCTCTTTAACACTCATGATCAATGCCTTGGTACTGGAATCGAAGCCCAAGATCTGCTTGTTCTTCTCGAAGAACTCCGAGACGGAAATCTCCTTCTGATCTCTCGCTAACCTTTCAGCTATTGATGACATTATAACCTCTCGTAATTATCGTAAAGCCGGGAGGTGCATCCCTTGCCCACTCATATCCACAGTCGGTATAATAAGCTTTGTCCAGAGGGTTCCGAAAATATCAATTCTCGAAGTGCTTTCCACAGTTCCAGCACTTATCAGATGAGGCGTCCACGTCCGCTCCGCATTCACTGCAGACAAACTGCTCCTTCTTCTCTTTTTCTCTTTCCTCTTCATCGAAGGGCTCGCCACACTGAGGGCACTCCTCGGCATCGGCGTCCACCTCAAAGCCGCATTCTGAACAGACGAACCTCTCCCTGGCCTCTCCCTCTGGCCCGATCTCCTCCGGCTGTTCTTCTTCCTGCTCCTTTTCCTCTGCCTTACCCTTGGACCTCCTCGTCCACCACACAAGTCCCAGCAGTACATAGAACAGCAGGGCTATGTTAAAGAACACCAAGAATAGTCGGCCGAAGAGCAGTGCGCCCAAGAAATCCTGATCGGGCACGTCTATGGGCCCAAACCCGCTGCTGGAGTTGGTCCATTCAGTACCGTTCTGAGTCTGAAACTCGAAGATATATACACTGTCTGGCAGAGTGACGTTGTACACATAATTGAAATTCCCAGGTTCGCCCCCCATCTGGGTCATCGTGTAGTTGTACATACCGCTTCCTGTCCACTGCTCGGTTAGGTTCAGATAGATGATCTGAGAGGAGTTGTCCCCGGTATAGGTCACTGTGAACTGGAATTCTTCTCCGCCCGCCTCCCCGACGAAGGTGCCGTTGGTGAGAAGTCCGTCGGAAGAACTCACTGGGTCCTTCTCCATCCCCTTGAAATCGTAGAAGCTGGAAACACCGAAGGCCAGGCCCAAGAATATGAACAGGAACAGACCGAAGATGGCCAGTTTCTTCAGGTTCTTCAACCCGAAGTAGTTCGGGACCCCGAAGGCGATGATCGCTATCAGGGCGTAACTGAAACAGAAGTACCAGGCGTAGATGAGCACCAGAAGGGTTATAATGGTGGTAAGGATCAGGGCGGTGGGTATACCATACCTGCTCTCCTTGAACTTCTCAAACCTCTCCTTTAGTTCATCCAGCTCCGCCATCGGAACACCATGTAGATTCTGAGTTTAAATCTTTGCACCCCATATTTTCCCCACGATGGTACTGAGAAGTAGAACAGAGGCGGGAAGGGTTATATATCACGAACCTGAATCGAAGCACCCCGGGTGTTATTGCTCATGAGAACTGCAGTAGTGGCCATCGGTGGTAACGCCATTTTGAGAGCAGGGCAGAGAGCGACTTACTCCCACCAGATGGCTAACCTCAGGAGAACTTGTACTCATCTTGCACGTATGATTAGCAACGGTTATGATATGGTAGTGACCCACGGTAACGGCCCTCAGGTGGGGAATATACTGCTCCAGAACGAGCTCTCCAAGAATGACATTCCTGTCATGCCCATGGACGTCTGCGTGGCGGAATCACAGGGGCTATTGGGATACATGATCCAACAGGCCCTCACTGAAGCACTGGAGAAGAATGATATGGAGAAGGTGGTGGCCTGCATGCTCACCATGGTAATGGTTGACGCGGACGATCCAGCATTCGATAATCCCACCAAGCCAGTGGGTCCTTACTACTCAGCCAAGGAAGCGGAACAGCTCCAGAGAGAGGAGGGGTGGACGATGATTGAGGACATCGAGAGAGGGGGATATCGTAGAGCTATTCCCTCTCCCCGTCCGGTGGATATCGTGGAGTCCGAGGCTATCCAACGCCTGGTTTTCGGAGGCAAGGACCAGACTGAGATCGTAGTCGCCTGTGGTGGCGGCGGCATACCGGTCATAAGGCGGGGAGATAGATTGATGGGGGTTGAAGCAGTGGTGGACAAGGACCTGGCGGCGTGCGTACTTGCATGTTCGATCGATGAGAAGCTGCTGATCCTTCTCACCGACATCGATTGCGTATACCTCAACTTCGGCACGGAAGAGGCCTCGCCCATAAGAGAGGCCGGTGTAGGGGAGATGGAAGAATACTTGGAGGAGGGGCACTTTCCTAGTGGGACGATGGGGCCGAAAGTGGAGGCGGCCATCCATTTCCTGAGGAATGGAGGCGAGAAGACGATCATCACCTCTCCGGAGAGTCTTGACCAGGCCCTGGAAGGAGAGGCAGGCACTCATATCGCATATCAGGGGTGACCCATGGGAGATTCGATTGAAGAGAAGATCGAAGAGATCGAGGAGGAAATATCCAACACGAGTTACAATAAGGCCACTCAGCAGCATATAGGCAGGCTGAAGGCCAAGCTGGCGAAATTGAAGACCGAACAGGAGAAACGACAGTCAGCTGGTGGAGGAGGTGTGGGCTACGCGGTCAAAAAGTCGGGAAATGCCACCGTGGGCTTGATAGGTCTACCCAGTGTTGGCAAGTCCACGCTGTTGAATGCACTCACCGATGCGGATAGCGAGGTCGGGGAATACGAATTCACCACTCTCAAGGTCATTCCGGGCACTATGAGTTACAAAGGGGCCAGGATCCAGCTGCTTGATCTCCCCGGACTGATCGAGGACGCTTCAAAAGGTAGGGGGAGAGGTAAAGAGGTGCTCTCCGCCGTCCGGTCTGCAGATTTGGTCGTGATCGTTATAGATCCTTTCCAGTGCGATCTACCTTTGATAGTCAGGGAACTGGAGAAGTCGGGACTCCGACTGAATCAGTCCCCCCCGGATGTGGTGATAAGCAGGAAAGAGAGAGGGGGGATAGACATTCTCACCACGGTTGAAATGACCAACATGGACAAAGAGACTGCCGAAACGATCGTAAGGGAGTACGGGTACATTAATGCCGATGTGATCGTCAGAGAGGATGTTTCTGAAGATCGACTGATTGATGCGATGGTGGGGAATAGGGCGTACATAGATGCGCTGGTGGTGCTGAACAAGACCGACCTTGTGGATGAAGACAGGATAGAGTCGATAGTCGATGAAATGGAAGGGTGGACGGTTATTCCGGTCTCCGCCCAGACCACCGAGGGTCTGGAGACTTTAAAGGAAGAGGTATTTGACTCTCTTGACCTGATCAGGGTCTACATGAAACCCCAAGGGCAGGAAGCGGACATGGAAGAACCGCTGGTAATCAGAAGAGAGAGCACGATAGGAGACGTGTGCGACCACCTTCACAGGACTTTCAGGCCCAATTTCCGATACGCGAGAGTGTGGGGCAAGAGCGCCAAGTTCCCGGGCCAGAAGGTGGGTATAGACCACCGGGTGGATGATGGGGACGTGATCACGGTGGTAATCAACAGAAAAACGGCCGGCTGAGCGGGAAAATGTTTACATCATGATAGGGGAATTGATTCTTTAAGGGACCAGGCAGGTTATTTGGTATCTGAACGAGGTATGGAGATGAAACAGTATAAGAAGCTGGGGACGAAAGCGGTACATTCGGGGGAATATCTGGACAAGGGGAGTGGTAGTGTTAACACCCCAATTTTTCAAACGTCTACTTTTTACTTTCCGACAGAAGATCCGAGGACTTGGGACGGAGAAGTACCTGATGGGGCTTACATCTACACCAGATATGGCAACCCAACGGTGAGGGCCGCCGAGGACAAGGCGGCCTCACTTGAGGGCGCCGAACGGGGGCTGATGTTCTCGTCCGGGATGGCCACCATATCTACTACTCTCCTCACTTACCTTCAGCAGGGCGATCATCTGGTCTCTGTAGAAGATATATATGGGGGGACGTTCAGTCTGATGAAGAATACCCTCTCCGACCTGGGAGTACGAGTGACATTCACCGATTCAACAGACACGGAAGGTATCGTTAATTCGATCAGGGAGGACACCAAGGTGGTATACCTTGAGTCTCCTACCAACCCCCTGCTCAAGCTGGTCGACATACCAGAGGTGGCAAGTGCTGCAAAGGAACGTGGGGCCCTGGTAATCATGGACAACACCTTCGCCACTCCCGTCAACCAGAGCCCGCTAAGCATGGGGGTTGACCTGGTGATACATTCCTGTACGAAATACCTCAACGGCCATTCCGACCTAATAGCCGGGGTGGTGGTGGGCCCATCGGATGATATCGACAGAATACTCAAGAAACGGATCGTCATGGGGGGAGTAATCGAACCTCTGGGAGCGTTTCTGCTGCTGAGGGGCATGAAGACGCTTCACGTCAGGATGGAGAGACACTCTGAGAACGGGAGGGCCATTGCCGAATTCCTGGAGGATCACACAGGTGTAGAAAGGGTCTATTATCCGGGTCTGGAATCTCACCCCCAGCATGCCCTGGCTGAGCGACTGCTGAACGACTTCGGGGGCATGGTGAGCTTCGACATCAAAGGAGGGAGGTCTGCTGCAGAGAGAGCCATGCGCACCTTCCAGATCTTCTCCAAGGCCACCAGTCTGGGCGGGGTGGAAAGCCTGGTGAGTATGCCCCTAAACACCTCCCACGCCGCCCTCTCTCCCGAGGACAGGAAGCGACTGGGCATAAAGGATCAGTTGCTTCGACTATCTGTAGGGATCGAGGGTGTCGAGGATCTGAAGGAGGATCTAGACCGGGCGATCGGGAGAGTATGAGGGGTAGTCTTCGTCTCCCGACTATCACAAATGAACGGTCGGGCGGATTTGGAAAGGGGATTCAAGAAGGGTCCAAGCATGAAAAGAAATTAATAACGACCTTACCATTGGACAGCAGATGATTCAGAGACCCAGGGGGACCAGAGATTTTGGGCCCGAAGAGATGGTGGAGAGGAGATATCTCGAATCGATTATGGAGGACGAGGCGGAGAAATTCGGCTTCAGAGAGATTTCCACCCCCATCTTCGAGCATACCGAATTGTTCACCCTGAAATCGGGGCCGGCCATTGTGGAAGAGATATACGCGTTCAAGGACAAGGGCGGTAGAGAGGTTTCTCTCAGGCCGGAGCTGACCGCTCCGGTGGTCAGGTTCTTTGTCAACGAGCTCAACGCCCTTCCAAAACCGCTGAAGGTCTATTATCGTGGGCCCTGTTTCAGATACGAACGGCCACAGAGCGGCCGGTATCGGGAATTCTACCAGTTCGGTGCAGAACTCATGGGCAGTGATCACCCAGAGGCTGACGCGGAAGTGGTGGCCCTGGCAGCATCGATAATTGACAGTGTGGGCCTGCAGGAGAAAATCATCAGACTGGGTCACATAGGTATCTTCAGGAAGTTACTCGCTGAGATGGGGCTTGATGAAGAGCAGATATCCTCGGTGCTCCATCATCTTGACAAGAAAGAGTTTGAAGAGGTCAGGTCCCTGCTGAGTGTTCATACCGAAGGTACGGGAGAGATCGATGAAATAATCGAGATAGCCCAGACTCGTGGCGGTGAAGAGGTACTGGAGGACCTTGAAGGAGAGGCCATCTCCCATCTCAGGGAGGTGCTCAGAGTTCTGGACTCCTACGACATCGAGGGTGTGGAAGTGGACCTGGGCGTGGTGAGAGGTCTTGACTACTACACTGGCATGGTCTTCGAGATCGATGCTCCGAAGTTAGGAGCAGAGAAACAGGTGTGCGGAGGTGGGTCTTATTCACTGGCCGAGATATTTGGTGGTGAAGGGATCTGCTCGACCGGATTTGCCATCGGTTTTGACAGAGTGTACCTTGCGCTTCAGGAGGAGGGCTTTGAGATTCCCACCTCAAAGGTCGATGTGTTCGTTCTTCCGGTCCACGATTCTCTCAGGTGGATTGCGTTCTCCCTCGCTTCCACCCTCAGGAGGGCGGGGATGGCCACCGAGGTCGACCTCATGAGGAGGAGCATTAGCAAAGGACTGAAACATGCTGACTCCTTAGGAGCTAGATACACGGTCATCGTAGGCGAGCAGGAGCTGGAGGAGGATTCTGTGACCGTCAGAAACATGAACTCTGGAGACCAGACATTGGTCAAGATAGAAGAGATCAGGAATTTTCTAGAAAAAGAATTGGGTGAGGGACGCGAATCGGATTCGGTTCAGTAATCGGGAAAGGCTCACTTTCGAATTTTCTTCAGAAGTTCTCTATCATCCAGCTCCTGATTCACCAGGGCATCCGCCCTACTGATCATCGGATCTTCCCTGGATACGTGTTCATATGAGACAGAGTCAAAAGTAGATGCCCTCACCCTTACCTCTTCCGCCATCGGTCTGAGATTCTTGGCCCTGACTCTGTACTCCCCTGTCATCTGTTTCACCACCAGTTCACTGTCAGTGACCATCTTGACCTCATCAGCCCCCTGCTTCCTGGCCTCATCGAGTCCAGCCAGCATACCTCTGTACTCTGCCTCGTTGTTGGTGGCTTCTCCAATATACCTTGAGGTCTCCTTCAACACCTCACCGTCCTTCGAGCATACGATTATGCCGTAAGCCGCATCGCCAGGGTTGCCCCTGGATCCTCCATCTGTATAAACGATCACTTCGATACTAACACCCGCCAGACACCCACTCCGGTTTGGGGTAAAAATATTATCGGCGCACAAACCGGTGCTGCGAATTCGAGACTAGAGATTCCTGAGGATCGCATTCTCGCTATCCACGAGTACGATGCGGGGTTCGATGGGGGAATCTGTGATCTCAAACCCCATGATAATTACCTCATCCCCCTCATCGACCAATCTTGCCGCTGCTCCGTTGATCCCGATAATACCGGACCCCCTTTCTCCCTCAATAACATAGGTTTCAAATCTGGCTCCGTTATCAATATTTGAGACAAGTACCCTTTCTCCAGGCCATATGCCAGCTCTATCCAGAAGATCTCCGTCGACTGTGATACTCCCCACATATTCAATATCAGTCTGGGTCACGGTGGCTCTGTGAATCTTGGAACGCAGGAGGCTCCTCATGGTTAGTGGATTGGGCAGATTTAGATAAATCTTTTCATGGACTCATCTTCAAAGGCATCGTTGTGGGAAAAAGGGAAGCTCAGGCGGGTAGTTGAAGAGTTAGAGTGTAATGCAACGTGATTAATCTCTTTAACCCTCAACCTCTCTCCCCAAAGCTTTTAATCGATGAGGAGCATAGCCCTCCGTAACACAATAGATGTAAATCGTGTTACTAATTATAGAAGTAGAGGAAAGTAAAGGGGAACAGCAATGTCTGAAAGAAGAAACCTGGCGGTAATGGCAGTGACTGTGGTGGTAGTCTTCGCAGTCATCATTGCCGGATTTGCCTACATATCCACTACGGATGACCCGACCACTGGAACACTGGTAATCAATGACGGCAGGGGTGAGAATGTCACCATACCCAAGTATCCTCAAAGGATAGTCTCCCTGGGTAGCTCATTCACTGAGGCATTGTTTACCATAGGTGCTGGTGATCAGGTCGTAGGTGTGGACAAGTACAGCGACTATCCGGAAGAAGCTCTGAACAAGACCAACGTGGGAAGCTGGTATTCAGCAGATGCTGAAGCGGTAATGGCCCTGGAACCGGACCTGATTGTTACGTGGTCATTCGCCACTGATACGATTTCCGCCCTGGAAGGGCTCGATATCCCGGTCCTGGCCTACTATCCAGGCAGTATCAGTGAGATAATGGAAGTGATCCAATCACTGGGCAATGCCACCGGTCACCAGGAGGAAGCCACCGATGTGGTGGATGATATGCAGTCCACGGTCGATTACGTAAAGGAGACTGTTCAGGACCTGAGCGAGGAGGAGAAACCGAAGGTGTATTTCGAGCTGAGAAACGGTAAGTCAGTCGGTCCGGGCTCCATCTCGGATGAACTGATCAAGCTTGCCGGCGGCATCAACATCTACGGAGACAACTCCTCAACATACCCTCAGCCCAGCCCTGAGTACGTGATCGACAATAACCCTGATTTCATCATCATCGAAGATGCCAGCGAGAAGACCAACTCGGACATAGTCAACCAGTCCGGGTGGGAAGTAATCGATGCTGTACAGGAGGATAACATCTACAGGATAAACGGCGATACTGTAAGCTCCAACCCAAGAGTGGTCGATGCACTGTACCAGATAGCACTCTGGCTGCATCCCTCGCTATTCTGAAAACCTCCCAAAACATCTTCTCTATTTTTACCACAAACCATAGATGCCCGAGAGTCAGGCCCGGAAGATGATGAGAACAGTGAAATATGATCCCGTGATAGATGCAATATATCCGATGACAGATTCATTGGCACCCTCCCCAAGGCGGTCGTTATCAGCAAGGGAGTATTGGCGGTAGATAGATGGAAGAAAGTGACGTCTCGGCAATACACTCGAAGAAACTATATAGGTGGGCTATAATACTCACCGCTTCCGCCCTATTACTACTGCTGGCCATCATCATCTCCACCTGCATCGGGTCCACTAGTATCTCGCTGGAAAAGATCGTAGGGATCATATTTTTGGGAGAGGGCAGTGCAGCGGAAAGGGCCATCGTGCTCAAAGTAAGACTGCCCAGGGTAATGCTGGGGGCTCTGATAGGCGCTTCTCTGGCCCTGGCGGGAGCGGCCATGCAGGGCCTGTTCAGGAACCCTATGGCTTCTCCCTATGTCCTGGGACTCTCGTCTGGCGGTGCCTTTGGGGCATCACTGGCCATCGTCTTGGGCATCAGTTTTGCGGCCGGCGGATTCGCCATACCCGCAATGGCCTTCGTGTTCTCTTTCGTCACCCTGATGGTGGTGTACAGCATCTCCAAGATCAGGGGAAAGATACCGGTGGAGACTTTGCTCCTCTCCGGGATAGCAGTGGGGGCCTTCTTCAGCGCCATGGTTTCTTTGATGAAGTTCCTGGCCGGGGAGAGGCTCTCTTCCATCGTCTTCTGGATGATGGGGGGATTGTGGGCTGCCGACTGGAGCAGAGTTTTGGTGATCTTCCCGTTCGTGCTTCTGGGCTCCACGATAATCTTCTTCTACGGCAGAGAGCTGAACACCATGATGATCGGTGAGGAGCACGCGGTCAATCTGGGAGTAAACGTATCTAGAGTCACCAAAATGATACTGGTGGGGTCATCGCTGGTGACCGCTGCTGCCGTCGCAGTCAGCGGAATCATCGGTTTCGTCGGTCTGATCGTTCCCCACATGCTGAGGATCCTGGTGGGCCCCGACCACAGGATACTGCTCCCCACCAGCATACTATTAGGGGCAGCATTCATGATCGCCATGGACACATTGGCAAGAACAGCTATGGGGGCAGAAGAGATACCGGTGGGCATAATCACTGCGCTGCTAGGGGCCCCCTTCTTCCTCTACCTGCTCAGGAGCAGAAAGCGTTTGATGGGGTGGTAATAATGAGGCTGGATATTCAGGGAGTGAGTTTCGGTTACAACAGTCAGGACGTGATATCGGGCATCGAGTTCAAGGTTTCTCCAGGCGAGGTGGTGGGCATCGTGGGGCCCAACGGGTCTGGAAAGACCACCCTGCTCAAGTGTATCAATAGAGTGGTCACTCCCAGGAAGGGCACCGTATTCATCGAAGGGAAGGACACGGGCGAGATGGACAGGAATGATATAGCCAGGCAGATAGGGGTGGTGCCCCAGAACGGGGGTATCACCTTTCCTTTCACCGTGCTGGACGTGGTCCTGATGGGGAGGATGCCCTCACTGAAAAGATTCGAGAAGGAGTCGGAAAGAGACATCGAGATCGTCAGGGAAGCGATGGAGATGACCAGCGTCACATACCTTGCGGACAGAGAGATAGATGAGATCAGCGGGGGTGAGAAGCAGAGGGTAATCATAGCAAGGGCTCTGGCTCAGCAGCCCAAAATACTGCTCCTGGACGAACCGACCCTGCACCTCGATGTGAACCATCAGATAGAGCTGATGGACCTCATCACCAGACTGGCCGCGGAGAAGGACCTATCGGTGATCATGGTGTCCCACGATCTGGATCTGGCGGCCAGGTACTGCGACAGTCTCATAATGCTCAATGATGGTAAGATCCAGGCGGCGGGAGAGATCAAGGACGTGCTGACCCCGGAGAACCTGAAAGAGGTGTTCAAGATAGAGGGCCATGTGACATACGATGAGGACATGGGGTCTTTCCATGTGAGAGTGATCGGTGTGTCTGGTAGGAATCAATAGGTTCAATGGATAAGAATAGTGGATCCTGAGCCTTCTCTCTCGTACCATTCCGTCCGTACCATTCTGTTTATACCATTTAGCTTATTTTCCTACTGTGATCGGATGACCAGTAGAATAGAGGTGGAAATGCGGCTGTGCGCTCACACTACGATGATCGAGGCTTCTTCGGAAGACGGAGTGGTGAAGATCGACATGGAAACCGACTGTGAGGACATCAAACATTACGGGAAATTGTTGAAAGAGGTCTTCGCCGAGGACTATTCAGAACTCAAAGGTTCGAAGATCATCGAATTGGCCTCGGAGGCGGGCCTCACCCCCACCTGCATGGTGCCCACGGCCATATTCAATGCCTGCTGGCTGGAGGAAGGGATGATCTCCAAGAACCTCGCCATGGACGTGGGGCAGCTGTGCATCCATTTCGTGGATTGACTTTGCCTCTACATTACCAGTCAGGTCTCCAAAGGGATTTGTATCCAGGATTTCCATATTTCTATCGGATGACGGGAACCACGGCCATCATATGGAACGATGACTTCCTGAAGTACGATTTTGGACCGTCGCACCCGCTCCGCTCTGCACGGGTGGAAGCGACGGTGGATACTCTCAAAGGAATAGGGGCGATTGATAGTCACCTCACCATGGTCGGATGCGGGTCGGCTACCACCTCCGATCTTCTGAAGGTACATTCTACGGAATACATAGACCACGTTCGTTCCCGGTGCGAGGAGGGGGGACTACTGGATCGGGGAGATACGCCGGCCACCGAGGACATATTCGACGGGGCCGTGGCCTCGGTCGGCGCCACCTTGGAGGGAACAAGAGTGATCATGGAGGGAGAATTCGATCACGCCTTCAACCCCTCGGGGGGCTTCCACCACGCCTTCTCCGATCGTGCCTCCGGATTCTGCGTGTTTAACGACGTGGCCATTGCGGTGAGGACCCTTCAAGACCGGTACGATCTGGACCGCATAGCGGTGGTGGACATCGATGCCCACCACGCGGACGGCACCCAGAGCCTGTTCTACGATGAAACAATACTCACCATCTCCATGCACAGATACCATCCCGGATTCTTCCCGGGGACGGGGGCGAGGACCGAGAGAGGGGAGGGCGAGGGACTGGGCTATTCGCTGAATGTCCCCATGCCCTCCTCTGCTGGCGATGTCGAATACAGGAAGGCTTATGAGGAGATGGTGGTCCCCGCCCTGGAGGCCTACGACCCGGAGATGATCATACACCAGTTCGGCGTGGATGGCCACCGAGACGACCCGCTGGGAGGGTTGAGCTTGACCACCCACGGTTACCAATGGATAGCGGAGAGGACTCACCAGTTGTCTCATTCGTTATGCGGGGGCAACTACCTGGTACTGGGCGGAGGCGGTTACCGCATCGATTCCACCAAGAGGTGTTGGACCGTCATGCTGTGCACCGTGTCCCGATCTTTGACAGATGAGGGTTTGAGTCAGTTTCACGACCAGTTGCACGACCGTGACACCTCCGACCACGTGGACATCCGGGACAGTATAGAATACCTCCAGGAGGAGGTCCTGGCGTTGCTCAGGGAACGGCGATCGGATTTTTCCGAATCGTGACTGAATATTTTTAATCAGGGAGCGCTCTTGTAAGCTTGAACTCCATGGAAGTATCTGAGAGGATAAAGACAGTCAGTGTACTCATCTCTCTGATTATTCTCTCTGTCTCTTTCGCGGCGTCATCCACGGCCACGCCCTACCCAGGATTGCGGGGTGACGCCGAGGACACCATCAAGCTGTCTCTTGACTTTCAGAAACCTTTGATCGAGGAGAAGGACTTCACCACCGTTGACCTGGGGGGGCTACCACAGATGGCGGAGGAAGGCCCCGCCCTGCCCTTCAAACCGGTGAAGGTGTTGCTCCCCCCGGGCACCTCGTTCTCTGGCTTCGATGTGCACACGGGAGAGAAGGCGACAGTGAGTATCGGTAAGCCGTTGAAAGCCGCGCCCAACTATTCTATTATTGGCAATGACCAGGAACCGATAGCTGGAGGAGCGTACGTAGGCCCCATCATGAAATTCCCGGGCAAGATATGCGAATACCGGGGGACCCATCTCCTGCACGGGGGCAAGATCGCAATGTTCACCGTCCACCCCGTGACCTATGACACTACTACCGATTCGATTACCTTCTTCAGGAGCATCGACCTGGAGGTTCACACTTCGACCTCCTCCGGGAGTTCGATTGGTCAGGTTCATCATCCGCAAGAGCTCATGAGCCAGGTCTCCAATCCGGAGGAGATCGATAATTATGAATCAACGGATGAGGAGTATGCCTCTACTGACATGCTCTCTGGAAATTACGAGTACGTCATCATCACCGCGGACTCTCTCGCCCCCGAGTTTCAGTCCCTGCTCGACTGGAAGGAGAACCGCAGTTCATTCAATGCAGGTCTGACCGATATCACCGGGAGGGTGGTGACCACGGAATGGATCACTTCTCAGCAGGAGTACTGGGGTGATCCCGCCTCCCACGAAGGGAAAGGGAATGACACGCAGACTCAGGTGAGGAACTTCATCATCGACGCCTACCAGACATGGAGTGCCGAGTATATCCTGCTGGGCGGTGACCACGAGGTCATTCCCTGCCGGTACGTTCGGGTCTCGATAACCAACGGCCCCTCTTCTTACATCCCCGCCGACGCTTACTACGCAGGACTGGACGGTGATTGGGATGACGATGACGACGGGATCTACGGCGAGGACGACAATGCGGGGGCGATGGGGGAGGAGGCCGACCTGTTGTTTGAAGTCGATGTGGGCAGGGCACCGGTGAGCAACACGGACGAGGTGACGAACTTCGTGAACAAGGTCATCGCTTACGAACAGACTCGTTCTGACCCGTACCTCAACTCTTCACTGCTCGTAGGGGAGAAACTCGATGACTGGCCCACGTGGGGAGGGGACTACAAAGACGAGGTGCAGGACATGACATTTCCCTCCCAAAACCCAGAGCTGACCATTCAGAAACTGTACGCTAGGGAGGGGACCTTTTCGGCCAATGCCTTTTTAAATGCCATGGACGAGGGGGTCCATCTGGTCAACCACATGGGGCACGGGAACGAACACAGCTTTGCCGGCCTAGCTTCCGATGATATTGAGTCGCTGAGCAACTCCCAGTATTTCCTGTTCTTCTCCCAGGCGTGCCTCATCGGAGCCTTCGATGAAGGGGGTTCCTCAGACTCCATAGCGGAGAGCCTGGTTACCACGGAACACGGCGCGGTGGCCGCCCTGGTTAATTCTCGGGAGGGGTGGTACCAACAGGGGGGAACCAACGGGCCTTCCCAGCAATACGACATCCAGTTCTTCGATGCCCTCTTCCAGGAGAACATCAGGGGCGTCGGCACCGCACTCTCCGATGCGAAGATGGATCTCGTCTCCCATTTGGGGTCTGACGGGGGCTACATGAGGTGGTGTTTCATGACCCTGAATCTCCTGGGCGATCCGGAGACTTCGGTTCACTTCTTGGAGGAGAAGGTCCATGACGTGGCGGTAACCGACCTCAACATACAGCCACCGTCGAAGGGCGATACCTCCGACATCACGGCCCAGGTGGACAATGAAGGTGAAGTCTCCGAAAACGACGTTCCCGTGGAACTGTATGTTGACGGCGATAAACGGGACACGAAATATGTCGACGTCTCTTCGGGGGGCAGCACCTCCGTCCAATTCACCTGGACGCCTTCACAGGCCAAACCGTATGAGCTTAAGGTGCAGACCAACCTCTCCACGGACACCTGGAACGAGAACGATTTCGTGGACAAAGAAGTGGAGGTGGTGTGGAGGATCGACTCCCCCGAGACCATAGAGGACAGTACTTTCCAGCAGAGGGCGAGCATCATCATCGAAGAGACGGGTAGTCTCTACATCGACAACTCCACCGTAGAGGTCGATGGCACATGGCGGGAACAATTCTCCATACAGGTCTATGGAGAGATGATGATTAGAAGTTCTACCATCTACTCTGAGGGGAGCCTGGGTTACCGGATTTACTGCTATCCTGGAGCCGTATTCTCCTCCGTCGGATCCGAAATCTCGGACTTCCAAGGAGCACCAGGATTTTACACAGAAGGGGATAGTACCGAGATCAATAATTCATCGTTCCAGGGAGAAGAAATGCGTATCAACAGTACCGATGGAGTGACCGTAAAAGAGACCGCTTTCTTCACCTCCCTACGCATCTCTAACAGCACCCAGTTTTCATTGGAAGGGGTGGAGGTGACAGGGGGCGGCATCGATATCTCCTCCTCCGGTAACTTCTCAATCTCTTGCCAAGTGACAGACTCGGAAACCGGGATCCGGCTTGACCAGTGCAGTAACGGGACCATCATGGACACTACGGTCGAGAATTGCTCATATGGCCTGTTGTTCAACCGGTCCTCGACGATAGAGATGATCAACAACTCGATCGTGAATAACAGCTATGACCTGGGGATAAGAGGGACACTTTACCATCACTTCCTGCATAGTATCGCATCCACCGATGTGACCAGCGGCCAGGTCTTCTACCTGGTGGAGGAGAGCGATCTTTCTCTCGACCATTCGCTGAACATCGGTTACCTGGGGATGGTCTCCTGCCACAACATCACCGTGGAAGACCAGCAACTTGAGTACAATGGAGAAGGGGCGATCGCCGTCAACTCCAGCGCTCTCCACATCAGTTCAAGTCTCTTCGCCCACAACGAGGTCGGGTTGAAGCTGTTGAACTGCACCGACTGCCTGATCCAGGGCAACGACTTCGTCGACAACGTGGTACACGCGGTTGACGATGGAAGCAACTCATTCAACGACACCTATCCCCAGGGAGGGAACTACTGGGACGACTGCTCAGGAGAGGACAACCTGTCTGGACCACACCAGGATCAGGAGGGGGGAGACGGCATCTACGATACTCCTTATTACGTAGACGAAGACTCCATCGACCATTACCCGCTGCTGAGCAGTACCACCATGCCGGACCAGGACCCCACGGCCAATTTCTCATACTCTCCGGAGTCGGTATTCTCGGGGGAAGAATTGACATTCACTGACTCCTCCCAAGATCCCGACGGCTACATCGTCAACTGGACCTGGAGCATGGGGGACGGGCACCGATACTACCAGGAGAACGTGTTGCATGTCTACGCCGAACCGGGCAACTACACGGTCAACCTGACGGTCATGGACGACGGCAGAAGCAAGGACTCGGTCCACAAGACGATCGAAGTGAAGAACCGGGACCCCCACTCCGATTTCAAGTACTCTCCGCAGTTCCCGGAGGTGGGTGAAGAGGTGCAGTTCAGCGACCTCTCGTACGACGAGGACGGGACGGTGATCTCATGGGAATGGACCTTCGGCGATGGCAACACCTCCACCGCACAGAACCCTTCTCACGCGTACCTTGAAGAAGGGAGCTTTTCGGTTACCTTGGAGGTGACCGATGATGATGGAGGGGTTTCTACTCACTCTGAGGAGGTAGTGGTGGGCAACGAATTCCCGGTCCCCGACTTCTCTTTCTCGCCTTCCCAGCCCACCACGGGGGACGTAGTGTACTTCGAGGACGGGTCGAGCGACCCCGACGGTTCCGTAGAGAGCTGGAGATGGGAATTCGGGGATGGAGAAGTCTCCACGATGAAAGATCCTTCACATCGTTACGCCGATAACGGGGTGTACTCGGTGACCCTGGAGGTGACCGATAACCAGGGCGCCAGTTCTTCCTGCTCCCTGGATATCCAGGTGCTCAATGTGGGTCCCACAGCCAACTTCACGTACACTCCTAGCCACCCTTACACCATCCACACCATCCAATTCAACGACACCTCGGTCGACCCCGACGGAGAGATCGAAACGTGGCTGTGGGATTTCGGGGATGGTACGAACTCCACTCAGAAGAGCCCTAGCCACAGATTCGCCGAGGGACAATACGAGGTGAGTCTGACCGTGTGGGACGACGATGGGACGGCGGATGAGAGTACTCGGACGGTCCGTGTGGAGAACACCCCTCCCCAGGCCGGATTCGAGTGTCCCGACCAGGTATTCAGCAACAGGGATGTCCAATTATTAGACGCGTCCCATGACCCTGACGGGGAGATCGTCTCCTGGAACTGGAGTTTCGGGGACGGCACGTGGGCCACTGAGACCGATCCCACCCACCTTTATTCTTCGCCGGGGAATTACACGATGACACTGAAGGTGACCGACGATGATGGCGCAACCTCCTCCGTATCCCGTACGATATGGGTGAAAGACTCACCGCCCAGTGCTTCATTCTCGTGGACGATCGATGACAACAAGACCGCCTCCACCATCTCCTTCCAAAGCACCTCATACGATGAGGAGGGAGGGATCCAATCTTACCTATGGGATTTCGGAGACGGTAACACCTCTACGCTTCCGGCCCCCACCCATACCTATGACAGCGAAGGGGACTACGAGGTGAACCTGACCGTGACCGACGACAACGGCAGGCCTTCTTCCGTCCTCAGGACGGTGGAAGTCAGGCTCCCCGATTTGAAAGTGGACGTCCTAAACAACTCGGACTCTCAGGTGGAGGTCCGGGTGATCAACCAGGGAGACTTCGGATTAGAGGGGGTGGAAGTCGACTTCATCGTTGACGGGCAAACGGTGGAGAGAAAGGAGCTCTCCATAACGGGCGGATCGAATGAAACGGTGGTGTTCCATTGGGGGGCGGAAGACAACCAGACCCTCTCTTTCCGGGTCGATCCCGACGGTTCGGTGGTGGAGGTAAACGAGTCCAATAACGTGGCATCATTCACCGCCTCCGTGGACGATTCTTCGCTTACCGATATCATATCTCTTGCCAAGAACAATTGGATAGTGTTGGCGTCGTTGGCCCTAGTGCTACTACTGGCAATAACAGTGAAGATGATAGTGAAGAAGAAATGAGAAGCGCCCCGATCGGGATTTGAACCCGGGTCCCGGGCTTTCTGCTCCCAGTGTCTGGGAACGACAGGCCCGGATGATAGGCCACTACACTACCGGGGCATCTTTTTGACGGAAACATATTGCTCGTATTTAGTCCTATTGCTTGACCCTCCACTTCAGAGTACCTGCTGGATAGTAAATGAATACTGGCAGACCGACATATCAATCAACGGGACAAGAACATTCCCTCCGCCGTCGCAGATGCGTAATCGATATTTTTATGGAGCATTCCTGCAATAAGGGAACTGAGGGACCGATCTTGGAAAAGACGGCTCATGTTGAAGATTATATGGTCAAGGACGTGGTCTCAGTCCCCAAGGATTTTTCCATTGAGGAGACCACTGAGAAACTGATATCGACAGAATTCCATGGTCTGCCAGTTGTGGAAGAGGACCACCACCTCGTCGGATTTGTCACCGCTAAAGAGTTGTTGAGGGCGGCCGATAATCCGGAGCAAAGGGTGGGGAACGTCATAAGGTCTGGTACCATCACTGTATCCCCCCATATGAGCATCGACGATGCTGCCCGCATCATATTCAGATACAGTCTCCGCAACCTGCCCGTGGTGGACGAGAGTAACAAGCTTGTCGGTATCATTTCCAATATCGACATCCTAAGGTCTCAGATCGAAAAGGCCACTCCCAGTAAAGTCTCAATGGTGAAGACCTTCCTGGAAGCCAGGCATGATGTTAGTATATCCGTGAGGCGTAGGGTGATACCAATAGGCTCTTTGCGGCCCACTCAGCATGAGGTCTACGCCGATGAGTTCAGGGGACGAAAGCACGAGATCAAGCGGGGGCTGGTGGAACCGATCATTGTAATCCAGAAGAACGACCACTTCGTCCTGGTGGATGGACACCACCGTGTGTTGGCTGCCAAGGATATGGGTGTAAGACAGTTCTCAGCCTTCGTCCTCGAACTCAGCTCCGACGTGGTGTTGGGGATGGAAGAATCGGCCAATGAATGCGGTCTGAAGACTCTGGACGATGTTAAGATAATAGAGGGTTCACGTCACCCACTGATGGAAGTGGCTACCAGATTACTCAGAGACGAGGGGTGAGTGCCCCGTCATCAGGCCACAAAGGGCCCTCAACCCAACGCCTATTCTCTCATGGACTCCAATATAATTCTCCGCTCTACTGAAGCGATCATGGAAATAGTGTCAATCACCGTGTCCGGATTCAGACTGATGCTGTCTATGCCCTCCCTTACCAGGAATTCTGTGAATTCTGGATATACCGAAGGCGCCTGACCACAGATTGAGACCACCTTACCGTTTTGATGGGCCACATCGAGTAGATGCTTGATGGCCCGCTTGATGGCCTCGTTCCTCTCGTCGAAATAGCCCATCCTGCCCAATATCTCTGAGTCCCTATCGGCACCCATGATCAGCTGGGTGAGATCGTTGCTACCGATGGAGAAGCCGTCACAGTACTCCGAGAACTCGTCTGCCATGAATATGTTGCAGGGCACCTCGGCCATCAGGAAAAGCTTGAAGTCTTTTCCTCTGTTCAGGCCCACCTTGGCCATCATCTGCGAGATGTCCTTCAGCTCTTCCACCGTACGTACGAAAGGCAGCATCACCCAGATATTCTTCAAACCCCGCTCTTCCCTGGCCTTCTTGATGGCTTCCAGTTCCAGTTTGAACGCCTCACGGTACTCATCTGATACATACCTGGAGCAGCCCCTCCACCCCAGCATAGGGTTGGCTTCTCGGGGCTCGTAATTCTCGCCACCCTTCATCTCCCGATACTCGTTGGTCTTGAAATCCGATGTTCTCAGCACGATCGGCCGGGGATAGAAGGGCCTCGCCACCTGGGAGATGCCCTCTGCCAGCCTGTCCACCAGCTCCTCCTCTTTGCCCTGGGACATCAGGTAGAGAGGGTGTTCCTGAACATAACTTGTGAACAGGAACTCGATCCTCATCAGGCCCACACCGCTCACCGGCAGTTTGGCGTATTCCTCCGCCTTCTGGGGGATTCCGATGTTCACCATCACCTTGGTGCCGGTCACAGGGACGCTCCGAACTCTCTCGATGGACTCTTCTTCCTCTTCCATCTTTTTCTCCTCGAAGCTGCCCTCGATGATCACCCCAGTACTGCCGTCCACGGTGACTATCTGGCCGTTCTCCAGCACCTTAGTGGCGTTCGAAGTGCCCACCACACAAGGAATCCCCAGTTCACGGGCCACGATAGCGGCGTGGCACGTCATGCCTCCTTCATCGGTCACTATGGCCGCCGATCGGATCATAGCCGGGACCATGTCCGGTGATGTCATAGAGGTAACCATTATGTCGCCTTCTTTGACCTCACTGAGACTCATGTCCTCCTCAAGGATCTTGACCTTTCCGGAAGCGCGGCCCGGGCTCGCTGCCATACCTTTTGTCAGTTGCTTGCCCGCAGTCTTGGTCTCCTCATCCCCCTCCATGTTGTTGGAACTCCCTTTGAGTGTGGTCACCGGTCTTGCCTGGACTATGTACATCGTACCGTCCTCCAGGCACCATTCGACATCCATCGGTCGGTCGTAATGGAGCTCGATATCGTTTCCTATCTCAGCAAGGTCAAGGATGTACTCGTCGCTCAACTTCTGCCTTTCGATATCATCGGCGTCGATTTCGACCCTTTCTGTGTCCCCATCCTTGCCCCGGACCAACTTCCATTTCTGCCTGGAGACTTTCTTGTTGATGATCTTCTTGTGGAATTTGTCTACCACATAAGTATCAGGGGTGACCTTGCCTCCTACCATGGCCTCTCCCAGACCATACCCTGCCTCGATAATAATATGGGGTAACTCGGAATTGGGGTCCACGGTGAACATGATGCCCGAGACCTCAGAATCGATCATGCGCTGGATAACCACCGCCAGTTTAACTTTAGCGTGATCGAATCCCTTGCTCGCCCGGTACGACAGGGCCCTTGAAGTGAACAGAGAGCCCCAGCATTTCTTGATGTTCTCTGACAGATCTTCCAGGGTCTGCACGCCAAGGTAAGTGTCCTGTTGCCCTGCAAAACTTGCAGTAGGCAGATCCTCAGCAGTGGCACTCGATCTTACGGCCACTGACCCGTGATCCTTAGCTCCGAACATTTCTTCGTAGTACGCTTTGATCTCTTCCTTCAGATCCTCGGGGATTATCGAACTCTCGAATGCATCCCGGAGCTTCATAGAGGCATAATCAAGGGAATCGTCCGAAGCCTCGTCGAGGTCTGAGAGCGATGACTTGACGGTACCGATCAGATTGTTCTCCTCCAGAAAATGATCGTAGGCCGCCGCGGTAAGAACAAAACCGGGCGGTACCTGGAATCCGGCCTCCATCAATTCTCCCAGGTTTGCACCCTTTCCTCCTGCGGTCTCAACATCTGTCGCCTTCAGTTCAGATATGTTGACTATCCTTTTCATTGCTATCCCCTGTTTTGGAAGATCGGACTTGTTCGGGACAAATGACCCAATTTTTCACATCCTATATATCCTTTCTCGGATAAAGTATACGGTATTACAGCGACTGAATGCCGGGAAAGGTAGTTATGTTTTATTGATTAGCGAAGACTTACTTCGAAAAACACAGTTGGTCCCATTGTCCATTTCAGACAGTGTTGCAGAGAACTACACTCTGTTGAACTCATATGTCTGCTCTAAAGTCCACTTAGATATAGATGTGCATAATTTCCTAATGATTTCGAAATGATGGTTGGCTATTCGGGCTTCTTTTAATGGTATTCATGACTTCCCTACGGAAATCGCAATAAAAAGCGTGTATCGTAGGTTATTACCATAGAAGGATATAATAGAGGGTTATCCTTTTTTTCATCTAGAGGGGTTGATTTGACAACGAAGGAAATACGTTGGCATGGAAGAGGCGGGCAAGGTGTAGTTACGGCTAATGAGATCCTTGCGGGTGCCGCCCTGAGAGAGGATAAGTTCATCAAGGCGTTTCCAGAATTTGGACCGGAAAGGATGGGAGCCCCGATACGGGCCTTCTGCCGAATATCTGATGAGCCTATCAAAGTACACAGCCAGGTTTACACACCGGATTTTGTCGTCGTCCTAGATTCGACATTAATAGGCAGTATCGATCTGCTGGAAGGTCTTAAGGAAGATGGAATGCTACTGGCCAACTACCCGGGGACAGATAAGGAGTTAAGAGAGGCCCTGGGTAACGGAGCAGAGATCCGGGGTGTGAACGGTACCAAGATCGCTATGGAAGAAATCGGGAGACCAATTGCTAACACGGCGATGGTGGGTGCCCTGGTAAAGGTCACAGATCTGGTCAAGCTCAAGAGTGTGCTGGACGAGGTACGTTCCAAATTCTCCGCAAAATTCCCACAGAAGATAGTGGACAGGAACATTAAGAGCGTCAAGCGAGCATACGAGAAGGTGTGATGATGGCTGAAAGCGAAGCGAAGGAAAAGAAGGGAGCGAAAGACTTGCCCGAGGGGGGGAATATCCACTCGGCTGGTAGCGCTCAAGATTATGAAACAGGAGACTGGAGGTCGCAGAGGCCGGAAGTTGATCAGGAGACCTGTATCGACTGTCTCCAGTGCTGGATATTCTGTCCCGACGACAGTATCATAGTAGAGGATGAAGAGATGAAGGGTTTCAAGTTCTCACATTGTAAAGGCTGCGGGATATGCTGTTCGGTATGTCCCGTAGACGCGATCACGATGGAAGAGGAGGGGAAATGATGGAAGGAAGAATGGCAGTCGATGGAGATACCGCGGTTGCCTATTCCTGGAAGCAGGTTGACCCCGACGTGGTGGCAGCCTACCCGATAACTCCTCAGACCATTATCGTGGAGGAGTTCTCCGAGTACGTGGCGGATGGAGAAGTGACCACCGAGTTCGTTGCCACAGAGTCCGAACACAGCGCGATGACCGTTTGTGTCGGTGCCGCTGCTGCGGGTGCCAGAACGGCCACCGCTACAGCTTCAGCTGGGCTGGCCCTCATGTGGGAGATGCTGTACGTGGCGGCCTCGATGCGGATGCCGATCGTGATGGCGGTTGCCAACAGGGCACTCAGTGCACCGATCAATATTCACTGTGACCACAGCGACTCCATGGGGGCGCGGGACTCGGGCTGGGTACAGTTGTACGCTGAGAATGTGCAGGAGGCCTACGACAACTCGCTGCTTGCCTTCAGACTGGCTGAGAACGAGAAGATCCGATTGCCGGTGATGACCTGTCTGGACGGATTCATTCTATCCCACTCGATAGAGAACCTTTCCCAGATTGAAGATGAGGAGGTAAGAGAATTCGTGGGAGATTACCTACCGGACAAGACTCTTCTGGATCTGGAGTCCCCGATGACCATGGGGCCTTTCGACAACTTCGACTGGTATTTCGAACACAAGTACCAGCAGATAGAGGCCATGAAGCGGGTCCCCGACGTTTTCCAGGAGGTGTGCGATGACTTCGCCGAGGTCAGTGGACGCCAATACGACGTCCTGGAGGGCTACAAGGTGGACGACGCCGACTATGTCGCCATGGCGCTCGGGTCCACTGCGGGTACGCTGAAGCATACTGTCGATCAGCTCCGCGCCGAGGGTGAGAAGGTGGGGGCTGTGAAGCTCAAGATGTTCAGACCGTTTCCCGGAGAGAAAATCGCCGAGGTACTGGAAGGCAAGAAGGGCGTGGCAGTGATGGACAGGGCCATGAGCTTCGGATCTCAAGGCCCGCTGTTCAATGAAGTCCGCTCCGCCATGTACGATGTAGCCGACCGGCCGGACGTAGTCAACTACGTCTACGGTCTGGGAGGCAGAGACATCTCCACCGATCACATCAGGTCAATATTCAAGGAGATGATGAGAGGAGAAAGTGACACGCTCAACTTCTCGGGGGTGAGGATATGAGTTTGAGTCTGAAAGAACTGTCTAAGAAACCAGCGAGACTGACCAGCGGACACCGGCTGTGCGCCGGGTGTCCTGAGGCGATAATCGCGCGACAGGTGCTGCTGGCCACCGACAAGCCTGTGGTGGTGGCCAACGCCACTGGGTGCTTCGAAGTGTCCACCACTGTCTATCCGTACACCGCATGGGCCGTCCCGTGGATACACACTGCGTTCGAGAACGCGGCGGCGACCATCGCCGGAGTGGAAAGCGGTTACCGGTCACTGAAGCGCAAAGGTAAGGTCAAGGAGGACATCAGATTCCTCACCTTTGCGGGAGACGGAGGCACCTACGACATTGGATTCCAGGCCCTCTCTGGGGCCATCGAGCGGGGACACCAGTTCCTATACGTCTGTCTCAACAACGAAGCGTACATGAACACCGGTATCCAGAGGTCCGGGGCCACTACACACGGGGCCCAGACGACCACCTCCCCTGCGGGAGAGGTGATACCGGGTAAGAGACAGCATCCCAAGGACATGACCAAGATAATTGCCGCTCACGACATACCGTATGCGGCTCAGGCCTCTCCGCACAACTGGAAGGACCTGATCAGGAAGGCCTCCAAGGGATTTGAAGTGGATGGTCCGGCGTTCCTGAACACGATCTCGCCCTGCCCGCGGGGATGGAGATACGAGGCAGCAAATACCATCGAACTGGCCGAACTGGCGGTGGAGACCTGTCTGTGGCCGCTCTACGAATACGAGGACGGTGAATGGACTCTCACCGGAGAGAGCAAGAAGATCGCGGCGGGCAAGAAGGAGAAGAAGCCAGTGGTCGAGTTCCTTAAGACCCAGGGTAGATTTCGCCACCTGATGGACGAAAAGTGGAAACACGTGGTGGAAGAGATCCAGTCCAATGTAGACAAGAAGTGGGACCAGCTTCAGAGATACTGCACCCTCTGAATGACGGTGTAAACTGCTTCTCAAAAACCTCTTTCCTTTCTATTTGTCAATTTAGAGATGATCTTCTAATGATGCTCCTCTAGGGATAATTCCTCGAAGACAATATTCACAACTTCCCCTAGAGTGTCGGTGTTCTCTCCGGCCGGGACCCCGGGGCCATCAGGGACTAAATTATTATCCTCCGTACTGTTAATGAGATGAGATGAAGTATCCAAGATGCGACAGATGCCCCACTAAAGACTGCTTCCAGGCCTCCAGTCCTGAATACAGATACTGTCCTATGAGAGTTGAATCGACCGATATGGAAGAATTGAAATCAAGATATGATAAGGTGCCGACCCGAGGGCGCTACGATGCTGCGGCTAAGGTCGAGAAGGAATCATACCGTGAGGTGGAGGGAGCGGTCATCCCAATCAGGCCCAGAATCGTGGAAGTGGTGGCCTTCGCCCGAGAGCTGGACTTGAACAAGATTGGAGTGGCCTTCTGTGCGGGATTGATATGGGAAGCAGAAAGACTCTGCCGGTTCCTTGAAACCAAAGATATGGACGTGGCTTCAGTGATGTGCAAGTGTCTGTCCATCGAGAAGGAGGAAGTCGGCATCTCAAGGGACCATCATATACGAGGGACCCCGGAAATAGCGTGTAATCCAGTGGCTCAGGCCGCGCTCTTGAATCATGCAGGTACGGAGATCAATCTGATCGCTGGCCTTTGCATCGGACACGATATGATATTCATTGAACATTCAGAGGCTCCCGTTACCACAATATTCGTGAAGGACAGGATGACGGGACACAACCCAGTAGCGCCCCTATACAGCAGTTACTTCCAGGAGATCATGGAAAGGGAGTAAAGGGATTACTTCCTTGGCCCAGCTGTTCTGATCGTATGTCTACTGCAATAATCAGCTACCCAAAGCATTTCTTATCCTGAGCCGTCTTTTCATATATGAATAACAGACCATTCGAAGAGATCGCAGAGAAATATGACGGATGGTATGAGTCAAATGAGGGGATCTTCCATCTCGAGAGAAGGGCAATAGAGGCTATGGAGATGAAGGGAATGGGGCTGGACGTGGGCGCTGGGACGGGTATTCTCACCCAGTATTCAGGAGCGTCCATAGGCTTGGATCCCTCCTCATCGATGCTGAAACGGGCCCAGGAAAGGGGAATACAGCCGGTCAGGGGGAAGGGGGAATGTCTCCCTTTCCGCGACGAAAGTTTCGACTTCGTGGTCATGTCCACTTCCCTGTGCTTCGTTGACTCCGTTCACGCTGTTTTAGACGAAATACACCGGGTGCTTAGAGCGCGGGGGCTGGTGGGGATATGCATCATCCCGGGCGATTCGGCCTGGGGACAGCACTACCAGGAGAAGGAAAGGCGGGGGCATGTGGTGTACAAATATGCGCATTTTTTGGGTGTGGATGAGCTGAAAGATTTGTTGACAGAGAGTAAATTCGAAGTACTGGAGATTCTTTCCACCCTTCACGGAGACCCGGGATCCAAGAGCAGCGTCCACAGAGACGACGAGATAGTCAGGGGAGAACCTGAGGGGAGCTACGTGTGCCTCAAGGCAAGAAAATGTGAAAACTGAAGAAACTATTTACCCAGTACCGGGGGGTCCTCCACCTCCTCCATCTGATCTTCGATGGCCAGCAGCTCATCCCACAGTTCCAGCGTCTCTTTGGCTTCCTCTTCATCCATGGTCTGGATGGCGAAACCGGCGTGGACAACCACCCAACCACCGGGCTGAGTGTCCACCAAAGAAACGTTAACCTTGCGAGTGAGACCTCCAAAATCGACCTCGGCCTTATCTCCCTCCATGGAGAGCACCTTTCCCGGGACCGCAAGACACATTGTTCTACCTCAGGACGACATCAATTTGAGGATAGCCTCGGCGGGCTGGCCGTCACACTCTTCCAGTGCTTCCATGGCCCGTTCTCGGGAACATCCGGTCTGTTCAACCACCAGCTGTATATCCTCATCGGGGACCGAAGGGCCTGTGTCGCGTTCCTCAGTCCTATCGCGGATTTCGGTCTCCCCGACCACCTGATAGGTCTTCTGTCCCTGGATATCCATCATAGTTACATCGGCTCCCGAGATGACGTACTCCTTGGAGTCGGTCCTGATGATCACCTCTTCCACCCCCTGGATATCCTCTGTCGTTATCCCCATCTTCTTCATCGCTCTCTTCATCTGTCGGGGATTCATCCTTCCCTTTCCTGGAAACATGGTTTCGAATGTAGTCATAAACCCTATCTTATTAAACCTTTTGAGACCAACAAACTGGGCGCACAAGGTGGGCGATGATGGTCAAGAGACAAAGAAATGAGAGAGGGGTAAAAGGGGTTTAATCATCACAGATTCAGAGACCTTTTAGGTATCTGTCTATCTCCCACTCGGTGACTTGGGTCCTGTACTCGTCCCACTCCTTCTCCTTAATATGGAGATAGTGGTTGAATATGTGGTCGCCCAGAGTCTTTTTTACCAACTCGCTCCCGGCCATCACCCTGATGGCTTCACCGAGGTTCTCGGGCAGGCTCGATATGTCCATTTCCTCCCTCTGCTTCTTGTCCATCTTGTAGATGTCCTGCTCCACCGGTCCTGGAGGTGTGATATCGTTCTCCATACCGTCCAGGCCTGCAGCAAGCATCAGAGCGAACTGAAGATACGGGTTACCGGCAGGATCGGGGTTCCTCAGCTCGGCCCTGGTCTTTATGCCTCTACCGGCGGGCACCCGGATCAGCGCGCTCCTGTTCATATTGGCCCACGAGATGTAACAGGGGGCTTCATATCCGGGGACCAATCTCTTGTACGAGTTCACGTACGAATTCTGGATAGCGCATATCTCCTTGGAGTGATGGAGCAGCCCTCCTATGTATTTGAAAGCGGTGTCGCTCAGTCCGAACTCGCCGTCCGGGTCGTCGAAGGCGTTCTCGCCATCTCCATCCACAAGCGACTGGTGGACGTGCATACCTGATCCGTTCTCCCCCTGCAGGGGCTTGGGCATAAAAGAGGCATAGAGGTCGTGCTGCAGAGCTATGGTCTTGATACCGAACTTAAGGGTCATCATACGATCGGCGACAGTGAGGGCGTCGTCATATCTCATATCCACTTCGTGCTGCCCCGGCGCCACCTCATGGTGCCCCGCCTCCACCTCGAATCCCATGCTGTCGAATTCGAGCATGATATCTTTTCTCACCATCTCTCCTCTGTCCATGGGCATCAGGTCGAAGTAACCGCCCACGTCCGCCGGTGTGGGTAGTGGTCTCTTCTCCCCATCAATCTTGAAAAGGAAGAACTCGAACTCGGGGCCCACGAAGAAGTTCAGTCCAATGTCACTAACCTTATCCATGACCTTCTCTAGGACGAGCCTTGGGTCTCCCTTAAACCTGTTGCCGTTGTGGTCGAAAATCTTGCACATGAATCTGGCCGTCTTTCTGCTTTCCGCGGTCCACGGATACACTTGGAAGGAATCAAGTATGGGGGTGGCCCTCATATCAGACTCCTCGATCGTAGTGTATCCCAATATCGAAGACCCGTCGATGAACACCCCCTCATCGATCGCCTTTTCCAAGCTAGCAGCGGGTATCGAGACGCTCTTCACCGTACCCAGAATGTCGGAAAACTGCATTTCGATGAACTTCACGTCTTCTTGATCCACCCTGGTGAGGATCCTGTCTTTGAGATCGAAATCACTTTTTGCTGGACTCATGTCTTTGTGAATAGACAAATGTATATAAATACCTTTTGAATCGCAACATATGATGTGATTTTTACTATCTAGTAGACATATGTATAATTTACAGGCAGAAAACAAAGGATTGTATGATATCGGTCAGTCTTGACCCAGATGCATCTCCCTGATGATGTTCAGTGCCGACCGAAGCACTTCATCGGCCTCAACTTCTGCGGATGCGCCTCCGATGGCGAAGTCACTCTCCCCTCCCCCTCCACCCCCATAGGGTCTCAACGTCCTGTTCAGTACCTCTCCACAATCGACGTCTACACCTGCACTGGAGGCCACGACCATCATAAGGCCGTCGTCGTAGGAGAGCAGGAGGCAGAGCGCGCTGTCCTCCCTCACCAGCTCATTGGCCGCGTCGGTCATCGTTCCCCGGTCTATACCGAAGAAGGATCCGGAGTAGACATTCAGACCATCTATCTTCTCGGGACTGAGATCGCTCAGCAGCTCCTTCCCGCACTCCTTCAACGCCTCCTCCGATCTCCTCAGATTCGCGCGAATATTGATGACCGCATTCTCCAGGTCCTCTGGGTGTGCTCCCACTGACTCACTCACCCTCAGCGCTATCTCGGCCAGTTCGACCGACCGGTCCATGGCCCGATCACCCACCTCGAACTCGATCTCGTAGTCGCCGGCCGATTTACCAGAGGTGAACTTGGTGATGAGTGCCATGCCGATCTCACCAGCGTCAGCCACGTGCAGCCCGGCGCATGCGGCGATGTCCTCTTCTCCTATCTGGACCACTCTCACCCTATCTCCATGGATCCTGTCCAACTTGGCCCTTATGTTTTTCAACTGAGGGTCCTCGCTGTCCACCCAGTAACACCTGACCTCTTCGCCCCGCTTGATGACCTCATTTACTTTCTCCTGCACCTTGGAGATTACCTCCCGGTCGATCTCTCCGTTGACCACGAGCGATTTCTTCTCCCCCGTAATCTTGATCTTCACCAGTTCCGCGTCTTCATCGTACTTCTCCAGCTCGGAGAAGATGAGGTGCTCGGCGGTATGGGCCTTCATCAGTTCGTATCGATGTTCCCAATCGATCTTGCACAGCACAGTGTCGCCCTGCTTAAGCTCATGACCTTCTACCCTATACGCAGGTTCATCTTCCTTCGAAGACTCATAAATGGGGCGGCCCTCGACAGTCGCCCTGTCCCCTTCCTGACCTCCTCCGCCTGGGTAAATTGCACTTCGGTTCAGGACCACCCAGTCGCCTTCTGTTCTCACCACTTTCGCCCTGAACTCTTTCATGTACTGATCTTCGTAATATAGGAGGGTGGACATCGATTCTGGAAAGTAGCAAGAGGTTGATAAACTTTCTTGAAAAAGGGGGACTCCAGAGTATTGAAATGCCTGGCTTTAGAACTTGTCATTCTTTTGAAAGGTTCATATACTGTACTGGCAATTGATTGCTAGTGAGCAGGTTCCCGCTGATTTCGCATTGGTGACATCATGTTAGATGAAATGGATGAACGAATTATTGAGGAATTGTGTACTTCGAGTCAGGGCTCTTATCGGAAGATTGCCAAGAGGTTGGGAATTCACCCCACTACACTGATCCAGAGGGTGAACCACCTTGAGGAACAGGGCGTAATACTGGGGTACAGGGCCCACGTCGACTACCTGGAGATAGGCTATGAGTTCATGGCCCTCGTCCATGTGTACGTGGAAGGGGACTTGCTCGAAGTCCAGAAGAAGATGAGGGAGCTGGACAGTGTGGTGGCCGTCTTCGACGTCACTGGAGAATGCGATTCTATCGTGTGGGTAGCTTGTAAGAACAGGGAGGAATTCAGCGGGATCGTGAAGCACATGCTCACCCTGAATGGGGTCAAGAAGACGAATACCTACGTGATACTCAACGTTATCAAAGATCCCCACGAGTTCATCCCCAAATTCGAGGAGAGGAAGGAATCAGCGGGAGGAAAGTGAAAGCGTTCCGCCTGACGGTTAAGGGATCCCTCCCGGAGAGGGGAGAGGTGTTCGGAATGTTTCAATTAAATTCTCTTTTCGTAGATAATTATCAATGACGCCTCGCCTGGATGAGCAAAGTGTTTAATACTGTGGCCATAATTATTTGCGAACCTGTTGCCCAGATGCTAGGAGAGGCATAGTAGATGATGAGAACACACACCTGTGGAGAACTGAGAGAAGAGAACATCGGAGAGGACGTCACTCTCACAGGATGGGTGAGATTCTCTAGAGACCACGGTGGCGTCCTATTCTTCGATCTCGCAGATAGTTATGGTACCACGCAGGCAGTAGTCGACCCTGAGAATACTGAGGATGGAGAGGGGCTTGATGAGCTCTACGAGCTGCTTGATTCAGTGGGCAGGGAGTCTGTACTGCAGGTATCAGGCACTGTTAGAGATCGCGTGGAAGGGACCGTTGACGCCCGGAACCCCACAGGTAAGATAGAGGTCCTGATACACTCGGCTGAAGTACTGAATGCCTCCCAATCGCCGCCTTTCGAACTGGCAGAACAGAAGAACTCCCTCCTGCCCGGGGAGAATCTGAGGATGAAGTACAGGTACCTCGATCTCAGAAGGAAGAAGATGAATGATAATCTTCGGTTCAGGCACAGGATGATTTCCTCGGCCAGAGCCTACCTTGACGGTGAGGATTTCGTGGAGGTGGAGACCCCGATGCTCACCAGGAGCACACCGGAGGGGGCGAGGGATTTCATAGTGCCGTCCAGAACCATCCCCGGAGCTTTCTACGCCCTGCCCCAGTCTCCTCAGCTGTACAAACAGATGCTGATGGTGGGCGGAGTCGATCGATACTACCAGGTTGCCAGGTGCTTCAGAGACGAAGACGCGCGGGCCGACAGACAGCCTGAATTTACGCAGCTGGACTTGGAGATGGCCTTCGTTGAGGAGGAGGACATCCTCACCACGATAGAGGAGATGCTTTCCCACGTTTGGGAGTCGCTGTTCGATGAGTCGCTTGAGACCCCTTTCCCCAGAATGCCCTACGACGAGGCCATGACCAGATTTGGTACAGATTCCCCGGACATTCGATTCGGTCTGGAGCTCAATGACGTCACCCCTATCGTCGAAGATGCACCATACGAGATATTTCAGAGGGTGATCGAGGGCGGTGGGGCGGTGCTGTCCATTAATCTCAAATCAGATTGCGTATCCACCGATCGGGATCATCAGAACCTGGGGAGAAATGAGATAGACCGCCTCATCGAATGGGTGAAGTCTCAGGGGCTGGGAGGTTTGACCTGGATGAGAGTCACCGAAGAAGGTCTTGAGTCCAACATTGTGAAGTACTTCCCAGGAGAGATACAGGACAGACTGCTGTCCAAAATGGAGGCCAAGGAGGGTGATCTTCTGCTTTACCTCGCCGGGCCTCCTTCGCGGGCCTTCGAAACGGGGAGCGCTCTCAGAGATAAACTGGCCGAAGACCTGGGACTGGTGGACTCGGAGGAACACCAGTTCGTGTGGGTGATAGACTGTCCCCTATTCGAAGTAGACCCGGTATCTGGAGAGCTTGACCCCCTCCACCATCCTTTTGTGAGGCCCATTGGCGACACTTTCAACGCCCAAGATCCCTCATCCATGAGGGGTAGGTCGTACGATCTGTGCCTCGATGGTGTGGAGATCGGTAGCGGCTCCATCAGGAACCACGACCCGACGCTTCAGAGAGAGATATTTGAAGCGATGAACATGGACGAAGAGAAGATCGAACAGGATTTCGGTTTCTTCCTGGAGGCGCTTGAATACGGCGCCCCTCCGCACGGCGGGATCGCACTGGGCCTGGACCGTCTAACCGCCCTGCTCTTGGGATGTGACAACATAAGAGAAGTGATCGCCTTTCCCAAGAATAAGAAATTCCAGTCCCCGATGGATGGGTCTCCCACCAGGGTGGAAGATTCCAAACTGGCCGAACTGCAGCTGCTCTCTCTGGCTGAAGATGAGGACTGAACTAGAGTCTCTTCTCCAGCTCGCTTTTGACCGCAGCCACCACCTCCTGAGAGGAGAACTTACCTCTGGTGGCTCTCATCACCTCTCCTATCAGGTAGTTGGCCGCGTTCTCGTTTGCACGATAGTCTTCCACCACACCCGGATTCTCGTCCACCACTCTGCTCACCAACTCATCAAGCTCTTCAGGTATGGCGGAGGGCTTGTCCGGTAGTTCCCTTCCCTCCAGCAGGGCCGTCATTTTCTTCTTGGCCTCCACATCAGTTATTTTGCCCTCAGCGACCTGAGATATGATCCTTGAGATCTCTTTCCTGTCCAACGGGGACTCCAGTGCTTCCACATTCGAGGATAGTACCCCCGTTATCCATGGTACGACCGACGAGGGAGGGTGTTCTTCACAGAGGTATTCCATAAGGTCCGCGAGCCTACCGGAGGTCATCACGATCTGCCTAGTCATCTCTGAGGACAGTGACATCTCTCGAGACATGCGCTCCGCCCTCACCAGGGGAGTCTCCTCGATATCGATCTGTCCAGCCATATCAGAGATACAAAACAGGCCCAGATCCGGTTCCCCGATATACCCGTAGTCCTCCTCGAACTCCTTCTCCCTGGAAGAGAGGGTGACCTTTCGCTCCTCGTCAAAATTCCTGGTCTCACGCACCACGTCCCTCCCCGCCCTCAAAAGCTTTGACTGTCTGGAAGCTTCGAACTTCAATGCCCTCTCCAGGTTCCTCAGGCCAGATATGTTCTTCACCTCCACTCTCTCCTCACCCACAGACAGGTTGGCATCCGCCCTCACGCTCAGATCGTTCTGTTCGTCGAGACCCAGCAGGTAGCGGACCTCTATCAACAGGTCTCTCAGGAAGTCGCGGGCGTCTGCCGGTGAGGACAGATCGGGTTCGGTCACCACTTCTACCAGAGGTATTCCACTGCGGTTGTAATCCACCAGAGAGACCTCTTCTCCCTTCCTGCCCACCCTCCGTATCCTCCCCGGGTCTTCTTCGAGGTGAACCCGGGTAATCCTGACCCGACTGGAACCGAATGTGAACTCTCCCCTCTCGCCGATAGGAGAGTCATACTGTGTGATCTGGAAGTTCTTGGGGAGGTCAGGGTAAAAATATGTCTTCCTGGAGAACCAGGTGACTTCCGGTATCTCACACCTCAGAAACTTGGCGATGGTGAGGCCCATTCGTAGGGCGTTGGCGTTTAACCTGGGCCTGGAACCCGGGAAACCCAGGCAGGTGGGACATATCGCGCTGTTGGGTGAGTCCGCCCTAGTGGGGCAAGAGCAGAACAGTTTGGAGGCGGTGGGCAACTGCAGGTGTACTTCCAGGCCGATCTTCATTTCAATGCCTCCGGCTTCCTGAACTCGAATGTTCTTTCCCAGGCGCGTGCCGCTTCCAGCACCGTCGCCTCGTCCCAATGGGGTCCCACCATCTGCATGCCCAAAGGCAAGTTGTCTATATACCCACAGGGCACGGAGATGTGGGGTAGGCCGGACAGGTTGGGGGGCACAGTCAGTACATCTGAAAGGTAGGCGTCTAAGGGAGTCATCTCTTCTATTTCCGAGAACTTGGGGGTGGGGAAAGGCATAGTGGGTGTCACCACCAGGTCGTGCTCCTCGAACACCGCCCTGTAGTCATCGATCACCGCCTCCCTCACCGACAGGGCCTTCATGTAGTACCTGTCCCTGAAGCCCACCATCCTAGAAAATGTTCCCAGGAGTATCCTTCGTTTTGCCTCCTTGCCGAAATTCTCGGATCTGACACCAGAGAAGAAGTCATTGTAGTGCTGAGAGACTTCTTCCTCCCTCACTCCAAACCTCATACCGCTGTACCGGGCCAGGTTGGTGGAAGCTTCTGAAGTGGCCAGTATGTAATAGGCGGGGAGCGCGAACTCCAATGAGGGCATGCTGACCTCCTCGACCTCTAATCCTAACTCATCTACCATCCGGTTCAGGGCACCCTCGAACTTGCTCGACACTCCAGGCTCCAGCTCGGAGAGAGTTCCTTCGGGGACGGCGATAGATTTGATGTCTTGAGGGTGCAAATCCAGCTCCGGCTGACTCATCGATGTCGGATCTTCTGGATCGGGTCCTGCTATAACAGGGAAGTACTCCTGTATCTGCGAGACCGTGCTGGACAGTAGACCCACCTTGTCCAGTGAGTTGCCGTAGTCCACCAAGCCGTAGCGTGAAACTCTACCATATGTGGGGGTGAAGCCCACCACCCCACAGAACGCCGCCGGACAGGAGATCGAACCCCCGGTGGAGACCCCAAGCGCAACGTGTTCTTCGATGAGGCTCGCTGCTGCTGCTGCGCCACCGCTCGATCCTCCACAGGCCCTTTTCCTGTCGAATGGGTTGAGGGGTACACCGTATCCGGAGTTGGTACTGAAGGTTCCAAAACCGAACTCGTCCATATTTGTCTTTCCCAGCAGGAACCCTCCCGCCTCCCTCAGCCTCTTGACCGCTGTGGCGTCGAAGGGCGGAGAGTATCCATCCAGTATCCTGGAGCCTGCCCTGGTCTCCATGCCCCGCGTGCATAGGTTGTCTTTGGCGGAAAAATGGAATCTTCCTTCAACCTGCTGAGCATCGCTTATCTCCACGAACATTTGGAATTGTCCGTTTAACTCTCTCACTCGCTCCAGGAATTGTTCGTCTCTCACGAAAGTTTAGGCCCCCTCACCCAGCCTTCATATGTATCCATCATCTCACGCAGGGAGTCCACCTCGATATCCATCGACTCTTCATCCTCTCTGAGGACGTTCTCCACCCCGATCGGGGTGAACCCTACTTCCTCCCCAGTGTCCTCCTTATCAGGGAACTGGTCCAGCATTGAAAAATGCTCAAGAATCTGTTCCAGATCCTCGGAGAACTCCTCCATCTCCTCATCGGTCAGCTCCAGCCTCGATATCCTGGCCACTCTCTCAACGGTCTCTGGATCCATCTATTATCCCCCACGGTTGATTCTCGGTGATGACTAACAACCGGCACCCTGTGGTCTTTGTTTTAATGGAAATAGAGATTATATCATTATCGGTCGTGTGGATGGTGGGTATCGCAAAAGGATAAACTGCCTGGTAGATGGGAAGACTCAACAGGGAAAGGTTTATCTCTATCCCACAGTCTACTTGGACACGGTGCATTAGATGGAAGGGGCTGACGGACTGATCGTACAGGGATTTCAACTGCTCAACGAGGGCAGGTATTCAGAATCGATTCAGAGGTTCAATGAGGCGATAAAGACCGATCCGGACAACCCCGAGGCGTATTTCGGCAGGGCGGAGGCGGGTATGATCTCGCCCGAGGTCTCCGCGGAAGAGGTCAAGAAGCAGTTCGAAAAGGCCATCGAGCTGGACCCCGATAATCCCTTTTATCGCAGTTCGCTGGGCGCCTTCTGTGTGGACTTGGGAGAGTTCAATGAGGCCGAGTCCTGTTACAAGAAGGCGGCTGAACTGGATCCCGAGAATAGGGCTGATTACTATTCTGAGTTCGCAGTGTCCTACTACAAGAAAGCTCCAGAGATCATGGAGCACCTTCTTGACGAACAGGGCATGATGATCATCAAGAGAAAAACTCTGAACTACCTGCTGCGGTCCATCGACATGGATATAGAAGAAGTCAAAGAGATGCTGTGCGATTGAGAGACACTCAAAGCCTCTTCAGCTGATCGTCGTGACCGAACTTCTTTTCTCTCTTCCTGACCTTGCTCTGGCAGCGGTCGCACAGGCCGCTCTGGGAGTTGAAGTGTCGATCGCAGACCATCTGCCCACAGAGACCGCAGGTATGCATGGCGGGTTTGCTGCAGATACTGCAGACGCCCAATGTCTCCATATTTTCAACCATTGGTCGAGAACATACAATAATCTTGCGCCATTGGAGAATCCTTAACTTAGTAGGGAATGCCCAACCAGTCAAGGGCCTCTAAGACACCCTCAGCGTGCTTACTTTCGCACACGTGATCAGCGACGGCCTTCACCGGAGGGGAGGCGTTCTCCACCGCGATTCCCACACCGCAACCGCTGACCATACCCACGTCGTTATCCGAGTCGCCTATGGCGGCCACTTCCCTCACCTCTATGTCCAGCAGGTCGCAGGCTCTCCGGATGCCGTTGATCTTGTCGTGGCCAGGCTCCATCAGGTGGATGGCGAACCCGGTGGCCTCCACCACCACTTCATGGTCCTGGAGTAACCTCTTGACTGTCTCAACATCCACAGTCTTCTTCAACCCGATCTCGGTCTCCCTCCACCTGTCGGTGAACAGCCTCTCCACCCCCGGCAGATCCTTTTCCAACCTCTGAAACGCCTTCTCAGCATTCTCCTTCGAATTTAAGTAATGGATTTCTTCACGATGGGAAACGATCCCACCGTTCTCCACGATTACCGGCCCCTCCAATCCTATCAGGGTGCTGAGACCGTAAGCGACAGGCAGGACGTTCCCACTGGCCAGCATCACCGGGATCCCGTTATCGCTCACCTTCCTGAGAGCCTCTACACCCGCGGTCTGAAGTCTGCGTCTGGAGTCCGTTATCGTACCGTCGATGTCCACCACAACGGCCCGAACCCTGTTCCTAGCTGATACCATTTTGACCACCATCCATTGAGTTCCGATTACCGAAGTCGATCCCTGTCATCCCTCATGCACCATTCAGCGGTGGGCAATAACGGGCATCGGCCTAATAAATCATCTGAGACACGTGGTCGGCGTGATCATATCCAGACTGGACGTACTCCTCACCGGTCTCGATGTAATTGTAGTTGAAGGAACCGGCCGCCATGCCGAAGTACTCCCCCGCCGAGTTGAAATCGTTCATCGCCTCTTGATATTCCTCTCGAATTGCACCGTTACCCTGCAACCGATAGTGGTCGGATTCGTTCAAGTACCTGGAACTGAAGAATTCGAGTCTCATAGCAAGTTCACCCACCTGGTGATAGTCGAGCGCCTGTCCCGCCCTGCCCATGTCGCTGAGCAGAGAATTGATCACTATCATAGAGTCCGTGAAGAAGATTGCGAAACCCTGTTCGTAATCTGGAGCGGTGATCGTGGCCTCCACGGGGGAGGAGATCTCTCCCTCAACGCCCTCGAACATATCGTGCTCCTTCTTGACGCCGGATACCTGATAGCTGTAGGCGACATGCCTCTCCACAAACCCATCAACGTAATTGGTCATATTGGTCTCAGATAACAGGTCCCCGTTCCTGTAGACCCGGTAGTAGTCTGCGCTCTCCAGCTCCTCCCATCTCAATTCGATGTACACTGAGTTGTTACTGGCCGTCAGGCCGTCTACCCCTCCAAGTTCGGACTCTCCATCGTCGAGATCTAAGGAGAGACAACCGGAGGATACGGTCACCATTATCAGAGATACGACGACCGCGACTGCAAGAAGGCTTCGTTCTCTGCTCAATCCACCCATTCAACTCACTGTGCCCTATATCTCAGAAACATCGATGGCCTGGAATAAAGCTATCGTTTAGATTCGACATCGGAAGAAATGGTGCAGGCCCCAGGCTAATGAAGTCTATTCCCTAAGCTCTCCCAGGGTGGTGACTCTCTCCGCGAAGGCGTTGTGCTTGTGGATGGACTCCTCGCTCTCGCTCCTGACGGTCACGATGACCTCGTCTGGCAGGTAGGAATACTTCTTCAAAATCTGGGCCAAAATCTCCCTCACCACGTCCTCCACGAACTTGGGGTTGTTGTGGGCATTCTCCACTATCTTGCCCTCCTCCGAACGCTTCAGGATCTCGTAGGTGGGACTGCTGAACGAGTTCTCCACAATATCGATGAGGTCGTTGGCCTCCACATCATACTCCTCGGGCACCTCGATCATGACCGTGGCTATGTTCCTCTGGTTGTGGCTCATTACCGGCGCGCCTTCGTTTCCTGGAGTGAGAAAAGTAACGTAATTCTCTCTCACCGATTCCATCGCACAGGGACAGGCGGTCATCCCGATGGCCTCCACCCCTATCAGCTTACGGAGACCGTTTTTCCTCTTGTTGGTGGCCTTAGCAATCAACTTGAATGGCTCCAGAGTGGTCCTTCCCCCCGGACCCTCCCTCTCCATGAAGTAGTCCCCTCTTACATTGACTTCAGAATAGGAGGCGTAGTCGTGCCTGTTGAGCAAAGAACGACAGATATCAGCGCTCAGTATCTCCAACCCTCCCACTGGGCTCCTGACGCTCTGATCGACCACCTCGGAGACGACTTCCAGGTTCCTTGACAGGTGGGACCCCTTCTGAGTGGACGGTAGGTCAACAAAAACATCGATCTCGCAGTTGATGGTGATACTCTTCTTCCCCCTCCTGACTGTGACTGGCTTCTTCACGCCCGTCACCCCCACCCTGGTGAGTCTGAAACCGTTGGTCAGTCGCCTTCCTTGAACATCAGTTGAAATGATATCACCAAAACTGCATTAACGGATATGATATAAAGATTAGCCATTTCACAGCTATAATTGTAGGAGCTTCTGCACTGGGATGCTAGAGCTCTATCAACCGGTAATCCCGGCTCCCCAGGCCGATCTCCTCCCCATATTCAAGCTGCGTTCTCCAGTCGACGTTCCCGATGAAGCCCAGCTTGTCTTCCAGGCTCTCTGCCTCATCCAATTTAGTGCCGGGCAGAGGCATCTCATCGTTCACCAGATCGGCGCAGGCCTGATCCAGTCCTATGATGTCCCTGGAGGCCAGTATACCTATGTCCGGGACGATGTTCCGGTCCGTGTAAGCTGCGCAATCGCAGTGGGGGGTCACGTCCATCACGAAGTTAATGAACCCGCTGTTGTCCATCTTATTCTTGAGTACGGCCAGGGTGTACTCTGCGATCTTCTCCTGGATCACGGACTTGTCACAGTCTTCCCCAGGATTGATCGCTTCGTGGGGACACACGGTGAAGCATTCCCCGCAACCTATACACAACGATTCGTCGATAAGGGCGATATCATCGATGGTGATCGCACCTTCCGGGCAGTTATCCGCACAGATGCCGCAACCCCGGCATTCCTCTTCCTCCACCCTGGGATCGATATTCTTGTGCATATCCAGTTTTCCCCTGATAGAGCCCAGCCCCATACCGATGTTCTTGAGCGCTCCACCGAATCCGGTGAGGAGATGGGCCTTGAAGTGTGCCACGCCGATTATGGAGTCGGCCCTGTTGGTCACCGAGCCGATCCTGGCCGTCTCGCAGTGTTTGAGCCCCATTTCTACCTCCACCTCTCCTTCGCCCTTCAGACCATCGGCGATGATGACCGGAGCATCGACCACTGGATAAGAAAAACCGTGTCGAGCAGCAGTCTCTATGTGATACACTGCGTTGGACCTTCCACCCCTGTAGAGGGTATTGGAATCGGTGAGGAAGGGGATGCCTCCCTTTTCTCTTATCACCTCCACTATTCTTGACATATAGATAGGCCTGAGAAAGGATGTATTTCCAGGTTCACCGAAGTGGGTCTTCAGCGCCACCATGTCGTCCTGATCGAAGGTGTTCAGCAGACCAGACTCTTCCATAAGCCTGGAGAGCTTGTTGAGGACATTTTCCGACTCCTCGTTAGCCCTCAGATCCACGTAATAGACCTTGCTCATTCTATTACGTATTGATGCCTCTTTCCCTTTTAATGTTGTTATTGACGGTTGTCCGCTGCCCCACCCACTCCCCAATAATAATTAATAAGTGAGAGCAGCTTGAGAGAGCCATGATATGTGGGGTTGATGAGGCAGGCAGAGGGCCTGTTCTCGGACCGATGGTGATAGCTGCTGTCATGATCGAGGACGAGACCCCATTGAAACAGATGGGCGTTAAGGACTCGAAGCGTTTGAGTCGGCCCGTGCGGACTGAGATATCGGAGAAGATCAGGGGGATTGCCAAGGTGGCAACGGCGGTCATCTCCTCCGATGATATCGATGAGTCGAGAAAGACCATGTCTCTCAACGAACTCGAGGGCATCAAGTTCGCGGAACTGCTCAACGAGCTGGGGGCCGAGCGGGCATACATCGACGCCGCCGACGTGGATACCGCCCGATTTGAGAGGCTGATCAGAGGTCACTTGGAGCACGACATAGAGCTCATTTGTGAGCACAAGGCCGATGATAGGTTCCCCCACGTGTCCGCGGCGTCCATAGTCGCCAAAGCATCCAGAGATTCGATAATGGACCAGATACAGCAGAAGTTCGCCCGGCCCATCGGCAGCGGTTACGCCAGCGATTCAGTCACACGGGACTTCCTGAAAGATTGGATCAAAGAGAACGGTGATTTTCCTCCCCACACCAGGAGATCATGGGCGACCGCGAAGCGCATATCCAATCTGGTCATGACCAAGAAGATAACAAGTTGGGAATAGAAATGACTCTGAAGCAAGAGATTCAAGATATGATCGACAGGTTTTACCAGAGGGTGGAGGATGATCCTAAGCTGGCAAAGGAGGTGTCTGGGATCAGCAAAACGGTCACTATCGATCTGGGCGAAGAACTGTACTCGTTCGTGCTGGAAGATGGAAAGATCCACTCATTCTCAGAAGAGCGGATAGAGGACTCTGACATCGAAGTCATATCCGACCCCGGTACGCTCAGAGGGTTACTGGAAGGGGATACCGGGCCCATGAAGGCCCTGGCTTTGGGGAAACTGAAGCTCAAAGGGGACATAGGCGATCTCATGAAGTTCAGGAAATTCTTTTGAGCGTTTTACGCACATCGTGAGACCCAAAGGTTTATCTGGAGAATATTGATAAGAGCTTTTACAGCGGGGTGGGGTAGCCAGGAAATCCCGTCGGGCTCATAACCCGGAGATCGGTCGTTCAAATCGACCCCCCGCTACCATTCACTGCGATTTTTCACCGATTTAATATCTTCTGGAGGTCCAGATCATTGTTCAGAAATCCCGCCCTGCATTTCAGAACTATTTAATATTCTGGGCATGTTGATACCTCCGATGGAGTGGCTCATCGATATTGCCGCGTGGGTACTCGCTTCCATTGGGATAGTGGTCATATTCTATGCCGGGATGGTCGCTGCGGTCAGGTTCATCATCCATGAGATCAAGGACCACTACGATCACTCCTACCACGGTATCAGGGAAGACTTCACTCACAGATTGATACTGGGACTGGATTTTCTGATCGGTGCAGATGTCATGAGGACGATTCTGGTTCCCACCCTCGAAGAGGTGGGTATCCTGGGGGCCATAGTGGCCATAAGAACCACGATGTCTTACTTCTTGAACAGGGAGGCGAGAGACCTTGAGAATTCGGAGGTATAGTGAGTGATATTGCTGACAGACATCGATCGAGCTTTCCATTCCTATTCCGTATGATGAGGCCATAATATGTCGAAATACGTGGGCGCTATTGATCAAGGGACTACAGGAAGCAGATTCGTGATCTTCGACGAGTCTGGGAACCTGGTGTCTGCTTCGTACGAAGAACACACCCAGATATTTCCCAAACCGGGTTGGGTGGAGCATAACCCTACTGAGATCTGGCAGAAGACCAAGAAAGTCATGAGAGACGTGATCGAGAAGAACGGTCTCAGCAGAGGTGAACTGGCAGCCATCGGTATTACCAACCAGCGTGAGACCACCGTCCTATGGGACAGAAAGACCGGTAATCCCATCCACAACGCAATTGTCTGGCAGTGCCGAAGGACCGCCAACATGTGCAAACGGCTGAAAGAAGAGGGATACGAAGAGGTATTCCAGGAGAAGACCGGCCTAGTGCTCGATCCTTATTTCTCAGGGACGAAGATCAGGTGGCTCCTTGACAACGTAGAAGGGACCAGAGAGCGGGCGGAGAACTCAGAGATCCTATTCGGGAACATCGATACCTGGCTCATATGGAAACTGACCGGTAAGCACATGACAGACCCCTCTAACGCCTCCCGAACCCTGTTATACAACATCGACGAGTACGATTGGGACGGGGAACTCCTCGAGATACTGGATATTCCTTCCGAGATACTGCCACAGATCCGACCTTCCAGCGACCCGGACGGTTACGGGAAGATAAACAGCCTGGGAAAGATCAGTTCGGGCGTACCGGTATGTGGTGACCTGGGGGACCAGCAGGCGGCACTGTTCGGCCAGACCTGTTTCGAACCGGGGGAGGCCAAGAACACCTTCGGGACGGGGAGCTTCATGCTTCTAAACACTGGTAAAGAGAGGGTGCACTCTTCCTCCGGGCTGCTCACCACCATCGCCTATCAGATCGGGGACCAGGCGCCGAGATACGCGCTCGAGGGCTCCATATTCATCACCGGCGCGGCGATCCAGTGGTTGAGGGATGGTCTCAAGATCATCGACCACCCGGCGGACACCGAGCGCATGGCGAAGTGTGTTTCCCACAACGGTGGAGTGTATTTCGTACCAGCGTTCGTCGGTCTTGGAGCACCTTATTGGGATCCCTACGCCAGGGGGACCATAATCGGGATCACTGGAGGTACGACGCAGGAGCACCTCGTCCGGGCCACGCTGGAATCGATATGCTATCAGACCAGGGACGTGGCCGAGACCATGGAGAGTGACTCCTCCATCCCGCTGTCCTCCTTGAGGGTAGACGGTGGCGTGGTGAAGAACAACCTGGTGTGCCAGATCCAGGCGGACATTCTGGGAGTGCAGGTACTGAGGCCCACGGTGCAGGAGATCACCGCCCTGGGTGCCGCTTACGCAGCTGGACTGGCCGCCGACTTCTGGGAGGACCAGGAGGAACTCAGGACCAACTGGATAATAGACCGCACATTCGAACCGTCGATGGAGGAAGATGAAAGGGATAGACTTTACGACAACTGGAAGGCGGCTGTTAAGAGATCCCTGGACTGGGTGCCGGAAGAAGAGAGGTGAGAGATTGAGGGATACCACGGATGTCCTCGTGATAGGCGGGGGTGTGACGGGCAGTGGTATTGCCCGGGACCTCTCGCTCAGGGGCCTGGAAGTGGTTCTTCTGGAGAAAGGGGATTTCTCGACCGGGGCCTCAGGGAGAAGCCACGGGATGCTGCACAGCGGCGCCAGATATGCGGTAAAGGACCCTCAGTCCGCTGAAGAGTGTGCGGCTGAGAACGAGGTGCTGAAGCGCATCGCCCCTCACTGTGTCGAGGAGACGGGGGGGCTCTTCGTGGCCTTGAGCTCGGATGATGACGAGTATCCAGACGTGTTCAAGAGGGCGTGCAAGAGGGTCGAGGTGCCCGCCAGAGAGCTGAGTCCGGGGGAGGCGCTGGCAATGGAACCAGGCCTGTCGGATGATGTACAAGAAGTATTCGAAGTGCCGGACGCGGGCATCGATCCTTTTGCTCTTACTCTGGCCAACCTGGATGACGCCTCGAGCAGTGGCGCTGTCATCCGTAACTACGCCCGGGTCACCGACCTCAAGGTAGATGAGGGAAGGATAGAGGAAGTCAGGTACATCGATAGGCGCAATTCCTCGACAAAAGTGGTAAGACCAGAGGTGGTGGTGAATGCCACCGGAGCCTGGGCGGACACCATCGCGGGCATGGCCGGCCTGGAGGTACCCGTCCGGGTGGACAAGGGCACCCTACTGGTGTTCAACGGGAGAATGGTCGACCGGTTGATCAACAGACTGAGGCCGCCCTCAGACGGGGATATCGTGGTGCCCAACCACTCCACCTGCATATTGGGCACCACCTGCATAGAGGTGGACAGCCCAGACCAATGCTGTCCCACCAGAGAAGAGATCGACCTGCTGATTAAGGAGGGTCAACAGACAATACCTGAACTTCGTCAGTCAAGGATCATCAGGTCTTACGCTGGTGCCCGGCCCCTGCCTGCGGCCGGGGAGGACGGGAGGTCTATCAGCAGGGGCTTTAGGATCATAGACCACCGGGAGGAGGGTGTTGACAACATGGTCAGCATAATAGGAGGCAAGCTGACCACGTATCGTTTAATGGCCGAGGAGCTTTCCGATCATGTGGCCAGCAGATTAGGCAATAGGGCTCTGTGTGTCACTTCTAAAGAGGAGATATCTGACACCTTGAAGTTGGAGATCGAGGACACGCTTTACTTCCCCCTGAACAGGATGTCCAAGAAGTACAGCTCACACAACAAAGAACTTTCCGATTTTCTATCCCTGCCCAGGGGCCGGGAGGTACTGTGTTCATGCGAGCAGGTGTTGAGAGGGGAGGCAGAATATTTCTGCCATAGAGGCGGCGTGAAAGAACTGTCGGACCTCATGAGGAGAACCAGGGCGGGCATGGGATACTGTCAGTCCGGTGCCTGCGTTTTCGAGTTGCTGTCCGTACTCACCGACTACTCAGACAGTTCTGTTCTAGAGCTCTACCAGGAATACCAGGAGGAGAGGTGGAAAGGGATCGCTCCCATCCTTCATCTGGGTCAGCTGGACCAGGAGGCTTTCAAGCTGAATCTAACAGAGGGAGTGTACTCCCTTGACTCTCTCAGGAGGGAGAAGGATGAAGGGTGAGATCGAACCTGTGGATGTGGATTTCATGGTGATAGGCCATGGTATGGCGGGCCTGATGAGCGCCTCTATCCTGGCCTCACGAGGGTACGACGTTGCCGTGGTGGGTAAGGGGGCCACTTCCACTTCACTCTCCACAGGATGCATTACTGTGCACAAAAAGAGACAACACCCACTAAGTGCCTCCAGCATCGACCTGCAACGCCTATCCGATTCTGTGTACCCCTATTCTCTGAGCGGTGGGGACGCCCAGCTGTTGAGGAAAGAACTGTCAAGGCTCGAGGATTTCTTCTTTCCCCGGATTAGGAAACAGCGCTTCGATATCGGCGGTGCGTGGAATAAAGGTCAGCTGCTTACCAATAACATAGGCACCGTCTATCACTGTTCAATGGGACCTAGCTTTACCCTGGAAGGCGGCGTACAAAGACTGAGGGACGGCCCTACCGCCCTTCTAGGGCTGTTGGGCTACCAGGTATTCGACCCGGATCTCGCCTCACGGACCCTTACCGATCTGCTCGAAGACATCAGAGTACACCCTTACTGGATGAGGGTCTCTGAGCTGGGGAGCAGGAACCACTTCGGGTCCTCTGAGGTGGAGCGAATTTCCAGTGAAGTGTTGCTCTCTGAGATAGTAGAAGGGGTCTCAGACCTTTCGGAGGACCGCGTGGGCCTACCGCCCCTGTTCGGCCTGAAGGACTACGCTCACTCGATGTCGCGCATTGAGCAGGAAACGGGGAAGGAGGTGTTCGAAGTGGTCACCCCGCTCTCCATTCCCGGAAGACGTCTTCAGGAGGCCCTGGAGAACATGGCCCGGGAAGAGGGGGTGAGGTTGTTCACTGGATGGGCGGCCACTGAGTGCGAAATTAGAGATCAGGAGGTAGAGGTGTTGACCATCGAAGATTCCACCAGACTTAGAAGAATCCGGCTATCCGGGTTGGTGATGGCCGCCGGCGATTCGACCACCAGGAACAAGGTGTTTACCGATGTGAGTGGGCCTCTGGGAGTGTTTCGTTATCAGCCTGTGCAGGGACACTGGGAAGGGAGTGAACCCGCTGGACTGTTACATGAAAAAGTAAGAGCAGGAGTCCAGGTCGATGAACGATTACACCTCATGGTCGATAGTCATAGACATGCGAGGAACGCAGTGGCTGCTGGCGGAATATTGCCCGACTTCTCTTTTGCCGGAGGTGTGGGGCTCGGCGGAGTCATGTATAGCGCCCTTAAGGCTGCGGAATCGATACAGGAGGCGGTGTGATGTTCCCCTCCGACCTTTCCCGATGCATCAAATGCAATAGCTGCACTGAGGCCTGCCCAGTATGTTCGATAGAGGGCGTCCAGAACTTCGCCGGCCCGAGATCACTGGTCGCCGATTCTTCCAGGTTCCGGACTGAGCTCCCCGCTCTGAGGGATAACATCTTCAAGTGCACCACCTGCTGGCGGTGTGGAGATATATGCCCCAACGGTGTGCCTCTCCCAGAGGCCATTCTGGAGATAAGAAAAGCGATCTATGAGCCCGAACGGTCCTTTGAAGGTCACCGTCAAATCGTAGAGAACATCCTCGATCATGGCAAGTCCATAGAGCGGAAGGAGACATACCGCCAATCTCACGAGATGGGGGGCGCCGATTACCTTTACTTCCCCGGCTGTATCAGTCAGATGAGGATTCCGTCCATCTACGATGCAACAGTCGATATACTCAGCAAGACTGGTGTGGACTTTGGGATCCCTCCAGATTGGGTGTGCTGCGGAGCGCCACTAGAGAAGGTGGGAGACTTAGATACGATGGGGAGGGTGGTGACGCAAAACTCGGAGTTGTTCGAAAGCTTCGACGAAATAGTCACCTCCTGTCCGGGGTGCACCACTCAGATATCTCACCATTACGAGATGAAGGTACTGCACACCATAGAGTTCCTCTACGAGAAGGTGGGCATCGACCGGTTAGACTTCGTGGACGGGGGGAATATTACGGTGGCCCTCCACCACCCCTGCCATCTGAACCGTACCATCGGGCCCCATACGATTGAATACACCTACCGGCTGCTGCAATCGGTGCCCGGTGTGGAGACAGTTCAACTGGACGAGCCGTCGCTCTGCTGTGGGGGCGGGGGAGGAGTGGTGGCCGGACATCCCACTGTTGCCGGAGACCTGGCAAGAGAGAAGATCAGAGACTTCAAGGACAGCGGTGCAGATGTACTCCTGGCGCCCTGTCCCTTCTGCGTGCTCAACCTGACCGAGAACAGTAACGCCAGGGTAGAGGAATTCATTACCTTCTTGAACAACCGGCTCCTCTGACGAAGGTTGATGTATTGAGGGCAGAGCCCCATCGAGAGACCGCAGAACCCAAACATGGAAATCTATAAAGATTCCAAAGAACAATTGGATTGAACAGAAGGAATAATAATGCTTAACAACGAAGACATCTCCAAATTGGCAGACCGCCTGATAGGGGCGGAGAAAGAAAAGCAGCCCATACCGCCTCTTGTCGACCAGTACGACCTCACCATCTCCGATGCTTACAAGATACAGCTGGAGGTGGTGGAGATGAAGCGTGAGAAGGGGGAGGCCTGTGTGGGCAAGAAGATTGGCCTGACCAGCAAGAGCATGCAGCGGGCGTTCAATGTGGATCAGCCCGACTACGGCCATATTATGAGTGCGATGGTGCTCAACGAGGGTTCTCCCATACGACTCTCAGAACTCATCCAGCCCAAGATCGAGGCGGAGATCGGGTTCTTGCTTGACAAGGATCTCGTAGGGCCCGGTATCACCGCGCCGGAAGTACTTCGATGTACTGCCGGAGTGCTGCCCACTTTTGAGGTAATAGACAGCAGGATCGTGGACTGGAACATAAAGATCGAAGACTCCATAGCCGATAACGCCTCCATCGGTAAGGTCATACTGGGGGCTCCGATGTGGAACGTGGACGGCCTCGACATGCGGACCGTTGGCATGGTGGTGAAAAGAAATGGGGAGATCGTCCAGACCGCGGCCGGGGCAGAGGTGCTGGGCAATCCAGCTCAATCCGTCGCCTGGCTGGCCAATAAGCTCTCTGAATACGGCATCCAACTCAATGAGGGCGAGATAATCCTCTCCGGGTCGGCTGTGTCCCCACTGGAGTTGGAAGCGGGGGACACCATAGGGGCCATGTTCGGAAACGATATGGGTAGCGTGGAGACCTACGTAAGAGAATAGTCGGCTGTTTTCTGCCTTCCCAGCAACAGACATCGCGTCTGCACTATTTCCATTCCAAAAGAGGTTTGGAAGTACTGGACCGGCCTTTGGTGATCTTATAAGGGATCCATTTGGAAGAGGTGGTGGTGCCTCTCATGTGTCTGATGCGCATCCTCTTCTCCAGATCATCATCGAATTTGAGTTCCACCACACCATCGGCCATGGCCATCAGGTGGTTGATGAACCTCTGATCGTGGACCCCGTCGTGGATATTGAACATCGCTGATCCGAAATCTGACCTGATTCTCGAACTGGATATCTGAAAGAACTTGAGTACCACCTTAGGGTCGCTGTACAGGAACAGTGTTGACAGCGAGTGGACGTATATCTTCATAGGCGTTTCAATCTTCTTGGAGATCGAATCCACATTGAACATGATGCCCTCGAGGTCCACAACATTCAGAATCTCTGGATGGGCAGATTCATCCTCACCTTTTGAGGATCCCAGGAGACTGGAGTGGTAGTCGATAATGAACAATTTATCCCCTAGCATCTCGTTGTAATCAATGCCAAAATTTTCCATAGTGCTCAGCAGATCCTTACATCTCATATCGGTAGTCACCAGTACCACTGGCACACCGTCATCTAGATGCTTCTTTGCCAGTGTGAGATTGAACTCTAGTATCCCGATACCGGGGCTGCCTATGACGAGTATGGAGCTCCATTCTGGGAAAGAGGCTTCTATCATGTTGTTCTCCTTAGACGATGGGGGTCAGGGACACCCGTCCACCTTCCTCCAGACTATTCAATGATACCGCATTGCACTCGGTGAAGGGTTCCTTGCCGTACACGATGATTGTCCCGCCAATCCTGTCGATCTTCAGCCTGACGTTGGCTATGTCCGCCAGCCGCTCCGTAGACCTGGTGGAGGGGGAAGTTATGGCCACGAAGATGCCGCGGTTCCGCTTGGTGGCGGCCAGGTAGCCCATCAGTTGATCCACCAGATCGGGGCCATATATCGATTCCACAGTATCGAACCCCATCAGCGATAGGACGGGGTCGTCGGCCTTCTGGAACGTATACTCGATATTCTTCCACTTCAGATCCAGGGAGGCATCTTCGCCCTCCACAGGCAGTATGTATTCATGGTCCCCGCCGGCAAGTTGATGGGCAGTCACCGGAATCCTGATCAGGTCTTTGAGATCGTTCTCGTTCAAAGCTCTCCTGATCAATGATATCGCGCCCTCAGGGCTCTCCTTTCTCGAGGGTATCCAGAGGGTCCCCCGACCGAGGGTGATGAAGTTGATAGCGAGCGATGTTTCAATCGCCCTGATGATCGATGTGGGTATACCCTCTCCCAGTTCGATCAGGGCGATAGTGCCTCTCTCCAACCCGTCCCCTAGCAGACGGTCTAGATCGGCGATGCCCGTGGAGACCTTGTCCCCAACATCGTCAATCGTGGGCCAGGAGTCTGGTATTACTAGATCGCTCTCCACATCGTACTTGAAACTGTTGAGTCTGCCTCCCTTCAGAGTGAAAAGGTATCGAGGCTGTTGGATCTCACATCCCCTCAACTTCAGGATGTTCACTTCCCTGATCCTCCTCCTCATGTAGTCGTCGGTCTCCAGTTTCACCACTCCGTCCCCCAGATAGTCGAACTGAGGGTCAGGACTCTCCAGTACGAAAAGGACGTTAACCCCCAGGCCCTCCACCAGATCCTTCTGTAACATGTTAATCAATTCAGTACACTGGAGGTCGTACTTTCCCGCCAGTGCATCTATGCTGTCTATCACTATGAAGGAGACTTCTGGATAACTCTCTTCCACCAAGTCGTAAATGGTCTCGATCTCCCCCAAGTCCTTGCCAAATGACAGCGAAATCTCCGAGTCTGAAGGGGTGGACTCCTCCTCCAACCCCTTGAGCCTGTTGAGTCTCTTTCTCAGATTCTCTTTGCCGCCTCTCGGGCCCCCCTCTTCAGTAGAATCGTCTGCCGAAAATTCCACTTTGTCCCCCAACCACGGGAACTGGTCCAGCAGCGATGCGTCTGAAACGCGCGTAGAAAGGTAATAGCTGTTCTTGACAGCTGATAGGTCCTCGATGGTCTGTAACGCGAAGGTAGTTTTACCCGTACCAGCGCTACCTCTGAGTATCAGTGAATGACCTCCAGGATTGTTGAAGAAACGATATATTTCAGGAGGGATCCTCAGTTCCAGTTCTTCTTCCATTCTAACATTCTCCTGACAGTGAGCCTCACCTGTCCTCAATAGGTAGAGGATGGTGCCAATAAATATTTGCGGGCGATTTTCAGACTTGATATTTGGAGCGATTTCAAAAACATTCTATCTGGTGATGCTCGATTTGATGGAGTGCAGAATAATTCCCTCGGCCTCCCCTCCACCACTTCTACTATTCTTATCTACCCGAATCAACAGAGCTTTCTTTCGTGCTGCTCTCCGGAGCAACCACAGGCTTCATCGATCTCTTCCCGTCGGTCAGGGCATCACATCCGCTCTCATAATTCCTCTTGTGATACTGATGCTATCCCATAGATACTTCACCACTAGAATAGAGGTAGACTAGACTCACTGGAAAGAGTACCGAGGCGGCTTCTGGTCGTGATCACAATCGTCGGGAATTGTGGTTCTGGTCAGTCTGCCCGTCCGAGTATCTCTCAGTGACACATATCGGTCAACAACAAACGATCTGGGTGCTGGGTTCTCGGTACGTTCTTCAGAACTCTATTTACCAGCAGCTGAGGCCTAGTTCAATGTTGCAGTCTATCCCGCATCAAATCTTACTGTGACACTTATGCAAGACTCAGAAACGGTTGTTGGTACCTGGAATCTATCCAAAAAATCGATCCAAAGATTCTCCCATGATATTGATGAGCGATCGGAGTACCAATGATTCTTGAAAATACCGACTCGCACTCCATTGAAAGAATTGTCGTAGACTAGAGGGTAGTTGGTTTTGAAGAGGACCTGTTGATATTTGGTGGCATATCGATGACTGTGGGTTTGACTCTGATTCTACTAAAGGAATTTGAAAATAGAAGATAAAAACCCGCCTGGTAATACCTTTCCAAGAAATGCCTCAACTCCCTCACACCATCTCCCTCCTAAATTTCCTTCAAAGACCTTAGTATGGTCCAGGATATGAGATGATTCATCAGATGTGGTATAAGATATTATAATGCAGTGCGTCTATCGTAAATAGGAGAGTTCGGGATGAGAAGTGGGATGCCTGGGTCATCCGAGCATATGGGTAGCAGCGGCACTCATCATTCTTTTCGTCTTCCAGTTGATAACGATGGCCGGATTGCTTGGTATAACCGCCTTCATCGGATTTCTAGCTCTCATGGCAATCGTACTGTATCTTTTCGGAAGGGGGAAGGTCAGAGAGGAGAACCGGAAAATCCTCAATGATTGGAGAAGGACTCTATACAAGGTGAAGTCTGAGATATCATCCAACGAATGGTGGTCAACCTGTTTGGAAATTCCTTTCATTCAAGGGAATTCTCAAGCTTCGTGCACATATCGTGAGGTGAATAACAAACATCGGCATCCATTCCAGTGTGTGAACCTTCTGGCAAATGTTTATGAATGAATATGGGAATCAATGTTAACTGGAGGATAGATTCTTGAAGGCAGTTGTGCTGGCTGCAGGAGAGGGGACCCGCCTACGTCCGTTCACCATTCCACGCCCAAAGGTGATGATACCGGTGGGCGGAAGACCCATACTGGAATACGTGATATCTTCTATACTGGATAATGGGATCGAAGACATAATCATAGTCGTCGGGTACAGAAAAGAGAGGATCAAGTCGTATTTCCAGGACGGAGTGGCCATGGGGGCGGATATCTCCTACGTGCACCAGGAGAAACAGCTGGGCACGGCACACGCTCTCAGCATGGCTAAAGACCTTTTGAACGAGGACTTTATCGTGGTATCCGGGGACAACCTGGTAGACTCCAGGACCATCTCAGACATCGTGAAGGAGGACAAGAAGCCCTCCATACTGGTTACCAAGAGTGAGATCCCTTCCAAGTACGGTGTGGTCCAGTCCGATAAGGGAAAGGTCACCGCGTTCATCGAGAAGCCGGAGAAGGAGGTAGGGCACGTGATAAGCACAGGCATATACTCTTTTTCGGTGTCCATACTGGATTTTCTGGACAGAGGGATTAAAGGGGGAGAACTGGGGATCCCCGATGTTATTCAGAGGATGATCCCTGATAACGACTTCCATGCCATACCTACCACCGGCACCTGGATAGACGCCGTTTACCCCTGGGACTTAATAGAGATGAACTCAACAGCACTGGATTTCTCGGGTCAGGAGATCGAGGGGGAGGTGGAGAGGAACGCAGTGCTCAAAGGCCCGGTCAGAATCGGCAAGGGTACCAAGATACGCTCGGGCTGCTACATCAGGGGCCCGGTGTACATCGGTGAGGGCTGCGATATCGGTCCTGGTGTGGACATCAGCCCCTCTACGAGTATAGGCGACGAGGTGGAGGTCAAGTCTCACACTCACATCTCCAATTCACTGTTGATGAGCAATGTGAGGATAGGTACACACTGCCATGTTTCATACAGCGCTTTCGACGAGGGCGTGAAACTCGGCCCCAACTGCACGGTGAGGAGCGGTTCCGCCACCGCCAGGGTCAAAGACGAGTTCTTCGGGTTAAGCAACATAGGATCTCTGGTGGGGGAGAACACTTCCCTGGGCGGGGGGGCGATACTGGAACCCGGTTCCATCGTGGGGGCCCTCTGCGATGTCAGGGCAGGGGCCAAGGTCGACGGTAATCTGGAGAACGGGAGTATTGTGGTCTGATGTGCGGCATAATTGGCTATTCAGGTCAGAGAAATGCGACTGAAGTCCTGATTGACGGTCTGAAGAGGCTGGAGTACCGGGGTTACGACTCCGCGGGTATCGCGGTAAACAACGATGAGATCGTGATCTACAAAGATAAGGGAGAGATCTCCGAGTTGGGGGGGTCGGTCCCAGAAGTATCGACGAATGTGGGCATAGGTCACACCAGGTGGGCCACCTGCGGGAAACCGTCCCAGGAGAACGCTCATCCGTTTCTCGACTGCTCGCAGAAATTTGCACTGGTTCACAACGGTATCATTGAGAATAGCTCACGGTTGAGGCGAGAGCTGAAGGAGCAGGGGCATCGATTCACCTCTGAGACCGACACGGAAGTGGTGGTTCACCTGTTAGAGAAGCACTACGATGGCGACCTCCACGAGGCGTTGAGGAAGGCTATTGGAGAAGTAGAGGGCACTTATGCTATCGCAGTCATAATGAAGGGTTCTGAAGAGATAGTGGTGGCCAGGAAGAACAGTCCTCTGGTGATAGGTCTCGGCGTGGGCGAGAACCTGGTAGCATCAGATGTCACTCCTCTGTTGAACTACACCTCCAGAGTCATTTATCTGCAGGAGGGGGATTCTGCTATCATATCTGCGGATGAAATCAGGATGTTCAATTCAGAGGGGAAAGAGATCCGGAGGGGAGTCTCCGAAGTGGACTGGACGGTGGAGGACGCTCAGAAAGGAGGTTTCGAGCACTTCATGCTGAAGGAGATACACGAGCAGCCCTCTGCCATTCACAACACGTTGATCAACTCCATACAGGCCCTGAGGGAAAAGCAGATACTGGACAACATGAACATCGATTCGGCGAAGATCATCGCCTGCGGGACCTCTTATCACGCGGGGATGATCGGCAGATATCTCATCGAAGAGCTGGCCGACATCCCTGTTATCGTGGAGCTGGCCTCCGAGTACCGTTACTCGCCCTCCTCCAAGAGTTTTCCCCTTACCATATTTATATCACAGAGCGGAGAGACCGCGGATACACTGGCCGCACTGGCCAAGGCCAAGCAGAGGGGATATGACACCCTGGCCATCACCAACGTGGTGGGCAGCACCCTGACACGCGAGGCCCACAACGTCCTGTATACTCACGCTGGCCCTGAGATCGGAGTGGCGGCCACCAAGACTTTCATCACCCAACTGGTGTCCCTGTGCCTTCTCTCCATCGAACTCGGGCTGGCCAACGGTTCCCTGAAACAAGATGCCTACGACTCGATCATATCAGAGCTAAGGCTGCTGCCTCTGCAGGTTAAAAAGATACTGGACAAGCAGGAAGAGATCGAACGGGCAACGGAGATCATCGATGACGCCAGAGATGTTTTCTTCATCGGGAGGAACATCAACTACCCGACAGTGCTGGAAGGGGCTCTGAAGCTAAAAGAGATATCCTATGTGCACGCAGAGGGTTGCGCCGCCGGAGAGCTGAAGCACGGGCCTCTGGCCCTCATCGATCCTTCCACACCGGTCATAGCGGTCTGCATCCAGGACCGCACATACGACAAGATGATCTCCAACATATCAGAAGTGATGGCCAGGGAGGGGCCGGTGTTGGCGGTGGGCACTGAGGGCGACGAAGAGCTGGAGAGGATAGCCGACCTGACGATCAGCATACCGGAGGTCAACCCGCTACTTTCGCCGATACTGGTATCGGTGGTACTGCAGCTCCTGGCGTATCACACTGCAAGGAAGAGGGGCTGCGCAATCGATAAACCAAGGAACCTGGCGAAAAGCGTGACCGTGGAGTGACGCCCTAGGCAAGACGCTCCGGACATATTTCTCTTCTGGAACAGGAGATGCACTTGCCCTCCCTGTTATGGTTGCGGTGTACCTCCTCGGTCTCCAGCAGCTCCCTCATCTCTTCCACCTTTGACAGTAGAAGGCCCTTGAGCTCCTCGTTGAACTCTATCTCGTGCTCCACGTCCCCGTACCTGAGCACGCCGTGAGAGACCTCCTTGCCAGTCTCCTCGCTAAGCAGGAGACAGTAGGCGGCCACCTGGAGGATATGAGAGAAAAATGGGCCCTTTGGCGTCCTTCCCGTCTTCACCTCCACCGGGACCCGCTGGTCATCGTTCTCGATGATGAAGTCCGGACGGCCGGTGATCCCATACTTATCGGATTTCATCAGCCTCGAATCATTATCGTCCACGTACCTTATCGTGCCCTCGATATCCCTCTCTTCCTTCTCCTGTTCCGCCTTGCGAAAGCCGGAGATGGAGGAGAACGCTGATATGCTGGCGATGATGAGGAGCCCCAAAGCAATAACCTCTAGAAAAATCGCCACTTCCTGACTGGTACTCAAAATAGTCATCGAGTTCAATGCAATCAGGGTGGCCACTATGGCGAAGAAGATGATCATATTCTCGTACCTGGCCCGTTCGATCTCCTCCTTGACCTTTGACAGCTGGAGAAGCATGAAGATGGCCGAGATAACCCAGGGTATGGACAGTGCGCCCAGGATGGCCCCCCAACCCTCAGCGTTGTCGACGGGCATCAACGAGACTCCCACCAGGGCCAGTGCCGTGGCTACTATGGAAAACATGATTACCGATCTCTCCCAGACCAGGGCCGTCTCCTCCTCCTCCTTGATCTGGGCAAGGTCCTCTGCCATTTCATCGTGCCTCTTTTCCCCTTTCTCAAGTGCGGGTGATGTCACAGTGTTCTCCCTGCTCAACCACCAGCTGAGAGGACAGTAGCCGTAGCGCTCCAGATCACTAGCCGAGATGTATTCCATCGCAATGGGTAATTGGGAATACAAAATACTTATTGTTTTTTACATTCCCAGTTCAAAATCGTATCATCTGTGAGTGCGATACCTTCGGGACACTTGAAATTATCAACATGGCCCAGCCAGTACACCACCATACCTTCACCAAAGAGGTCGAGGTAAGGGTCCAACTGGCCTTTGATGTTCTTCCTGATCTCAACGCTATCTCCGAACGATGCTTTGGACTCGATCCAGTTGATCTCCCAGCCGTTTATCTTGACCGGTTCATCGAACAGACAGTCAGGGGTCTTGGGGTAATCCCCTCGCAGGTCTTCCTCTGTCTTATAGGAGATATCATGCTTATCGAGCCAATCGGTCAGCAGTTCTTCTCCCCACTCACCGCGCTCATGCTGCTGCTTATTGGCCCATGGAGAATATACGAAGTCGGCCAGATAGACATCGAGTATCTCCTTCTTCAATCTCTCATCCTGGATGTCCCCCGGGTTCCTCACATATTCCCAGAACTTCTTCTTCGAAAACCCGTGTTCTCGAAGGATGAACATTGAGGTCATTATGGGTGAGAAATCGTATTCGTCAGCTATCTCCAGAAGGCTCTTCCCGTTCTTCCACTTCTTCAGCATCTTGGAAGTGTGTCTTTTCACCTTGTAGAATCTCTTGGTGGTCTCTCTGATCGTCTTCTGGGTGTAAATAACGTTGAGTAACTTTTCATCATAATCAGTGTTCTCAATTAGCCTAGCAACGTCCTCTGGTGAATTTAATTTTTTATAAAGATCTCTGTACTCTTTGTAATTCATCCGCTCACTCTATGGCGATTGTAGAAGTCCGCCTGTATATAAAATTAATGGTTCCCTCGATTTCTTTGTAGTCTTCTGGCAGTCGGCTGGGGGTGCTGTCAATCAGAGTCGTATTGCGGTTGAAGATCATCTAGCGAAGGGGCTAGTCATTGGAGTTCCTGGCGTCTGCTGGGGGGCAAACTTAGTTCCTAGCCAGTATTCCGTAGACGATATGATTAAATATCTGGGGATATAATTGAGCGCATGGGATATATCGGGGTAGACTACGCCATCGATATTGCACACTATTAAGGAGGGTTGATCACGGAGACTATTTCATTCTTGGCTAGCAGCAGAGGGCCGCCATGGTTACCTGCTAGCGTGGCCGGAGCAAGAAAGTTCGCATATTGGGGACAGCTGGTATTCTTTGTCTTCTTCTTCATCATGCTGGTATTCGGTGTTATGAACATACTGCTGGGCGCGGTTACATGGGGCGCCTATCAGTTGGTATCAGCAGCGGTGAACCTGGTAGTGGTCGTTTTGCTCAAACCGACCGTTTTCGATGTATTAGACCAGGGTAAGTTCAAAGAGGCCAGTGACAGACTGCTCATCTGGGGTATCCTGGGTATCGTTTTCGGTATCCTGCCCGGAATATTCTTGATAGTGGCCTTCGTTAAGATCCAGGATATATTCCAGCCTCAGTACCAGCCCTACCCGCCCCAGGAAGGGGGGCCAGGAGGACCTCAGCAGCAATATAGGCAGCCTCCAGAGTACGGGGCCCAGAGAGGGCGACCGCAGGAGTCCAATGATGAGGAGACTCGGGAAGAGAAAACCAGTACCTCGGGCAAGACCAAACCAGACATGGTGAAGTGTGAAGAGTGTGGCGTACGGTATCCTTCATTCATGAGGACCTGCCCCAACTGTGGAGAGGCTAGAGACTGATCTATCCATAACCACTTTTTTCTGTTTTTCTTCGAGAGATCGGCCCTGAGGCTGAACTCAGCGAGGCGGGGGAGTAGTGCCTAGATGAACTTATCTGGAGAACCCGGATTGAATCTAATGAGAATACTTCAACCGTAGTTCTCCAGGTTGAAAATGGTCTCGCCCTCGTAGATGATTTGAAGTATCCTGTGATAAGGGATCATGGACTCTGCTGTCTTGAAGAACGATGTACCGAGTTCGGTGATATCATCTCCTGAAATCGTCTTTTCATCGCTAGGAGCTCCTCTATGTTCATAGACTATCTCTGCCAGTTCAAGGTCCTTGTCTGGACTCCACCGCAGTTCGTTCAGCACATCCTTTGGGAATGGCATGTTATCCGTTACCACAAGGTCATCCGGAAAAGCATTTTTCTATGTTAATTACTTTTCAGTTCTCGGACGGAGCAAACATGATCGAAGGTAACTTGGTTGATACAATAAGGGGAGACATCTATCCAGCAACCATCTCATTCTTCAAGGGCAAGCTAGCCAGTGTCAAAAAAACCCCCATCTCCATGGATCAGTACATCATACCGGGCCTGATCGATTCTCACATCCACGTGGAGTCATCATTCCTGTGCCCCTCCAGATTCGCGGAGACGGCGGTACCACACGGCACCACCGCGGTGATCACCGATCCCCATGAGATCGCCAACGTGATGGGCATGGAGGGTATAAGGTACATGGTAGAGGATGGGCAGAATGTACCCCTCAACTTCTTCTTCACCGCGCCTTCCAGCGTACCATCCACCTCGTGGGAGACCTCGGGTGCGATCATCGGGTGGAGGGAGGTCAAGGAGCTCCTGGAGTCAGAGGGTTTCGTGGCCCTGGGAGAGGTCATGAACTGGCGAGGAGTGATAGAAGAGGACCCCGACATCATGGGAAAGATAGAGGTCGCCGATCAGCTGGGCTTGCCCATTGACGGCCATGCTCCCGGTCTCAGCGGTGAAGGACTGAACAAGTACATCTACGCGGGGATCACCACCGACCATGAATGTACCACGCTCGAAGAGGCCAGGGAGAAGTACGAGAAGGGTATGACCGTCATGGTGAGAGAGGGGACAGCCTCCAAGAACATGGAGGAGTTGATGCCTTTCGTCAAGGATAACGAGTGTTTCCTGGTTACCGACGATATCGATGCTGAGGACCTCATAAATGGGCATATGGACGCCCTGCTCCGCAAGGCGGTGGAACACGGCGTCGATCCCGTGCACGCTATTCGGGCCTGTACTCTGTGGCCCTCCAAGCACTACAAACTGCCCGGAGGGGCGGTGGAAGTGGGGAGGGCGTCGGATTTCGTAGTGGTGGACGACCTGGAGTCGTTCAACGTGCTGGAGGTCTACATCGACGGCCAGCTGGTGGCCAAAGACGGAGAGCCTCTGTTCAGTCCAGAACCGGTCCAGGCCCCTACCAGCATAGTGGAACAGAAGTTAAATGCTTCCGACCTGGAGTTAGCTCACTCCGGCCCCGAGGCCCGAGTGCGGGTGATCAGAGTGCTCCCTCACCAGATTGTGAGTCGATCGGAAGAGGCAAATCTCAGGGTCGAAGAGGGTGCGGTCCAGCCGGACACCACCAACGATATCATTCGTATGGCGGTGATCAACAGGTATTCCGCCTCATCCCCGGCCCTCGGATTCGTGAGTGGTTTCAACCTCAAGAGAGGGGCTATCGCCTCCACGGTGGCCCACGACTCGCACAACATTATCGTAGTGGGCGTAGACCCGATCAGCATGAAGAGGGCTTTCAAACAGGTGGCAAGGAACGGTGGACTGTGTGCCACAGACGGCAACAGGGAAGCGACTCTGGAGCTGCCTATCGCCGGTCTGATGACCGATCAGCCGGCAGAGAGGATGGCCAGGAAGAAGAGAGAACTCTCTTCCTTCACCAGATACCTGGGATGCGATCTTCCGGCGCCTTTCATGACCCTCGCCTTCCAGAGCCTGCTGGTGCTTCCAGAACTGAAACTGGGAGACCGAGGCCTGTTTGACAGCCAGCACATGGAGTTCGTGGACCCGGTCATTGTGTGATGCGACAAGATTTAATTGCATAATACCGTTCTTCAGACCATGTTGGAAAAGCTCAAGAGGAGCCTGGAGGGGGCTCCTATCGTACAGATGGATTCTTACCATTATTTCATTCACCCCATTACCGACGGTATCCCCAGGATGGAGCCTGAGCTGCTAAAGGAAGTCCTGGAGGAGGTGGAGAAGGTCTTAGAGGAAGATTTCGATCTGCTGGTGGGACCGGAAGCGATGGGTATGCCCCTGGTGGCCCCGCTCTCACTCTCTATGGGAAAACCGTACAACATTATCAGGAAGCGCAGGTACTCGTTGGAAGGTGAGGTGAGCGTCAGCCAGGTGACCGGCTACTCGGAATGTGAGCTCTACATAAACGGCATATCGGAGGGGGACAGGGTGGTGCTGATCGACGATGTGCTGAGTACAGGAGGCACCCTTTCAGCCATCGTGAACGCCCTGAGGTCCATGGGTGTGGACATCGTGGACGTGGTGGTGGTCATCGAGAAGGGTGACCGAAAGGCGGAAATTGAGAAGGAACTGGACATAGAGATCAAGACCCTTGTTAAGGTAGAGATCCGGGACGGGGGACTGAAGGTAATCAATTGATCAATCGTTTCTTCATCAGATAGACGGCGGCCAGGAAAGTGACAGTGGTGAATGCCAGTATGTATATCAGCCCCACCACGTCTATCAGACCGCCGATGCCGAAACTGAGGTCTCTTATCAGGGTAGTCGAATGAGTGAGGGGGAGGAAGAGGGCCAGGTTCTGTCCCCATTCAGGGAGCACGGTCAGGGGGAAGAAGGTGCCGCTGAACAGGAACATGGGCGTGATCAGCAGGAAGAAAGGGTAGTTGAACGAATCTATATTTGGCACAACGGCCGTGAACACCATGGCTAACGAGGCGAACATCATCCCCGAGATGAAGCCTATCGCCGGTACCATCAGGAAGGTCGGGAATTCCACCAGTCCTGCAGCTGTCACCACTCCCAGCACGATGGTGGAATGTAGGAAGGCCTTGGTGGCCCCCCACAGTATCTCACCCGTGATCACGTCCTCTATGGAGAGGGGGGTGGCTATTATGGCATCGAACGTCTTCTGGTAATGCATCCTGACAAAGGAACCGTAGGTGCACTCGAAGAACGCGCCGTACATGGAGGAGATGGCGATTAGGCCAGGAGCAAGAAACTTGGCGTATTCGTAGTAGTCCCCACTGTACTCGATCTGGCCGATGAGCACACCGAACCCCAGTCCCATGGCCACCAGGTACAGTATGGGCTCCAGGAACGGCGGCAGGAAGTTGGTCTTCCAGGTGGTGAAGAAGACTTCCTTATTCCTCCTCCAAACCGCCAGAGATCTCCAGCTGATGTTGGAAATGAAGCTCACTCTCTCAGCCCCCTGCCGGTGAGCTTCAGAAACACATCCTCCAGCGTGGCGTTCCTGACCAGCATTCGGTCGATGGAGAAGCTGCTGCGCAGTTCCTCCGCGATCGGGTTGGGTTCGCCCACGTACAGGTAGATGGTATCGACGGTCCTCTCGTGCTCCATCCCGTTGTCCTCCACGTACTCCTCGATGGCCCCACTGGGCTCGAATATTTCTATCACCGCCGCTCCCACGTACTCGTCTATCAGGCCCTTGGGCTTACCCTCCACCAGTATCTGCCCCTTCTCCATGATCACCAGGCGGTCGCAGAGCTCTTCCGCCTCGTCCATGTAATGGGTGGTCAGTATGACGGTGACCCCTTTCCTCCTCAACTCCCTGACCTTCTCCCAGATGAGGTGCCTGGCCTGGGGATCCAACCCGGTGGTCGGTTCATCCAGTATCAGGATCCGAGGGTTATTGATAAGGGCCCTGGCTATGATCAACCGTCTCTTCATACCGCCTGACAGTTGGGGGATCTTGACGTCCTTTTTGTCCTGCAGGAAGACAAAGTCAAGCAGCTCGTTGGCCCTTTCCTCCGCCGTTTCTTCCGGAATGTCGAAATATCTGGCGTATACGATCAGGTTCTGCAGTACAGTGAAATCAGGATCCAGATTGTTCTCCTGAGGGGCCACGCCTATCTGGGATTTGATCTCCCTCGGTCTTTCCTCCACGTCCATGCCCATGACGCTCAGACTACCTTCGGTGACCGGGGAGACGCAGTGTATCATATTGATGGCCGTTGTCTTCCCGGCGCCGTTGGGACCAAGGAATCCGAAGCACTCCCCCTCCAGTATCTGAAAATCGATATTGTCCACTGCGGTGAATGAGTTGTACCGCTTGGTCAGGTCGGTGGCCTCGATAATGGGGTCCATCTGGTCCCTCACTACGGCGGTTAAAGCCTTTCTCAATAATTACTCTTCTCATAGAAAGCCTAAAGGTAATGGTAATCTCAAAAACTGCTGTCGAAGAGCTCTTTGTGTGCACCTTGAGCTGATACTGCTAGTGGTCTACTTCTCCCTCGTCGGGGCCGCCTTGGGCACGGTGAGCGGTCTGATACCGGGGATACACGTCAACACACTGGCGCTGATACTGGTGTCCTCCTACGCCTCGATGATTTCCCTATTCCACTTTTTCACAGCGGGCATAGATGACCGTTACCTGCCCCTGCTTGTGAGTGCCACTATCGTCTCAGCGGCAGTCGTACATTCCTTCCTGGACTTCATACCCTCCATTTTCCTGGGGGCTCCCGACGACTCCACTGCCATTTCGGTGCTACCCAGCCACAGACTGCTGCTCGCCGGTGAGGGTATGAGGGCCGTTCACTCCGCGGCAGTGGGGAGCCTGGTAGGGGCATCGTCCACCGTGCTGTTGGCCATCCCCGTCCAGTGGCTGATGGGGCCCCCCGTTAATCTCTACCTCCACCTGACCCCTTTTATACCTTATCTGCTGGCGGGAGTGGCGCTGCTGCTGGTTCTCTCCCAGAAAGGTGGAGAAGAGATGGAGGCGTTGCTCGACCTGAAGGGCGGCACGCTGGAAGAGTGTAGAGAGGTCATCTCCGTACTCATTCCAAGGCCTGTCGATGGGCAGGAGATAGAGATCTCGGGAGAGATCAAGAGCGGGCTGCTGTTCTGTTATTTGCGCACTCACTACGGCGAATGGAGACTGATCAATGCGAAGAGTGTCAGCACAGGATTCTATGGGATCCGGGGGAAATGGAGGGTCATCAGGTGGCGGTGGAGGGCGAAGGCCTGGGGCGCTGCGGTACTGCTGCTGTCAGGCCTATTGGGCTTCCTGGTGATGAACGGTCAGATGCCTTTCGCCGATCTCTACAGTGGGTTAGACGAGAGCGCGCTGTTTCCCCTCCTCACCGGTCTCTTCGGGATGCCCATTCTTCTGTACGCACTGTCTTCCAGAGAAGTGCCAGAACAGCAGACGGAGATCGGGTGGGAGCCGGACGTACTCTCTGCTCTCAAGGGAGTGGTGCCAGGGGGCCTGGTGGGGTGGTTTCCGGGCGTGACCTCTACCGCAGGTACCGTGGTGGCCAGCCTCCTCACCGATGATGAACACGATTCTCTGGAGGGGGCAGAGCGCTTCATTACCGTGGTCTCTGCGGTGGGGACCTCGGCTGCCGTGTTCAGTCTGATAGCCTTGTCCACTATAGGGAAAGGGAGGACGGGGACCATGCTTGCTCTGCTGGAGGTCGTAGGCACCGAAGGGATGTGGGAGTTATCACGCCAGCCCTCGGCGTATTTTTCTCTATTGCTCCTATCCGTGCTCGTCAGCTCCATTGTGGGATACAAGATGATGTTCCTTTCCGGTCGGTTGTTCGCCCGGTGGGTGGAGCGGATCGATCTCAGAGCGTTCACCCTGGGGATAATCATATTCCTGGTGGTACTGGTACTCGCGTTCAACGGAATACCGGGACTAATCATCCTGCTGGTATCCACCCTGCTGGGCTCTGTCCCTCCCGCCATAGGGATCAGCAGGGTGCACCTCACCGGGTGTCTGTTGATACCGCTCATCCTCTTCTTCGCCGGGTGGGACCGGGTCCTTCTCTCCCTCCTCGGCATGTGAGCAAGAGAGTCTGAGAAAGGGCGTTCAGCGAATGAGGTGTTCCTGTAGAGACCTCATGTCCCATTCAAAGGGGGAGAGCAGTTCTAGAGTGGCCCTCAACACCAGATCCACATATTTCTCGGCATCGTAGCTCTGTCCCTCTTCAGCCAGGGAGGGCAGTATCACCCGGTTCCAGGGATTGTCGCCTTCGCTGTTCCTCAGGACATACCTCACCACTTTGCCTGGCGGTACCCTGTGCCCGAGAACATGGAGCTGTCTTAGAGCGGCCACCGAGTCGTTGAACTGGCTGTACTCATCCAGCTCCTTGGAGACTCTCTTCACAATGACCAGCTCCTTCAACGGTATCTCCCCTTCCCTCAGGTCCTCGATCTTTTCCTCCATTATTTCCAGTACGGCCGGTATGTTCTCCCTGAACTGCTGCCTGTCCCGGGAACGGCATAGTGTCTCCAGCATCTCGCCCTGCATCTTCTTCACCAGCGGAGGTGTATCGCTCCTCCGGAGGGCTACCCCCCTCACTTTTATACCGCCCCCTTCGAACGCCCCGTAGTACTTGTTCAGAGTCCCCATGCCGTGGACGCTGTGGGGCAAGAACACCACCCACTTATACCTGCCCTCCATCTCCAGAGGGATGCCTATTTCTTTCTCGACCTCTTCACACAGAGCCCCCGGATCACCCCCGCCCTGGAGCCACAAGGAGTCGATTATGCCGTGCAGCATGGAAAAGCCCCGGCGTTCGGCCATCTCAGAGGCCCTCAACAGTATCTCCCTCCCGAAAGCGTTGATGGATTCGTGACACTCGATCCTGCCGAAACGGGCGTTCTTGTAACCAGTGTACCCAAAACAGGTGACCAGTACCCATTTCAGTATGTTGTAACGCTGGGCGTAGATGGTCTCCCGATCGGCGTGATCCTTCATCAGTCGCTTGCATGTCGACCGCCGTCTAATGATGGGCTCGATGACCCGAGGGATGAGTCCGGTCTCCCGCTCACAGATCCTGTATCCCAGCTCAGGGACCCTTCGAGAAGACCGAGGGCAGCAGTCACACATCACCGTCTCCGGAGAGATGTTGAACCTGACCATGATGCTGGGGTATAGAGAACGGAAATCCAGCTCCACCACCTGCTCATGCAGACCCACCTCCGGCTCGTATATGAAGCCTCCCCGGTCGGCCATCATCAGCTCCCGGGCGGTTTTGAACTCTTCAGAGACGTTCTTCTTCCACAGGACGAGGGATCCGCTCCTCACCGCCTCGTTCACCTGCATGGCACTGATCGCACTGCCCGGGGACAGCCGGCAGAGGTCCTGAAGCGTGATCCTGGACAGTCGGGAAAGATCGATCAGGCCGTACAGTCCGCTCTCCGAATACATGAAGGAGGAACGGCGGTCGATGTGTATCCTGCCCCTCAGCTTGTAGGCGGGCGGCTTGTACAAGATCCGCCCGTAGCTGAAGTAGCTCTTCCCCTTCGATATCCGACCCCCCTCTTCTCGGCCCAGAGTGAAGTTCTGGACGTTGTTCTCCTCCGCCCTGTGGATCAGGTATGGTAGAAAGAAATCGTCCCCCCCGGTGGTGAATATGATATCAGGGTCCTTCTCCTTGATCAGGCTGGAGATGTCGTTCAGTATCGCTTCCTCCGGTCCGTCCAGGACTTCCTCTCCCACCTTTACTTTCTTGATCTCATCCTCCATGGTGGGTATCGCGCCGTCCACCTCCACCTCCAGGTCCACTGAGCTGAGCTGTGGTATAGGGTAATCCACCCGGAAGGGGGAGTCAAGGGAGCGATAGCCCCCGTTGAACTCGGTAAGACCTATGGGGAATATATCGTGTTCCAGGAAGTAGCGCTGGTCGAAGCGCAAGTCGACGTTGAATAACCTGTATCTGTTGTAGTCTCCCCAGCCGTCCACCGTTCTGGCCAGGGGGTATAAACGGCCGTACTCGTCCACCTCCACACTCAACACGTGACTCTTCCGGTCTTTCAACCAGGTCTTCCTTTCCTCGTGGGAGGTCCTGCGGACTCCCATCATCTGGAGGCCCTCCTCTATATCGTACAACTGATCTTCAGGGGCCCAGACGAAGAACCTCGGTCGATACTGGGAGTCCACCATTTTCTGTAACCCCCGGTTCGTCTTGACCCAGAGGACCATCTCGTTCCCTTCATAGTCGGGGTAAGCATCGATTACCCAGCCCTTCATCCTTCCTCGATCCCTTCCTTCAGTTCCATGATGGTCTTCTCCTGTTCCAGCATGATGGAGAGCAGCACCGCCTCCACCGGATCGGGGAATGCGGCGTAGGAGGCGGCTGAGGCGTGGCTTCTCGCCCTGTTCATCATCCTGTCGAATGCTTTCCGGTCCTTCTCGGTCAGTCCCCTCCTGAAGTCCGACCATCCTCGTATGATCGATTCCAAAGTCTGTCTGTACGTGGGCACAGTCCTTCCCATGTGATCACCCGATGAACTCCTCCAACGTGGTCTGGTAGTGGGGAACGGGATGGTAGAGCATGCTCCTCCCTTCACCGGGTAGGGAGAGTTTGATACTCTTCCTCCTGTTCTCCATCCTGAGTACCCGGTCTGCACCGTCGTAGAGCAAGGTCCTCAGGCTCCTCTTGCGCAAAAGCTTGGTCAGACCGTAGTTGGTGACTAGGGCCATCACTTCGTGGTCCCTCACCACCTCCTGGACGGTTGAAAAACACTGCTTCATTAGGTTGAATGCCTCCGACCACCACATCTCCTTGTTCAAGAAAAGATCGGGGAAACAGGAGATGACCACCGCCCCACACCTGGTCCGCTCCACCTCCTTCTCCAGTTCCTCTTCTACCAGAGATGTCATCTGATAGGCGGTGAATGCCCGGGCTATATTCACCCCGTCCAGCACGTCCCTGCGACCAAGGCGGAAACGTTTGCACAGGTTTACCATCTTATATGGATCAACAGAATTCCCGCCCTCGATCCATACCACCTCTTCACCCAGAGTGTGTATCGAATTCACGCACACCATGTGCGTAAGATCGAAAATAAATCTGTCCGAACTGTCTACAAGTACGAGTTCCGATAGAGAGAAGCCCCCCAGGAACTCATCGATCGGGGGCAGTGAAGTGTATATCTTCCTCCCACTGGAGTACCTCCTCTCCCCCAGTTCGGAAGATGGTATGTTCTCGGGCAGTGTAAGATCCATTTATCTCCTCATCCTCTTTCCGCTCTCGAGATATAAAGGGGTGAGCGAGAGAGGTTCTTGAAAGTAGTTGAGTTCTAAACAACCAGTACCCGCCGTAGAAGTGAATCTCCTGCGGGGAGTAACATCCCTATTGATATTGGAATCAGGGGCTGAAAATCCTCAACAGCTCACCATACCTTTGGGTAGATGCCCGGCCTCATGAACACCCGGCTGGTGTCGGCCGCAATGCCTTGCTCGGCCTCCACCATCTCTTTGGTCCCCATCTTAGCCTCGGCCAAGGCGATGCCCTCCCCCTTCTCGGTGAGTAGCGCCACCAGGTCACCGCTGGCGATCGACTGGTCCACCTCGGTGATCCCCACCACGGCCAGATCGGCCCCGTGACACAGGGCGTCGACCGCCGTATCTTTGACAACGATCTTGGGTAACGGTGAGAGCAAAAACTCCATGGGCCTGATGATGTCGTTCAATAACTCCATTCCCTCCTCCTTCCAGAAGACATAGGCGTCCTTCAGCTCGTGGAGTGTAACCGCCTGCTCTTCGGTCATGTCTCCGGAGCGGGTCCTGCGCAGCTCTTCCATGTGGGCCCCCACACCCAACGCCTCACCGATATCCACGCACAGAGTCCTGATGTAGGTGCCCGCATCGCACTCCACCCTGAAGAGGACCCGCCGCTCCTTCATCTCCAGCAGTTGAAGGGAGTGTATAGTTCTGACCCTCAGCTGACGCTTCACCGCCGACTTCAAAGGGGGCATCTGGTAGATGTCTCCGACGAAGGAAGACATCACCTCTTCCACTCTGTCCCGGCCTTTATCCCGGTGAAGCCTCATCACGCAGACGTATTCTTTATCCGACTCCTTCACCACGTCCAGCGCCCTGACCGCCTTGCCGGTGGCCATGGGCAGGACCCCGCTGACCTTGGGGTCCAGGGTACCGCCGTGGCCCACCTTGTCCACTCCCAGTATGTTCTTCACCCAGCTGGATACCTGGTGGGAAGTGGGGCCCCGGGGCTTATCGAGTATGATTACCCCCGCTTCCAACATCTCATTAAGGGTCCTTGCGGAGGGCTCCTTGCCGTGCTTCATGGACAGTGGTGTCCTCTCTCTAACCAGCCTCAACGGATCTCCTCCAGCCTCTCCAAGATCTCTTCCACCACCTGTTCGGGCGGAATGTGGGTGGTGTCCACTATGATGTCGTATACGCCCTTGTCTGAAATGTCAATATCATAATAAGAAGAATATCTACTGGCCTCGCTGCGCTCCCTCTCCAAAATCTTCTCTCTAGCCAACTCCGGGGGCACTCCCTCCCGCTCTGCTACCCTTCTCGCCCTCTCCTCCAGCTCGGCGTCCAGGTAGATCTTGCGGGCAGGTATACCATTACGTTTCAACATGTGGGCGGTCAGCCGCCCCTCGAGTATGATGTGCTCTTCTTCCTCGGCGATACGCACCATCCTCCGGTCGAGCATCTGATCGTACTTGGGATATTCTTCGGCCAACCTCCCGAACTCCTCCAGGGTCATGTCCTGCTCCTCGGCCATGTCCCTGAACACTTCGCCGGATATCACGCACTCCTGTTTCAATCGTTCAGAGAGCATCCGGCACACCGTGCTCTTCCCAGAACCTGGAGGGCCACCAATGGTGATCCTCATTGTGCCTCCGGTTGTTCCTCCGATTGTTTCTCCGATTCCATCTCCTCCAGTCGCTTCTTGAACGAGTAGAACCTGAGCGATCGAAGTAGAATTTGACCGAACGGGATGCTGATCAGTGAGTACAGCAGTATCCACGCCGGCAGCAGGTAATTGGCATTGAGAGAAGCGTTCATTGCCCAGGGAACGGCCACGGTAGGGCTGTGAATGTCTCCCATGAACACCGACAACCAGGCGAAGATGGGTATGACCACGATCATGGTCACCGGCAGCAGCTTCAACTGCGAAGTTGAAACGCTCATCGACTTTTTCATGATGTCCTGCTGCTGGTCGGTCAGCTTCTTGATCTTGTACGTGTTGTTATTCTTCCTGGCCTCCCTCAGCTCCTTGTTGAACGCGGACACCACCTTCTGGCTCTTGATCTGCTCCACGTAATCGGTGAAGAAGTGCCTCACCGTGATGGTCACCGAGGTCATGATCATGCCCGCGACGAACAGGGTCACTATGGGGAACCTGCCGCCGAATCCTACCACTGGCTCGAACACGAAACCCACCGCTGCCCCCATACCGGAACGCAGCCCGGGGTCAAATAATATAAAGATAGCCAGCACACCAAGGAATATGGTGATCAGTTTGGACATGCTCATCGATTGATTCTTCTCTGCCATATCTATTCACCTCCGAAGAACTGCCTTAACACTGGATGCATTTCCATCATCTGTTCTCTACCCATAGCCTCGTAGAACTGTATCAATATTCCGACCGCCAGCAGCACTCCGGTCCCACTCGCGTTGCCCACAGTACCTATCAGATCGGCACCGGCAGCTAGAGCTCCCACTACGGCACCACTGATGATGGTTATCACTGGTATGTACCTCTGGAGGACCCTCTTCAGCACCCGAGGGTCACGCCTGAATCCGGGGATCTGTAGCCCGCTGGACTCGATCTGCCTAGCCACGGAATCGGCACCCATATTGGTGGTCTCGATCCAGAACTTGGCGAATATGGTGGATCCAATTATCATGGCCGAAGAGTACACTATGACGTGCAACACCACCTGTAACGGACTATGGCCGAACACCACGCTACCGTACTGGCCAGGATCGATGATGGGGAGTAACCAGTCCCCTAAACCTTGGGGCGTGGATAGGTACCACGCCAAACCTCCTGAAGGTGCGCTCGACCCCGGTTGATAGTAACCTAGCCACGACTGTCCTCCGATGAATGGGATGCTCTGCAGGGCCTCGTTGGACCATAAGAGCATGGAAAACATGCTCACGTTGGCCAGCAGAGCGGCCATAAGGATGACCGGTATGTTCGAAGCGTAGATGAGCTTGATCGGATACCGGCCTCTGGCCCCCCGGGCCGAGCCGTGGGCGAGGGGCAGTTCGATACGTGATGATTCTGAGTAAGCGACGAACAGGAATACGACGATAGTACCGACTAATGCCACCATGGGATTCGGGTTCTGGATTAAAATCCGTTCATAGCCGCCGCTAGCTAGACCCGAAGCTGGCATGTGTTGGAGAATGTAAATTGTCTTGGGGATAGTCCCTGATGGGGGGTTGGACAGACTCATGGGGACGCTACCGTCTATGGCGTGCCAGTTGATGGTCCCGGTGAATATTGCCTGGGCCACGCCGGCCGCTATGAACAGCGATATACCGCTGCCTATACCCCATTTGGAGACCACCTCGTCCATCAGGAACACGAGGTAGGAACCTAAGCACAGCTGGAATATGATTATGAATCGGGCCATATTGACCCCGCTGATGATGCCCCCGGCCCCGAATATTCCGTCCAGGTTGTATATGAACGCGTCCGAGGGCACCAGGTAACCGAACACCTGGGGAACAGACTCCACAATTATCATGACGATGACTACAAATTTCTGGACGCTCTGGTATACCGCCTTGTCCTCTTCATCGTTAAGATCCAGCTTGATTATCTTCGCTCCCACGAAGAGCTGCATGATAATTGAACCGGTGACTATGGGACCGATACCCAGGTGCATCAAAGAGCCCTGGGCGCCGGCAAGTATCGCCCTGTACTGGGCGAAAAGATCTATGGTCTCTCCCTGGTTGAGACCGTACAGGAAGACGTTGGTCATCACGAAGTAGAAAACCAGGATGATGATGACCCACATCATCTTGCTACGGAAGTGCACATGGCCCTCTGGCCTGCTCACAGCAGGCAACCTATCGGTGATAGGCTTGAGCTTGTACAACATGCTCTTTTCTTCAGAGGCCATATGCATCACGGGGCGATTACTCTGGGTTTAGTATCGCACCACCAGCAGACTCGATCTTCCTTCTGGCACTCTCTGAACAATCGGTGACCTTGACCTTGGCGGGGCGGCTCATCCTGCCCCTACCCAGGAGCTTGTCCACGCCGATCTCTGAGAGATCGACCACGGTCCCATCCTCTTCCTCACGGGCAATGCCCTGTTCGATGAGGTCGTCCATCTGTTCATCGAGTTGTCGCAAATTGATCGTTTCCGTGGAGGTGACGACCTTCTGGGGTCGCTTGAATCCTTGCCTCCCGAAACGATCTGGGTCGTATTTAAGTGTGCTTATGAATTTATGTTTGTGGAGTCCTGCATTGCCACGGCCACCCCTCTTTCCGGCACCTCTTCCCGCCTTGTTGCCTCTGCCGTGGGTACGACTTCCCCTGTGCTTCTTCCTTCTACTCGGCATCTTGATCCTCCTTAAATCATCCTTTCAATGAGCTCGTTGATGTCCTCGCCACGGTATCCGAGTGCGCCCCCTTCTCTGTAGGAGCGCTTGATACCCTCGTAACCCTTGTTGGGGGGACTCAACCTGAACAGCGGTTTGACGTCCTTGACCTGAGAGTATTTCACTTCCCCTCCCGCTATACCCTTGGCGAGAGAGATGATAGAGGAGTACTCCGAGTTCTCCGCCACATAGCTGTCGTCAACGGGTTTGTCACCCTTCAACTTTCCCCTGAACTTGATTAGTCTTGCCAGGGTCTCTTCGTTCATCTCTCCCCAAGTGATGTAGTTGTTGACCTTGTTGATCATTCCTCTCACAGTCTTGGTCTCGGGCACCACCACGCAGTGGTTGGCCCTGGTCAGGTTGAGCATGCTCAGTGTATCCTCTATGTCCTTATTGACTCCGGGGTGACCTCGTACCCTCACCAGCGCATATGCCATCTACTGATCCCCCTCCACATCAGCCATATCTTCCTCATCGAACTGGTGCTCGGATTGATGGAGCTTGACCGGTCCGCTGATGATGTTCAGCCGCTTCGCCTGCTCCTCGGACACCCTCATCTTCGAGGTCTGCTTGAGGGCGTTGAAGGTGGCCAGGGCGTAGCTCACCGTGGTCTGTGTGTGCCCCTTCGTGGTGCCCCACACGTCTTCCACACCGGCCAGCACGAAGATGTCTTTGGCCACCTCTCCCATGGCCAGCCCGATACCTCTGGGCGCGGGCTTCATGGTCACCCTGACCGATCCCGCTTTGCCGTGTACTTCGAAGGGCAGTGAATGAGGGGTACCGCAGCCGCACTCCCAGGAGCCGCATCCCCTCTTGATCTCGATGATGTTCAGCTTTGCAATGTCTATAGCCTTCCTGATGGACGGACCTACCTCTTTTGACTTGGCTCTTGCCAGGCCGATGAAGCCGTCACGGTTTCCCACCGCGCAGGTAGACCCGAACCGGACTCTCCTGCCTGAGTCGGTCATTCTCTGCACCATGTTGACGTCTATCACTTCGTCACTGAGATCGGGGAGCAGTATGTCAACTATCTCCGGCTCCCTCAACGGGAGCTTGGTGGCCAGGGCGTCGCCCATGGTGGTGATCTCTCCATCCAGCACCATTCTGCCCAGCCTGGTCTTAGGTTTCCACTCCAAATCAATCACCCTCTATCTGGTCAATTATCATTTCAACTTCCTCTTCCAATCCTTCATCAATATGATGTCCCATGAGTCTATCTTCCGAAGGGATTACTTCCTCCCCATGGGGTATGTCGACACCCGCTTCGAGTAGTCCCTTCAGGGCGGCGAAGGAAGTGCTGCCCGGCGTGGGCACTCTAAGGCCTATGTCCAGCACCGCCTCGGACAAGCCCTTTTCTACCGCCCGCTTGCCGGCCATGTAACCGGTCAGATAGGCGGCAGGGATGTTCGCAGTGGCCCCCGTCCAGCCCTTATCTAGAAGCTCTCTGGAGTTGGCGGAAGCAAGGACTCGGTCCCCTTCGGGGTGGTAAACGATGAGTTGAACTGAAGTGTATTTCAGGGACTGTCGAACCACCGCACGAGGGATGCCCGCTCTGAGCAGCCGGGCCCTCTGTCTGTAATCAGTTCTTCCCTCTCTTCTCCTGCGGAACGGTACCCTATACCTCGGACCTTCAGCCATCAGTCTTCCTCCTCCAGGTGGCCCTCGATCTTGAGCTGGGTGAGCAGGTGGTTCTTGTTCTTGAACATGCCACCTTTAGACTTCATATAGAACTCTCTGTAGACTGAGCGAGAGATCTTTCCCCCGTCCCTCAACTCCTTCAACATCTCCCTGATGGGGCGTATGGTCTGTATCCAGTTCTCCTTCTTTGGCGTTCGGGCAGTGGAGGTACCTTTTCTGCTCCCCTGCCCGCTCCTCCGCCCTTTCTTCTTCTGTCCCTGAGTGTATTTCTTCCTTCCACTGGAAATGCCCTTCTTGGAGAGGGCTCGGATGGTGCCTGACTCGATAGCGGTCCGTACGTCCGCTCTGGTAATCGCGTCTGCGACGTCTTCCATCCTGTTGGGGTCTATCCACACCCTGTTGATTCCGCATCCCAGGATTTCCGCCGCCATTCGTTTCTGATTCTTAAGATCCATCTTATCCCATCCTGTTCAAAACTCTAATTCCCAGCTCGTCTGCTTTCTTCTCGATGTCGAGCCTCTTTTTGAATCCTACTGTACTCCCGACCCTCACTGCCTGAGTCTTGGGGTCCACGTCCTCCAGCTGGGAGCTGTTGTGGACCATCACCTCTTCGAATCCCGAAGGGTGAAGCCCGCGTACCTCCTTGGGGCCTCTGTGACCTATGTTGGCCTTGGCGGGCCTGTACTTGTAGTTGCGCCGCAACTTGCTGTGGAGACCCTTCGGTCTCCTCCATTCGTCTCCGAGTTTCTTGTAGCGGAACCATTCCTGTCTCCTGAACTTCGGTCGCTGGGAGGACTTCTTCTCCCTCTCCTCCAGGAGCCGGAGGGTCCCTTCGTCGAGCTCTGGTTTCTGTTTCACCACGTAGCTACCTTCTTCCAGGATCTCCGAGTCGTCTTCGGCCTCCTCTTCGACTTCTACCTCAGGTTCCTCTATCTCCACATCAGGTTCCTCGATCGTCTCTTCGATCTCAACCTGGGGTTCCTCTTCGATAACCACTTCTGGTTCTTCCTCAGCTTCTTCGGGCTCTTCCTCAGGCTCTTCCTCAAAGATGCCGTCGTCTTCGATGCGCTGGATCCACTGGTCGATGACCTTGGGCCCCACTCCTTTGAGACTCTTCTGAATGTCTTCTGCGCTCTCTTCGTCGTACAGAGCGAAGAGCAGATCATCGATAGTGAAGATGCCCTTGTCTTCCAGTATCTCAGCGTATTCCTCTCTATAATATGGAAGATCTGAAATCTCTCGTATCTCTTTATCACTCATTCTTCAGACCTCCTGGGTTTCTCCACGATGTAAATTCCATCTTGAAAAACTCTTGGATCGTATCCCTTGATCGCCGTGGCCCGCTCGATGTTGGCCGCGGTCTGGCCCACCGCCTCTATATTCGGACCGTGAATGGTCAAGTTGCTACCTTTGACGTCCACCTGAACGTCGCTCATGATGTCAGCATTCCTGGGCGACCGTTCGCCCATGAAGTTCTCGATGACGAAGTTGTTACCTCTGACGTTCACCTTCATCGGAAAGTGGGAGTATACGATCTTCATCCTGCACTCGAAGTCGGAGAGCGCTCCCCCTATCATGTTCTTGATGTGGGAGACGAAAGTGCCCAACAATGCCTTCTCTTTACGCTTGGGCATTTCACAGGAGATGACCACCGCTCCATCCTCCTTCTTGATGTCTATCCGCGGGTGGAACAGTCGGCGGACTATGTCTCCGTTGGGTCCCGAGACTCTGACCTCCGGACCGATGACCTCGACCGTCACCTCATCGGGGATTTCAATCCTCTCTTCAACAACACCAGTAATTGTCATTTCCGATCCCTCAATACACGAAAGCCAGCAGCTTCCCGCCGATCTCCAGGTTTCGGGCCTTCATGTGGCTTATCACTCCTTCCGTGGTGGTAAGTATGAGCACTCCAAAATCCTGTGCGGGCAGGTATCTGGACTCGTATTTATCCAGGTCCGTTCTCTTCACTGCGTACCTCGGCTTGATCACTCCGCAGTTGTTGATTCCTCCCCTCATCGTAACTTCGAATGCTCCACCTCTTCCATCCTCGATAAACTCGAATTGGTTGATGTACCCGTTCTCCTGCATGACCTTGAGCACTCTTCCTATCAACTTTGAAGAGGGGGAAATCCTGCACTTGTGTTTGCCGCTGAGTGACGCGTTTTTTATCGTCGATAATGCATCGTTCAATGGATCATTCTGCATTTTCCCACCTCATGAATATTTCTTGAATCCTATCTCTGGTGCAATTTCCCTGAAGCACTGTCGGCACAGATGCATCCCGTATCTCCGGATTATTCCGCGCTTCCTGCCACAGCGTCGGCAACCTTCTTTCCTGCCGTAATCTTTCTCGGGCTTCATTCCACCACCTCGACATTAAATTTCTCTTCCATAAACTCCATCGCTTCCTCTCGGCTCACCTTATGGTCATCGGGAAGCTTCTTCTGCCTGATGCGACGTTTAGCGACTCGATATCCCGGCCTTTCGATGACCACGCTGACGTCCATACCGAAGATGCCTATCTCCGGGTCGTACTTCATGTTCTTGAAGTCGGTGTAATCCGATATTCCGAAGGACACGTTTCCCTGCTCCCCGAAAGAGTAGTCGACGATCATGTTCTCCCTAATCCACAGGGCCCTCCTGAGGAAATCTTCTGCCTTCTCTCCTCTGAGAGTGACTTTGCAACCTACGGGCATACCCTCTCTGATGCCCCAGTCCCTGTTGGTTCCTTTAGCGTGAGTGACCATCGGTTCCTGATCGGTCAACATCTTCAGCACCTTCTGGGCCTTCAGCAGGCGCTCTCCTGCCTCTCCTACACCGATGTTGATTACTACCTTCTCTACTCTCGGTTGGCGCATATCATCGCTCATAGTATGCTCGCCTCCGGCAGCTTAATCGCTGACTCCTTGGAACCGATAACGAACACGTTATCCCTGATGGTCGAACTACCGTCCGTGAACTCCACCACGTTGGGGGCGGACTTCCTCTCCACCTTCAGGTTCTCGATGGTCATCACCTCACCGATGTGGGCACCGCTGATCACCAGCGCCAGGCTACCCGAGTCCATCTCGAACGCGTCCAGTATCTTCTGCGAGGGTACCTCGATCTTCAACACGTCGCCGGTACTGTACTTGTCCTCCTCAAGCAGCATATTCCTGCCGTCGTGTAGGTTCAGCTGTATCTTGCCCCCCTTGACGGTGGTCTTGTTCTCAATCCTGCACAGCTTCCAGTTCTCGGCCCCCTCCTCCAGCTCGACCAGTATGAACTTGCCTCTGCGGTTAAGCAACAGTCTGTAATGCTGATCCAGTCCGGGGACGGATATTACATCCATCAGGCCTACGGGTATCTTGTGGTCCTTGACCGCTCGGCCGTCTACCAGTATCTGCCTGTTCCCGATAATGCGTCGGGCTTCATTGGCACTGTCACAGATCTCCAGCATGTCTCTGGCAATACTGACCAGGGGCATGCACTTGTCCGTGGGATGAGGTCCTGGAGAAGGCTTCTTCACCCACACCGAGGTCTTCCTGGGCACGGGCCAACTCCGGGGGGCGGTCAGTCTCTTCATACTCCTCTTCATTCAGCTCCCTCCTGTGATCTCAATAACTTGTCCTTTCTATACGGATCCGAAAGATCCAGCTTGACTATCATCAGATTTGAAGCGTGGATAGGTCTCTCCACCTCACTCCCATCCGCGGTGGACATGGTGATGCCCTCAATGACCACCGTACCATCGTCGATGTTCACCCTGCTCACTTTGCCCTCGGCTCCCTCTACCTCTTCCTCGCCCCTGAGCACCAACACTGTATCGCCGGTGGTCACCTGGATCGATCTGCGGTTGTACTCCTCTCTCAGCGAGGGTTCCAGGTGAGAGGCGACCATCTTCCTCTTCTTGTGAATGGGGCCGCTCTTCTGTGACTTTCTCTGCTTTCTTGCCTTCTTACTATTCATATGACCACCTACACTATCATCGAAGCGGTGGCTGCTATTCGGGACCATCTCTCCGCCGCCTCCCTGGCGACGGGGCCCTTGATGTCAGTTCCTCTGGTCTCTCCTTCTTCAGTGGTGAGGACGGCAGCGTTGTCCTCGAAGGACACTATCGTACCGTCGGCCCGCCTGAACGGCCGGCGCTGTCTCACGATGACCGCGTACACGATCTGTCTCCTCATCTCCGGGGTACCTTTCTTCACTGATGCCACCACGATGTCCCCCAGACCGGCCTTGGGATACCGCCTGGCCACGCCGTGGTACTTGGGGACGGCCATGATCTTCACCCTCTTGGCCCCCGTGTTATCGATTACATCGACGGTGGATCCGGTCTGCATTCCGCGTGTCTGTTTTCCCGCTAGTCCTTTCAACGACCTCACCTCTTTCCGATTATCACGAAGGACACCGTCTTGCTCAAAGGCCTACATTCTCCAATCCTGACCTTGTCTCCCTTTTCCACTTCCAGACAGGGAGGATTGTGAGCGGGGTATCGACTCGTTCTCTTCTCGTAACGCTCGTATTTCTTCACGTATTTCATATAGTTCCTTTCTACCACTGCGGTTCCCCCTTTTCCGGGGGAAACGACCACTCCATTGATAATCTGACCCCTCACCGGGAGGGTACCGTGGAATGGACAATTTGGATCTTCGCAAGTAGATTCAGGAGCTTGAACGTCAATTCCAATATTCCTAGCTTCTTTCTCCATGAGATCACCTGATCTTCTTGATTCTATCTTCCGGTCTGTACTGGATCTCATCACCCTTCACTGCGATCTTCTTGCCCCCGTATGTGAATCTGAACTCGTTACCCGGTTTGGGCACAGTCTTCTCCTCTCCCCGACTCTCAATGACCACTGTGTTCCTGGTCTCGTCGACCACGGTCCCTTTGATGTCCAGGTAGCCGGGATGGCTGGACGAAATGACTTCCACGCCCAGACCGATGAATTCTCTTCTCATGAAATCCCTTCTTTCGTTTTTACCCATGATCTAGTATACCTCTGTCATGAAGCCCATGTCCTCCAGGGTCTCCTTCACCTTCTTCTTGTGGTCTCCCTGAAGCTCGATTCTGCCTTTCTTGGCCGTTCCTCCGGCCGCACACTTGGTCTTGAGCTTCCTGGCCAGGTCATCGATATCGATGTCGTTTTCGTCGATACCTTCGATCATGGTCACTGTCTTCCCATACCGCCTCTTGTCAGTTGATATCTTCACTTTCTGCTGTTCTCTTGCGATCTCTTCACACATACAGAGTTCTTCGGGCAAGCCACATGTAGGGCATATTTCGGCCATTACTTCTCTTCCTCCTTCCGGACGGTGAGAATCCGGGCGATATTGGTTCTAATCGCTCGAATGCGACCAGGATTGGGGGGCGCTCCACCCATGGCGGCTGAGCCCCTCTCATGCATCAACTCGTCACGCAGTTCCCGTAGCAGACCATCGCGTTCCTCAGGGGACATGTCCCTGATCTCCGAGGTTCTAATCAAAGCCATCTATTCGACCACCTCTTCTTCATCTACATCTTCCTCTACCGTCTGGGTTCCTTCTTCCGATTGGGTCTCCTCGGACTCAACCGCTTCAACTTCCTCCCCCTCTTCCTCGGGAGAGTCTTCCACTTGAGCATCATCCTCTATATCTTCAATATCCTCAGCGTCCTCAACATCTGCGATATCTTCGACATCTTCGACTTCAGATTCCTCGTCGGATTCCTCTGACTCCTGAGACTCCTTCACTGCCTCCAGGGTGGACTTCTCTTCCGATTCCTCCTCTGATGGTTCCGTATAGTCCTTGACAGCATCTATGGTCTCTTCCTCCAGCTCCTCGTCGAATATGTCCGGCATCCTATCAGCCGCTTCGGTCCGCGATATGACATTTACCTCGTCCGGTAGCTTGGAGTCGGCCCTCATTATCTCCACTTTGACTCCGCTCACACCGGGTTTCAGCTTGGCCACGGCGAAACCTGTATCAATGAACTCGTTCCGCGGTTCCCCGCAGAACTTGATGTAACCGTCCTTGAACTTCTCAGTCCTGTGCCTCTGCCCAGTGAGCTTCCCGGAGAGCACGATCTGGCATCCCCTGGCGCCGGACCTCATCACTCGACGCACGGTGGAGTGGCCAGCTCGCCTGAAGTGCCATCCCCTCTCCAGAGAAAAGGCCAGCTTCTCGGCCACGATCTGAGCATTAAGGTTCGGATTCTTCGCCTCCTGCACCTCTATCTGAGGGTTATCGAAATTGAACTTCTCCTCCACTTCCCTGGTAATCTGCTTGATGTTGGACCCCTTACGCCCGATCACTATTCCGGGCCTCTCGGTGACCAGGGTCACTCTGGTACCCATGGGAGTCCTCTGGACGTCCACGCCGCCGAACCCTGCCCTGCTGGACTCCTCCTGGAGGTACTCCTTCAGTAAGAACCTCTGAATATTCTCCTTGATGAACTTCTTCTCACTAGCCATATTATTCCTCCTCCAGTATGACCTCTATGTTGACCGTCTCCTGGTTCCACGGGGTGGTCCTGCCGTAGGCCCTGGACTGATAGCCTTCCGTGGTTTGGCCCCGATGGGCGGCGATTACCTTGATCCTCATGCCCTCTCCGTTCAGTCCTTTATAGTCAGCGTTGTGCATCGCGCTTCTCACTACCTTCTTGATCTGTTCAGCTGCCTTCTTCGGGTATCTTCCCGGGCCGGTGCCCTTCTTGTGAGAGACTCTCTTGTTATACCTCTTCAGGGGCACGGCCTTCTTCTTATCCATGATATCTTCCAGCAGGTCGATCGCATCCTCTACATGCATCCCTTTGAGCATATTGCATATCTCTCTGGAATGCTTGGGAGAAATGGGGAGTTCCTTTCCCAGTGCGCGGGAAGTGATATCCGGATCAGTTTGAGCTGTATAACCCATTCAATCACCTACTTGAGTGGTAAGAACTTGGACGATCTAGTGGCGCCGACACCGGGTCCGGAGTGCTCCACCTTCTTCCTGGTAAGGACGAACTCTCCGAGATAGTGACCGATCATCTCCGGTTTGATATCGAACTGCTCGAAATCCTTTCCGTTGTATACGGCCACTCTCTTTCCCACGAACGAGGGTATGATGGGCACATCCCTTCGGTGGGTCCTAACTATCTCCTCATCGTCATCCTTGAGCCTGTTGAAACAGATCCTCTGCTCCTCGTTCAGCCCTCTATCCAGGCTCCTCCGGATACGGGCGGGTAGGAGGGAAAGCATCTCATCAAATGGCATCTCCTTCAGCTCTTCCAGATTGTAACCGCGATAGGTGAATTCTTTCTTTCTCCGGCTCTTAATGGCTCCCTTCTTCCTCTTCTTCCTAGAAGCCCTCTTCTTAGCTGCCATGTTCATCACTTCCTCTTCTTTTTCTTGCCTTTCCTCTTATTACCTTTCTGATGTGATAGGTTACCGACCTTCCTTCCCGGAGGTGCGTTCCTGCTCACCTTGCTGGGCTTACCCACATGCTGGTGGGAACCCCCGCCGTGTGGATGGTCCACCGGGTTCATGGCCACACCTCTGACCTTGAAGTAGGCCTTGCTCTTGCTGCGATAAGCGTGATACTTGGCGCCTGACTTCCTGAATGGTTTCTCCTTGTGGCCTCCTCCGGCCACGATGCCCACTGACGCCCTACACTTGGGATGAACCTCCTTGAATTCGCCTGAGGGAAGCAGCAGGACGACGTTGTCCTTGCCCTTGCTCACCAGGGTCGCAGATGTGCCGGGGCTCTTGACGAACTTCCCCCCGTCGCCCGGACTCCCCTCGATGTTGTGAACCAGTGTCCCCTCGGGCATGTTCCCCAGCTGCATCGTGTTGCCCAGGTTGAGGGGGGCCTTGTCTCCCGCCTGGATCTCCTGACCCACCTGGAGTCCCTCGGGGGCTATCATGTTGATCACCTCACCATCGAAGTCCACCTTGGCCACGGGGTTGACTCTCCCCGGCGCATGGACCAGGTCCAGTACCCTGCCTTTCCCTGCCCCCCTGTCGGGGAGCTGCACCTTTCCGTGATGTCGGTGACTGGGCGATCTGTACTGTGAAGTTCCTCGACCACGCCTCTGCTGTATTAGATTCTTACCCATGATATTACCTCAGAATACACCTATCCTCATTCCAATTTCCTCGGCCGAATATTCTTCGGCCAGCTTGATGATCGCGTGCTTACCGTCCTTCATGATACGGGTATTCACCTTGTCCACCTTCACATCAAAGCGCTCCTCGAAACTCTTCTTGATCTGAGCCTTGGTCGCATTGTTGACTACTATAAATTCGATCCTGTTGCCGTCCGCGAAATCCTGAGTGGGGGTACCGGTCATGTGGTTCATCGTCTTCTCGGTCACATGCGGATACAAGAGTATTTCCTTGTCAGTCATCTCTACCACTCACCTAAAATTTCAAAAGCCGATTCAGAGAAAAGAGTCAGTCGTCCTGGGTCGCCACCGGGGGCCATAATCTCCGCGTTCAGCCCTTCGGGCGTCACCACCTCAACCCCGGGAAGGTTCTTAGCGCTCCAGGCCCCGGGTACCTCCAGGCTGGAGAGAACGATAAGAACGCTGTTGGGCACCTTGTACTTCCGTCCTCGCATCTTGCCCCGTCCAGCGCGGATCCTCTTGCCCTCCCTGGCCCTGTCCAGGTCGTCGCCCAGTCCGAGGGTGTTCAACACGTCCACCATCTCCTGCGTGGACTCCACCTCTTCGATCCCGTCTTCCACGACCAGAGGGAGGGTGATGTCTTCCTCGAACTGATGGCCTCGTCCCCTCACCAGATCGTCGTATTTCAGGGCGGACAGGGCGGAGAGCCTCGCCTTCTTGCGCTCTTTCTTGTTCATCTTCTTGGACCAGTTCTTCTCCGGCGTCGGGGGGTGCGCCTTGCGTCCTCCCACTGTGCCCGGGGACTGCGCCGCTCGCCTTCCCTGGCTCAGCCTCTGCACTCTAGACACGCCTTGGCCCTTGGGCCATTTTGAGACCGCGTGCCTCATGCCTGCCATGTCCGAAGGACCGTAGGGCTGGCGCTTGTTGGCCTGCTGTATCTTCACCGCCTTCTTGATGATGTCCGGTCTGAACCGCTTCCTGAACGCGGCGGGTAGTTCGATGCTCTTGGACACTTCGCCCGCCAGATCGTAAACATTGATTGATGAATTGCCTTCCTTCATTCTCAGACCCCCTGCTTGGACTCTGTGGAGACATATACGAAAGTGGGAGCTTCCTTGAGCTCCACTCCAGACTCCCTGACCGGGTCTCTGAACCTCACCAGACGCTTGGAAGGTCCGGGTACCGAACCGTGCAGTAGCACGTAGGGATTGACCACCTCTCCATACTTCACGAAACCTCCTCTTGGGGTTATCTCTTCCCCGTTCTCCCCGACTTTGAGCACTCTTTTGTTGAATTCAGTACGCTGATGATATCCTACCTGACCAGCCATGGGGAGTGTGGGTCGAACGTAACCGGGCCTCTTGGGGCCCAGGGTACCGTACTGTCTACGGTGCTTGCTATTCTTATGGCTTAGAAGCTTCACACCCCACCTCTTCACCGCTCCCTGGAAACCTTTTCCCTTGGTGATGGCTGATACGTCGATCATATTACCTTCTTCTGTGAAATTTGAAAATTGAATCTCTTTGCCCAACAACGACTTCCCGTATTCCAGTCTCTCGTCAACGGTGCCGCCGCCGATCCTCAACTCCATGAGCTCGGGCACTTTCTTGGGTATGCCCCTTACCAGCTTGGGCTGTGTGTAAGCTAGCAAACGGACCTCTTCCACCTCATTACCGTTGGCCCTGTCCCATGCACTTTGCATCGAGTAGTCCTCGGGTATAGGCAGGCGCTTGGCCAGGAGAGGATCGATGTCCTCTGCCCATACTTCGCCCAGGGTCTTCAATCCGTACGAAGTGTTGCCGTACATGCGCACTGCGGCCACCCTCATGGGCGGAATTTCGAGCACGGTCACCGGTACCTGCACTTCCTGGCCCGAGGTGGTGCTGGTGGGACGATAATCTACAATCATTGCATGAGTCATGCCCGCCTTGTAACCAGCGAAGCCCTGTACCTTGGGCCCCTCCTCGATCTCCGGCCAGGCATCTATCCTCGGTGTCTGCCTTTTGGCTCTCTTTCTAGGCGAATAGGCTTTTGATCCTTTTCGTGGACGTCTTGTCTTTGGCATGATTCTCCCTCTCGATGGGTGGAGATAATCCACACTCTTGCTTACTGGATCGTTCAACGGTCTTGATGCTGTCACCTTCGACCGTGGCGCCGTTTCCATCCTGCAGAACTCGGCGAGGATGGCACAGGGTTGTGCTAGACATTGCCCTTGACGTCTGGTCGAACGTCCTTCAAGCTTTCGGTAGGGGCAAGCATACTACTAATCTTATTTAAGCGTTCCGAATTGCTGGAGGTATTCAACTGACGCTCCAGTGCTCAGGTTGGGCATACCTTTGCTGGACTTAAGGTTTGTGTAACTAGTGTACTAAGACAACGCGAATATCTAAGAGCTTCTGTCTTTCGTGTCGGGAAGGCGCTCCTATTGGATGTCGACAGGGCTGCGTGGCTACTAGATGTCTAGTCCGAAGGCCTCAGCGAACTCCTCCATCCTCCTGAACTCCACTAGAAACTTCTGACCCCTCTCCGTGATCCTGTAGAGACTCCTGTCCCCGGAGTCGATGGTCTGTATCAGCTCGGACTCCTCCAGCTCTTCCAGATACCTGGACAGTCGATCGTAGGACAGGTTGGCCTTGTACAGTATGTGGGTGATCTTAGCATCTTCATCTTCCTTGATTGCACTGAGTATGTCGGCCATGATCCGGCCCTTGGATCTGTACTTCTTGGTGTTGCTCGAATTCATACAGGACCTCTCAGTCTGTAGAGGAGGGCTAGCAAAGAGAGGAACCCCACCAGCTGGATGATCTTCCCTGACACGTAGCCGATCTGGAAGAAGGCCCCGAACAGTATCAGTATCTGGCTGATCAATATGAGAAGGAAGCTCCTGGTCACTATCCACGAGTTCCTGCTCTTACTGGTCATGTAGTGGGCCACCTGGGCGGCCACTATGATGAACAGGGAGAGTACGATGAGGGTCTCGAACAGTGGGGCGGCGAACAGCAGCGAGCCCCCGATCAGGGCCAGCGAAGAAGGCATGTCCTTGAGCCTCCTGTGATAGGCGTAGGCCAGTAAGATGTACGCCAGGGCCTGGAGTATGAAATACAGCCAGAAACCCAGGTCCACGAATACGAAGGGAGCCGCTGCCCTGGCGAAGGTCAGCCTGGCGAACAGGGCGTAGCCCATGGTGATACCATTCAGGAAGAACGCCGCGGCCAGGAGGCTGAATGCCGCGTAGAGGAACATCAGGCTCCTCTCTCCGATCCACTGGTAGCCCCTGAAGGCGAAGGCGGCCACGATCAGGCACACGATGGCCGTCACCAGCTGGAATATTATGTCCAGGGGAAGGAACCATGGTGGGGGAAACATCGATAACACCCGGTCCTCTGAGCTGGTGAAGGCTTTCTAAATTTATGAATGATTCGTACGTACGAATACTTCAGACCGTGTTTATACGCCCTATGCCCTCTCAATACTAGAGGTGATATGAGATGTTCCTCAAGAGCTGGAAAGGACTGGCCGCCTTGGCATTGGTCGTGGCCCTGGCGATAAGCGGTGCTGGCATATATGCCGCCGCTGCCGGGGAAGATGTCTCAACTGAGGCGGGACCCAAGGTTGAGGTCTGCGAAGAGGGTACGGACAGCCTTACCGTGCTCGTGGGTGCCAGGGTGGAAGGGCAGATCGTACCTATGTCAGGCGTGGATCTGGAAGTATTCTCCGTGGATATAGAGAGGACTAACGAGTCATTGACCATTACACTGGAGAAGGTGACCGCAGGCGAGACCGATGATCGCGGAAAAGCATTCTTTGAGCTGGCCCACGGCAGATACCTGGTGGTTGCCCATTACAACGGACTCAAGGCGATGGGCAAATACAACCTCACCGGGGACAGCACGGTGAGGATGCTGCTGCACAACTGGCACAGGGGGCTTCCCGGCGGGATAGATAAGACGCAGAAGATAACTATCACTGCCGAGTTCTGAACTTGGACTTCAAAACCTCTTCCCTTCATTTTTCACTCAGAATGGTCTATACTTGAATTTGAAAGCGTTTTCAAGACAGGTCTCAGACTCTCTTCATTTGAATGCGGAACGCGGCTCCACCGAGCTCTGAGTCCTGCACCTCGATGCTCAAATCGTTGTGCTCGGCTATCTGTCTAAGCATGTAGTACCTGACCCCGCCGGCACCTGTGGTTTCTCCGGTGTAAGCCTTTCCTGAGAACAGCTTCTTGATGTCCTCCATTAACCTTGAGCCGTTGTCCTCAAAAGTCACCACCATATCGTCCTCTCCTGCCGAGGCGTCAATCTCTATTCGATCGCATCCAGATTTCTGGATCCGTATCTTCATGAGCTGAGAGAACAGTAAGGCCAGCGAGTAATCTGCCATGGTGCTCCCCAAATGCTCAGAGAATTGCCTATCAATGGTCACTCCCTGTTCTTTCGCCAGATCGGGGATTTCCTGGACCGCGTGATTCAGTGCATTAACAACGTCCTTCTTCACGAACCAGTCGGTCTGTTCAATATCTCTGAGCTCCCACGCCAGATTCAGGATTTCATTGGCCTCCCTGTCGGCCCTAATGGCCTTCTCCAGGTGCTTCTCCACCCCTTCTGGCAGGTCCTCATCCTCCATCAGCTGGAGATATCCCTGGAGGGTGTGTAACTTGCTGCTAAGGTCCTGTCTCATCAAGGTGTCCAGGAACTCCTTTCGCTCCTCCGACCTCTTCCGCTCGGTGATGTCCCGGGCAATGGCCTGCACCACGCCCCCCTCACGGTCGATGATCCTGGAACTCACCTCTACATCTATGACCTTGCCGTCCTCTCTCCTTAACTTGGTCTCAAACCTGCTGGACCCGGTCTCACCTGTCCTCTCAAGCTCCTTCTGGAGTCTGTTCCTCTCCGATTCAAGGTTGAGTTGAGACAGATCGCTGTTCAGAATGCGATCCCTAGAGTATCCGAGCATTTCCTGGGTCTTCTCGTTGACATCGAGTATCACTCCCTGCAGGTCGTGGATAAATATTGCATCATTCGAATGCTCGAAGAGCGACCTGAACCTCTGTTCACTCCTCTTCAACTTCCTCTCTGAAGTCTCTCGCAAGAAGGCATAAAGGAAAAAGAGCCAGAGCAAGGGCTGCAGGCTCTGAACGAGATCGCTGAGCGGGTCTACAGAGTCCTGGAAGTTGGACCATTCCAGTATATTGATGGAACCGTGAAGGATGAGCAGAGCGAAAATGGCCACCAGGATTAACTTGGTGTCTCTGTACAGCGCTCGTTTCCAGCCCAGGGCCAGAAGTACCAGGGCCATTATGACAGTTGCACAGAAGACGAGGTCGATAATCACTATTAGGTTCATCGTTCTGCCTCCCCTCTCCCGAAGACCTGCCAGCACCAGACAGCGAAGACCAGACCGCCGGAGGCGAGAGAGACGTGTTCCAAAAGGTTCAGGGGGTCGGTCCAGAAGAAGTCCTCAAGGTTTGTGAGTACCCAGCTGGCAACGAACATCAGGAAGGCGGTAATGAAGAGGTTCGAGGAAGGTAACTGCTGGAGCTGATTCCTATTGGCATAGATGAAAAGCAGCACTCCTGCACCCAACAGGAGTGCTACCAGTTCATATTCTTCAATCATCTGGACCTCCTCCGGAAGGAATATTTGTCCCCTTGGATTTTTAGTTGGCACTATCCATATAAATAATATTTGAAAGAAGAATCATAATCCTTTCTTCCATTACCATGAGACTTTGTGACCTCCAGGAGGCACCTGAGACAAAACCACAATTACTCATCTAGAAGCCGGGCTTCAGTCTCTAGTCCAATCGGACGAAGGCTTCCTTGTCCGCACCACAGACCGGGCACACCCAATCGTCCGGCAGATCCTTGAAGTCTATTCCTGGAGGGGTTCCTCCCTCTTGGTCTCCCTGGGCTGGATCGTACACGTAGTCGCAGACTTTGCACTGCCTCCTGGTCCTAGAAATTTTGCGCCCCGTCTTCACCTCTTCCTTTCCGGGGCCCTCCAGTCCTTCCACCAGGGACTCGTACTTCCTGTGTATCATGGTCCTGTCGAACTCATTGAAGTCCAGTAGCATGTCCTCCTGCTCCTGCTCGGTAAAGTAGTCCATGACCGGTAGGAAGAACCTGCGATCTTCGGTCTCGATGTGCCTGGGGTAGAGGGACACCAAGAACGACAGTCTGTTCTCTATCTCCTCTCCGAAGTGTCCTCCCCGTCCCGGTACTCGTTTACAGCGGTCTCAAGCGCCCCGGTGTTCTTTCTCGATTGCCTGTGATCCTCCTTCAGGGATTCCATAACATTTTCAAGCTCAGGGTCGATCTCCCTTTCCTCCAGCCTGACGAAAAGTATGTCCTCCTCTTTTCCGTGGTGCGTGCGATCAGCGTAGTGCGGAGGAAATAGACACCAGAGAGGAGGGGGTCGGAGTTTCCTCCCTTATCTCCTGCAGCTGGTCCTCTAGGAGGGCGACCATCCGCTCTATCAACCTGTGCTCTATCATCAACTGGGCGATGGGCATCATGATTGTGAGTAGTATTGACGGTCCGTGTTTATCTATGTTTATTCCAAGAACAGAGCTCGATGTCAATAGTCTGAACATTTGACCAATAGAACCGGAATCCTGGCACATAGAGAGAGACCAGACCTTCCAGATACACGAGCAAGGATGGAGATATGATGACTTTCTCCGGCACAATAAAGTAATCTCGAGTCACCTAGAAGAAAGAATTATCTATCAACCAGTTAGAATATTCACTCTCGGACATGACCGATAGCTCCGGGAAGAAGGGAAAGGGGAAGAGAGCGTTATTGCAATTCCTGCCCACTGAGCTACTGCATCCATTGTCCAGGATCCAGATCGCATCTGTAGGCACCGTGGTATTGCTAATCAGCGCGTTCTTCCTTCCCCTGTCTTGGCTCATCCTCTCCGAGTTTCAATCCTCACTGTTGATCATACTGGCCAAGAGCAGCTCCTTCCTGGCCATTTACTTCCTGGCGGTGAACTTCGTCCTTAGCACCAGGTGGAAAATTCTAGAAAGAGCATTCAGTGGCCTGGACAGGATGTACAAGGTTCACAAGATGGTGGGCAAGCTGGGACTGCTCTTCGTTTTCCTGCACCCCGTCCTGCTAATAGTAGACGCCGTGCCCTCGTGGGACACAGTGGCCTCTTACCTGATAGTGGGCATAGACCTCGAGGTTACAGACGGTATCCTCTCTCTGGTGGCGCTGTTCATACTGGTCTATCTCACAGTGAGGACAAGCTTGCCATATCATCTCTGGCACAACACGCACCGGCTGATGGTAGTCCCCCTGGTACTTGCCCTGATCCATGCTCTAGCCGCGGGCTCTGCCATGGCCGAGTTTTCGTTGATCAGGTACTCAGTGGTAGGCATATGTGCTGTTGGGATCTTCTGCTCTGCCTACACCGCGCTCCTGTACAGGCATATCGGACCGAGATACGAGGGCGTGGTAAGTGAGGTAAAGAGGATGGGGGACCTTACAGAACTGTGGATAGAAGTCGGGGGACTCAATTTTCACCCCGGACAGTTCGTCTTCGTCCGTTTCCCCGATATGTACGAGAGAAAGATGTTTCCTTTCTCTATCTCAGGATACGATGGGGGCATAAGGATCTCTGCCAAGCGGGCGGGAGACTTCACCTCGGAAAAGCTGCCCACTGTCAACATAGGGGAAAGGGTGGTGGTCATGGGGCCGTACGGCAAGTTCGAGGAGAGGTACCTGGCACATGAGCAGGACATGGTGTGGATCGCAGGCGGCATAGGGATCACTCCCTTCCTCAGCATGGCCAAATACGAATGCGAACATCCGATGGACCGTAACATACACCTGATATGGTCACTGAGGTGGCCTGAGGAAGCACACTACGCTCACGAACTGAATCAGATCGAGGAAGAAAGAGAGGAATTCGACTTCACTCTCTGGATACCAGTCAGGAAGGCCGGGTGCGCGGCGATGACATCACCCGGATTGCAGGAGGAGCTGAATCCCTGGACCGGTGTCTCATATTCCTTTGTGGGCCTCCGGCCATGATGAGTGATCTGACTCACCAGCTCATAGAGATGGGCGTCAAGGTGTACAACATAGTCTACGAGGACTTCAATTTACTCTGAGATCTTGAGGGAATCACGGCAGCATCTCAGCCCAATACTCGTGGTTGCACTGGGTTCTAGGGCTGGGACCGTTGGTGTCGTAACATGCGACCGGGTCACCTACTCGGGACTACCCCAGACTGAGCACCCTGTTCCTGCTTAACCGCTTCCAGCTAACAGGTCTACTTGCCGTATTTTTTCCAGTATTCGGAGAAGAGATCTTCCGCAGTGGGCTGTCCCTTCGCCTCGTCCAGCTTGCGCGATACCCATGTGAGGTTTATGAAGTGCCTGGCGTTAACGTTCTCGGTGGTGATGTTACCGCCCCATGTACCGCAGGACAGAGATAGTGTAAACGGCAGGCCGTTCCTGGGACTGCCAGCACCCTCGTTCATGTCCTGGTTGACCATCACACGAGACGTTTTGGTGCCGAATGCCAGGGCGTCCACGTGATCGTCTCTGGCGGTGTGGATCCCGCAGGTGTGGCCCAGTCCCTGATACTCAGTGATATCGTTGGTTAGGTCCACAGCGTTCTGTATGTCTCCGGAATACTTGTACAGAGCCAGCACCAACGACAGCTTTTCGCCCGAGAACGGGTGTTCAGGCCCCGTGCCAGTCTCTTTGACCACTAAGAACTCCCTGCCTTCAGATAGATCGATGTCCGCCAGGTCAGCAACATGCTCCACCGGCTTGGCGATAACGTCGATACTGGGGATAGGCCCGCCCTTAGGCCACATGACCAGCCGGAGGCGTTCCTTCTCCTCGTCATCGCAGATGTAAGCTCCTAGATCGATGAGCTTTTCCACCAGCTCGGAGTAGATCGACTCGTGGGCTATGACCGAATTGTCGGCCAGACAGCTAGTGGCATAATCAAATGTCTTGCATCTCTTGATCATCGCTGCGGCGTCGTCGAGATCTGCAGTCTCGTCCACTACATGCACCGCGTTGCCCACTCCCACACCGTAGGCGGGGGTTCCGGAACTGTAGGCGGCGTGAACCATATTCTCTCCTCCGGTGGCCACGATAAGGTCAGACTGGCGCATGAGTTCCTGGGTCTTGGCTATGGAGGGATTGTAGATAATCTGTATGAGGTCCTCAGGGACTCCCACTTTCTTAAGACCCTTGCGCATCAAGTCAACGGAAAGCTCCGAGGACTTCTGAGTGTACGGGTGAGCGGCCACGACGATGGCGTTCTTACCCTTGAGAGCGCAGAGTGCCTTCACGGGAGGGGTGGAAGCGGGACCTGTTGATGGTATGACTGCGGCCACGACGCCCGCGGGCTTGGCGATCTTGACAAGCTCCCTTTCGGGGTCCTCTTCTACCACGCCTACGGTCTTCATGGTCTTCATATCATTGATTGTCCCAGTCATACGCAGACGTATCTTTCTCAATTTATCTTTATAGTTGCCAAACCCGCCCTCCTCTACAGAGAGCTCTGCCAGCTCTTCACTTCCTTTGTAAACTTCCCAGCCTATGGCCATTACCAATTCGTCGGCCTGTTCCTGGGTAAAATCTTCAATCGCCTTCATTGAGGCACGAGCCTTCTCTACCATCTCGGTAATCTCTGGCTTGGGGTCCGGTTTTTCCTTCTTCTTAGAACTAGATTCAGATGGAGCACTCATGGGAAAACTCACTGGCAAGCCTGTACTTATTCTTTCCCTACTTATGAACCGCTTTTTTCTGTATTTTATTACATGAGCAGAATCCCAGTCATTTCTGAATGAGTTCGGTCATTCGTTCTATTATCAAGGGTAGAGACATAAATGGCAAATAGGATGCCGAATGAGTATTAAACGATAGTCATGAGTACTCCTCAGCCGGCAATGTGGGAGGTAATGCTCGACAAGCTTCCCAAAGGAGAGATCGTTGATATCCATGAGATCTATGAGACCGTGGAGAGGGATCTCGAACTGGACTCTGAAGATTTCGAGCCGTTGAGCTCCGGCAGAGACTTGAGGTGGAAGAGTAGCATTAGAAACGTTCTTCAGTACAGGAAAACTACCGGTGAGATATTCTGGTTCGGGGAAGGCCAGTACATGATGCCCGTATCTACGGACGAGGAGGCAATCACTTCTAGCCTACCGGTAAGAGATGGGATGAACGAGGAGGAGTTCAAGAAGTTGCAGGAACAGAGGGACTGTGTATGCCTGATGGGCGAGAGGTATGTGGTGGATATGGAAAGGAGAGAACTCATAGATGCAGGCAGGACAGACCTGGCGAAGAAAGTGAAGCGGGTGAGTATCGATGATGTGGGACTGGGATACGATATACTTTCTTACGATATAGATGACGGTGAAGAATTCATCGCAGTGAAGACCGCGATTAGGATGAACTCGATATTCGAGTTGACCGCCAACCAGATATCCACTGCCGAGGAGAAAGGGGACTCTTATTGGCTATATTTCCTCCGTAACATGGCCGCCGAACCAGAAGTAATCAAGATAAATGACCCCTATTCGGAGATCGACAACAGGATTAAGCTTACTCCTGTTTCATACAGGGCTGTCCTAGAAGAGTAGTCTCTATGAGTAGGTAGTTTCACTCTTTTGCCTAGAAGAAATCAGTATTACAAAGGAGTAATTCTACCTAATTACAATAATCCCTGATTCAACTCTAATTTCCAATTAATGTGAAGCGAGTCTCTATTGAGCTAGAGAACGACAAGTGGATGTGCAGAGCGGCCTTGGCCACCATGTGGAAGGCGCCCACCAAGTACTACTACATCGAGTTCGACTTCTGGGACTCTCCCACGACCAGCCCGAAGGTCCCCGGGATCGACGTGGTCAACTGGGCGAAGTACGATCCCCTGTAGCCGACGGTTAACCTGGGCTACACGCAGCTGGAGGAGGGGCAGGACCTGACCGCTGTTATGGGGGTCCGGGAGTACTTCGACCTAGTATACCCTGATGCCGATGAGACTCTTCCTCCGACGGGTGGAAGTCATGAGACTCCGAACCAAGGATATCCAGGACGAATGCATCCATATCCGGGGCAAGGAGAGAGGTGGAGGCAAGTGGAGGACCATTGCCTTCGCCCCGGAGACATGGGGAGAAGTCCATCACTACGAATCTCTCAGAGAAGACATGATCGAGGAGGCCAGGGGACGGGACCCAGATGTAGAGGTTCCGGAGAGATGGATCATTTACCGCAAGGGCAAGACTCTGGGAGCTTACGGTACAACGGCCATGGACAATATCGTCCAGAGGGCGGGGGAGAGGGCCGGACTGAGAAGACGGCTGAATCACCACACGAACCGGAGGACCTGTGGGAGATTGCAGTACAAGGCCGGAGTTCCTCTCGAGGAGATCGCCGAGTCGTTCGGTCACGCAGACACCAAACAGACGATACGGTATTTGGGCCTCAACATCGAGGATCTAGCCGAGGGTCAAAAGAAGACATATCTCTTCCTGCAGAGGATGAAGAACAAGAAGAAGAGGACCGATCAGGAGCCCCCTATACGGGTCCTAAAATAGAGATTATCGACAATCCACGAAGGTACATACGACACCGAGCCAGTAAGTTAGGTGGGGGCACTGGGATTTGAACCCAGATCAGCGGGTTTCCACCACGTGGGGAGCGACCCCACGCAGAATTAACGGGTCATCGCTCCAGTTACTCATCACCGGTCAGCAAACCCGTTTATAATCATCCCCAATTAACTGGAGCCCGCAAGGATGCCGTGTTACCCTATACCCCCATTTTGAGTGTGAGATTACTTCCTTTGCTCCCTCTTCTTGCGGCGCATCCTCTTCTTGCGCCACTTCCAGCGTTGATTACTCTTCTTCTTCCATGATCGTGATCCTCTCTTCATCGTGCTGTCCTCTATACTAGCGATTTCAGGAGTGCCTATATCCTTATCAAATTTTCCATGTGGATGGCGGGCCCGTCGGGAATTTCGTCTTCGTTGGAAGATTTCGAACCCGAGACATCTGGCTAGCCTCCGCAGGAGAGCCTGCGATAGAAGGCCAGCGCTATATCCAGCTAAGCCACGAGCCCGCGTCTCCCTCGATATATCTTATGCAATTTAAACGTATTCCACTCACGTTCAGGCCAGGATGGCCGAAAGTGAAGTGGCGGCGAAGACTAGGACCGCCTCCAGCAAGGCGAGTGCGCCCCCGATAAACAGCAGGGGTCGGAAACTGACCACAGAGCCAAGAAACGATATGGTAGCCTCCACAGCCTTGAGGATCACGAAGACAATTACGAATATGATAAAGGCCATGACGAGTATCACCGTGGTGGACAGGAAGCCAAGGCCGAACTGGGTGGCCGCCAGGTACATGCCGTAAGCTGCCAGGCCGCCTACGATCAGGCTGATGATGATGGCCCATTTGACTTCCTTGAAGGTCCTGGAGAACAGGGCGAAGCCCAGGACTCCCAGCACGAGAATGGTGGAGGTGGTGCCGTAGTCATTTAGGTACAGGATGATAGCCATACCCGCCATAAACAGGCCGATGAAGAATGCCAGGAACACGGCGAGCTCGTCCAGCCAAGAGTCCTCCTTCTCCCCCATGATGGCGATCAGTATGGCCAGGAACCCTCCGATGGCCATCGATGCCTCGGGTACGGGAGAAGAGGCGAGCTCTTCCAGAACCATGTCCAGTGCAGTCTCCCACCGATACTTAACAGTTGGCCGCTGCTGTTCATAATCGAAAATGTGAGGGTTGTAACCATGGGGAAAACTTGGTCAAGAAGGAGGTAGAGTAGCCTCTTTCAGGGGGAAAGGACATTCCATCCAGAAATTGTTATATAGAAACGGCAGAGATTACTACCCGGACCTGGTCCACAGGCACTGGAGATGGCTTATCTGGAAGCGAATAATGAGCCCTCATGTGGTGGGAGCGGCACTGGTGCTCTGCCAAGATTCTTGCTGGCGGGATACAACGGTGCGAACAACACCGGTTCTGAGGCAAGACTCCTTTCAATAATCGAAGATATCAGGGGGATCTGCGGAGAGAGGGCACCGATCACAGTGCCCACCCTCAGCGAAAACAACCTTAGGAGGTTATCAAAGAGGAGGAGTATCTGCGCATAGCGCCTATCCCCTCCATTTATTTCTTTGCGATGAAGAAGCTGGTCAGGGAACACGACGTGGTCATGCTGGTGGAGGGTAGTTGCTACACGGATACCTGGACTTCCGGGTTGCTCTGGGCCTTCCTCTCTACCACCAAGTACACTGCGGGCATGGATAAACCCAGTATCGCCTACACTGTGGACTCGGGTGAGCTATCTGACAGTAACAGGAAGAGGGTGGTAGAGATAGCTAGCAAGACTGATCTTATACTGATGCGCTCCCACGCCGGGGCGGATAGGATGAGGTCGTAGGGGGTGGACACTGACATCAGGATCACCGGCGATACCGCCTTCACCTTTCGACCGGATGAGGGGGGCTCGGATCTCTCGCTACTGCGAGAATCGCAGGGGATGCCCACGATGCTGACTACCGCTGCACTAGCTCTCAGGGTTTCAGACAGGATTATTAAGAAATTTGGTGGAGATATGTAGTCTATTCCGAGGATCGGATAGTGGAGTAGACTGTCTAAACAACTTTGGGAGGGTCATAGGGGGCGTCTCCGATGAATCCATTCGTCCCAAAATCAAGTTCCTTCTTCGAAGTCTTGATTAACTCGACTTTCATTCGACCTCACATGATCTAGGGCCCTTAGCCCTTCTGACTCTCGTCCATTCTGATTCTCCCCTCAACATATCTATGCCGCTCTTTAGCATGATGAGATCCAGGAACTGCTTGTAACCGAACAGCATCAGGGGGGAGTAGACCAGCAGTCGTCTATCTTCACCCTCGGACTCGATGGCAAACAAGGTGACCAAGATGTTGAGTAGGTTGAAAAAGAGGAAGATGATCAGTAGTTCCCACCACAACCCAGAAAGCAGACCGAGCACGATGGATATGATTACCACGATATCCAGTATGGGGAACAGAATCAAAGAGAAAATCATGAATGGGAAGAGCAACATCCGGATTAGCCCGAACTGCCTGTGGAGGAGAGAGTTCCTGTGCTTGACGATCGTCTGGTAATTCCCGAGATACCATCGTTTTCTCTGATGGTAAAGATCCTTCCAGGTGAAGGGGGCCTCGGTATACACCACCGCGTCGCTGCTCGCCTGTACCGTCCTTTTCAATTTCAATGTCTTTATGGTAACATCGAAATCTTCTGTCACGGTATCCGGGTCATATGAGCCGCCTGCTTCCAGCGGTTCCTTTTTGAAAGCGCCCAGACACCCTGGTACCACGGGCACAACACCGAAGATATCAAGGGCTCTTCGGAATAGATTAATGCCCACTATGTATTCAAGTGCCTGGCAATCCGTTACCAGCTTCCCCCGATTGAGGACCTTCACGTTACCCGCTATGGCCCCAATATCTGAATCGTGTCTGAATCGTCTCACCATCTGCCGAATCGATTTCCTGCTCACAATGCTGTCCGCATCCACAGTAATGATGATCTTCCCATCCGCAAATGACATGGCGTAATTGATGGCGGAGTGCTTTCCTCCATTTATCTTGTGGAAGACCTTAACTCCCCTATCTCCGTATTGCTTGGCCTCCCTGTATGTACCGTCCGTGCTCCCATCGTCGACCACGATTATCTCTTTCTTATGGGCGGGATAGTCTGCCTCAAGAAGTGCCTCCACGCATTTTCCTACATAGCCTTCTTCGTTGTACGCGGGCACGATGACCGTTACTGAAGGGTAGGGTTGACTTCGAGCGGCCAGCCTGTCCTCCAGATGGGTATGGTAGAGAGCTAAGGGGACCATGAGAAAGTAGTAGAAGAACACGATGGTCAGTGAGCACAGGAGTAGGGTGAGGATGACTGAGAAAGAACCCATTAGTATCAGTGCGATGGCGAAAAATACAGGAGAAAGAAAGACTAATATCAAGAAGGGTGAAGGATACACCCTGTCTAGCTGAATCCTGCTGGTTAGCGGGAAGTAGAGTAGGAAATAGGCAGAAGCAATGCCCGCTATCCCAGCACATACGATGAATAGAGTAGATTGAAAGAAATATAGAAAGCCGAGCAGGGTCACGAAGATCAGTATCACTAAGAAAAACAGTTTTTTCCTCAAATTAACACCTCAAAATTCAAGAAAGACGGAGCCTCAGCCATCCTCTCTTCTCCGGATTTAGCGTATACCTATACACTTTCTCAAAATCCACCTGACCTTTCTGGTAGACCTCTCTACATGTGACGCATCTGAATATCTCTTCTGGTGTATCGAAGACCTCCTGACACTCTGAACACCGATATACATCCCCCATCCGGGAGTAGTCAACACCGATGGCCCTCAGATTCCTGTTGCACTTGGGGCACACGTAATCACCCGCATCGGTCACGAAGTCCTCCACAGGGCGAACATGTCCACACTCCAGGTGTTCGATCATCTCCTCTCTGATGATATCCATTGAATTGCAGACAGGGCAACGGGTGAGGTATTCCATATAAGAACCATCCTCGGGACATATTATATGCTTGTCCGAGAATTCCCGAAGCAGTATCTCTTCATCCGCCAGGAGTTCCAGTACTTCCATAAATTCTACAGAGGAGGTTTCTATGTACCCCTCAAGACCGGGGTAGGAGACCTTTTCTTCTGCAGAGACTTCGTATCGGGGTCCTATCTCCCTCACCCTCCCCTCCAGCATATCAACCAGCAGTCTCCTGATCCGAGAGGGCAACATCCCGAGATTGAATGTGCCTTTCGATTCTTCCACCACGTCCAAGATGGCCTCAGTAAGCTCTCGATACTGCTTACTCGGATCCGGGGCCTTCTTCAGATATCGATCCGCTCCGAGATTGAGGGCTCTCATGGCTACCTCCTCCATGCCTCTCGCTGTGAGAAGGATGAAGGGGATATCGTTTTCTCTGCTTCTCAGATGATCGAGCAATTCGAGACCATCCATTCCAGACATCCTATAATCGGCCACTATGACATCATAGGATTTCTCTCCAAGTATGGACAGCGCCTGCGCTCCAGAAGAAGCGATATTGACCTCTATATCCCGGTTCTCACTTTCCAAGAATTCCTTTGCAAGGTTACGAACACCTTCCTCATCATCCACGAATAATACTCTCATTTCTCCCAGTCTCTGCCACAGAATCAATGTAACAACCTCTGCTAGGAGGAAGCGCAGAGGGGCGGAAATTGCCTATCATTAATTCAGCTTGCATATGCAAACCAGATATGGGATCAAGATACATAAATGGATGTGAAGGAGGTCAATAACAATCATTTGTTTTGATGATCATACTTCTCTCGTGTTGACATAAAGACCATATCGATTTTCTTTCTTATTCACCCTCATCCAGACCATGAACAAATGTCTGACGTTATGCGAATGTAATGATACGAACATCAGGACGAGAACCGAACTGTGATCTTAAGCATCTGAGGAGATAAACATTATTATTCTAAAGAATGTGTTTTCCCTAAGTATTGGAGGGAGTCGAATTGGAGGTCAGCGCAGCTGTAGAAAGGCGGAGGGCAAAGAGAATTATCGACGACAGGCCCATAGAAGATGAGGACTTGAGACAGATGATCAGGGGGATGAGGCTCGCCCCCTCGTGTTTCAACAATCAGCCCATGAAGACGGTCGTAGTCTCCAGAGAGGAGGAGTTGAGCACTGTTAAAGGCTACCTGGCAGAGGGGAATAAATGGGCTATGAGAGCACCTCTCATTCTGGTGATCTCTGCCAAGAGGGAAGACGATTGTATTCTCTCCGATCGAAGAGATTACTACCTGTTTGACTGCGGTTTGGCCGTGGGTCAGATGTTGCTGGCCGCTACAGAGCTGGGTATCATCGCCCACCCGATAGCCGGCTACTCTCCCGACGGTGTCAGGGAAGCTCTGAGTGTACCTGACGAGTACGTGATAATCACCCTGGTGATATGCGGGTACCCGGGGACGGATGACTCCCTGCTCAGTGATAAGCAGAAGAAGGTGGAACGAGAACGTCCGGAGAGGAAGCCCGTCGGTGAAGCTTTTTTCGACCAGAGATGGGAGATGCCATTCAGTATCTAGAATTTAGACCATGATTTAATCTCACCTCTGATAATTCCAGGCCCACGCACTCCGTACCTTTACCGGACTGAAAATAGAAGTCAAACTAGTAACGCGCAGAAGTTGACAGTCCTTCTAAGACCGAGAGACCATTTACTACCGAGCTCGAATTCGATGCTTGATAGAATTAACAGCAACAGCTGGCAGAAACAGAGGAAGACCTATTGGTGTTCTTCCTTCTTATGTTTCTTCATCATCTCTTTCAGTTCTTTCTCAGTCCTGGCCTCGAATTCGGCTCCGCATTTCGGACACTTTGATTTCACCATATTAGGCACCTGACGCATATATTCAAGGGTCAAAGGTAAATATCTATCGGATAGGGTGGCGCCCATTCCGGGCTGGATATCAGAGGACTTCAGACTGGCGAGAGCAGTGCTCAGCAGAGGTCAAGAGTGAGGATAAAGCCATTCCAAATATGTCCCAAGAGATGGACGGTAAGAGTAGGTTTTGAGATCACAATGATGGGTTAGATAGAGAGGACCTTCTTGATGTTCTTGAACATGATCTTCTCTTTGATGCGCTGACTTGCCCACTCCTTCTCGAGTACAAAATCGGTCCACCTGACCGATGAGTATGCGAGGTCAAAAGTGGGCCAATCGGTACCAAAAAAGGCCTTGTTAGGGATCTTCGAGGCCATCTCTTCCAGCCTATCAAGAACCATATCGGGTCTGGAAGGTAGCCAGCCCTGCAGTGCGGAACAGTCAGTGTAAGCGTTGTCAAACTTCTCCAACAGCTCATAAGCCTCCTCCCTCCATTTTCCTCCCAGGTGGGCCAGAACAACGTTCAGTGATGGGAATTCTTCCAACACCTTTCGATAGTACTTGGGATGACTGAACTTCTCGTCCAGTGGCCCCCAACTGGCGCCAATGTGGGTGATTACCAGCATTCCCAGGTCATCGATCAGCCTCCAGAAATCCAGGAGCTCTTCATCATCGGGATAGAAGCCTGTAGAGGGGTAGATCTTCACCCCCTTTGGTTCCCATTCCCCGTGGAACTTATTGACCAGATCAATGGCGAACTCACCCCTGCTGGGATCCACGCCCATGAAAGGGATCATCATGTCTTCAAACCCCTGAGCGGCCTCGAAAACCCAATGGTTGTACTCCTCAACGCCTATCACAGGTTCCTCCACCATGCCCATGTCAAGCGGCAATATTATGGCTTTATCTATTCCCGCCATATCCATCATCTCGATTAGGCCTGATCTGTCAGCTACGAATTCCTTCCACACCACTTCCTCATCAAGGCCCATGTCTATGCCCAGTTCGTCCAGGGCCCTCAGAGGCTCAAGGTAAGCGTCTACCACTGAATGTGGGATCATGTCCCTCTTATACATGTGAACATGGGAGTCGATTATCATCGGAAACAGTTCACTGACATTCTCAGGATTATTTATCGATTTTGTAGAACAGGAATTACCACAGGAATCAGAACCCAGCATGAGTGTTCTGGTTAAAAATCTATGAATCAGATACTTACTAGTCTAGAAGGAGAGAGGAGATCTAGGACCCAAAACTGAGCGGTGCGAGGTTTTCTATGTACCTTAGGGGGGATTGTTTTCACCTGCTTTTCCTGTCCATTATTTTACATTGATCCCCGCGATAACAGAGAGTATTTCAATATGTAGATATAATTATTTAATGTAAATTATAATATTGGCAATCCCATATTTTTGTTTCCAATCAGATAGTTGGATTCAATGTACCCTCTAATTTTTGAGGAAATGGAGGTAAGGCGGTTGGCAATGGCAAAAGGCCTAAGCATAGCGATTGTCGCTATGTTCGTGGTGGTCGCCTTCTGTGGAACGTCGGCCACCACCGAGGGGGTAAAACCAGGTACGGACTTCAACGGTCCGCACTATACTCTAAACATCCTGGGTAAGAAGAATATCGGGAATGGGAACTACGATAATCCAGACAGGCACACCATTTTCGTACCCTTGGAAGGTGACACCAACATCACCATGGTCCAAGGAGATAAATTCGCAGTGCTCGACGGTAACGGTGTGGATGTAATCGCTATTTTCCAAATCCCAAACGACGAGTCCAAGAGCTTCAAGATCTACATCGTATCTCTGGGGAAGCCCGGTGACGGTACAGATGTCTCTTATCCTGACGGCTGGACCTACAACAACGACACTGGACTGTGGTACGTGGAGATAGCCACAGTGAAGGTTAATGGGCACTCCAAGCCCATATGGGTAGACGCCACAGAGTGGTCCTACCTGGAGTACGAGTGGGCAACTGGTGGAATAATCTGGGAGGGGTACATGTAGAACGTGCCCTCCGACCTATTTGACCAGACCGGCTACTGGTGGGACATGCAGGGCTGCGATCAGCGCCTGCAGGTCAGGTTCTATCCCTGTTAAAATTACTTCCCTTTTTTCTTTTTCCGTCAAGTTGAACTGGAATGCAGCAGAGAAGAACCTCTAATGAGTTAGCTGAATGATGTGTCGGGTAGAATCTCAAGTCCAATGTGAAAAGATTATACTATTGATGGAAAAATATGGAGTGGACCGAGCGAGACTTGAACTCGCGACCTCCACCATGCCAAGGTGGCGATCTTCCAACTGATCTATCGGCCCTCGTGTTGGGTGGAAAGCCCTACCTATTTTTAAATCTTATCATCGGCCATTGATTTTCCGTACGCCCCGAGGTAAAGGGATCTGGAGTTAATAGTCCAGTTCCAGCCTCTTCTGAAACCTGCGCCTCTCCCCGGGTATGTCAGTGGGGTACTCACCGGTAAGACAGGCAAGACACAGATCTTTTTTGGAGATGCCTATAGCCTCTACCAGACCGTCTATGCTTATGTAGCCCAACGAGTCTGCGGTGATGAACTCCGCTATCTCGGGCACGGTCCTGCTAGAGGCCGCAAACTGATCTCTGGTCTTCATGTCGATGCCGTAGAAACATGGAGCCCTTATTGGAGGTGAACCGATCCTCACGTGCACCTCCTTGGCGCCCGCCTCCTTCACAATCTGGACGATTTTGGTCAGTGTGGTCCCACGGACGATACTGTCATCGACCAGTACCACCCTCCTGCCCTCGATCGTGGACTTGATGGGGTTCAGCTTGAGGGCCACGCTCTCCTCCCGATCGCTCTGATCCGGCATGATGAAAGTCCTCTCCACGTACCTGTTCTTCATCAGGCCTTCCTCGTACTCCAGACCTGACCCCTCCGCGAATCCCACCGCGTGGGCTCTGCCGGAGTCAGGGACGGGTATGACTACGTCCGCGTCCACCGGGTGCTCTCTGGCCAGGATCTTGCCGATCCTATTCCTGGTCTCGAAAACCTCCCTGCCATCGATTATCGAGTCCGGCCTCGCGAAGTAAACGAATTCGAACATGCAGTGGGCCTGATTGGGGACCTGCATACCTCTCTTGGACTTGAAGCCCTCAGGCGTTATCTCCACTATCTCCCCGGGCTGTATGTCTCTGATGAACTCGCCCTGCAGGACATCAAAAACAGCACTTTCAGATGCGAGGGCGTATCCATGGTCCACCCGTCCCAGGCACAGCGGCCTGAACCCGTGTGGGTCTCTCACCCCGAATATTCTGTCACCTATCAACAGTACAAGGGAATAACTGCCCTCCAGTTTGCTCATGGTCTCCTTGATGGCCCTGAAGGGGTCAAGTGTAGAAGTCAATTCATTCGCCAGTATCCTGATCACGATCTCGGAGTCGGAATCGGTCAGGAAGGCCCAACCTTCCGTCTTGAGTTTGGACCTCAGCTCGTCGGCATTGGTAATGTCTCCATTGTGTCCCAGAGCGAGTTCTCCTGCCGAGGTGCCCACTACAATAGGCTGACAGTTATCGGAGACCGAAGCGCCCGAGGTTGAGTACCTCACGTGCCCGATGCCCACGGTTCCCTTCAGCCCTCTGAGCTGTTCACCCTCAAGGACCTCGTGTACCAGCCCCATGCCTTTCAGGATCTCAATGCCATCGTTGAAAACCGCAATACCGGCACTCTCCTGTCCTCGGTGCTGTATTACCCTAAGAGCATTCTTGATCAAGTAGCTGACATCGTGTGACAAAGCCATGCCGATTACCCCGCAGCTGTGATCGGGTTCATCCTGCATGGCAACACTCCATAAGCCTAATGTGATTTGGCCCAGCTATAATCGCGCTTCTTTGCACTCTTTCCGTAACCGCAGGAGGCGCAATATCCCTTTCGAATGTTATAGGAATGCTTTCCACATCGGCGGCAGGGGATGTGGGTCTTCTTTCCGGATCTCTTCCCTTTAGAAGGGGTACCTTTTCCCATAAATCACACCATTCCATATAATCGAATCTAAATCGTTTAGGGTGAGATATAGACCACGTTGTCCCCTCGAACTATGGTCACGTCCATCTTCCTCACCGATTCATTGTTGATGAACTCTTCAGCGTTTTTGATTACCAGGTTCATATGTGGATCGTAACCGTCTAGGATCCCTCTGTACTCTCGATTCGCCTTCAGTTCCACGATCACATGTTTGCTAATCGCTTCGTTCAGGACTGTGAGGGGTTTGTTCATGATAAGTCACCTGATGGCGGATAAACCGAACAGTATTTGAAGTTTTGGATTTGACTGCTCTAATCTTAGGGCAACCACATACCAGGATACCACGTAGAGTTGATCAGTGGAGAAACGTGCCAGGTCTAAAACCTCTGGCCACGAGTCAGGCCGGAATTCAAACGAATCGGCCTATGCTAGGAGTCCCTAGACGATCCATATCGTACAGGATTATGCCTTCCCTAACGCCCTCGTCATCCAGCTTCCCACCGTTAACATGTGCAAGAAGTGAGGCCCTCCACAGAAGATCGGCGGCAGAGGTAGCGATTACCCCATAGTAAGTGTTGGCCAGGTAGTCAACGTATCCGTAGGCTTCCTCAAGATAGAAAGAATGGCCCAGGATGCTGTCCCTGTTATTGAGTACGTCTATATAATCCTGGAATATCCTGTTACCCTCCCCTTCTGGAGGGAGCAATTCCACTTCTGTGGGTTCAATGGTACGCACATGTTCCAGTTCCCCGTTCTCCTCCAGGACTATCCACCCTATTTCCTCGTCTTCCAGGTAGAGTATATTCCATCTGTTTTGCGTGTCGCAGTACACCGGGGCCGTGGAGACATCGGTGGAGCTCATGGACTCCATCCCCATGTCCATCACCGCTTCCCTAAATGATCGTTCCTCGTTCCCCAGATCCTCACCTCTCATATTCATGAGGTCTGACCTGGTGATCTCCTCATCCCCCCACGACATTTCCAATAATTTCCCCAGGAACGATAGATCACCGAAGAGGGAGATGATATCTCGGACATTCTCCCTCATATCCTGAGGGTTATGGTACACTCCGGCCTCCCTGCAACTCTCATAGAACTGATGATAGGTTTCCCGAGTGCCATCGATCATGGCCTCGATCTTCTCCATGTTCGCCGCTACATGCCCCTCTGCCAGCCGTTCTGCCTCTCTACCCCGGTCGGACCACAACCCTCTGCAGGACAGATCGAGGGAGACCTGGACCCGTTCTCCAACATGAACGTGGAACGGGTACTGGCGACAGAAGTGGGGCCTATGGGAGTAGATCCTGCACCCCCCCTCTTCCAGGAATACGCACGGCCCTATACCTTCCCTCAGAGACAGGGCTAGATGTCTGTGGGGCTCACTGAGAATAGTAATCGCTTCAGGATAACTGCTCCGGAAGAAGTCCTCTTCCCCTTCCGTGATCTCTGGAGGACACAGACAGCAGAGGTTACAGTCCTCCACACACTCGAATCTTCTACTCTCGGTCTCAGAGAGGTCTATCTCAATCGGCCTCAACGACATCCCTGCCTGAAGGATCTCCCATGACTGCACCATCGGATACGACCTGCTTACCTCTGATAAACACTGACTGGGGGAAGACTGCGTTCCACCCTTCGAAAGGAGTCCACCTGCATCTGCTGTGCAGATCTTCACCTCTTACCTCGGTGATATCCCTCAAGTCCACCACTATCAGGTCTGCGTCCTTACCCACCTGAATCATGCCCTTGTTTAGTCCGAATATACGGGCGGGGTTATGGGCCATGGTCCTTACCAGGGTGTTCAGACCGATGATACCGCGCTTGACCAGGGGCAACATAAGAGGGACCATGGTCTCTACCCCCGGTATGCCCGATGGTGTGTCATCGAACTTCTTCTCCTTTTCAGACCTCGTATGCGGAGCATGATCTGAAGCCAGCATATCAATGGATCCAGTGGAGAAAGCGTAGAAGAGGGCGTCCCTGTCTTTCCTGTACCTGAGAGGGGGATTGACCTTCTTGGTAGCCCCGATGTCCTTGCTCACGTCGAGCAGCATATGGTGGGGAGTGATTTCACATGAGAAGGGTAGCCTGGATAACATCTCCATCCCCTTTGATGAAGAGAGATGGCAGATGTTTATCTTCTTGTATTCCGACATTCTGGCCATCTTAGAGATCGCCGATGTCTCACTCTTAAAGGGCCTGTTCTCAAGGTGATCGATTATGTCTTTCTCCTCAGTCCTCTGTATGTAAGCGTCGTCCTCCGCATGAACGCTCAGCACTTTGCCCGCTGAAACGACATCGGACACCATCCTCTCTATTTCCCTATCATCATCTACGACCAGGTCCCCGGTGGTGGAGCCCAGATAGAGTTTGAACCCCACCGCCTCAGAAGCCATCCCAGCGATATCTACTCCAGGCGTACAACCACCGAACAGACCGAAATCGGCCCACGATTTCTTGGAGGCGGTGCGTCTCTTGTCCTTCAGTCTGGACAGGGAGGTGGTGGGGGGCTGGGTATTGGGCATGTCCATCACACAGGATACTCCTCCGAAAACGGCGGCCAGGGAACCAGATTCGAAGTCTTCCTTGTGGGTCTCCCCAGGATCTCTAAAATGGACGTGGGGATCGATCGCTGCCGGCAGTATGATCCTGTTCCCGAAATCGTAGTGCTCGTCTCCTGTGAGTATCTTTTTGACCTCGCGTATCTGTCCGTCTTTTATGCCTATGCAGCACTGGGTCAACCCCTCTCCCAGCAGCGCTCTTCCTTCTACCACTACGTCCATATGATCACATCTATGATTTCCTTTTCACTTCTCCCTCAGGCTCCTGTTCTCCGAACACCTCTGCCTGGAACTTGAATATCTTCGTGCTTTCATCCATCCAGCAGTCGGGTGTGGCCCCCGCCTTGTTACAGGTTTGAGAGAGGAAGGTCTTAGCATCCCAATCCCACTCTACAGGCACCTGGGGGAGTAATAGGCCCTTGAACGGGCCTCTCTCAACGATCAGTCCGTCCTCTCCCACCGTAATCATCTGGGGCAGGGAGCTCCTGTCCTCACATTCGATCTCTTGGGGAGGGGTGAGAATGCTGACCTCGATGACGATATCATCCACCTCATCTGCCCCCAAAGGCGGAAATCGGGGATCGTCACATGCCCCCTGAGCTGCCTTGATAAGAGCCCTTCCCAGGGAATAGACGGGCTCAGGATATCCTATGCATCCTCTCAATTCATTTGAAGGGAACTTTTTGAGGGTGACGAAGACGCCCCGTTCTTCTCTGAAGCTCTCTGGTAGATCGACCTTACCCGGGTCGCCGTCGTTGGCCTCGGTTTCTACCACCTGTCTTGCTATCCTGACCGCCAATTCGCCTTCGTTGTCGTTCATCGTCTCGTCCCCTAAAACACATTTCGATATTCTCAATTTAACCTTGTCGACGAGGTATATAACTCCTAGGACATCGGGAGCTGCGGGCTCCAATCCCAAAGCATCTTCAGAGTGATAAAATCCCCAAAAGCTTTTTACTCTCATTCAGCCTAATACTAATCATGCCCGAGATGGCAAGAGACATCTTCGTCAAGGAGATCATGACAGATACTCCAATCACTTGCGTACCAGAGGTCAGTGCCAAGGATGCCGCGCTCCTTATGAAGAGGGAGGGCGTGGGCAGCCTGGTCATAGTGGAAGACGGAGAGGCCGTCGGGATTCTTACAGAAAAAGATCTGATGAAGAAGATAGTTGCCGAAGATTTGCGCCCCTCAGAGGTGGAGGTCAACAGTGTCATGTCTTCCCCCCTGATCACCACTGACCCGGATGTCAGCGTGTCCGAAGCGGCCAAAAAGATGTCTTCCCTGGGCGTCAGGAGACTGCCTGTGGTAGAAGACGGGATTCTGGTGGGCATACTAACTGAGAATGATGTACTGAGGATGTCTCCCTCGCTGATCGAGCTCACCCGCGAATGGGCGAAGATCAATACCGGCGGCCCGCAGGCTTCTTTCAACCACCAGAGCAAGGGTTACTGTGAGGTCTGTGGTTCCTATTCAGACATGCTGGAGTTTCACGACGGCAGGCTGGTCTGCTCCGAGTGCGAAGATATGATGACTTAGACGATTGTCTGAGCACCGCGGTTTTACTGACCTATACCTCTATTCTCAGTTCATTCAATTTTGAACTGGAAGGTCGGCCTTCCGAGTCCCAGCCTCTGGCCTCGAAGTACTCGTCCAGCATCTGGTTCATCTCCTGCTCTGTGATCACAGCACCCTCTGAAACACCGGAGTCTATGGGTTCCTGGGTGAGCCTCTCGGGCAGGAAAAAGTCCTTCCTCCTTATACCTGTCCTGTAGTTGAACAGCTGCTTCAGGTTGTTGATTCGTTCACCTATCTCCATCAGCTCTTCCTCATCCATGTTAGTGCCTATGACCGCCTCCAGGAATTCACCAAAACCTTCCAAGAGGAATATGCCTCTGGAGAACTTGCAGGCGCCGAGCGAGTCGTAGATGGTCATGAAGTCCTCCATCTCCTTGACCTCTAGCCCCTTGCGGTCGGGGGAAAATCGGTCCACATCCGAGAACTTCCAGAACTCTCCTACCAGGTTCATGGCGTAGACACCGGAACGCAGATGACAGGCTCCACGGGGCGAGGTCATGAAGCCCAATCCCATGCCTTTGATGGCCCTGACATCGTAGGCGGGGGGTTCCATGCCCTTCACGTGCATGGCGTAGTCTTCGGACCCTTCACCGATCTCTTCAGAGGCCCTCATGACTCCTTCTCCGAGCAGTTTTCCTATGCCTTCCCTGCGGCCGATCATCTTCGACATCTGAGGGACGGCATCAGGGTTGCCGAAACGGCAGTCCACGCCGATGTCATTCACATCCAGTATTCCTCTCTGCACCAGTTCCATAACGAAACCGATGGCCACACCGGCGGAGATGGTGTCGATCCCGTAGAGATCGCATATCTCGTTGGCTCTGGCCAGCGCCTCGATGTCGTAGTTGCCGCACTGTGAGCCCAGGGAATAGAGGGTCTCGTACTCGATGCCGTCGACCGCGGTGCCGGCGTACTCACCCTCCTCGACTATGAAAAGCTTTCCACAGGGTTTGGTGCAGGAGAAGCAGGCCTTGTTCTTCACCGCGTACCTCGGGATCCAGTAGTAGGGGTCGATCTGCTCCCGTTCCTCGAACACGCTCTTCTGCCAGTTATTGGTGGGGAATGCGCCACGTTCAGCGTTAATCCAGTCCAGGAATTCCCCGGTACCGTACTGTGTATCATCGGCGAAGGCGCCGCTTGCCTCGATCTTCTCCTGCCATTCAAGACACAGATTCAGCAGCTTTCCAGGGTGGGCGACGGTCAGTTCTCCGGAATCTTCGATCGCTATTGCTTTGAGGTTCTTGGCGCCCATCACCGCTCCCAGCCCTGCCCTTCCGGACTGGCGGTCTTCGCAGTCGATGCCAGCATATCGGACCAGTTTCTCTCCGCCGGGACCGATACAGGCCACCACCACACCTCCGTGCTCCTCCTCCACACTACGGGCAGTGTCTCTGGTGAACGCTCCCCAGTACTGTCCGGCGTCCAAGACTTCTACCCCATCACTCCTGATCATCAACATAGAGGGGGACTGTCTCGCGCCTCTGATGACCAGCGCGTCATACCCCGCTCTCTTCAGTGCCGGTCCTATGGTCCCCCCCATCACCGATTCGGCGATGGTCCCCGTCAACGGGGACTTGGACATGAACACCGTCTTCCCACAGGTGGGAACGGGCAATCCGGCAAAGAGACCAGGAGCCATTACCAGGACGTTGTCTGCGGACAGCGGGTCCGCATAGGGGTCCATGAGATCGGTGAACAATTTCACGGCCAATCCGTCTCCACCCAGGTACTTCTCGACCATTGATTCAGTAACCTTCTCTGATTTGACCTCCCCGCTAGTCAGGTCGACGTACAGTATCTTTCCACCAATCCCGTGCATCTCATCCCTCCAGCATTCCGATCATCGAAGAATAGTCGTCATCAATCGCCTCTTGATAGGATAGCGCTTCTGTGGGACAGAACTTGACACACATCGGGTCACCGCCGCAGAGATCACACTTGTACGCGATGTCGGCCACCCAGATCACGTCGTACTGGCAGGTATCCGCACAGATACCACAGGCCGTACACGCCTCGGGGTCAATGGTGACCACACCATCGATCTCGGATATTGCGTCCTCGGGGCAGGCCTCCACGCAACAATCGTCTCCACATGCTATGCACTGGGTGCACACAAAAGGAACGTCCGTCTCCAAGTCCCTCTTCACCACCCTCAATCTCGCCTTGGACAGATCGACAAGACCTTCGTGATAGAGGGAACATATCATTTCGCAGAATTCACATCCGGTACAATTTTCAGGGCGTGAAACCAATACCTTGGCCATTATTTTTTCCTCCCTTGGGAATAAGGGTACAGCTCTTCAAACCTTTTCATAAAAATAAAATATACGGTTGAAAAAGCTGCTTGCTATACGTTCAAGTGCCCCACCGTATTGCAGGCAGAACCTCTCATTCCAGGTCGATCTTCTCTAGTTCTCCAGGGGGCCCTTCCTCGATATCCTCCAGCTTCTTATCAATGAGGCTCCTGGTCATCAGAAGGAATTCCCTCCACATGACCTTCATGTGTTGCTTGGCCTCTGGGGGGAACCTTGATCGGGGGCACATGGCGTCAAAGGCCATCACCAATTCACTCCCCGCCCTTGCCAGGTGGTCCCTGGTCTCCGGTGAAAGGGCTCTTCGAACGAATTCTTCCGTCTCCTCTTTGATCCTATCCGCTCTCTCCTCAAGATGAGTCTTATCCTTGTTCATCGTCGTTCACCTTCTCGAAGATTATTCGCAACCTCCCCTCTTTGAATTCCGCTTTCTTGGTCCTCATATTGACCAGCGTATAGGGGAGGGAAACAGATCTCTTATACGATCCTACCTGGACCAATAACGTGTCTCCGGACTTATATAATTCTACTTCCCTCTTGTCTGAAAAGGGCAGGCTGAGTGAGACCACCACCTCGCCGTCGTCTTCGAATATCTTCATCGGTTTTCCCCTGGAGTATATCGCGGTGGGGTCCTCATTATCGAAGAGCATATCTCCCAGCCTCTCCAGAGATTCCATGCCCACCAGCTCTGTACTGAACTGCTCCGCCTTGAGGGTGCGCAGGGGGCTGAAAGATTCCTCGATCAGCTTCATATATTTCCTTTGCTCCTCTATCTTCTCACTAAAGTAGTCTCCGGCATCCTCGGGGATGATCCTGTTGATCACCAGGCATTCGACGGTGAGATTGTACAGACAGAGGTAGGTGAACGCCTTCTTGGTCTCGTTGATCACCATCTTCTCTGGATTGACCACCAGTCTCACAGTGGTTGTGTCCGGGTCGGTCAGCATCCTCCGCACCTCCTTCATCCTTTCTTTTAGCTCATCCAGATCCATCAAGAATTCCTTGGAGGGGAGAGGGGTGTTCATAAACCTGCCTACAGTGGCCCTTGCCAGCCTGACCATCCTCTGGAAAATAGTGTACATCTTGTCCATGTACCAGTCAGTGACCTCCGGGAAACTGAGAAGTCGAAGGGTGGCCGCTGTGGGAGCGGTGTCCAGAATGACCACGTCGTAGGCATCAGTCCTGGCGAATTCCCAGACATAGAACAGGGCCGACATTAGCTCCATCCCTGGCCATATGGCCATCTCCTTAGCGTTGATCCCATCAAGTCCCTGTGATACCAGGAAGTCTGAGACATATCCCTCGATCTCCTTCCATCGGTGTTCGAGCTCGTAAAGAATGTCTACCTCTAGCGCATCTAGATCCTCTTCGATCTCGACGATCTCGCTTCCCAGTTCCCGCTCGAACGAGTCGGAGAGGGAGTGGGCGGAATCGGTGCTCATAATGATCGTCTTGTACCCCTGTCTGGCCACCTTGAGAGCCGTGGCGGCGGCCACAGAGGTCTTTCCCACACCCCCCTTCCCAGTGTATACGATGATTCTCAATGTTTCACCCCTCTCTATGCGATACATAGCCTGATACCAGCTTGCCGATCACTTCTTACTCGAAACTCTCCATATCTTGACGCAGACTCTGTTTCATCATATTCTATTTGATATTCAATATTTAGCACTCTACCTTTAGCACTCTACCAATACGGCGCCTCTCTTGATTGAGACTTTGTAAGAGAACAAGAGGAGTAGCGAGTAGATCAGTAGTTGGAGATGATGAGTGCCGGGGACGGGGTTCGAACCCGCGGCCTTCGGATTTCCCTGGAGAGAACATTCTTGTTCTGTACCCTATGAGTCCGACGCTCCTCCAGGCTGAGCCACCCCGGCATGTTGATCGTGCGGTCACTATTCTTCAGATTTCTCTTCAGCCGTCTCTGGTCCCTCTTCGATTTCCTCTTCGACCACTTCTTCAGAACCCTGCTCTGCCTCATCATGGAGTTCTTCCGGGGCTTCCGATTCCCGTTCAACGTCCGGTTCCCCCCGCCCCCCTTCGGGGATTTCTTCCGGGGTCTCCTCAGATTCTTCAGAAGCCTCTTCTCCGGAGATGTCCTCATCCGGTACGGGCGTTCCCATCTCCAAGACTTCAGACTTCCGAATCTCCACTCTCTTGATGGGGACTATCACCTTGCTGGCCTGAGCCAGCTCCTTGGCCAGGTCTCCGGAAATGATCTTCTTGACCAGATCGGAGATCGTCATCTCCGGTACGCTCTTATGGACCTCTTCAGACATTATGGAGCGTACTGCAGATTCCTGAGAAGACTGTATCCTTTTCTCAGTGACGCTCATTATCTTGATCCTGACCAAATAACCATCCTTTGTCCTGACATCGACCACGTTGTCAGTCCTGGTCCTCTTCCTCCTGGTCAACCGTCTGATATAATCGCTGGTCAGGTCATGACCTATGAAAACCGTCTTAGCATCGTACCCGTCAACATCATCAATTTCGAAAAGAATCTTGACGTGCATCTTGGAGAAGTCTCCAGTGAGATCATGGACCGAGGCCTCCGTCTTGCGACCAATCAGTTCTGAAGGATCGGTACTCGGAGTCTCCCCCAGCACCGTCTTATTGAACATATGAGGAGCGTATATCTTATACCAGTCTTTAGACTTCCATTTGTCCTTGACTTTCCTTGAAGCGGACTTACCTTTTTTCGCCATTAATAGCCTCCCTGCTTCTGGCAGATTCGGTAATGAATCGCTCTATTAATAGGTTTCCCACAGTAAAAAATGAAAGGGGTTTATTATTCCTTCACTCCGGGTGACGAACTGATTCTTTCCCAACTCTTGCTTATCGAATCTCTGGACTCTTTAGTGAGCTGGGCCTCCTGTTCCTCCAGGCGCTCATCGAGTTCCTCTATACTCCCCAGAGTCTCAAGGAATACGGGGATATAGCAGGAGGTGTCCTCCACCACCAGTATCGCGATCTTTTCTTGATCCGACACCTCGATGGATTCTACTCTGGCCTGGAAGTCCACGAATGGCTGGAAATCTGGAGGGATGTCCTTGGCCTTGACTATATCCACTAGATGGACCCAGTGCATCAGCTCTCCTCAGAGCTGGACCTTGACTGCGTGTGCATCCAAGCCCAGCTGCTCCTCGGGCATACCTAGAGCGAGTCCGTACAGCTGGGAGAGATGGAGCACCGGGATATCATATCCCTCCAGTTCCTTCTGCCCTCTGTCGTACTGAAGGTGGCAGAAAGGACAGACGTCGAGTATGAAATCGGCTCCTGACTCCTGGATGTTCTGCAGTTTCTCTTCGGTCATCTTCAGGGCCACATCGCCGGAACTGGAACGCACACCTCCTCCCGCTCCACAGCACATCTGCTTGTCGCGGTAGTACACGCTCTCTGCACCGGTTATCTCCACCAGCTCGTCCAGCATCTTAGGCCTCTCAGGGTCATCCAGCTTCTTTATATTGCTGGGCTTCAGGAAGTGACAACCGTAGTGCACGGCCACCTTATAATCCAGAGGGTTTTTCACCATCTCCCTGATTTTGTCAAGACCCAAGTCGTTGTAAAAGAACTCAGCGAAGTGTCTAACCTTGATTCCTCCTTCGTACTTGAGGCCGATGTCGGCCAGGATCTCGTTGACCTTCCCCATCTTCTCCGAGTCCTCATTCAGCTCGTGGTTGGCATCGAACAGAGAGCCGAAACATCCGTTACAGATGGTGATGATGTCCGTACCCTGCTTCTCGGCCAGTGCCAGATTGCGGGCCGCTGTGGCCAGCCACGTATCCTGGTTGAAGGACTTGATGACTCCCGGTGCCGGGCAACAGGCGGCGCCCTCCAGATCCACCAGTTCGATTCCCAATGCCTGGCAAACCTCCCGCGTGGTCTTCTCTATCCCAGGGTACCTGAGCGGGGCAATGCATCCCAGGAAGAAGGCGTATTTCTCACTCATCCAACTCCACCCCCACCAGTTTGTCAAAACCAGTCTTCTTGATGATGGTCTGGAAAGACCTGAGCTGTTCCGGGTCTCCGAGCACGGTGGGAGGTTTCTCCGGCAGGCCCATTCTCTTCCGGATCTCCGCGTACTTCTCGGTCAGTCCCACGGTGTGACCGTTTTTCACCAGATTGGAGGACACCCTCTTATGGTCCTCGTTCATCTTTCCGGCTTCCACTGCCATATTCCTCAGGATAGTGATGATGTCCACTATCTCCACTCCTCGGGGGCATCTCTCGGTGCATGTGTAACATGTGGTGCACATCCAGAGATCATTGGACGAGAATATGTCCTCCTCCAACCCGAGCTGGGCCCTCCTCACGAGCTGTCTAGTCCTGAAGGCCGTCTGCCTCCCGGAGGGACAGCTCCCTGTGCAGGTGCCGCACTGAAAGCAGAGATTGAGAGTCTCGCCTCCGCGCTCTATCACTCGATGCGCGAATTCGGGGTTTGGTACTCTGTATTCACTCATAATTTTGCCTCTGTTTGTAGGCGAGGTATTCTCCATATATAAGGATGTTCCGAAAATTGGCTATCTATTACCTAAAAAGGTAAAAGTAGTCCTAGAACTTCTCCTTCTTCAGCTCTTCCACCAGCATGTTCACCCGGTGGGTGTCATCGTACAGGGCTATTATCTTATGCTTCAGCAGTGCCGGTGGGGTGGCACTCCTGAGCGATAGCCCCTTCCTGACAGCTATGCTGTGATTCAAAAAGAAACTCAGGTTGGATTTCAGAAGGAAGGGTATGGAACGGACTTCGCCCTGAACGGTGAAATCTTTGCCGGAGGCCGCGAGGTGCTTGAAACCTATTCTCTGAGCGCCGTACTTGAATCGCAGGTATTTACTGCCCCTGTCCACGTGGATGAGATAGTCCTCTCCGATCTCCTCCCAAGTGGGACCGCTGTATTCGTAGACGTACAACGGATCGTCGAGGATGACCAGATCCATCAGGCCCGCCTTGAAGTCCTCCAGGTTGCGCTCATCGTCCGATATTATGAGAGCGTATTCATTCCCTCTAGCCACCCTGGAGAGCAGTGAGTTCAACAGTTCCTGGGTGATTATGGTGCAGCCGATGACCACTGACTCCCTCTTCTCAGCCCTCTTCTTCAAGGCCGAGAACTCCCTGACCACGGCCTTCCCCTCCCCAGTCAGTTTTGTCCCCCTCATAGTAGTCCGAACCAGGGTCTCCCCCACTTCAGACTCAAGGGTGTTCAGATAGCGGTGGAGGACGGGCGTAGATATCCCCAGCCTTTCCGCTGCTCTGTTCTGACTGCCCTCCTGTGATATCGCCTCCAGGACCTCCAGCTTCCTCTTACTCACTGGCTTGCCGTTGATCCTCAAAGAGACCGTCGGTTCGAGGTTCACACCATCAGATTGGGTTCAACGAATATCTAAATTTGGTGACTCAAAATGCGAGATTTTTCTCAGATAGAAGCAAATTGTAATAGGGAGGGAGATGTTTGGTGGGATGTTGCCATCGAATATTCTGGTGCTTGGAATCGGGAGCCCTATCATTTCAGACGATGCTGTAGGTCTGAGGGTGGCGGAGGAGATTGCAGAGATGGATATCGAGGGGGTGGAGGTCCAGGACCACAGCACCAGTGGATTAGACCTCATCGAAATAATGCTGGATTACGACAGGGCGATAATAATCGATTCCATAGTGACCGGTAAGCGAGAACCGGGCTCCACCATAGTTCTCCAACCAGATGATTTCTCAGAGGCCGTGGAGGCCTCGGGGCCCCACGATACCAACATCGCAACTGCGATAGAATGGGGCTACAGACTTGAACCGGGTAGGATGCCCAGGGACATCTTCCTTGTTGCGGTCGAAGTGGTCGATGTCCAGACTCTCAGCGAAGAGTTGACCCCGCCGATCCAGAAAGCGCTACCAGGTATAGTGGAGGCGGTGGTCAATCTGATCAGGGATGATGAGCGGTAGCCCACTGGAACAGCGGAACATGTGAGTGGCTCCACAATGAAGATCAAAACTTCAGGGAGTGGAAAACGCCCTCGTCGATCTCAGCATCGGTGTACACCGCTGCGCTCATTGCATCAGGAAGCAACAGCTCGTCAGCCACCTCGATGATGTCTTCTTCAGTGACCTCTTCGATCCTAGTCAACGACTCGCCGATGGTGGTTAGCTCCCCCGTCAATGCGTATATCTTTCCCAGCCTGAACATCCGGTTCTTGCTGGACTCCAATTTACGGATGCTGGTACCCCTGACCAGTCTCTTGGCACGATCGAGCTCCCTGGTCAGCAGTCCGTCGCTCTTCAGTGTGTGGATCTCCTCCCCTATGCCTTTCAACACCGAATCAAGGTTCTGAGAGGAAGAGGAGAAGAATATGCCCAGGAGCCCGCAGTCACTGAACGTTCTGGAGTGGCAGTATATTGAGTAGGTCAGGCCCTCCCTCTCCCTCACCCTTTGAAACAGCCGGGAGCTCATCCCCGATCCGAGCACCACCTCCAGGAGCTTCTGAGAGTATTTCTCCTCCGCATCGGCAGGATAACCGGGGAAGCCCATGCCCACGTAAGTGTTGTCCCCCTCTCTGGGAAAAACCTTCACTGAACTCCTGTCCGAGGGGACGGTGCGCCTCTGCTCTTCCCCAGAAGCGTCGAGGGTGTTAAGGGATCGGTTGGCCCAGTCCACCACCTCTTCCGATTCCAGAGCTCCACAGGCCGCAATGACCATATTGTTTGGCAGGTAGTATCGTTCATAGAACTCCCGCATATCGGAGGTGTCCAATCTCTGGATAGCCTCCAGGTTACCGGTCTCCATCAGAGCCATAGGATGATCCTCCCACAGCACTTTGGACAGCAGACCATGGATGTACTGATCAGGCTCATTGAGCAACATCGTGACCTCCTGACCTACGATCTGCTTTTCGAGCTCCAGCGATTCCTCATCAATCAGGGGGCTGGAGACCAGGTCAAACAGGACATCGGTCACTTGGTCGAAGGTCTCCCTGAGCGCCAGAGTGTAATAGCAGGTGAGTTCCTTACCAGTAAAACCGTTAATCTCTCCTCCCGCGTTCTCTACTTCCTCGGATATCTCCCTGGAAGTCCTGTTTTCTGTTCCTCGAAACAGCACATGCTCCAGCAGGTGAGAAATGCCCGAGTATTCAGCTGGTTCGTCTCTCGAACCGGCCTTCAAGAAGAGGGAAAGGGCCACCCCCTGAGACTCTCCCCGGCCGTAATTCTCCACTATCACCGGAATCCCGGACCGGGTATATGACAAAGAGATCTCCTGTTGGTTCACAGGTGAAAATAGCGTTTCCCATTTATCATTTTCTCATGCCCGAACCGTGCTCGATCCTCTCACAAGAAATATTTATCACTCCCTAACTCAATAGCACCGGGTGTGAGATTATGAGCTCGAATATCACACTCCACGAATATGAAGAAGGAGATTACCCGGGCTCCATGGTCATACTGGGATTTCCCAGTATCGGGTTGGTGAGCTTGATAGCCGCCAATTTCGTAGTGAGGAACATGGAGCTGGAGAGGGTGGCTTCTATTATTTCAGATGACTTTCCTCCCTATACCCTGATCCACGATGGGGTGCCCTCCCCTCCCATCAGGATATTCGCGGGTCAGAGGGAATGCGACGATACGGGAGAGCAGTGCGAGCAACTGATAGTGATCAACGGCGAATTCATACCCAAGGGACAGGTGGTGAGACCCACCGTGGAGAAGATACTGGACTGGTGTGAAGAGAAGGGGGTCAGGACCATCGTCACTCTCGAAGGCATCAACGTCAACCAGGACTCCGACGAAGCGGAGGTGATGGGCGTGGCCAGCAACGAGAAGACCAGGGAGATGTTGAATAAGTACAACGTCAAGGAGCTGAGAGAGGGGATGGTAAGCGGCATTTCAGGAGTCATGCTCTACGAAGCAGGAATTCGTGGAGGGTGCGATATCGTGACTTTACTGGGTCCGGCAAAGAGCAACTACCCCGACGCCAGAGGTGCTGCACGGTTACTGGAAGTGGTGGGAGAGATGCTCCCCGAACTGAAGCTGGATCCGGAGCCCCTGTACGAAGAGGCGGGAGAGATAGAGGAGCGGATGAAGAAGGCGATGGAGAGCATCCAGAGGCCTGAGAAGCCAGAACCAGTTTCCGAACAGTCGATACTGTACGGTTAGCCGCTGAATATCACCGTCGGTACAGCGCTAATAAAGCGTTATATACGAAGCTTTCACTAGTTCCAGACATAATGACCAGGAATATTATCCGCAAGATCTGCCTGCTGGGAGACGGTAGCGTGGGCAAAACCAGTCTTGTGAGAAGGTACGTCTACGATGTATTCAGCGACGAGTACATCAAGACCTTTGGGACCAAGGTCACCAAGAATGTTTTAGACATTGAAGACGTTAGGCTTACTCTGATGATCTGGGACATACTGGGTCAAAATGTCAACGAAAGCCTCCACAAGGCGTATTACAAGGGTGCCAGCGGGGCCCTCCTGGTCGGTGACCTTACCAGAGAGGAGACTTTCTCTTCTTTGGTCAGATGGAGGGACAGACTGTTCGACGTCACAGGCGAGAAACCGCTTATCCTGGTGGCCAACAAGGATGACCTGAAGAGAGAGGTAGAGGAAGAGACCATCGACAGGGTTTCAAACACCCTGGACGAGGATTTTATTTTCACCAGTGCAAAGACTGGAGAGGGCGTATCATCGACATTCAAGAATCTGGGAGAAAAATTATTGGAGATTGAAGCATGAACTCGTTTTTTGTCTTACCTGAGCAGGCTCTAGCCGACCTCCGAGAGGAGCTGGAGATCATAGAGGATGAGGCGGCAGGGGGTACGCTGGAACGATTCGGTTTCAGGGCAGGAGTGGGACTGGTCAAATCCCTGGATATTGGGTGTGAGAGCTATGATGAACTGGAGGAGGTATTACCGCAGCTATGGGCGGAGACGGGACTGAGCAATATCGAGATCGTGAAGTTGGAGGAGGACGAAATACTGGTCACGCTATACGACTCACTGGAAGCCTCAAGGGGGCGCAGATGTGATTTCTCATTGGGATACCTCTCGGGGATAGTATCTTACCTGATGGGCAGCACGCACCAGGGAGAAGAGATCAGCTGCAGGTCCACCGGTGCCAGGGAGTGCAGGCACAGGATCACCCCCCGTGATGAGTTCGGTGAGGCAGGCACCTTGGAAATCATAGATACTGAGATCAAGTGGGAACTGGAGCAGGGCTATTCCTACTTGATCGAGACAGAGAGTCCGGATCCGGCGTTCGAGGTGTTCTCGGACTATGTGATGCACGGAACCAGGGGGCTCTCCATCTCGAGAGAGTATCCGGAGAAACTGAGAAAAAAGTTCCAGATAGAGAATGCTTCATTCCTGTGGCTATCCTACGAGAGAGACATAGATTATGCCAGAGAGCCCACCAATATCCCTCTGATCTATAGTGAGATCAAGTCATTCCTCGACTCTTCTGATGATAGAGTGGTAGTGATCAGTGGACTCGAATACCTCGTGTCTCAGAGCACGTTCAAGAAGGTGCTGAAGTTCATACAGCTGCTCAACGAGACGGTGGCGGTGAGAGAATCTCTGCTTCTGTTGCCCATCAGCCCGAGGACTCTGGATCCTAAGGAAGTGAAATTGTTGGAAAGGGAACTCAGGATCCTGGAACTGGATTGATCTAAGGGCACGGTCAGAAAATTTATGAGTGTGGTAGAAGGTATGGGTTCACATGCATCTCGTTCCCAAGAAATTTTTCGTGACATCTGGCTCTGCTGTGAGTGAGGTATCCGATCTCAATGCATTCGATAAGGCTCTGATAAAAGCGGAGATCGGTGAGCAGAATATCATCTCGGTGACCTCAGTTTTGCCCAAAGGAGCTAAGCAGGTACCGATTAGAGAGCTGTCAATGGGAGAGATCACCCATTGTGTCCTGGCCCAGATGAGGGGTAACGAGGGTGAGATGATCTCATCCGGTATTGCCTACGCCCACAGAGAAGATGGTAAAGGAGGATATGTGGCTGAAGGACATCTCCACGGCACGAGAAAGGCGCTGAAGGAAGTGCTCACTTGGAAGATGGATGAAATGTCAAAACTCAGAGACATCGAGTTCAAGAAGATCCACTATAAACTGGAAGAGATCTCCATCCCCATGGATCACTACGGCGCCTGCGTGGCCGCCCTCGTTTTTGTAGAGTACTGATGTACGGAATAATAGTCTGCCCCAGATGCCACAAAGTCAAGGGCGTGGACCTGTCAGTAGAGAGGAGTAAGTGTACCAAGTGCGGGTTCTCCATCGACGTTCAGAAGGCCAAAGTGTACTACGAGACCGAACGGAGGGAGGAACTGCCGGAGGCGGTAAGACAGAAAGAGAAAGAGATAGTGACCAGGTTCGAGAACGGGGAATTGGTGAGAACGTTCGATGTCGATGTTGAGGAAGAGATAAAGGAGCGAAAGAATACCCCTCCGCCCACCACTACCGAAGAGGGGCTGAGACTGTTGATCGAGAGGATCTCCGGAGAGCGAGGTGAATTCAGTCTGCACCATCTAAAGGAAGAACTCGGGGTAGGAGAGGAGGAGGCAAAGGAAATTCTGGAGAGGATGCTCCGTTCGGGTTTGATCTACGAGCCCCGTGAGGGAAATTACAGAGTTATTTAAGTCATCACTCAAAAGAATATCCTGTCTCCCGATTCCTGGTAATCGAGAGCTTCGAAGCTTACATCGAATGTCGGTGACCCTCCAGAAGGATAGGTGCTGGGATAGTAGGAGGAGTGGAACTGCTGGTAGTAATCTTCAAGGTGAGTCTCGTTCCCGTCATCGATGAACTCCACGAACCGGTTGGGCCCCCATACCATAAAATCCTCGTTGACGGTGTCGATAACCACTCTCTTCCCTCCCCCTTCTTTCAACGGAATATATGTCTCCACCCAGCCATGGCCGCCCCAGCGATCCAGTACTGGGTCGTAGAGGACCCCCAGGTGAAGCCAGGCGGGGACTCCCACCGCTCGGGCCAACGAACAGAACAGTATGGCTTGATCATCACAGTCACCCTCCAGAGAGTGCAGCGTTTCTGTACTGTTCTGGGGTTCACTCCCCGACGTGACCAGAGGGTAATCTACATTATCTATCACCCAATCGAATATGGACTTCAGTATGACCTTCACGTTGGTCTCATTTCCCACTATTTGTTGAGCCTTAGACTGGACATCGGGGTCAGAAACGATGATTTCCCATTCATCACCCAGATAGTTATCTTTAAGAGGGGCGGGGATCTCGCTCCTGTCGTCCACTTGCCCGTCTTCATAGTCCCACACCACGGTGGACATCTTCATCTCGTAGGTGATGGTGACGGTGAACGTCTCCGTGCCCTGCATCGAGCCCCCTTCCCATATCTTCCAGCTATTGCCGTACTTCTGAACACTAGAGGTTTCGGGAGGGTCGATATCTATACCCATTACCTGCTGCAGTCGATTCCCCCCATACTCCAGATTATCTGGGATCGGGATGTCTAGAGAATAGTTCACTATGGTGCCGCCGTTGGCCCCGACAACGAAGGTCCTCTCCATGGTCATCGTAACCTCTTCCGGGTAGTTCTTGTCGAAGAGCAAGAACTCCCGGAGCATGCCCTGGAGAGTGGGATTGAGGATGAGTATAGCCACCAGGATCAGCACAACTATGAGAACGATTATCCTTCCAACACCGCTCCGCCTGTCTTGCACAGGGTGATAGACACTGGGGGCACAATATCAACTTTTCGATTGTGCTCTGAAGTTGGCGATTTCGTCTTCCACGGTATCGGGTATCATCCTGTAATGTATGTAGTAATAGTAGGCGGCTAGTATTACGGTAGCGGCTCCAAATGCCAGGTAGCCCAGGAACCCCTCGAACTGGAAGAAGGGTATCATCAACATATTGTAGACCAGGTGGACCAGGGCGGCCTGGGCGTAGAACCCCCACGGCATGTTCCTGGCCACGCCCATTCCAATAGTGGCACCAGTAGAGCCATGAAGAAGCACAAACTGCACTGCGATCAGTATCAACATGACATAACTAGCCGCGGTGATCTCTGTGAAGGTCCCCAGCACTATATAGAAAGAGCCAAAGCCCATGGTGCTCCCTATGCCCAGTCCCAGGGAGAGCCCATAGAAGGTGGTGTCTAGCTTGCCCTGGAAACGGGGCAGGTTGAGGATCACAAGTTTGGCGAGCTCCTCGGCAACGGCAAAGCCGAGCGCTATGATCACCACCTCCAGCATGAACCAGGTATGGATAGCGTAAACAATGGTACCGATGACCAGCCCTATGGCGAAGAGCCCGAACAACTTCCGATCGTCGAACAGGGGTCTCTCCATCCTCGGATAGGTGTAATCGCTGAGTGTCCAGAACATGAGGACGAGGGCCGGTCCTATGCCGGCCACCCCGGCTATCAGCATATCATAGTTCATGGTCAGTAGAGACCGAAACTTTCAGTCTATTTAAAGTCTTTTTTGAAAACGTTGTGTGCAGGCGGGGGGGTGGGGCGTTGGGGACAGGTTCTTTCTCTCCTACGATTGGAATTATCAGAAGGGGCAAGGGCCAATCAGAGATAAGAGAAGGGGGCCTGGAACATCTCGCTCTCCAGCATTTCGTAGCTGGACCCGTTCTTCCTGACGAACAGTACACCTATTCCGCTGATTCTGAAATATCTGATGTTCTCTAGAAGGAGACTCTGCTTTTCTGCAGGCATAGCCACATAGCTCTTCCTGGCAAACATGGTGTAGACCTTCGCCTGTCTCAGAGCTCTCTTCCAGTCACATAACTTCATCTCCACAGCAACATGGACCCTGTTCTCTTTCACACCCACTACATCCTGTATCCGCCAGCATATCCTGAATTCGTTCACGGGCTCTAACCCCTGTTGGGACATCCAACGATTAACCGGTCCTCTGAGCTCTTCTTCGTATTCCATGCTCCTCTTTAATCGGATAGTCCCCCGATTTTCTAGGGGGGATGAAGGGAACAGTGATATCCATATTAGCTTTACCTGAGTCATACCAGGAGATGGCCGAAAGTCTGAATTCAGATATGATTGTCCGGTCATAAGCGCAAGTATTTATACGAATGGTCCTTGCCTTGAGGCGGATACGGATGTTCGATGACTACGGGATAAGGAGACCCTACGGGCCAGGAGGTATTAGGTTCAGCAGTGAAGAGAAGAAGCACATCCTCTTCGCTGTAGGTGTCCTGACCCTGGCTTTCGCCATCGTGATGACTCCAGTGGCCGAGGGGCAACTGGGCTTGGAGATAGTCAACGCTTTCCTATATGCTCTCGCACTCTCTTTCATAGTCATCGTATCCGGGTTCCTGTTTCATGAACTGGCCCACAAATTCATGGCCCAGAAGTACGGAGCGTGGGCAGAATTCAGGGCCTACCCCATGGGGCTACTGATCGCCCTGGTTTTCGCCTTCCTGGGGTTCCTTTTCGCCGCACCTGGTGCGGTGCATATCAGTGGACGTATCAGCAAAAAGCAGAACGGACTGATATCCATATCCGGACCAGCTACCAATCTGGCAGTGGGGGCGGTGTTCCTGGCATCGTGGATGGTAATACCTGCGGGAGACATTGTATCATTCGCGCTTAGGTGGATCGGGACACTGAGCCTGATACTCGCGGCCTTTAACCTGCTCCCTGTACCCCCGCTTGATGGCCATAAGGTGCTAAAATGGAACCCAGTCGTCTACGCAACGGTGTTCGGGGTGACGGTCTTCTTAGCCCTACTGGGCTGGGGGATTATCTCCTTCTGATACGGCATCGCTTTCCTCTGAAAAGACTCTACTGGGATAACGCAGATGCTGGATGATGCTGCCCTCCCAGTCCATGAGCTTCCCAGGATTGAGTATGTTCCTCGGATCGAGAGCGTTCTTGATGGTTTTGAATGTCTTCAGCGCGGAGGCGCGTTCTTTCTTCATCCAAGGCGCCTTTGATATTCCCACACCGTGCTCTCCGGTCACCGTTCCTCCCAGTTCGATCACCGTATCGAAGATTTCGCCCACTGCCTTCTCTCCGTTTCTCCAGGACTCCTCGGAGAGTGGGTCAAGGAGCATCTTGGTGTGCAGGTTTCCGTCGGCGGCGTGTCCGTAAGTGCCCACCAGCACGTTGTTCCTCTCCGCAATCTCTCTGAAGGCCACCACCGCATCGGGGATCTTGGAGATGGGTACCCCCATGTCGTCAGCAAGTGAGACGGAGACCATTCCCTCCCCCACCTTGCTCAGCGCTGGAAGCACCGATTTCCTACCGTTGATCCATTTCTTCATCTGCTTAGGATCTTCTGAAAAGTCGACGGAAGTCGCGCCCACCCCCATACAGATGTCGTTGACCATCTTCACTTCCTTCTTCACCACCTCTGGATGCCCGTCGACCTCGACCAGACAGAGGGCTTCACAGTCCGGGAATCCAACGTTCAGCATCTTGTTCACTGCATCTATACATGTCTTGTCCATCAGCTCGATGGCCGAGGGTATCAATGGCCTGGCGATGATCGCCGACACGCACTTACCAGCGTTTTCAAGAGAATCAAAAGCGGCGATGGCCATGGCCGAAGTCCTGGGCCTGGGGGCGATCCCCAGTGTGACCTCGGTGACGATACCCAGAGTCCCCTCGCTCCCCACGAACAGTTTCTCCAGCTGATAGCCGGAAGAGTTCTTCATTGTCTTAGTACCCACATCGATTATTTCGCCGTCGGACAGTACCACCTTCAAACCGAGCACATAATCTCTGGTGGCCCCGTACTTGATGGCCCTCATCCCGGAGGCATTGCAGGCCACCATCCCCCCAATGGTGCACACCTCACCGCTTCCAGGTGTGGGCGGAAAGAAGAAGTCGTAGGGCCTCAGGTCTTCATTCAGCTGATCGTAAATCACGCCCGCCTCCACGGTGCAGTTCAGATCCTCGACCTTGATCTCCTTCACTTCGTTCATGGCAGACATATCGATTACGATGCCTCCCTTCAACGGCACAGTGCTGCCAGCCAGGCTGGTCCCCGCTCCACGGGCCAAGACGGGGGTCTCCTCCTGGTATGCTACCTTCATAACTTCGGATATCTGTTCGGTAGTCGAGGGTCTGATAACAACATCGGGAGTTCGGTGATGGATGGAGGCATCAAATCCATAAGTGTAAAGATCTGCAATTCTAGTGGAAAATCTTTCTTCACCGACAATCTCTTCGATACGATTCAGTGTGCTCTCATCCAAATCATCACCGGCTTCGAATTATTCGAATCAGTTTAAATAACTTCTGACGTTATCGAAGAATTGTGCCCGCCCATCTACGAATATCAGGAGAAGATTGAGCATTTTCAATAAATGGCTGCTGATCTGCAGAGTCAGTATGGTGTAGCCTACAAGGATACCCCGTCACTAGGTGTGTCACGGGAGATCCGTCAACGTCTACTTGGCCATTGGCGAACATGTCTCGGGAGGGTGCCGCTCACTGATCTTCATACCACTCCTCTCCGGCGGTGGAGAGCCTGAGGGAGTCCCTGCACTATCCGCGCTTGTATCTCTTGTTTCGCAGCAATCCTCCTCCACGAAGCCGCACTTTTCATAACACCTGATGGCGGCATCGTTCTCGGTATCCGCTTCCAGGTACACCAAGTTCATATTGAGCTCATCGAACATGTATCCCAGCATGGCGGTCATAGCCTCCGTCCCGTATCCCCATCCCCAGTAGTCCTTCTCTCCGATCATTACATATAGAGGCGTTTCTGGCGGTCCCGTCGATGGACAGAACGCCAATATTACCTATGAGCTTGCTCTCCCTGGTCTCAATAGAGAATACTCTGGCCTCACCATCGGATAGGGATTCGAACCATTGCTCCTCCTGCTCCATGCTTATAGGTCCTTCCAGTTCCAGATACTGTGTCACCTGGGGATCGTTGATCCATCTCACGAAAGTGGGTAGATCTCCACGTTCTACGGCCCGGGGCCTGACCCGTTCACCCTCAAGCACCCTGTTCGCCCCCGTATTCCCTTTCAGTATGCTCATCAACAGACTGTTCATATACTCGCCGTTGTGAAAGTGATCATCGCGCAGTTCCCCTTCAATCTCAAAACCGCATGAGCGGTAACAGGAGATGGTCCTCCTGTTGTAGTCAGCCACCTTCAGGTAGACTCTGTGCATGTTCATTACATCGAACGCGATCCAGCATCATTCGGACAGTCTCCTTTCCGTACCCCTCGTCTCAGTACCTCTCCTCCCCAATGATCACCTGAATCTCGGTGGAGGTGCTTCTGGTGTCGAGGTGGCGAATGTGAAAGGCCGATTGGAGTGTCCTCCCCGTCAATAATTAAAAAGGTCTTCTCATCATCATTCTCAATTTTCTCTTTCACGATCCTCCGCTCTTCATCCAGCGATACGCAGAAGAAGATGTGTCTTGCCCCCCCAGGCTTTCCAGGGCTCTCTGATTGTTGAATCACCTGTGAAGGTGAGTTGAGTCCGTGGTCTGGAGCGGCCTGAGCGTTATCCGATCTTCCATCATCTGTTCAAACACCGATCCCCCATCCTCATCACCAGTATTAATCGATGGGGGTGAGCTGAATTTCCACCGCTCACCCTTCCCAGCAGGCTCGATTTCACCGTTTAAGGCCACCAATGAAAGCCTCCATTTCAGCGATTCTCACCCTGACTAGAATAGAAAAGGCTATTTTCTATCAATGATTCTTTACCTAGAGGTTACGAAATGTCTAAGAAGATCGAGAAGACGGAGAAGGAATGGAAGGAGGAGCTCACCCGAGCAGAGTTCCAAATATTGAGAAGGAAGAAGACGGAGCCTCCTTTCTCTGGAGATCTGCTTGATGAGAAAAGGGAAGGGGTTTTCGTCTGCGCGGGATGCGGTAACGAACTATTCAAATCAGATGCGAAATTCGACTCGGAAAGCGGTTGGCCCAGCTTCACCACACCCCTTGATGATGATCACGTGAAGACCAAAAAGGACCTCAGTCACGGTATGGACCGTACTGAAGTCCTGTGCAGTAGGTGCGGAGGGCACCTGGGACACGTTTTCGACGACGGTCCCCCACCCGGGGGGAAGAGGTACTGTATCAATTCGATCTCATTAGACTTCATGGAGGGCTCGGGATAGCGCTCCTTTGCTGGCGACGGGAGGAGACATCTTCATGCAGAATCCTGCCTTCTCTCGGAAAATGGTAAATATGAAAAGTATGTTGGCGGCACTATGAATCTCAAGATCGCTCTATTGGGACCTCCAGGTTCGGGAAAGGGTACACAGGCCAAGAAGCTGTCCTCCAAGTTCGACCTGGAGCACATTTCTACCGGAGACATACTCAGAGACGAGGTGGCCAAAGAGACCGAACTGGGAGAGAAGGCGAAGGAGTATATGAAATCGGGAGAACTGGTGCCCGATGATCTGGTCATATCCATGATTGAAGAAAGGATCAGTAACAAAGAAGGTTATGTACTGGACGGTTTTCCCCGAACCATTGAGCAGGCGGAGAAGCTGGAAGAGATATCTGACCTCCATGTGGTGACCTATCTCGATGTGGGGGAAGAGGAATTGCTCAATCGACTGGCCAACAGACGAAGCTGTAAGGACTGTGGGACGACGTTTCATCTGGAATACGGTCCTCCTCAGGAGGAAGGTGTTTGCGACGAATGCGGTGGAGAATTGCACCAGCGAGAGGATGATTCTGAGGAAGTGGTCAGAGAGAGGTTAGAAGTGTACGAACAGGAGACCAAACCTCTGATCGAGTACTACCAGGAGAAGGGCAAACTGATCAAGGTGGACGGTGAGCAGCGCATCGATAAGGTGTTCATCTCACTGATATTCAGGATAGACCACTTCCGCAGTGGGGATTTAAGATCAATGTGAGAGCCTCGTCTTTGGCAAAGTATTAAAGATAGAGAATGTTTTCAGAACACCTATAGCCCCGTAGTGTAGTGGTCAATCATGTGGGACTCTGGATCCTACAACGGCAGTTCGAATCTGCCCGGGGCTACTTCCTTCTTGATTTTACCACATTCTCCACACCGCTGCGCTCCTGGAGCTGCAGGTTACAGGTATCAGTGGTGGGGCAAGCCAGCGGGAAGTAGACCGTCCGTAAAAATCGGCATTCATTTACCGGAAGGTTCCACAGGCAATTCGCTGGAAGCCAGGGCCCTGAACTCATCTTCCCCATCCTCAGGCCCCCTGGCGATCAAGTAGTCGTCTGGTTCTATCCTGGTATTCTTATCCGGCCCATACAGGTATTGCTTATCTCTCTTGATGGCAATAACCCACATCCCGCACTGGCTGGCCAGCCTTACCTCCCCCAGGGTGCGGCCCGCCAGTTCGGAGCCTTCGTCAACCCTTATGGTGGATATGATTACCTCTGAATCCCTCATACTCAGCCGTATCACCGGATGAGGTTTGACGTCCCTGAGGACTACATCGGCAATCTGCATGGCGGCGTCCGAGATCTCCTCCAAGGAGTTAGAGAGGGAGATAAGAACTAGCGCCCTGGAGGCATCGTTATCATTGACCACCCTCTCGACCACCATCTCTTGAATGTTCTGGGTGAGCTCATCCACCATCTCCTCCATGAAGAACACCTCTTCTGCGATGTCCATGTTGTCGTAGATGAGAGAAGAATAGGCCAGATCCACCATCAGCTCTGAGGTATTCTTCAATTCTAGCAGCATCTTCTCGATATCTTCCATCAGTCTTCCTCCTCAGGCCAGTCCTCTCTTCCGGTGGTGAAGTTCTTAAGAGTCTGGAAGCCGTCCTCCGTACCCCTTATGATAAATATGTCGTTCGCCTTCAGCTTCACATCAGGCTCGGGGTCGTATATCCACTGCTTTCCCCTCCGGATGGCGATGATCCGCATACCGGTCTCGGATTCAACGCTAAGATCGCCTATGGTGCTCTGGATCATGCCTGAATCTTCGGATAGTGTGAGCATCCTTATCCTCTCTTCGGCGTCCCTGAGGACGAATGGGAGGAAAGGGCGATCTTCGATATCAACATCAAGAAGATCAACGATATCACCGGCCGCGTTAGAGATTGCTTCAGCGGCGGAGGCCACCTGCAGTAGCCCGGACAGCTGGATGGCATCGTCCAGTGTCCTAGAGGCGAGCATGGCCTTGATCCTGATCTCGTAATTGAGGGTGTCCATCTCCTTTTCCAGATTGTGGACCTCTCTGGCTATATTCTGGCTATCGAACATTAAAGAAGCGTATGCAAGATCGACTATGACCTCAGAGATGTCCTTCATTTCAGTCAACAGCTCTCTCACTGTGCTGGGTACATTTTCGATCTTCTCAAAACTAAAATCCTCTCCCAGCTCATTCAATTAGATTCCCCTCCAGGGCATAAAGCCGTTCATCATATCGATTGAGGAAGTGAAAATGAATATATCGATCGATCTCCCTCCAAACCTCTGATTTTTCTCAAAGCAGTCTCCACCGCGATAGACAACCGATCAGTACCATCATCGGGGTCACGACTGATTCTCTTATCGACTATCAGCCTTATCTATGTTATGAATATTTATCCTTTCTGAGACATCATGATCCCGGGATCGAGGGTCCCATGAGGATCCTCACGCTCAATTAATTCAGTAGATCAAGAGTTAAAATTCTGAAATTTGAAGAGCCGCATGGATTTGGTGGGGTGGCCTATGCAATCCAATATCTCGCAATTTTATCAATTTACTTATACAGTAGAACCTTTCACTCCATAAGGGTAAGGTGAGGGACATGAGCATCATGAACAGAGCGAGGGCGTTCTTCTTGAGACATAAGACCGTCTTTACTCTGGGATTGAGTGCACTGACCATTTCCTCACTAGCCTCCATGCTGGCAGGCATCACCCTGGGTTACATGACTGGCACCTTGCAGCTAATCCCGGGCCTGCTGGTCCTAATACCTCCAGCTATCGGGATGAGGGGGAACATATTCGGCGCCGTGGGGAGCCGACTGGGTACCTCCCTGCATATCGGTACTTTCGAGCTGGCCCTCAGCAAAGGTTCAGTGCTCAGAGAGAACCTAGAGAGTTCACTCATCCTGACCATGATAACCTCGTTCATCATGGGCATACTGGCCAAATTCATTTCTGAAATCATGGGACTCAGCAGTGTGGGAGTGAGTTCCTTTATCTTCATATCCGTCATCGGCGGCGTGCTCGCGGGCCTAGTACTGGTTTTCATCAATATACTCATTGGATTCGTGGGCTTCAGGAAGAATTGGGACATCGACAACATCTCAGCGCCACTGATTACCGCCGCGGGAGACATCGTCACCCTGCCCATGCTGTTCATGGTGGCTCTCATCATACTTGAGCTACCATCCGGCATAGTGGACCCGCTGTTGGACGTTTCCTCGGTGATCCTGCTAGTTATGGTGATCATACTGGGCATCCATTCACTCAGGATGCGGGAGGGGGAGACCAGGAGAGTGATCATCGAGAGTTCCCCAGTCCTTGTTTTCTGTATTCTCCTGGACATCGGTGCAGGAGTGATCGTGGATCATCAGATCGTACACTTGGCCACCTTCCCCGCTCTCTTGGTGCTGATACCTCCGTTCTTAGAGGAGGCGAACGCCCTGGGCGGTATACTGACCTCCAGGATCTCCTCCATGTTGCATATGGGTCTTATCAAATCAAAAGGGCGTCCCGACAAGCTGGCCATGGAGAACTTCGCCATCATGTACCTGTTCTCGATATGGGTGTTCTTGATCGTGGGGGTGTCCACACATCTCGTCTCCGTGCCCCTGGGCTTCTCCTCACCGGGCATTATCGAAATGATAATACTCTCCTTAGGTGCCGGTGTGCTCACCGTCACCTTCCTGAACGTCTTTGCCTACTATGTGGCTATCAACACCTTCAGATTCAATCTTAATCCGGACAGTCTTAGCATACCCCTTACTTCTTCCACCACTGACCTGGTAGGGGCCGGCTTCTTGGTAGGCATGATGCTGATACTCGGACTGGTCTGACGGTCTCCAAGCTGATGGCTTGGGCCGACAGGGCGAGTTGAAATAGCCTTATACCAGATAACCCATTTCATTCTCCATGGGGAGATCATGATCGGTAGAGAGAGCGTACTGGCCAAGTTGAGCGAATACGATCTTGACGACATCAAGATAGGTGTGCTGGGTTCCCATTCGGCCCTGGATGTCTGCGACGGAGCGATAGACGAAGGTTTCAGGACCTTCGTGATATGCCAGAGGGGTCGGGAGAAGACTTATGATCGATACTTCAGGGCCCAGCGAAATAGCGATGGTGGGGTGATGAGGGGTATGGTTGATGAATGCGTGGTGTTCGATAAATTCAAGGAGATGGTCTCACCACAATTCATGGAGAGACTGGTGGATGAGAATGTGCTTTTCATTCCCAACCGCTCGTTCGTCGCCTACTGTGGCATCGATGCAGTAGAAGATGATTTTCACGTTCCTATGGTGGGGAGCAGGAACATGCTGAGGAGTGAAGATAGGGGTGGAGACAAGGACTACTACTGGATACTCGAAAAGGCGGGCCTGCCCTATCCAAAAGAGATCACTGATCCTGCGGACATCGATTCGTTGACCATAGTCAAGTTGCACCATAAGCAGAAGAAGTTGGAGAGGGGGTTCTTCACCGCTTCCACGCCGGAGGAATATGAGGAAAAATCGGAAGAGCTGCTGGAACAGGACGTCATAGACGAGGAGGGGCTGCGGAACGCCAGGATGGAGGAGTATGTTATTGGTCCGGTATTCAACTTCGATTTCTTTTATTCTCCACTGGAGGAGGAAATGGAACCCATAGAGCTCCTGGGGGTTGACTGGAGGTTTGAGAGTTCTCTGGACGGTTATGTCCGACTTCCCGCCGACCAACAGCTATCGTTGACCGGCGAACAGGAACTGCCTGAGTACACGGTGTGCGGACACAACTCGTGCACACTGAGAGAATCTCTCCTTGAGAAGGCATTTGAACTGGCTGAAAAATATGTCAAAGCCTCGAAGAAATACTACCCCCCGGGCATAATTGGACCTTTCTGTCTTCAGACCTGTGTGGACAAGGATCTTAATTTCTATATCTACGATGTTGCACCCAGAATAGGCGGGGGTACAAATGTGCACCTCTCTGTGGGGCACCCATATGGCAACTCCCTATGGCGTACCGACATGAGTACCGGTAGAAGACTGATCAGGGAGATCAAGAGAGGAGTGAAGGAGGAAAGACTTGAGCAGCTGGTGACTTGAAGTGTATACGGAGTTATACATACGGAGTTATACACTCAATTCCACAGGAGTATCCAGCATTCAGACTGAACTTTGGCCAGTATCTGTTTCGGATACAACAAGGTTTATTAATCACAAAACTATTCCGCAGATAACCCGAATCTCTCGGAGCACTCTTTATGTGCCTCGGACCTTGAGGGAGGGAATACATGCGGAATATGAAAGCGAGCAAATTGATCACGGCGATATTGGTGTTGGCCATGGTATTGTCTACGATGGCAATACTGCCTAGCAAGACAGTGCAGGGGGCTGACGGTGCCAGTATATCATTTAATGTCATTGATTCTGGAAGCGATCCCTATCCTATTGAAGATGCTTATGCAACTTTAGAGGAAGTGCACACGGGAAAGGAGTTCAGTACTACAACAGATTCTAGTGGACTAGCCACGTTTTCCCCATGGTCGGGATACTACGAGTTGACCATTTCAAAGAATGGATACTTTGATAATGTCTACTCCTCCATCATAAGATATGATGGTCTGTCCAGTGTGAATCTGGGGCAGATACAGATGACCAGCGTTCCAGCCAAAGACTACTGGCTGAATGTGTCCGTCTATGAAACAGGCACTTCCAACCTGATTGATGATGTTACCCTGACAGCAACCGACACTGATACTGGTTACCAGGTATACGATGCTACACAGGACGGTGAGTTCAATTTCTCCGTTTACCCATCGGACTGGAAACTGGAAGTTACTTCTTCCGGTTACGCTAAGAACGTGACCACTGTAGCCGTCTCCGGGGACATGAACACTTCCATGGAGATGGATAACTCCATATCACTGAGAGGATGGGTATACATGGACGGTAGTCCGATTACCTCGGGTTTGGAGGCATATCTAATCTCCAAGAACGATTCTCTGGATGTGCAGAAGAGGATCGTCATGCCACGGACTGCGTCCTCCAACTACTTCAGATTTGACGCATACCCCGGACAGTTCAGTCTGATAGTGAAGGCATCGGGTACGATGGCCAATATCACAGACCTGAACATTACCACTTCCAAGACCATCACAGTGAACCTCACCGAGCCTCAGCAGCAGTCAGACCAGTACTCCTTTGAATTCGATGCTTCGGACTGGAACCACTTCAACCTGACTAGAGAATACACCTACAACTTCGATCAGACCATCCCGGCCATGGCATACAGTTACCTCCCCAACATCAGGATGCAGATCGACTTTGCCCTGGGGGACAGTGACGGTGTGGTCAACGCCACAGAGGTCGGCCTCTTTGAAGACAAGATGACGGAGTTCGGACCACTCAACGTGACCACTGAATGGCTAATGCAGATCAACGGCACCTCGTTCGTTGCCGACTCTGGCAGTTTTTCTTTTGCGTCGGACGGCCTTGCGGGTGATGTCAATGACTCCGCCCCATTCTCAGCGACTCTTGAGACAAGCTACACATCCATCAGCAGCATAGACGTCGGAGCTGAAGAGTACACAGGAACCAGTTTTGTGATGTACGATAAGTCAGCAATCGATCGGTCCTATACCATGGATCTTCCTGATAACTACGAGCTGGTGGACAATGAAACAGAGACTTCCAGCGTATCGGTCAGTGGATACACCACGGTGTCCATAGAACCGGGGGAAAATACGGGTATCAGAGAAGAGGTATCTCTAAGTTTTGAAGAGTCTCTTGTCCCTAGCGCGGTAGCGGGGATCGTGAGCAGTGACAGTAGTTACGAAGTGTTGGACAACTCAACTCTGCTCTACTACATAGTCAAGAACGGTACCGAGGTGAACTTCACTTCAGACGGTTCATACGACCCCAACGGGAACCCGCTTACCTACCAGTGGGACTTCGGTGACGGTGCTGTTGAATCAACGGACGACGAGGTGATATCTCATGTGTACACCGAGACGGTGTTCAACCTAACGGTTAACCTCACAGTCATCGATGTGGCGGGCCTTGAAGACTCTCACGCTTTCGAAGTCAAAGTGGACGGTATAGAGCCGGTGCCCAGCATGTATGTGGACGGTGAAGAAGTACTGGCAGGGGAATCCATAAGCGTGGACCAGAATGAAGCCCTCACCTTCAACGGGGAGCATTCTTTCGATTACATCAACTCCACCGATGAAGACCCTCCGGCAGGAATAATCACCTCCTGGCACTGGGATTTCGGTGATGGGAATACAACCACGGTTCTGGAGGGTGAGGAACCCAACGTCACCCATGCCTACGCCCAGGCAGGTACCTACTCCGTGGTGCTCAACGCCACCGATTCGGTGGGGCACTACCGCAACATGACCATAACCGTTGAGGTGCAGGATGTCACCCCGCCCACCATCTCTTTCGTGATCCTTAACTCTGAATACGAGGATATCAGAGATGTATCGCCGGTGGAGAACGAGACCCTGTACTTCGATGCCAGTGAGACTTACGACAACTACGACCAGAGCTCCGAACTGGAGTTCTTCTGGGAGTTCGGTGACGGGACCAACGATACGGGTGTGAACGTCACCCACAACTACTCCGCAATAGGGGAGTTCACGGTGAAGTTGACTGTTACTGATACATCCGGTAACTCGGCCAACGATACGGACACGATCACAGTGGTCTCCTCCCCCAGACCGGACCTGAGAATCTCGTCCATTACTGTGGATCCGGCTGAGCTTACGGAGGGGGAGACCGGCATGATCAAGGTTAACATCACCAACGTGGGCAACGCGAACGCCACTGGGATCAGAGCAAACTTCTACCTGATGAAGGCCGACGGTTCGAAGGAGAAGATAGGCGAATCCAGCTCACTGACCGTCAACGGTGTGGACTCCAACATCCTGCAGCCGGACCAGTCGGGCATAATAAGCTTCGACTGGAAGGCAGGAGGAAAGGGCAACTTCACCATCTACTCAGAAGTGATGTCCGACCGGGAGATCAACATGGACGATAACGCAGATACGGTCTCCATATCCGTGGAAGAGGCGGGCTGGGTATCAGCCGCAATCTACGGCGGCGTGTTCGCCGTGATCGTGGCGATCATCATCCTCTTCTACATGAGGAAACGCCTACCAATCCTAGGAGGAAAGAGAAGAGGCAGAAGACGGAAGTAGCTGACTAAACTCCTTCCACAATTCTTTTATCTTTATTTTTGCTACGATTCTCTATGCTTTGGCGAATGGTGGATACCGACCTCGCCTCACCTCCGTACACATCGGCCTGTGACGAGTCAATAGTTAAAGCAAGGGACAAGAACATAGTGCCAAACACCCTGCACTTCTACCGACGGAACACCCCCACCGTCTCCCTCGGATATTTTGAAGATGTTGAGGAAAAGGTAGATTTGGACGTGGTCAGAGAACATAGCATCCATCTGGTAAGAAGGATGAGCGGGGGGAGTGCCATCTATACTGACGAGGGGCAGTTGATATACTCAGTTATACTGGCCAAGGAGTTCGTTCCCAGCGACCCGAACGAGACTTACGAGATGATCTGTTCAGCTGTGATAAAGGCCATAGAAAGCTTCGGCCTCCAGGCCGAGTTCAAGCCCATCAACGATATTCTCATCGGAGGAAAGAAGGTCTCGGGCAGCGCCCAGAAGAGACATCGAAACACGGTCATACAGCACGGCAGTCTCATCGTGGACACCGATTTTGAATTAATGTTCAAGGTGCTCAAGACTGATGAAGATAAGCCCAGAGGGAGGGAGGAGATGACTTGCCTCAGGGAAGAGCTAGGGCGGGAAGTGAACATGGAAGAGGTCAAAAAAGCAGTGGTCGACGGTTTCTCAGAAGTGTTCAACGTGACCATCGAGCAGGGGATGTTGACTCACTTCGAGAAAGATACTATTGATGAACTGATAGAGGAGAAGTACGGCGCAGACCAATATACCTTGTCCAGATGAATTCGCAAATCAGAATTCGCTCGATTCCAGGTCCAGAAATGCGATCTTCCTGGCATCGATGAAGAAGCTTAGCTTCTTGTGGAGCATTATCGATCTCTTGTTATGAGGCATTATTGAAGAGTGGACTGCCCTTGCACCCCTCTCTCTGCCGGTCAGCGCCACCTTCTCCAACAGACGATAACCGATTCCCTGCCTTCTCATGCTGGGATGAACACCAAGATTCTCTACCCAGACCAACTTGGGGATATTGTAGATGTGTTCAACCATCTGGGCGAATATGAATCCCGCTATCTCGTCATCTTCCTGTGCTACGAAACTCAGTCCTGATTCAAGGTAATGACCAAATGAGTCCTTCGCCGAGGCACCGAGCTGATTGATCAGCTGTTTCGGAACGTTGTCCCATTCTTTGGCCATCGAACTCTCAATGTACTCTCTGATGCAAAACAGTTCCAGCGTTCGCACAGAAGAGTGGTGTTCTTGTCTTAACTCCTCAAGTTTCATCCTACATCTCCTCCGGAGCAGCAATTCCCATGAGGTTCAGCACATTATTCAGTACCCATTTGGTGGCCTCCACCAGTGCCAGTCTGGCCCTCTCGTGCTTGCCTGAATCAAGTACTGGAACATACGAGTAGAACTGATTGAATGCTGAGGCTAGTTCGTGTCCGTAGGAGGGAAGGAGATGAATCTTCCTTTTCTCCCCGCTCTCGCTCACCACGCTGGGGAACGCGGCCAGCACACGTATTAACCTCCTTTCATAAGAATCACACAACAGTGACGGGTTTATCTCCGTCTCATACTCTCCCGCCTTCCTCAGAATACTGCATGCCCGGGCATGGGCGTACTGAAGGAATGGGGCTGAATTTCCCTCGAAGTTCATAGCTTCCTCCCATCTGAAGACGATGGGCTTTTCGGCCTGAACCCTTACCATGTTATATCTAACAGCCCCCTCCCCTACCCTCTCGCCGATCTCCCTCATCCTGCCCTCTGAGAGGTCCTCTCTTCTTTTCTTTACTTCCTGGTAGGCCCGCTCTCTCGCCTCCTCTATGAGATCGTCCAGGTATACCACAGTGCCCTTACGAGTGGACATTTTACCCTCGGGCAGAGAGACGAAAGAATAGAAAACGTTCTCCGGAGACTCCTCCCTTCCCATAATGCTGAGAGCCACGGCCAGATGGGTCATGCCCCTCTTCTGATCCTCTCCCAGTACGTTAATCAGGTGATCGGCCCTCTCCATCTTATCCAGGTGATAGGCCATATCTCTGGTAGTGTACAGAGTGGTCCCGTCACTCCTGGTGAAAAAGAACTTGGTGTCCCTGCCCGCGATGCCGAATTCTTCAAGATCTAGATAATCTGCCCCTTCCTCCTTCCTGGCATAGCTGGTGGAGCGGAGATCGGAGACCACCTCCTGGGCGCTCCCGTCAAGAATGAACTGAGACTCCCAAATGAAATTGTCCACGCTGACGTTGATCGTTTCAAGGCTGCTGATTATCCCCTCCAGCATCCTGTTGGCCGTGTCCCGTACCTTGTCGATAACCTCCCTGTCTCCACTCTCGAACTTCTGTAGCATTTCGGCGATCTCTTCCTCCACTGAAGGATCGGATTCCATTAGCTCGTTAGCCTTCTGATAATAGACGACCAACCTGTGGTCTTCCTTGTCCCGTTCTGGGGCCTCTATCTCCTCGGGAGGTATATTCTCCAGACCCCATGTCAGCAGTACCACCTGCTTGCCCACGTCATTCACGTAATACTCAGTAACTACCTCATAACCACAGAAATCGAGACATCTGGCCAGAGTGTCCCCAATCAATGGATTTCTCGCCCTTCCTATGTGGATGGGGCCGGTGGGATTAACCGAAGTGTGTTCCAGCAGGATGGTCTCTTCCTTTCCAAACCCCCTGCCGTAGTCCTCTTCCGATTTCAGTATTTCGTCTAGAGTGAGGGTCACCAGTCGATCCTCATTCATCTTGAAATTGAGATAACCTCTCTCACACCAGACCTCCGATATCATCTCTGAAGGTTCCACCAGAGACCTCAGTTCAATGGCAATGTCTTTCGGAGATTTTTTCAAAACCTTGGCCAGAGGGAAACAAGGTACGGCGAAATCTGCTATCTCGGGCGGGGGCTCCTCAATACTCACCTCCTGCGAAACGCTCATCGAACGGAGGGCCCCGTTGACCTTTTCGGCCACCTCATTTCTGAACACTGAAATCGGATCCATTCTAAGCACCAATATTGAATCTCAGGATGGCAGCGATACCATCGAAGGCTTTCATCAGCATGTCACCCTCTTCCGACTCATCAGATATCAGTTCCACATCAGTACCCACCTTCTCAGCCTGGTTATAGAACCAATCGATGATGTCCTCGTCAGAGAGTACCTCCACCTGCCCTTCACATTCAGGGCACTGGATCTGTTCCTGTCCTTTGTCCACGGTGAGCGATCCTTCCCAGCCGCAGTCTCCACATTTCGCCTCTATGCGGCGCCTGTTCACTCCTTCAGAGAGCAATAGTGTGTCCACAGCCCCGATCCGGAGGGCATGTATGACCATCTCTTCTCCATACGCCGAAAGGCCCCCATGGGGCTCACGGATCTCCTTCATCAACCTCTGGATGAGTTCCTTTTCCCTCATCAGATCCATGTCTTGAAGGGTCTGTTTCGCTTTCTCCACCAGCTCCTTCAGTCCGTACTCGTCCGTGTACCCAGTATCGAAAGTGTCTATGACTCTCTTCTGAAGCTCGTGGTGGAGGTACTCCTCATCGACGAAGAAGTCCTTGGTGGCCCCTGGTCCCCCTATTATAATTCCTTGCAAATCTTCCTTATTTAAGAATATCTCATTGGCGAGGTCTCCCACCTTGGTGAAGAACTCATGGGCGGCGATCTCGATCAGTCGTTCGAATCTCTGGGCCGACTGTCCCCCTTTCCCGTGTTTACTGGGTACGAGAGAGGGGATGTTCTTGAGGCTCTTGACTCTCTTTCCCTGGAGCAGACCGATGGTGGCCTCGCTCCTGTCTATCACTATCAGCCCATAGGACTTCTTCTCCCCCAGCAGATCCCACAGAGGCTCAATATAGAACTCTGAATCGCACCTGTAGAGGAAGGTGGTAATAGGTTCTGGAGGCTCCAGCACGTACTGTACCATTTTCGTCTGGTCCCCCTGGGCCGATACCTCCCCCACGAAGAATATCAATCCGTTTTCCGGCGGCTGCTTGAAGTACTTCAGCCTGGATAAGATAGATTCGAGAGCGCTGGTCACGTTCTTTCTGGTACTCTTCGACTTGATGTTTGACGACTCGGAATACTCATTCCTGAGGTATGACGCTACATCTGATATCTGTCGATCGGGAGGTGTGTAAAGGGAAATGAGCTCCGTACCTCTCCCCTTCAATTCCTTGATCTCCTCCAACGATTTCTTGAAATCATATTTCTGTTTATCTGTGAATTTTTCTTCCGAGGACATGTAGAGAGCAACCTATGTTTTTTTAGGCAAAAGAGATTACGATATTAAACCTTGGTGTATTCATGGAAAAAGTAGTGGTCTCATTGGGCGGTCATTCATTGACTCAAGGGGAGAACGATGTCGATTTCTTGCGAGGACTCGCTTCCCTCCTCCACGAGTTGTCCAAAGCGCGGATCATTATGGTGGTCTGTGGAGGGGGTAGGATTGCCCGTTATTATATTGAGCACGGCCGTGCCCTGGGGGGTACCGAAGAGGAATTGGACTGGTGTGGTATCGCGGTCACCAGGTTGAATGCTACTTTGTTGAACATAGCGCTGGGCGAGGGTGCCGTGAAAGGAGTCCCTGAGACCTGTGAGCGGGCGGTTGAGTTAGCCGTGAAAGGGAAAATAGTCACCATGGGGGGGACAGTCCCGGGGCATACTACCGACGCGGTATCAGCCATGGTAGCTAGGCACATCGGGGCGGACCGTATAGTCAACGCCACCTCTACCGATGCTGTTTACTCCAGAGACCCGGAGGAAGATAGTTCGGCTGAGAGGTTCACTTCACTGACCCTGGAATATTTCTATGAGCTGGTTAAGGACAGAGAACACGGGGCTGGACAGTCTACCATCTTTGACAGCAAAGGGGCCAGGATCGCTATGGAGAGTAGAATACCCATATTTGTGGTCAACGGAAGGAACCTGAGGGAGATCAAGAACGCCGTGAGGGGGGATGAAATCGAGGGTACGGTGATCTTGGAGTGATAATCACCGGGCAGTAACCAATACGTTAAAATTATATTGAAGTAGCGTAGTTTTCTGCACGAGGTGTTAAAATATGGATGACGCTAGCTCGTCCAGCAGATCCTCAGAAGATGATCCGGATCTGCAGGGCACCATACCACCACCCAGCCCCCACGTGATACTGCTAGTCGGTGTCATGTTTTCTATTATCGGTGGCTTTATGCTTATCGCTTCTATCGGGCTTAGTTGGGTGGTGGAGTTCGGCAGTTTTCCAGTGCCACTGGATCCTCTCCAGAACTGGTATCTCCCGGACCTCATTTCGATGAATGACTGGTATTACTTGATGTATCTTATTCCCCTCTCAGGTATTACTATTACTGTATTCTCCGCTATCTCCTTCTTCACGGAGAACAAATCGAACCACAGGGCATGGACGATAGGCGTAATTGTTACCTCGGTCTTGCCCATAATCTTCACATCAGCTGCCCTCGTCTGGCTCTATTTCGATTTCGTGAACGTGGGAAGAATGGGGGCAGTATTCGGTCCCGCGTCTTACGTGTCGGCGTTCGGATGCGTGTTGGTAATCGCTGGAGGAGCCATCCAGTTATTGGACTCCCTACGCCACCCCCGAAAACGGGGGTTCAGGAAACCGGGGCCGATGACTTTCAAGGAATCCCGCACCTTCGGTGGCGACAAGGTCGACAGGCTAAATGTATCCGGAGACAAGAGATGCCCCAGCTGCAATTCTCCCATATCAGATAACTGGGAGATCTGTCCAGTGTGCAGGCAGGAGATATGATGCTGAAATGCTAAAGAGGTTCCAGGTAACCACTGTCCACGATCTCTGCTCCCTGGTCCTCCACGATCCTTTGAATCTCTGTTACCCTAGATTCACTCATTGAATCGGGGTGGAGATATACGAGGGCGGGGTGATCGCTCTTCTCCATGGCCTTTATGACCATAGCCCTCAGTTGCTGTTCATTCACATCTAATGCATAATCGGGAATCATATGTCCGAAGGATATTTTCCAGGAGAGGGCAACATCAGTGAATCTAGGGGCGTAGTGTCCACCCCCGATACCTACCGCCGGGGGATACTCCCTTTCCTCCGCTTCCAGAAGTGATCGGGCTATCACTCTCGCCGCTTCAGTGTGCTGCCACTTCGTCCTGTCACTTCCTATCTCGATATACATGGTAGGAGTCTTGAGGAAGGGGCCGTGATGTGTGACCTCAAAAGAAATCTCGAATTCCAAGTCCTTGCCTTGGTCTGCAAGAGACCTCAGCACGTCGGTCATGTAATGTGGGGTGGAAGGCACCAGACTCCCCTCCCTCCCCCCATATTCAGCCGTGGAGTAATTGCCTATGGGGTGTAAGGTCAGCGAGGGTCGTTTGGAAGTCGACTTGTGCCTGGAGAGAAATACAACCTTCTGGGGTGCTATCCCGAGTTCCTCGCTCACCCGCCTGTCTATGTGGTCTGCTTCCAGATGAAAATGATCGATGTTCACGATAAAGTGATCTCTGTACCTGTGAGTGTGGCGGCCCATAAAGGGCTCCTCATCAGCCCACTGCCTGCATTCTATCAAACGATCCCTTATGTTTATGCTGGCTTCATCTTCAAGACTGCATACCAGGAGCTTCATGGATAATTACGAAAGAACTACCCACTAAATACTCTTATCATACGCCCTTTGCTTATGCTAACTGGACATGGCACCAAGTTGGTGGTCCTCAAATAAAGAATGATAATCTTTATGGGCTACCAATAGTATCTCCTTCCGGAGGCACTGATATGGCTAAAATTGAAAAGGGAGTCAAGGCCCTGATTGAAGAGGTCAACCTGGCCTATGTTTCTACATCTTCCAAGGATGGGGTGCCCAATGTTGCCCCTAAAGGCAGTATGCGATTGATGGACGAGGAGACCCTGCTATTTGCCGATCTGTTTCCTGGCAAGACCAGCGAGAACCTCAAGGAGAACTCAAATATCTCCGTGGCCTTTGTGAAGCCGGACACTTTCGAGGGATACCAAGTCAAAGGTAGGGCCGAACTCCTAACCAGTGGAGATATCTACGAGAAGACTGTAGAGGCGATCAGTAAGGCACCCATGGATCTCCCCAAGCCACATGCAGCCGTTGTGATCAAGGTAGACAAGGTCTACAATCTGGCCCCGGGTCCCGAAGCAGGAGAGAAGGTCTGATAGGCGTATCAGTCACGATCGTTTCAAAACTCTTTTTCCCCATCCAGGATGGGGGGCCTATATTTCCTGCGGTGAGATTCAAATTTGATACGTTGTTCCTCGATATAATATACTACTTCTCAAATGCAGCAACCATGTCGGGCGGAATTACGGTTGCGGAGAGGATCGTTCTCTACCTTTCGAACTACAGTAAATTTCAGGACGACTACGACGTTCCACTAGATGTTACTCAAGACGGTATTGCCTCTGCTCTAAGAATTTCCAGAGCTCATGCAGCCATTGAACTCAAGAAATTGAAGGAGAGAGAAGAGGTGAAGGAGCGACTGGCCCATGTTAAAGGGGGGAAGGCCAGACGCAAGGTCTACTTCCTTACCATCAAAGGAAGAGGGAGGTCCAAGGAGATCGAAGAGTATGCAGAGAACGAGGGCATCGACCTCATCCCGCTGCTCGACCTGAGGAGATGTGATGGCGAGCAACTCTGGGAGTCTTTGGAGGAAAAGTGGAAACCCATACTTGGAAAGGCGTGCATCTTCAGAAAGCCGTTCGACAAGGAGGTCCTTCCTGAGATCAGCATTTCTCTTCTTCCCGAAGAGGACGGTAAGGTGGACATGGTGAACAATCTCAAGGAATCGATTCCACAGCTCCTTACGGAAGAGGAAAGAAGAAAATACCACAGTTTTGCGGCCGATTATTGGCTGGATGAAAACGATTACAGGGAAAGGCTGTACCACCTGATCAACGCGTGCAGGACAATGGAGGCGGAGATGCTGCTGGGGTTGAGGGGGGAGGAACTCCTGAAAGAGGCTGATGAAGGCCTACTGGAGATATTGTCCTCCCTAGAGCCTGAGTCGGAGAGATACGTTGACCAGGTCATGAGAATCAAGGCCAGGACTGCGCTGAGAGCGGGAGACCACGAAAGATGCAGGAAGTTCATTGAGGACATGAGAGAAAGTGGGGGACCGGAGACCAACCTGGAAAGTGACCTGATCGAGGGGGAACTGCTCATGCGAGAGGGCAATCATTCAGAGGCCTATAAGGTCTTGAATGGAGCCCGTTCTGAAGAGCGGGACCTTAGGCTGGAATGTCGGATGGCCAATTGTCTGATCGAGAAGAGAGAGTACCAGGAGGCGGAGGAGCTCCTGTACTCATTGATAGAACAAGGTTTCAATGGGGAGGGAGGAGACCGTGTTGCCGAGATATATTTCCTTCTGGGAAGGATAGCTCTGAGGCGGGAAGAGGGGACCGAAGCTCTAAAGTTAATCAGCAAGAGCCTGGGGATGACCAGTTCTTCTGAGAGAAGCAGGTGGTATGGAGCAATGGCAAAGGCCTACGAGATGACGGGAATGGAAGAAAAGGCCAGAGAGTTCCGCTCCAAGGCCACATAGCCTAAAGCAGGGGGCTCCTTCGGAGCATATCGATGTCGCTGACGTAGAGGTCCCTGATATCGGAAATGTCCCACCGCAGCATGGCCAGTCGCTCGAAGCCCAGCCCCCAAGCCAGGACAGGATATTCCACCCCGAAGGGAGCGGTCACCTCGGGACGAAACACCCCCGCCCCTCCCAGCTCCATCCATGAACCGTTGAACAGCACCTCAATCTCCAGTGAAGGTTCGGTGTAAGGGAAATAGCCTGGTCTCACTCTAATAGTATCGAATCCCATCTGACCATAGAATTCCTTTAGCACTGACACCAGCATATCGAAGTTCGCTTCTTCCTCCATTATGATCCCTTCGATCTGAACGAACTCCGGCAGGTGTGTAGAATCAATAGCCTCCTTCCTGAATATTCTCGACAGGGAGAACACCTTCACCGGGGGCTCCGGGTTCTTCCACAGGTAACGGATGGTGTTCACTGTGGTGTGAGTACGGAGCAGTGCTCTCTCCGCCTCCTCTCTGCTCCACTCGTACTGCCACCCCGTCGAACCAGTGTCTCCCCCGTCCTCATGTATCTTCTTGACTCTCTGAACGATTTCCTCGTCTTCCAACCGTATAACCGAGGGTTTCTCCAGATAGAAGGTGTCCTGCAGGTCTCTCGCGGGGTGGTCCTGAGGGGTGAACAGAGCGTCCATGTTCCAGAAGGCGGGCTGGATGTACTCCTCATCGATCTCCTGGAAGCCCATCTGGACGAATATCCTCCTCACTTCCTCTGCAATACGCATCAGGGGGTGCTTCTTGCCCGGGTAGACTGAAGGAGCAAAGGTGTTCACGTCGTATTTCCTGAATTCCGCCTCTCTCCATTCACCGGTCTGTATCATTTCTGGCGTCAACTGAGCGATCTCCTCGCGGATCTCGATGCCTCTGTTCAGCACTTCGCAGCCCTGTTCGGTCAACGACAGGAAGCGCTCTCTGACCAGTTTCTCAGAGATGAAATCCTTCCTGGAGAGCAGCTGGTCAATGATCTCCTGAGGGGCATCATCCGCAGAGATCATTCCCCCTTTCATCTCCTCCAGAAGCTTTTCATCTTCCATCTTCTCTACCAGAGCCTTCTCTCCCTCCCTAGTGATAGTGAGCAGATTGCCGGAATCGGTCTGTATGATATCAGCCAGTCCCTTTCTCTTGAGCCATCCTATAGAGATAGAAGCCTCATTGCCATCCATCTCCTGCTGCATCTCCTCAATGCTGATGGAGCCCCCCCTCTCTTCCAGTAGATCGAGGGCCTGTCTCTCGGGCAGCTTATCTGGTTCATCCTCCGGTCCACTAAGTGAATAGAACTTCTTCACGCTCTCTCTGAGGTTGAGTAGCCCCTTGGACTCCAGCCATGAGGCAGCATTCATCACCTCAACCATTTGAGAAAAATCGCCTGTCTCGAAGACCTGCTGGGCGCTGCTCTCATCCTTCATACCGGACAGGGTGATCAGCAATCGTTTCTCGTTCGAACTCAAACCTTCAATGATCTCCGAGACATCCATCGAGTATGTGCAAAAGGTATTGACTATTTGTGATTTTTGTAAAGATGGTCCCAACCAGTGGCCGGTTTTACATCGATCACCGGAGTTCCGTTGAGAGCGTCCAGGCCTTTGACCACGAGCACGTTACCCTTACGCTCCAATAATTTCACGCGGGTGAGGCCCAAGAAATTCGGTCTGCCTGGGCTCCTGGAAGCGAACACACCCACCATGGGCAGGGACTCATCGTGATGGGGGTGGACTTTCATTGTGTACCCCTCCTTCCTGTGGAAGCAGAATATGACGTCCAGTTCTTCCTGTTCCTCGATCCGATACAGACCCGGTTCAAGCTCAGGAAGCATCTCTATCTCGGAGACCAGTTGTTCGAAGTCTGTCTTCTCGTCGGCTGAGTTCCTTACATAGCCTATAGGCCTGATCTTCATAAGTCGTCCCCCATCCAAAGATCATCGATATATTCCTTCGCCTGTTCTCTGCATTCCTGGTGCTTCTCCAGGAAGGTGATGATCTTGTCGCTTAGGTCTTTCTTGCATTCCCCACACAGTATATCCCCCTCGGCACACCTCTTCCGTAGATCTCTGATCTCATCATCACTCTCCTCAAAGAGGAAGAATTTGTACTTGAATATAGAACAGACCTCTGGACTGCCACCGTTTTCCCTCTGTTCCTCGGCCGAGACCGCCCCCCCGGTGAATGCGTTACCTATCTTCTTCCTCACCTGTTTGGGAGAGTCGTTTGTGTATATCGTGGTATCTGGGACTGAAGAGGACATCTTGTCCGAGCCGCCCAACCCGGGAAACATCTTGTTGTGGATAAGTGCCGGTTTATAGTAACCGAGGGCGGGGGCCACATCCCTGGCCACCCGAAAGTGGGCGTCTTGATCGATACCACACGGTATGAGGCAGGGCACCCTTTCCCCTCTGAGCTCCGACTCCAGGAAAGCGGGAGCTGCCTGGATACTGGTGTAGAAAATACTCCCAATGTTGGCGCTGTTGTTGAATCCAAAGACCGCCCTCACCGTAGAGAAGGTCACCTTCTTGGCCACTTTGAGAGCTATGGGATACAGGCTCTTGATGTACTCAGTATCCAATATGATCCTCGTCTTCTCAGGATCGAATCCCAGGGCGAGGAAATCCAGTGCATTCTCGTAGGAGGCAGAACGGGTATCTTCCAGAGTCAGGTCGTTGTTGAAAAGGAACTTCTCGTCATCAGTGAGTTGAAAATAGAGTTTGACATCGAACAGATCTTGCAGGTATTTGGTGAACATCCAGGGCATGAGGTGGCCCAGATGAGTATGACCTGATGGGCCCCTCCCAGTGTACAGGAAGAACTCATTACCCTTTTCATATTGGTCGAGGATCCAGTTCATGTCCCTGTGAGAATATACAATCCCTCGCTTCAACATGGGGTGAAGTTCCCCGTACTCTGAGAGCCTCTCCAGAAGTTCATCGTCTATCCTCTCAGTCCCAAATTTATCCACCAGAAGATCGTAGTCGATCTCGCCCGATACCTCCCAGGGAGTGACTTTGAACCTATCGACCATCCTTGCACCGTGGCGGAGGAAGAAGTTTAAATTATATAGAGCTTTTTCTAGAACATGGTCCAGTCGATTCGGCCTGATGAAATTGATGGCGATAGATACGACAGGACCAGGCGTATAGATTGGATTGACCTTACTTCAATCAGGGATTCCAGAGTGCTGGTGGTGGGGGCCGGTGCACTTGGTAACGAGGTGTTGAAGAATCTGGTGCTCTCTGGATTCTCCGACATTACGCTATTCGATATGGATCACGTTGTACTCTCCAACCTCAACAGATGTGTTTTCTTCAGGGAAAGGGACGCTGACCACAGGGCCATGAAAGCGGAGGTCGTGGCGGAGAGGAGCGGAGAACTGAATCCCGGGGCTTGCATTGAGCCCAGAGTGGAGAGAATAGAGGATATGGCGGAAGATAGGTGGGAGGACTACGATTTGGTATTTGGCTGTCTCGACAATATCACGGCCAGACTCCACGTGAACTCACATGCATACCATGCTGGCGTTCCCTACGTAGATGGTGGTACCTCGGGAACAAACGGCAAGGTGCAGGTGGTGCTGCCTCCCTCTACACCCTGTTTGCAGTGCAGCATGAACAGGACTCACTACAGGGTGATTGAGAAGCGCTTCAGCTGCACTGGGGAAGATGTGTCCTTCTTCGAGCCAAAGATGCCTGCCGAGGTCACCACCACCAGCATAATAGCCGCTCTGCAGGTGAGAGAGGGGATGAAGATTGTCAGTGACAGGGAAGAGAACTGTATTCGGAATGTACTCTATTACGACGGTAAGAATGGGCGGTCTGAGGAATTCCAGACTTCGAAGGACCCCTCCTGTTCTCTGCATTGAGTGAGCAGAGAGATATGGGATATTATCAGATAGGCTAAAAGAAACACGAGATTTTATATTGCACCCAGCCGTGAACGGACAAGGTGAGATTATTCCGTTGAGAGTGAAGGTTCGAAATGCCGAAACAGGGGCCACAGTAGACATGGAACTGAAGGGAGAGAACACTGTTGAGGAGATAATCGAGGGGGCAGCAGGATACTGGGAAAAGGATTCTGGAGCCTATGTCCTCAGACGCGGAAAGAGGTTGCTGAGAGGACAACAGACAGTGGCTGAGGCGGGTATTAATGGAGAAGATAAACTGGAACTAATCCCCGACCCTGAAGGCGGTTGAACTTGTCCCTACCATTGGAGATACTGAAATCTCGAATCAACAATGAAATCTCCGCCTGTGAAAGGTATCTCTCACATTCCATAAACCTGCCCGAGAAGGATTTCTCGGAGTTCCCCATAGATCTAGAGGTGGATCTAAAGAGGATGCCCGCCCTGCAATTGAAGGACGGCAGGGTGAAGAGGCGATATGAACACTCATTTTCAATCATCATAGACCAGAACTACCCGTTCAAGAAACCATTGGTGCTGTGGAGGACTCTGATATTCCATCCAAATATCATGATCCCAGAAGACGGCGGCCATGTATGCATCAAACTGCTGGACGATTGGTCATTCAACTCCACACTGCTGTCATTCATCAAGGGGATAGAATCGTTGTTACTGAGCCCGAATCCCTCAAGCCCCTTTGGAACTGATACCTGCACAGCGGCTGCTGAGTACTTCAACAATAGTGACAGAACAAGGCCGCCTGTGATCTGCTCAACACTGCCCAAGGTGGTGAGAGAGGGTTGAGTTCTCCACTGATTGTGGATGAGGAGCAGATCGATATCCAAGATCGGGTCCCTCCTCCAAGAGACCGCGTGGCGCTCCACAACTGGGCGACCCGGACTGGTAAGAAGAAATATCAGGAGCAGGGAGACGGTATCAAGCTGTACATATCCAAGGCTGCTGAGGAAAAACTTAGAAACCACTCCATTGAATGTTCAAGTAAAAGAGAAGAGGTGATGGGTTTTCTACTGGGCGAAGTGTTCACCCATGAAGATATGTCCTATACTCTGGTCAAGGATGTGGTGACCACTGAACTGGAAGCTTCTTCTGTAAAGGTGAGATTCAAAAGGGACGGTTTCGAGAAGTTATTCGAATCGCTGGAGGAAAGCGACTTCGACTACATAATTGTAGGGTGGTATCATTCTCACCCAGGACACAGGTGTTTCATGTCCTCCACAGATATCGAGACCCAGAAGAGCATATTCAATAAGGAGTACCACTCCGCTCTAGTTATAGATCCCATCAATGAAGATATTGAGGCTTTTATATGGGAAGAAAATGAAATCGAAGTGAGGCCTTTCTTGGTCTACTGGGAAGAATCACAAGAACCGTACGGTGTTCAAGCATGATCCAAGACCGAACGATCTTGAATTATGGATTCTTGTTCTAAACCCATATCGCATGTCGTCTGCGCAGCGATGTCTCCGTGAGACCCAATCTTCTCATCAGTACAGGTATGAGTGAATCGAACAACAGGAATGCGGACTCTTCAAAGAGGGTGCCTAGAGGAGCACACTTCTTCCTCTGATTGCTCTCTTCAGGTGAGATCTCGACTACCAAGCTGGAAGCCTGACCCAGCTTGGAGTGAGGGTTGGAGGTGAAGGCGACCACTTCAGCCCCCACTCTTCTAGTGATATTAGCAGTCTGAACCGCAGACATAGTCTCACCAGTGTTCGAAACGATGAGTACCAGATCTCCTGATTCCACGATGGGGGTGGTCATCTCCCCCACGAAGTGGACGTTCAAGCCCAGCTGCACCAATCTGACCGCCAGTGACTTTCCTACCAACCCCGAACGGCCGACACCGTAGACAAAGATCTTGTCCGCTTCAAGGATAGAATCTATGACCCCGTCGATGAGAGACATGTCTGCCCTCTCAAGAGTCTTCTTGACCTCATCCAATATGAACTCCAGGCTTTCTTTCATCAGTTATCCTTCTCTTCTTCCTCGGCCTTGATCATCTTCCCCATCTTCTTGGAGAGCAATCTCTCGAAGATCACCCTCATGTACATCGCATCGTGCTCCATCAGTGGAGAACTGCAAATTATGGTCATCTCGGGCATGTTCTCCACCAAGTATTCGGCCAGTGGTTCAAACCGGAGGTCACCTTTTTTAATGGGTGTGAACCTCTTCTCGCTTCCCCCTTCATGTTCCACTCCAGAGAAATGGGTGTACAGATGGCCGTTGGTCCACCCTCTCACCTCGTCGAATAGGTCTTCATAATCTTCAGGCTCTCTGAGGATCCCGCTCTCGCGGGCGTGATAGTGGGAGAGATTCAATATCGGGATGGTGCCCTCTACCTGATCACAGATATCTAGAATTTCATTCAGGGTGCCAAATACTTCGTCCCTTCCACTGGTCTCCAGTCCAAGTACGGGATCCAGTCCACAGTCCCTCCACCATTCCATCAACTCCTGGATGTTTTCCAGTATGTTTTCGGCGGCAGTCTCTTTATCCCGATTCCCGTACAATCCCATATGGGTGACAACCACGTCTCCATCCATCTGGTCGGTCACCATGCCCGCCCACCTGATGTTGTTCATACTCCTGGAAGTCAAATCGTTGTTGCTGGCGAGATCTATGTAATACGGTGTGTGCATGGAAAGCCGTACATCAAGTTGGTCACCCATCTCCCCCAGGTCCTGTAGCTCCTTGAAGTTCTGCACTAGACTGGAGGCCAGTGTAACCAACACATCGTCTTCCCTGATCTCCTCTTCATGAATTTTTCTCACGAATTCTTCTTCTCCTCCCTGATCTCTCGCTATCTCCACGATAAGATCGTTCTCGACCTCGAGAGGAGAGCATCCGATTTCGTCTTCATCAGGATATCTCTCAATAATATTCACTCTGACCATCTGGACTTCCATGGAGGCGAGTCCGAGATTATGAACGTCTTCGATGCCATCTCTGAGGGTTCTGCCTTTACACGAAAGGGGGATTCCTGCAGGTCCAAATCTGATCATTACTTCACCCGGGCGGGGAACAACATTGGGTAATATAATATATAACCATTGATACCTAGGGAAGATGTTGGGACTTTCCTAGGGATGAATTTTGTGGGGTCCACGTTCAATGAAAAGAAGTGTTTCAAATTTCATTTATTCTTCTAGAAGAAGTAGAGAGTATGGATTATTCAGAGGTCGAGCCAAAGCTTTATAAAAGAGATTGCCCTTAGACCGCCCATCCAATGTCGGGAGAGTCAGAAAAATGAATGTAACTGATAAGACGAACCCTTACCTGATCACGCTGATCGAGGACCTGAGAAGGTTGTCAAGGGTGGAAGATGTCGCTATCTGGCGAGACATTGCAAAGAGATTGGAGAAGTCCAAAAGGAATTGGGCAGAGGTCAATATCAGCCGGCTGGAGAGATATGCCGATGCTGGAGATTCGATCCTGGTCCCGGGCAAAGTACTGGGAGCGGGTAGACTGACCAAACATCTCACAGTGGCGGCATTCGATTTTTCAGAGTCAGCCAAGAAGAAGATTGAAGGAGCGGGTGGACAGAGTCTATCCATTAGGGAGCTTGCCCAGGAGAATCCAACGGGGAACAACGTTAGAATAATGAGGTGATTATGATGACAGTTATCGATGCCGATGGACACATACTGGGCAGGGTTTCGAGTGAAGTTGCTCAGAGGATCATGGGTGGTGAGGAAATCACCATCGTTAACGCCAGTAAGGCGATTGTTACCGGGAAGAAGGAGGCCGTGTTGAGAAAATACAAGCAGAAGAAGGACCGGGGCAAGATCAGAAAGGGACCGTACTACCCTCGCCGAGCTGATTTGATTCTTAAGAGAAGCGTTAAAGGGATGGTACCTTATGACAAATCGAGAGGTAAAGAGGCACTCAGCCGTCTCAAGGTATTTGTAGGAGTACCTGCTGAATACTCTGACGCAGAAAAAGAGAAGATCGAGGATGCGATGGATTTGAATACTGCTAGATATGTTACGCTCGGTGAGATCTCCGCCCATCTAGGCTCTAGAGTGAGGTGATAATTTGAGCGATGTAGTCAACACCAGTGGGAAAAGGAAGACGGCCATTGCGAGGGCTACCGTTACCGATGGTACTGGTGAAGTGAGGATCAATAAGAAGCCTCTGGAGATTCATACTCCAGAATTGGCCAAGTTGAAGATGATGGAACCCATCGACCTTACCCCTGAAAAGGCGGCCAAAGTGGATATCAAAGTGAATGTGAAGGGGGGCGGATATATGGGTCAGGCAGAAGCTTCCAGGACCGCGATTGCCAAAGGTCTGGTTGAATTCTTTGACGATAAAGAACTGGAGAAGAAATTCAAAGATTACGACCGTTCACTTCTGATCAGCGATCCCAGAAGAAAACTCCCCAAGAAGCCGCTAGGTAAGGGGGCAAGGAAGAAGAAGCAGAAGTCATACAGGTGAAGCCATGATTATACCTGTTAGATGTTTCAGCTGTGGAAAAGTGATCGGCAGCTCCTACAAGACTTTTGTAAAGAGGGTTCAGTTGGGAGAGGATCCCCAGCAGGTCCTCGACGATCTTGAGATCAAGAGATACTGCTGTAGGAGAATGATCGTATCGCACGCTGACCTCATTGATGAGGTGCTCCCTCTAGGCTAAAAACCTTTTAACACCGTGGGTCCGTGGGGTAGCTTGGCATCCTTCCACCTTGGGGTGGTGGTAACTCCGATTCAAATTCGGGCGGACCCACCAATCGACCTTTCTCTTTTCTGATGTTATCGAGAGATGCCAGTTGTAGACTCCCAGATGTTATAGAGGATGCTCAACATTACCCGTCTGCCGGGTAGTGGGTCGAGGCTACCACGCTGCTCATAGATCATCTGATCAGGTCTAGGAGTGAAGGGCCCTTCCTCATCTCCTTCTTAAAATCCTTGACAATCAGGTCTTCATAACCTATACCTTTTCTGCAGATCTCAATCGCCTTCTCCCTATTCCCCAGATGATCGATCAGTCCCATCTCCTTGGATTCATCTCCAAGATACACTTTGCCTTCGAACACCTCTTCGTCTCCGGTAAGGCCTCTACTCTCCTTCACATGTTCCTTGAAGAGGCGATCTATCTTGTCCATGACCACCTTCCTTCGCTCGTTTTCATCCTCAGTGGGTTCGGAAAAGGGGTGTCCTATACCTTTGAATTTCCCGCTGCTGGTGATATCAATATCAATGCCCATTTTCTCCAAAAACTTTGAAAGGTCGGGCCTTATTGACAGAGTCCCTACACTCCCCACCATGGAGAGCTCGCTGGCCACGATCTGATCACAAGAACATGCTATCCAGTAGGCGCCGGATGTTCCGGTCTCTCCTATATAAGCCACCGAATATAGGTCCATGTTCTCGATCCTCTCACCCAGTTCCTTGCTCCTGAATGGTGACCCGCCGGGCGAGTTTATGTCCAGTACCAGACCCTTATACTTATCGTCACTCCCCACTCTATCCAAGAACTCATCAATTCTGGAGCCTGGCTTGGGAAGTGGCAGGGGGATTGGACCCTGCTGGTCTCCCATTATGGGGCCCTCAATAGGAACGATTGCGATCTTCTTCCTGAATCTGTCGAATATCATTGTCTAGCACTTCTTATCAGCACCCTCCCCTTATCTTTTTTGTCCGCATCATATCAGGACGGGGCTGCCTCTCCCTGTGTCTGCAAACGTATCAGAGGCAACACATCGCGCCATAGGAATAGAGATGAAGAGGCTGGGCCAGTTCGTTTGCCGTCAATGTCCTTTTCTTTGAATTCTCTCTATTCCATCTGCTACACAGAAGGTTTCTCCAGATATGTGCCCTACTGGGCGCAGTCTTTCGACATTGATAGTGCCGTCCTCCAAAGCATCCTGATCGGCAGCAATATGCACCACCTCTCCCACCACCAGGAAATGATCTCCTGTCTCAAAGTGATCCCAGTATTTGCACTCTATATTGATGGGAGCTTCTCGTATCGAAGGGGGACTGACTGCTTTGGACTCAGATGGAGTAAGTCCTACACGATCGAATTCGCTCTGTTCCCTGCTCAGGGATATCTCTGATCTGATTCCTTTTTCAGCCCAATCACTGGTCAGGGGTGCGATCACAAATTCTTTGGACTGCACAGCGTTCAGAAATGTGTCCTTTTGTCCGCCTGTTGAGAATCCTAGAAGGGGAGGCTTGAAGGAAAGAGGAGTAACGAAGCTGTAAGGAGCAACGTTAGGAGTTCCTTCAGGACTGAGAGTGGAAACACACACCGTCAATCTCGGACCCAGGAGTTTATGGTATTTCTTGCTTTCGACTTTCATATTTCTTCACCATGAACTATTCTGAGTTCTCTGCATATATTTCTAACGGCTGTGAGTATCCTGAAAAGGGGTTTCCATCGCAATAACACGTCTGACATGCTAAGACATCCATCAACCGGGTCTATCCACCGGCCCCAAATATTCATAGGACTAGGCAAAGATGAAATAGGTCACCCTCGAATTGAATATCCTGGTGTTCATTATGGAGGAGCTCGAAGTGAATCGCGGGACGGAGTTGAGTGAGGGTGAGATGACTGGAATAGAGGTCAGCGGTCATCCTATGGTTCTGACCATGGTGGAGGGAAACTACTACGCTGTACAGGGCCTATGTACTCACAAGAAGGGTAGACTTTGGGAGGGGGAGCTGAATGGATTCATTATCAAGTGCCCGAGACACGGATCTGAATTCGACATCAGAACGGGCGAGGTGAAAAAGGGGCCTTGGATCCCTTTTGCAAATGCCCAGAAGCTGAAGACGTACAATGTGAGTGTTAAGGATGACAGGATATTTGTTGAGGTTCCATATTAAGGTGAAGACATGAGTGTGCACTTCGAGGAGTTGGAGGTAAAAACCAACAGCAGGACACAGATGGTGAATATTACCGGAAAGGTAAGAAAGGCCGTAGAGGAAAGCGGTATAGAAAACGGACTGTGCCTGATAAACAGTGTCCACACCACTACAGCCATAGTAATCAATGAAGACGAATCGGGCCTGAAGAGAGACATTGTGGAGAAGGTGAAAGGCGATTTTCCCCAGGGTGTAAAATACCACCATGGAGGGGGGAGACAGTAACGCAGACGCTCATATGGCTTCCGCGTTCACCGGGTCTAGCAAGACGGTTCCAGTAAAGAATGGTGACCTGGTGCTGGGCACCTGGCAGAGCGTTTTTCTGCTGGAACTGGATGGTCCCAGGGCCAGAAAAATAATAGTCGAGGTCCTCGGCGAATAACGGAGGAACCGCGTATCCGCCGCTCCGACTGATCTTGGTACAGTGAAGAGGGGCTAAGCCGAAGAGAACTCTCTCCCAATCACTCTTCGATAACGGGATGAGCATCGGGATCGAAGGGATTGGTCCTCAGGGCGAGGGAGAACAGATATGGATAGTTGTCCTTCAGGTGTCCCATATAATCAAGCCACTCCTCTATCAGTCGACCGTAAACTCTTTCGATATCCCCGTTAAGGTGATCGATATCTGAATCTGGAAGGGACTGTATGTCATCCCGGGCGGCCAATTCCTCCGCCAGGTGGAAGACGGCCCAGAGCAGTTGCGTAAACGATTCGTGTTCCAGGACGTTGGGGTTCTCCAATAACCTCAGCAGAAATGCCCTCTTATTCCTCATAAACTTCTGGAGCTTCTCCGGCTCTCCTCGACGGAGTTCTATTTCCAGCTCCTTGCCCTTGATGCTTCCCTTAGCCCTCTCGAATGCCTCATCAGTCCATTCTTTGGAGATGATTAACTCCCTGCTGATCCGGTCTTCCTGGGGATCCATGTCAGAGAAGAATGCTAGCAGGTTGGTGCCCACTTCACTGAAGAAAGCCCCTATGACCATATTCAGCTTCTCCAATATTGATTGCTTCTCTCGCCTTTCCATCAAATTATGTATGATCAGGGTGATCAGCAGGACTTCCAAGAAAACGAACCCAATATCACCGATCATATAGATGAAGATGTGGTGGACGTCCCTGAATATCACATAGTGGAAACCATATACCGCCGCTGATAGTATTACAAGGAATATGGCCAATTTGAATTTCCAGTCCTTCATTATGTGACCCTCGCTATCAACTTCTGTTCGCCGTTAAGGGAAACGTGTTCTGAGAGGTATAAATATTGCGGGAATTCTGCAGACATGGGGCCTATGTCTTTCAATGGAGGAGCCAGGACCATGCCTGACCTATCTTTTGGAAAGCTGGTTGCTACAATGCTAGTAGCACTAATCGGCCTGCTCCCCCATAGACTTCAATCTTGAGAACGCCTCCTGGTAGCGCTCGTTCTTTTCCTTCCATATGAGTAGCCTGTCGCAGGGGAACTCCTGGCATTGGAAACAGAAATCGAGGGCTCTGTCCACCACGCAGCAGTTCAGTATAGGACACTGCGGAGACCAGTGCTCTTCCGGGTCTCCCTTGCAGCCGCAGCATCCTATGTCTTTTGCCGAGATATGGACGAAGTCAGCACTCAACCTCTGGGCAATTCTTTCCGCCAGTTCCTCCTCCGATCTGGCCCTGAAGATGGGGCACTGTTTACAATCCAGTCCGCAGGCCGCAATTGGCTCCATACTCTCCACGTACTCTTGCGTTCTTTAAATATACAAACCTGATGGTCTTCATGGGCCAAATTCAACACCTCAAGAATCCCACTGCGCGGAGCCGGAGCGCCTTCAGCCTTACCCTTATGATTTCGACGAACTGATAATGAGGGGGACCACATATATGAATGCGAAGCATTCTGTTTTATTGATGGTTCGAGAGTAGGATCTCCCACATTCATTTGGAACCAGAGGATGGAGAGGAGAGAATGATCGACGATATTCAGTCAAAGGCCATATTGAACAACGATCTAGAGATACCATGGCTTGGGTTCGGAACGTATAAGATCAGGCCCGGAGAGGAGACAGTCAGGAGCGTTACGGAAGCTCTCGATGTCGGCTACCGCCACATCGACACGGCGGAATACTACGATAACGAAAGGGGTGTAGGCCAGGCGGTTAGGGGTAGTCCGTTGCGCAGAGATGAAGTATTCGTCACCACCAAGGTGTGGAACAATAACCAGGGATACGAAAACACTCTTCAAGCGTTCGAAGATAGTCTATCCAGACTGGGTATGGACTACGTTGATCTATACCTCGTTCACTGGCCCGTCTCGGGGAAGTTCAAGGAGACCTGGAAGGCCCTGGAAGAGATCTGCAGAAGTGACAGGGCGAAAGCAATAGGGGTCAGCAACTTCCTCATCCAGCATCTCGAAGACCTGCTCAGGTCCGCGGAAATCGTCCCCGCTGTCAACCAGGTAGAATTTCATCCGCATCTCTTCCAGAGAGAACTTCTGGAATACTGCAGGAAGAGGGGGATTCAGATGGAAGCCTGGAGTCCCCTCAAGAAAGGAGAGGTACCCTCCATCGAGGCGTTGCAGAGAATAGGCAAGAGATACGGCAAGACAGCGGCCCAGGTGGCCCTACGATGGGACCTGCAGCACGGTGTAGTGACCATCCCCAAGACAGTTCATAGGGAAAGGATGGAGGAGAACAGCGATATTTTCGATTTTCAGATCAGTGATGAAGACATGGAGTTGATCGACTCCTTGGATCACAGTGAGAGAGTGGGGCCGGACCCCAGCGAGGTGTGAGTAACCCGATTCCCCATTCTCAAGGATTAGCGGAGTGGGGGCTACAGGGCCTTAGTGACTCCTGTCCAATGATATGTCCAGGACATGTTTCAACTGGTGTTGTTTGACTGCACTTCCGCCGTCCCAGCCCCTTAGATTCCAAAGATTTATATTCATTCAAACCCAACAAAATAATATGCAAGAGAAACAGAAAGTTGGCGAAGTGACCCACTACTTCAACAAGGCAAAGGTGGTGGTGATAAAGCTATCAGACACACTGAGGGTGGGAGATACCATCTCTGTAGAGGGTGCCACTACAGATTTCACCCAGGAAGTAGAAAGCATGGAAGTGGAACACGACTCAATCCAGGAGGCGAGCGGCAACCAGGAAGTCGGGCTCAAGGTCAAGAAGAGGGCCAGAGAGGGGGACATTGTCTACAAGTTGGCCGAGTGAGACCCTTAGAATAACCTTCCCTCCAGAGGAAGCGAGCCCATTTACTGGAGAGGGATCAAAATTTCAAAGCCTTTTTGCTATCCTCAACCTCAATTTCATCCGATCTGTCCGATATCTGATAACTGTAGCTGGGTCGAAGCAGAAGTGCGGCCAATTGACCGATATCGGTAGTCCCTGATTGTGATGAATTTTCATCTCCTTGCGACCCGTTCTTCCCTACTGGAATTGCTGCTTAGGCCCCGCCTTGATGTCACCTGGCCATGGGGCCATTGCTCAGTGAGCCTGGACCTGGTCCAATATCCAACCCGAGATCTTTTCCATGACCTGGGGAGCAATAGTCTCCTCTATCTGGCCGTATTCATGTAGTAGGCCCTCTTCTGAAGTCTGAAACAGATGGTTCATTCCCGGGAACTTGACCGTTTCATATTCAGTTTTTCCTCCCGATTCTAGCGCCCCTTGTATGGCCTTCAGGTTCTTATCAGGTGCAACCTGCAGATCGTTCTCTCCGGCCAGCGCAAGAACGGGGCATTCAATTTGCACAATTACCGCGGTGGGATCGAAGACTAGGAAATGTTCGAACCAAGGAGTGAGCATTCCTTCTATCTGCGCTTTAAGGGACTCCTCATTCACTTCCATCATGACTCTCTCTTCTTCACTCATATCGGAGAGTACTTCTTCCGAGACCTGCTGAAGCTTCTTCTTCTTAGAAGCCACGTCGCCCTCTTCTTTCATCACTTCGAACAGCTTCTCCTGCACTTCGGTATTGATTTCGACCAGACTTTCGTTTGCTCCCATCGCTTCGTTCATCAGCCTGGCCTGCTCGAGCAACAGTTCTTCTCCCTTCACGCCGGGCCCAGCCATCATCACCAGGAACCCAATATCGGGGTCTCTTGACGCTACTATTGAGCCCACCAGCGCGCCGCCGCTGTGTCCGACGAGACCCACGCTGCCTCCATCGATTTCTTCCCTCCCTCTCAGGTAATTGACACCCATGATGACGTCATCGGCGATCTCCTCGCTGGTGGCCTGAGAAGGTTCTCCAGTAGAGCTGCCTACCCCTCTGTCATCCATTCTGAGGACCGCGATGCCGTTCCCGGTCAGATGATCGGCCAGGACCAGGAAGGGGCGATGACCGAATATGGTCTCGTTCCTATCATGATCTCCGGAACCGGTTATCAAATAGACCGCCGGGAAAGGCCCTTCCCCCCTGGGGATGGTGAGGGTCCCAGCGAGTCGCACCCCGGCTTCTTCATTCTCCAGCACCACATCTTCTTCCTCGTAGGGAAGTGGGGGCTCTGGGTCCTGCGGGCGGACCCCGGTCTCTGATGTTCCCTTCTTCAGCACCAGGGGGAATGACTGACCCTGTTGTTCCCAACTACCCTCGATTGATTCTTCCTTTATCTCTCCAATGAATGTCCCGTGGACATCGGTTACACGAACGAAGAACTTCTGCCCCTCCAGGGCTATCTCGTCGATACCAAGGCCGTATGCCCCTTGCAGAGGAACGTCCATCGTACCTGTCAATTTTCCGTTCTCTTCGTGAATGTTGAAAATGACTTCTAACCTTTGACTGGGGGTTTCTATCGCCCCATGCCATTCCCCTTCAATGTTCATATCTGGTTTCAGTATATCATAACTATTAAGCCCTTTGGTGTACGGAAAGCTGGGGACGGTCCAGGAAATCTTTACAACCCGGATTTTCAGTACGAGGAGAGGGTGTCCAGCTCTCTGATCTTCCTTCTAATGTAGCCGAACATGAAAATGGCCAGGGCAGAGCCGAAGAACAGTCCAACGATGTACGGCCAATTTGCCCCATCGGCGTAGAACAGCCCCAGTATGGCAAAGAAATTGAACAGACCATGGAGGAGGATCGCTACGGCGAGGTAAGGGAGCCAGCTCTTCTTTATGCCCCTCTTGGCCAGGATCTCCGAGCGTGCGATCCCGAACCCTGCGATGCCCGACGCACTGGCGTGGAGTACGGTCGAAGTGAGGGCCCTCACCACGGCGGTCACAATGAACACCTGCAGACTGGCCATCAGGGCGTTGTTGAGATACAAGATATTCTCCGTGGCAGCGAACCCCAGGCCGACGGCCGCCCCGTAGATAAGCCCGTTCTCCAGTTCAGTCAACCTCTTCTTCATCAGTATTACGCCTAAGGCCTTGACTGGTTCTTCTACCAGTGGGGCCACTATGACCACCAGAAAGAATGTGTAGGTTCCAGAGGTATACTCGGTCAAGCTCCAGAACGGGCTTCCCTCTTTAAGGATAAGCTCAACGATTCCGTTTTCGATTAAGAAGGCGGCTCCTATGGCAATGGTGGCAGAGAACAGAAATGCCAGAAGAACCGTTGAATATGGCTCTCTCCTGAACCTCTCAGAATTCCTGACCCATACCAGATACAGAATGGGGGGAATAATTGCGCTGAGTACCACCATCAGGATTTCCCAGATGTCCATAGGAGTCCCCTGTGTAATTGGGATATCAGGTATTATAATTTGTACTCATTGAATGGATATTTGATAATAAGGAACGCGGGCCTCCGATAGCTACAAATCCATGGACGTTCATTGAGAAGGTCCAGCTGGTGGGTGATATTATGGACGTTCAAGAAGCCATGAGAAGGAGGAGATCGGTCAGACGCTATGATCCCGCCCCGATTCCCGACAGGTTGTTGAGAAGAGTCCTGGAAGCTGGTCGGCTGGCGCCCTCCGCTAAGAACTATCAGCCCTGGCATTTCATCGTGGTGAGAGATGAACAGAAAAGAGAAAGGCTGGCCAGGGGTAAGTATGCAGGATTCCTCAAGGAGGCGCCGCTGGTCATCGTGGGGTGCGGTGACAAGGAGAAGTCTCCTGACTGGTACGTTGTGGACACCACCATAGCCCTGCAACAGATGGTTCTCGCCGCCACCGGAGAGGGGCTGGGTACCTGCTGGGTGGGCAGCCTTGACAAGGATGATGTAGCCAGGGCATTGAACCTGCCCAGGAGATTCGAGGTGGTGGCAATGCTGACTCTTGGCTACCCAAAGAAGGAGCTTTCAGGGACCGATCGTCCCCGTTCGTCGATGGACAGAATCGTGAGTGAGGAGGAATTCGGCAGACATCTGTCACTGGATTCGGAAGATGATCGAGAGAAACGCAACTAATTCCAATGGCCCCAGAGATTCAATAGAGGTACAAGTGGGGATACCGACTCTCACCTCTCAACCTGGCGATTCAACTCCTCCTCGAACACTCGGTAATCGTCCGAAGCGAATAAACAGAAGGTCACCCTTTTCAATCCTGTCTCACCCCTGAGGTAATCCATGGCGGCTTTCAACATTACTCTGGCCCCATCATCGATAGGATAACCGAATATTCCAGTACTGATCGCGGGAAATGCTATACTGGCTACATCGTTATCGTCTGCCAACTTAAGAGAATTCAGAATTGCATTCCTCAACTTCTGCTCTTCATTGCCCTCTCCCATCCTGGGTCCGACCGCGTGGATTACGTAATCGGCTTTGAGACGGCCGCCAATGGTTATCACCGCCTCGCCCACCGGACAATGACCGATTTCGTCCGACTCCTTCTGGATTTTCGGGCCTCCCTTCTTCACGATTGCTGCGGCCACTCCTCCGCTGTGTTTCAACCTGGAGTTTGCAGCATTCACAATAGCCTCTGTATCCATCTCCGTGATGTCTCCCTCAATTATCTCCACCGCAGATTCTCCTACCCTCACCTGCACCTCATTTCCCTCCTACCAAGATTGACCAAGATAGAATCCAATCGATTGATACGATTGATACTAGTGAATAGGAGCTTTTGTATTTGTTGCATCGCGCTCAGAACGAATGATGATAGCTAATGTATGCCCAGTTTGGCCCAGCAGAACCGGCAGAAATCGGGGTTCTTGAGATCCGTGTCCGAGAGGCTGTTGGAAAACCGCATCACACATCTCAGATCTGAGCAGTGTTTCAACCCCATTACGTGACCCAGCTCGTGTACAGCCTCCTTCAGAGCCCTCTCATGGAATAGCTTTCTATCGGACTCCAGACCGTAGAACACCTGTCTGAGCCTGGCCAGAGATATCAAAGCTACTTCCTGCTTCTGGGAGGCTTCTCCAAACACGAAGTTCAATCCAGATTCGTAGAGATCAGCATCCACCACCCCCAACCTGATTCCTCCGGCCTCCTTTCCGGCCACCCGGTTAAGGAGGGCAGAGGCCAGATACTGATCTCTATCAGGGTGATAGGCAAAGTCGATGATGTTGATTGGCTCTGTGATATCAACGGAAATACCGAATATGCCGTTCAGTTCTTCGGCCAGGTATTCCAGCAGGCGTCTGTCCACCTTCTTTATGGGTACAATCGATATCATCGGGTGTCGCTCCTATTTCAACACGTTTCCAGTATAGAAAAAGGCGCTCTGGTTTAGATCGATGCTTTTTCCGTTGTCGACACCGATCTCATTCCCGCACTCACACAGTACAATATCCCCTTCCCTGTGGCTGTAGTCCTTCTGAATGCGGTCCTTCCAGAGATGCAGTACCTTTCCCTCTCCTATCTTAAGATACCTGAATATCTTACTCCTGCATTTATTGCATTTGATAGTGATCATCTGGGATCAATCCATGTATCTAGCTGCATTGATGTCTATTACCTCGCCCGAGATATAATCATTCTCAATGAGGAATACGACCGAGTGAGCCACCTCTCCCGGCTTGGCCACCCTTCCGAAGGGCGTCAGCTTTGAACACCGCTCCTTGACGCTCTCCGACAGAAGTTCTGTTTCCACAGGACCGGGAGCCACTGCGTTGACCCAGATGTCAGGTGCCAGTTCTGAAGCCAGTGCAAAGGTAAGGCCGATAATGCCCGCCTTGGATGCCCCATAGTGACTGCCCACAGTCCCCCCGTTCTTGCCCGCAATCGAGGATATGTTCACGATCTTACCTTCCCCCATCAGGGGTACGACTGCCTTGCAGCAGTTGAAAGTGCCGGACAGATTCACATCAATGACCCATCTCCATTCCTCCACGTCTATCTCATCGAAGGAAGAGTGTTTACCTGTCACTCCAGCATTGTTAACTAGTATATCGATGGACCCGAAGTCATCGAGTATCTCCTCGGCCATTTTCTTTACTTCTTCGTAGTTAGAAACATCTGCCTGGTACAATATGGCCTCCCTTCCGGTCTTCTCCACTTCGGTCTTGGCTTCTTCAGCAGCTTCCCAATTGGATCTGAAATTAATTGCGATGTCTGCTCCCTTCTCGGCCAGGGCGATGGAAATAGCCTTGCCCAGTCCCCGACTGCCTCCAGTAATCAGAGCTACCTTGTCTTCAATGTCCATGATAGTTTCCTCATCATAATTATGGGGAGGGGATTAAGTATCTATCTGGTCCACATACACCCGCCCGGGTTGGCCGTTCAGCACCAACATTATCGAAGAACGAATTGGGCATGGACCAGTGCTTAACTGAGAAATCCACAGGCTTTATACATATTACCCCTAATGGGAAAACATGACCTTTAAATTGAAGAGTTCTGCGTTCGAGGATGGAGAGATGATTCCTAGGAAGTACACCTGTGACGGCAAAGACGTCTCTCCCCCTCTGAATGGGAGGGGGCACCAGAAGGTAGCGAGAGCTTTGCCCTGATATGTGAAGATCCAGATGCACCAGTGGGTACCTTCAATCACTGGGTTCTCTATGGTATTCCTGCCGAGGTCACCGAGCTGGAGGAAGATTTGCCGAACACTAAGGAGATGGAGAATGAGATGAGACAGGGTGAGAACAACTTCAGGAAGATTGGATACGGAGGGCCCTGTCCTCCAGGGGGAGCCCCTCACGAGTACATCTTCAAGCTGTATTCCCTCAGCGGGAAGCCAATTGTCAGCCCCGGTGTGGAGAAGAGGGAACTGATCGGGGAGATCGATGAATTCCTGATCGCTACTACAAAACTGATGGCTAAGTACGAGAGAGAATGAAAATGTCTATCGGAAGATGGTAACCTGTAGTGGCCTCATCACATAGGGCGGATACCAGTTGTTTGCGTATTCATGGAAGCTATCTCAGCAGCCAGGGATTCCCCAGATGAATTCGTTCCAGACCTGACTCTCTCGCCGCCCGAATGCACCTTTCCGCCTGTTTCTTTGAGGTGACTGGTAAATCGTTCATCATATAGCTGGGGTGAAAGGCGAGCAGTGAATAAGGTATAGAAGGATTGAGCTCTGCCAGGAATTCTGCTATTCTTGACACCTGGAATTCATCGACATACCCTGGAACCATCAACGTGGAGACCATCAGTGGCGGGGGCTCGGGCCTCTCCTTCGCCATCCCTGACAGTCGTTCGATATTCTGGATAGTCTGTCTGTTGGATGAGCCGCATAGAGCTCGATTCAACCTGTCATCCCATGCCTTCAGATCGATCTTGACGCATCCGCCGCTTTCCAGAGCTTCCTTCCCAATTTTGTCCGCAAGAACGGAACTCATTGATCCGTTAGTCTCCCAGCACACACTGAGCTCCTGCTTTTCTCTTGCCCTCCTAGAGACTTCAAGAGAGTGGTCGATGAATGGTGTAGGATCTCCACCGAAGAAACAGATACAGGAAGTGTTGTAAGACATCATTTCCAGTAGACTATCAACCGTTATTGAAGGGGAGCCTGAGGAAGTCATCTCTCTGTAATGCCAGTTCTGGCAGAAGAGGCAGTCAAATGTACAGCCACCGTAGAACACCGCCAGATTGTATTCTGTTCCATATCTTCCACTATGGTCTGACCTCTGGAGGTCGCCTGAGCCTTTTGAACACACCCACTCCGAAACGCAGTTTGTGGGAAGAGGGTCCAGATATGCACTACCTGGTACTTCTTCGTAGCCGAGGACTACCTCTCCACCCACATTTGTCCTAATTCCGCAATATCCTCTACCACCTTCCAGGATCCTGCAGGCGTTCACACATCTGCCACAGGCTACTCCCTCGTCAGGGGGCTGCTCCATGAGGTCGAACCTGTGTCTTTTCAGCCGATGAGCCTCCCTCCAGATATGCTCAGATTCTTCTCTCTCCGTGATGCACTCGCTGCATAGCCCCAGTGATGACGATATCTCCTCGTGTCTATTGCCACAGAGCCTGCATTCGGCTGGTTTGATCTCCTCTGGAGTCATCATGTATTAATCTCTCGGTTCTCATCTAGAAACTTTTCCATGGGTGGCTAAGATGGTCCATGCTCCGGAGGTGCGGTGCGCGCCGCAACCAATGGTTTAACAACAATGCATATATTCAAGGTTTGAACGATTGTTTCATAACATCGAACCGAAGTCAGGGGCTCGTGAATGAAATGAACGGGGAAACAAAGGAAGTGAGGACCGTCCGGCAGATACTGGGAGAACTGAGAGATCGAATTAAATTCGGGGATAGCAGAGTGGATACCTGGAGGGAAATCTCCGAAGAGCTCGAAGTCAGTAGCCGGATAGAGGTCGTTGGGGCCATGATCAATAACGACTTCTGGTACTGGCTTTCTTTAATCTCCGATATTTTGAAGGAGGCGGGAGAAAGAGATTATCTCTTAGAGCTCTTGGAGGAATTGGGAGAAAGAATTGATCCTGGACTGGCTTCACAGATATACTGGGACAGCCTTGTCAATATCGGAGCTGAACGAGTGGAGAATTCCAAGGAATGTGTGGAAATACTCATCTCAAAGGGGGATAGAATGCACAGTATTTTCGCTTCGATGCTCATGGCGGGGATATACCGCTCAGATCCAGAGTGGGCTATAAGGAAGATATCGAGCATGATAGGTAGCGATCATCTGCACGAGCTCTATTCTGCGGTAAGCGGAGCCAGAATTATCTTGAAGGAGGATCGAAGCGCTTTAGACGGACTGGGGAACCTCATACTCAGATCAGAGATTCCGGATGACCCCGATGTGCAATCGATCTACTCGATGTGCCTTCGTCTTGTGTATCCCGTGGATCCCGATGAAGTAGAAAAGAAATTCTTGGAACTCCACGAGAAGGCTCCAGAGTGGATAAGGATGCAGATAGCATACGATGTCTCCGTCATCCCTGAATTCTCTCAGGGTGCTTTGAAGAATATACTTCAATGATTGTCGAGGAGGGCGGGGGAAGGTATAGACTCATACTGAAAGGGGCGTGGAGAAACTGGTGCAGTGTAAGTTCTGGGCGGCCCTATTATTCGGAGGCTGATCAACCGGAGTGTAATCAGCATGTCAGAAGAACGGGCAGTTGAGAAGAACGCCACTCTCTGGATCATTCTGGTTTCCGCCACCCTCACCGTAATGGCCGGAGCCATCATAGGGCCGGTATTGAACCTTATGAGAGACGGCGTTGGAGTGGGGCCTGCCTTGGCTGGACTGATCATCACCACTCATGGGTTGTTCATAGCCCTTTTCAGCCCAATAATGGGGGTGGCGATCGATCGACTGGGGCCCAAGAAGGTCTTCGTGGTCGGTCTGATTGTGTACGGCTTTGCCGGAGGTTCTGGACTGGTCATTAATGATTTCTTAGCCCTCCTCGTCAGCCGGGCCTTCTTAGGTATAGCGGTGGCCGCATTCTACAATGCCATCACCGTTCTGATCTACAACCTTTACGAGGGCAACGCGAGGAACAACGTGATGGGGTGGAGAGGTAGCACCAACAGCCTGTCTGCCCTGATATGGCCATTGATCGGTGGGGCGTTGGGCGGCCTTTCCTGGCACCTTCCGTTCTCCATCTACCTATTGGGCATTCCACTGGGCCTTCTCGCTTTGATCACTGTCCCCAGGAGTGCGATTGGAAAGATTGAAGAGATCGATGTGTCTCTGGTCGAGATGCTAAAAGAGAAACCGGTCTTCCTGATAATTTATGGACTGATGTTCTTGACCAATGTGATGTTATATGCCATAGTTGTCTATCTACCTCAGCTGCTGGAAATATACGAGGTGACTGAGCCCATATTCATCAGCGTCTTCCTGGCCGCAGCCGCCCTCACTGCTGCATCTGTGGCCTTCTTCTACGCGAAAATTAGGAGCCGTATATCCTACAGGAAGATTATCGTTCTGACATTTCTTTCATGGTCAGCAGGATTTACCATGATATTCCAGTTTTCCTATTTGCCCCTCATATGGATCGGGGCGGCCATCTACGGTGTGGGCCAGGGCCTGATGCTGCCCACAGTGATGGTATGGCTAGGGGACATCACCCCGCCATCATATCGGGGGAGGATGAGCTCCTATCTGGGGACCTTCGGATTCGTGGGCCAGTTTGTTTCCCCCATACTTTTCGCTCCGTTCATAGACTACGGTCTGAGTACAGTATTCCTGGTGGCTGCCCTGTTCAGCATCTCGGTACTCGTCCTGTCGATCCTCCTAGTCAGGAAGAAATAGAGGAGATATCCGCTACATAGTCTCTCGCAGCCAGGCATCGATTTGGTCCCTTACCCTCCGAAAATTGGACAAGGTCTCTTTTTTGCTATCGGTGACCGCGGGGTCTTCGAACCCCCTATGGATATACCGCCTTCCGTTCGGGAAGAAGGGACAGGCTTCTTGCCCCTCGCCACAAACGGTGATAACATAATCGAAGACTTCTCCCTCGAACTCCTCCAGTCCTTTCGATCTCTGATCGGAGATGTCGATACCCACTTCTTTCATAACTTGGATGGCATAAGGAGAGATAGCCAGCGGGTGGGTACCTGCACTGAAGGCAACGTATTTCTCCCCCATCCGGTGATTTAATAATCCCTCGGCCATCTGAGACCTGGAGGAATTGTTGATGCATATGAACAATACCTTTTCCCGGTTAGAATCCATATCTCCTTCGATTTCTAACCGTGGAAATACGGAGATAAATAGGTTTCGGAATGCAATAGGGTAGAGGTTGTCTTCCTAACTCTTCGGAAAGGCTGAGGGCCAGGGCGGAGTTGTGGTCGTGAAATTGGTCTGTGAGAACCGAAAAGTATTTAGTACAAGTATTTGGTGATGGCCTCACAGAGGTGAACAGTTTGCAAGGCAAAGTGCTCAGATGGCTGGGTGGATACGGATTCATCGGGTCAGAGGACTATGAGGAGGATGTGTTCGTACATCACTCTGATCTGTCCGGAAGAGATGAACTAAGTGAAGGAGATGTTGTTGAGTTCGATTTGATCAACACTTACAAAGGACCTAGGGCCGTTAATGTTGAAGTAGTGACTGAGTAAACATCAGTGGCCACACTGAGACCAGGACTGGTTTTTTCAGGACAGGCTTCAGGTATTCATTGATTGTTGAAAACAGCTCGAAGTTTACTCATTTGTCGTTAAGGCGTCCTGATAACCTTTCCCGGAGGGAAGTGAGGATTTCAGCGGGGAGGGTGAAAACGGAATCAGCGAAAACCCCATACAGCGGGGTAATAAGTCTCTTTACATAGGACAAAAACATCTTACCCGGTCTGCTTCCCAGGATACTCACGTTATTGGGAGCAGACCATAAACGTTTTCTATTTCTTATACTCGGAAGGTGGGGATATCTGAACAGAGCTGACCCACCAAAGTGGCAGGCTGGACAGAAGTCCATATTGGGACTGCGCTGGAGTGCATAGTGAACTCACGAACAATGCCCAGACTCCTTTAGTCCCCACCAGCGATCTGCTCTAGACTCCGCCCGGTGAGTACAGAGTCTGGCTCATCGACCAGGGGATCATATCCCTCTACTACATCGTCACCCTTGATCTTGATCAGTAGCCACTTATCGTCTTCTTCATCCCCCGTGCGGATGAGGGCGTAGCCCCCTCTGAGTTTTTCTCCTTCAAGTCGAACTTTGACATGGCCATCTTCCAGAGATTGGAGAAGGGATTTCTCCTCCAGATTTTCGAAAACTCCCCTGTCCCACACCATCACTACTCCGGCGCCGTACTCCCCCTCAGGGATTACACCTTCAAAACCCGCGTATCCCAACGGGTGATCTTCGGTGCGGATAGCGAGGCGCCTGTCCTTGGGATCGGTAGGGGGTCCCTTGGGTACTGCCCATGACTTCAAAACTCTCTCCACCTCGAGTCTGAAATCATAATGCAAGTTGCTAGCGTCGTGTTTCTGAACCACGAAAATTGAGTCCTCCTCAGTGATTTCGCCCTCGTTTGAAGGTTCAGGGGTAGATCTGAAATCCCTCTTGGCAGAATACTCTTCGAGTTCCTTCTTCTTGTTCATTCTCTGACCTCTCTACAAGATAATATCGAACGCTCTATTGATTTACTTTTTCTGCCTGTTGGGGCAGTAGTAGGCAGAACGGCCAGATACCTTGGTTCTCCTGAGGGGTTCTCCGCATATTGGACATGATTCCCCTTTCGACCGATGGGTTATGATGTAATCATCAGGGAGTTTCTGCCAGTCCGTTCTCAGATCGATAGCCTTCTTGAGGATGTCCATCGTAACGCTGTAAATTTCCTCCATACCCTCTCTTGGCAACTCATTGACCTTGGTCTCTGGATGTATCCCGGTCTGGAAAAGGATCTCATCGGAATACACGTTGCCTATCCCGGCAACTATTTTCTGATTCATCAGCGCACTCTTTATCATCGCCCTGCGTCCCTCGAAGGCGCTCAGGAAACTTTCCCGGTCCAAATCGAGGGCATCAGGCCCCAGACCTTTCCTACTCACGAAGGAGCGAACGGAATCCACAATGCCGATCTTACCCAGCTTTCTCGGACAGATAAAGACAAGACGGTAATCATTCCCAAATGTGATTTTGAACCTATCGTAATCGACTTCCTTGATACCTTTGAAATACAAAAACCTCCCCGTCATACCGAAGTGAAACATTGCCCATGGGCCGTTGCTCAATTCGATGAAGAGGTACTTCCCATGTCTCTTGCTGGAAAGAAATCTCTCTCCTTCCAGGCTGTCCGTCATTTCCCTTTCAGAGGTACCATCTAAGATCTCTGGATCGTTCACTTCAATCTCCGATATTCGCTGGTGGAGGGAGTTGGCGTCAACGTATCTTCTCTGGGTTTCCACTTCTGGCAGTTCGGGCATGATCTCCTCCTCGGTGGGGGTTTCATCTCCAATCACATGATTCCTGATATTAGTCAGTATCTGAGTGAGGGGGTGCGCCTCTAGCTGTGAGTGTTTCAAGAGGTCGGCGGAGCAGCTCTCAATTATGATCAGTCTTGGATTTCAGACATCGAAAATCGACTGAAGGGAATATATCCGATGAGAGATATAGAATAGAGTGATGATCAAGAGGAAGGGCCTTGACTCTAAGGGCGTCTCTCCCGTAGTGGCAGAGATACTACTGATCGCCATCGTGATCGTCTTGTCGGCCGTGGTCTTCTTCATGGCTTTCGACTTTGCTCCCAACGGACAACAGAGCATCACGATGTCCTTCACCGGCTCGGAGATGGTTGACGGTGAACTGCACCTCTATATGAGCGATGTCAGTCCCGACGTCCAGTTCGATGAGTGCAGCATTGTCATCTCCTCTCCCGACCCCAGTGCTCCCGTGTACGAAGTGTCTCTTACCAATCAGCAGTCTTACGATGTGTTGCCTAACGAAACATTGAGTATTTCCATAGTTGACCTGGGGGGAGACGGTAGGATCAGCGCAGGAGACTATTTCAGCCTACAGAACGAGAGTGGTAGCCTCTACCAGGGCGACTGGGGATTCAATTTGATCTACGATGACACTGGAGATGCCATCGCCTCTATGGAAGTGACCGTGGCCCAGTAGCGCCAGCGTACTTCGAATTCACCAATAGCCATTTATCCTTTGATTTGCTTCCCATGAGCGATGTCAGGCACGACATTCGCTGAGAAGGTAATGTCCAGAGCCAGTGAGGAAGACTGCACCGCTGGAGATATCGTCAATGTTAGGGTAGATCGCGCAATGTCCCATGAGAACGCAGCTCTCGTGCTGAAGTTCTTCAGGGAGATAGGAGCGGAGGAGGTCTGGGATCCCCAGAGGATCGTCCTGCTTTTCGATCACAGGGTGCCAGCAAACTCCCTCGAATCGGCGGAGAGCCATAAGTTGGTAAGGGAGTTCGTTGAGCAACAGCAGATCAAGAACTTCTACGACATCAAAGAGGGTATATGCCATCAGATACTCCCTGAGAAGGGGCATGTCAGACCGGGAGAACTTATCCTGGGGAGTGATTCTCACACGGTTACCTACGGCGCCTTTGGCGCCTTTTCAACCGGTATTGGTGCCACGGAGATGGCGGCTGTCTGGGCAACCGGAGAGCTGTGGATGAGGGTTCCGGAGACGATGCGTATACAGATCAGTGGTAATCTGCCCCCCATGACGTCGGCCAAGGACGTTATTCTGGAGATCGTAGGCACACTGGGCGCCGACGGGGCGGACTACATGTGCACCGAGTTCACTGGAGACACGGTCTCTTCCTTTTCTATAGCTGGCAGGATGGTCCTCTCCAACATGAGTATTGAGATGGGGGCCAAAGCGGGGGTGTCGATGCTCGACACCAAGACCAGGGACTGGCTTTCAGGAAGGGTAAAGGAATTCAGAGAGGTACACAGCGACCAGGATGCTGAGGTGAGTGAGAAGATACCATTCGAAGTCTCTGACCTCGGGCCAAGGGTGGCCTGTCCCCACAGGGTTGACAATGTGGTCGAAGTTGGTGAGGTGGCAGGTACTCCCATCGATCAGGCGTTCTTGGGATCATGTACCAACGGTAGATTAGAAGATCTCCGGGCAGCTGAGGAATTGATGAAAGGACGGAAGGTAGGCGAGAGGGTCCGATTCCTGGTGGCTCCCGCATCCAGGGAAGTATACATGGAGGCCCTTGAGGAGGGGATAATTGCCTCCCTCGTTAGATCGAGGGCAGTGGTGCTCAATCCGGGATGTGGACCATGTCTGGGAGCTCATCAGGGGGTGTTGGCCGCTGGTGAAAGATGCATAGCCACCACAAACCGGAACTTCCGGGGCAGAATGGGGAGCCCTGATTCAGAGATATACCTGGCCTCTCCGGTAACAGTTGCCGCCAGTGCGCTGAAAGGGGAGATCACAGATCCTAGGAGGGTGTAGACGTTGAAGGGGAGAATCTGGAAATACGGAGACCACGTGAACACCGACTTGATCATTCCGGGCAGATACCTGGACGATTACAACATAGACAATATCACTGAGCACGCGATGGAAGATATCGATCCCACCTTTTCGGACCATATGGAACCTGGAGATATCATACTGGCAGGCAAGAATTTCGGGTGTGGATCAAGTAGAGAGCAGGCACCACTTGTACTGAAGAAAAAGGGGGTTAGTGCGGTAATTGCCGAGAGCTTTGCCCGCATATTCTTCCGGAACGCTATAGCCACTGGCCTCCCGATAGTGGTGTGTCCGGAGGCTCACGATCTGCTAGAGAAGGGGGATGAGGTGGAGATCGATCTTGAAAGGGGAGAGATCCAGAGGCTGAAGGATGGTAGGGTAATGACATTTGATGCTTTGCCACCATTTTTACTGGATGTTCTGAACGATGGTGGGTTGGTAAATCACCTCAAGGAACGCTTCAGTTGAGATTGATGATTCTTGGGCAGTTCTGTTCACAACTTTTTTGTGCGGTGTCTCAATAATGGGGAGTAGGGAGACGATCCCTAGAAACTAGACATTAGCAGGTCTCCACTGGCGGAATCGTTTGGCACGTTTGCCAAATGCCGCTCCAAAACATTTATAAGAGGCATGTTAATATGGGGACACTCCCAAATGGTGAACTCATGGAGTATACAAGATTCGAAAAGGCACGGATCGTCGGAGCTAGGGCCCTTCAAATATCGCTGGGGGCACCCATTTTGATAGAATTGCCTGATGACAGGATCGATCCAATAGACATTGCCATGTTAGAATTCGATAAGGGAGCGACTCCCATTACAGTGAAGAGGGATATTTGAGATTTACAAGAGGTCATTCGATGATGGAGGAAAATGAGGTTGAATTATTGGTACCCGAGGACGTATACCTAACATCGGGAGTTCATATCGGCACCCAGCAGAAGAGTGCCAACATGAAGGATTTTATTTTCAAAGTGAGGTCAGATGGCCTTTACGTCCTGGATGTGAAACAGACTGATGAGCGGATCAGGGCGTGTGCCAAGCTCCTGTCTCAATACCCTCCAGAGCGGATACTGGTAGTCTCAGCCAGACAGTACGGACAAAAACCGGTAGATATTTTCACCAAGACCATAGGTTCCAAGGCGTTCGCGGGCAGATTCGTGCCAGGGACACTCACCAATCCGGCCTTGCCCAGTTTTGTTGAACCAGAGATCATCATGGTCACCGATCCAGCGGCCGATAAGCAGGCCCTTACAGAGGCGCTCAATGTGAGTATACCCATCATCGGCCTGTGCGATGCGAACAACGAGACGAAGAACGTGGACCTAATCATTCCCACTAACAACAAGGGAAGAAGGGCCCTTGCCTGCATCTACTGGCTACTCACGAGAGAGTATCTCAAGGAGACCGGGAAACTGGTAGATGATGAGGACTACAAGCTCACTATAGAAGATTTCGAAGCGGGGCTGTAAGCTTTGAAAACCTTGAAATATGCTCCTCTCTAATCTTCAATTGATATCATGAGAGATCCCGTTGTTGCGGGTCAATTCTACGCGGGTAGAAAAGAGAAACTGGAGAAGCAGATTGAGGAGTGTTACACCTCTCCCCTGGGACCGGGGAAGGTCCCCGAATTATCTGAAGGTGAGAGGAACATAGTTGGAGCTGTTGTACCCCATGCTGGTTACGTGTTCTCTGGACCCGTAGCCTCCCACGTATACTCCGCACTTGCCGGGGACGGTTTTCCAGAGACCTTTGTGATCATCGGTCCGAACCACCAGGGCGGGGGAAAGAGAGTGGCCCTCACCACCGAGGATTTCAAGACCCCGCTGGGGACGATGAAGATCGATCAGGAGTTGGCCTCAAAACTGGAAGAATGGATATCCAATGACCCTATGCCTCATCAATACGAACACTCGATAGAAGTCCAGCTTCCTTTCATCCAGCATATCTCCTCGGATGTGGAGTTTCTGCCCATCGTGATGAATGTTCAGGACTATGAGGCTTCCAAGAGGGTCGGCGAGTGGATCCGAAAAGGGACAAAGGATAAGGATGTGGTGGTGGTGGCCTCCAGTGACCTCTCGCATTACGTGCTGAAGAGTACAGCTGAAAAGAAGGACCGTATGGTAATAGAAAAGATACTGGATCTCGATGCACAAGGGGTGCACAATACCGTAGTCAAGGAGAACGTCTCCGCCTGTGGATATGGCCCGATTGTGGCCATGATGGAGGCTTGTGAGGCTGAGCATGCTGAGCTATTGAAATACGCTACCTCAGGAGATGTCAGAGAGATGAACGAAGTGGTAGGATATGCCGGAATTGTGCTCAGGAGATAGCCGTTCGTAGCCCCTTCTTCGAACCAGCTAATCACATTTATTTACGATGACCGCAATTCTGACACTAGTCGCAACATAAATTGGAAGGTTACAAATGTCGAATGTAAGAACCTGTCCCGTCTGTAAGAGGATGGTCCAGAAGGACGCGAAATGGTGTCCAAATTGTGGTACCAACCTGTCTGAAGCTGAGACGGGGAGAGCACCTCCCCAGGGACCTCCACAGAGTAACCGACGGGGCTCCTCGGATCCGGCCACGGCCAAGGGAAGAATTACCGAGGCCATACGATGGAGGATGCAGAGCGACGAAGTGATCAGTGAGATATGGTTGGTCTTGCCACTCATCGGAGTGATAGGTGGAGCGGTGCTTCAGGGCATATTTTGGGTAACCGGAGGTTTCTGGGTCACCCTGATTGCCGGAGTGGTCGCCTCCATCATATCCGTTATCTTCTTCGCCATTCTGAATTACAAGCTGTTCAACAGAAACAACCAACATATAAAAAGGGAAACGATGATGAGAGAAGGTATCATTGATTATTTCAGAAACAAGGGCGCAGAGAAGGGGATATCGGAAAAGATATCGGTCAATCTCTCCACCATGGACAGCATCAACTACGAGGGTAAGATCAATGATGATGAGCACAACGCTGCTCTATGGGCCATTCTGCCCATCCTGCCCGTGGTGGGGTGGATATTCCTGCTGATCGCCCTGTACTACCTAACCAAGTTCCCCGCCGACCACGACAGGCGTTGGCACGCTTTCACACAGCAGGTCCAAAACGCTGGATCGCATATGGGAACCAAGGTCATCCTGCCCTCCTGGAAGACGCTGCCCGAGAGGTCGTATATCCTGTACCTCATACTGACCATCATCACCTTCGGTCTGTTCGGGCTGTACTGGTATTACGTACTCATCAAGGACATGAACAAGCACTTCCAGACCCAGTGGAGATTCGAGGACCAGTTGATACAGGAAATGGAGTGAAATCCTTTGACAAACTTTTTCCCTTTCTTCTTTCGATTTTTGTTCGGCTCTTGACTGCAAATTTCTCCATTCAGACAATTAAATCGACTCAGGTAGAAATAAATATCAAGATGCTCCATAACTTGACCATACGAGAACTTGGGAGGTTTTCGATTGGTGGAGGAAAGGCCATACAGTGAAATTATCGATGAGACCTGCCCCAGCTGTCGGCACGGAATCCCTCTCAGTTCAACGGTTTGCCCCAATTGCGGATACCGGATAAGACCGGAAGAGGAGGAGCCAGAGGTCGAGAAGAAGAAAAAGAAGAAACCCGGGCGTTCCAGGGTGACTTACGCTTCAAGCAGGGCCGGATTTGGCGGAGCACTTATTCTCATATCTGGAATACTGGCCGTGCTCACCGGCATCTATATGACTGTGGACACCAGCTGGGTGGGTACGATGCTGGCCGATTTAGGTTTCTCTTTTGCGGAAGAGATCATCGTCGCAATAGGGGTTCTCACAGTAATCTTCGGAATCGTGGCATTAGTAGGTGGCTACTTCGCGGTGAAGAGAAAGCGCTGGGGAATAGCGATTGTAGGCGGCGTCCTAGGAACGCTGGCCGCAGGAGCGATAGGCCTTGGACTGATCTTCGGATTGATAGGGCTGATTCTTGTCGCAGTTTCTAGGAAGGATTTCCGATAGGAAGCTGAAAACCCCTTACTATATTCTTTTCATTTTTCCTAGAACGGGTTCGTAGACCAGACCTTTGTCCAGCAGAGAATTGGTCACCTCTTCCAGTTCGGTCTTGCTGATGCCTGAAGCCTTGACTTCCTCCACGATATCGTCCCAGGGGGCCCCATCGCCCTGGTCCAGATCATCTATGGTCTGGAGCACGATCTCTTCCTGGTCGAAGTCCTCTTCCTCCAGTTCGATCTCCTCAGGCTCTTCACCCATCTCCTCTGGCATCTCGAAGTCCATCTCATAGTCCGGAAGCAGATATCTTAGTGAATCGACCACCATTGCTCGATAGACGTCAGGGTCGATGCCCACATAGTGTTCCAGTGCCCGCACTATCCCTTCGGAGAGTCTCTCACTGTAGTCGAGGTTGACCAGCTCTTCCGCCGTCGGCTCCTCCATCTCAAGAGCATCCTCCATGGCCGATATCCTGTTCAGAGTACTGCGTGCGGTCTCCAGGACCCAGTAGTCCCTTATATCCTCGTCTACGACCTTCACGCTCTCCGGCCTTATGGAAACATAGACGGTGCCCTCCTCCGGAGAATAGGTGCGGCTCTTGCCCACCACGGCCACGAACTCAGGGGGGTCGATCTCCGAGATGGCCATCGCTGCCTCTGGTTGGTACTGACCGGCGGACAGGTAAAAGATGCCTGAGGGGTCAGATACCCTGGCCCTCCATAGCGGTTCCGCTTCCGTCCCTATGTTCTCGTTATCGGTCATCACCCCCACAGCCAACAGGCGATTCACCATCGCCCCGAGAGGGGTTATGACGTAGGAGGGGGATCTCTCCCCTTCATCCTTGAACTCCAGAGTGGAAGAGTTGTATTCTCCGGCAAAGGCTCTCCAGGCCACTTCACGCGATATCACGATTCCACCCCCAGCTCAGAGAGCAGGGCTTCGGCCTCTCCTCTGACGTCCTCCTTCAGGAATCTGACCTCCCTGACAATCATCATCAGTCCGTATTCGTCGCTTGTAACGTTACCTCTCATCTCCATGGGATGGGCCAGCAACTTATCCTCAATATCCTTCTTCACCACATCCTGATCCATGCTCTCTTTGGCCTTGTTGAGGCTGTCCTCCAGTGTTATGCCCAGTAATTCCTCAGTCACCTCTCGGTTGAGTATTGCCGTCAGCATGGAATTACCATCATCGAGTACCGCCTTGATCCTCAGATCAGGGTTGGCGTCGATCTTTCCGTGAACCCTACAGGAACCGCCCTGCACTGGCCGTCTACATTCTGGACACCTGAATATCAGTCCGCTGCCCTTCTTTATGGTCACCACCACTCCCTTGGCCATTATGTCGACGCCACCGCCGATGTCATCCAGTTCGTCGATATTCATCTGATTGGGCTCTCGCAGTTTCTTGGCGGGAGGGATATCAGCATCCGGTCTGGACACTTCAGATCGCTCTCCGAAATTAAGCTGAGGTATCCCTCTCCAGGACTTCACATAGGCATTTTCAATCTTAACCACCTCTTCCTCCTTCAAAGAGAAATCGTCCCACGCCGTGTACTGTACTTTACCAGAGCTATCGGCCAGCAGGCCCGAGTAGATGGTCTTAGGCTCTCCGGAGACATTGACCTCTCGTTCCTCAGTGGTCAATATCCTGCCGGTGACTATGACGTTTCCCATACCGTCCCTCAACTGGGAAATCTTCACCTCTTCCGGCGGGGAAAAGGAAGTGCCGGACTCAGGGAGGGGCAGAGAATCGGGATCCTTCTTCTCTACGTTGACCCTGTTACCCAAGTTCACCTGAGGTTCCTCGTTCCATTCAGTGGTGTAGGCGTTATTGATGAGGTAAACCTCTCCTTTGTTAAAGTCGAATCTCTCCGCCTCCCAGGCGGTATAGGGAACTGTCCCCGTCTCATCTCCGAATATGCCGTACAGTATGGGTTGATTCTCACCTTCCCTCTCGATCTCCCTCTTGTTGACAGTGACCACTCTCACCAGAAGATCGACGCTTTGCTCGTCCGGTTCCAGATCCTCTATCTTCTTTCTCTGACCTTTGCTGAGCTTGCTTGGATCGCCACCGAATTTTCTTACGATGCCTCTCTTGGCCGAGTCCAGAGATACTCTGTACAGCTTCAAGTAACTCTTCAATTCCTTCAATACTTCATCTTCATCAACCGCACCTTCTAGTGCACTGGATATATCCTCTACATGGGGCGCGAGCTCATCATCATCCATTCAATTACCTCCGATTGAGAATACGGATATTGTAGGTTATTCTCCTTTTGGTTAAAAGTATTATTCGTGGTTGAGTGAAAGTGCTCCGGATCGACCGAAATGTCATCCAGGAACACCATTCATTCTAAGACCGGGGGGCCAGGACTACTGAGTAAAAGTCTCGCCCCGCTCGTAACTATCCTTCAGATGTTTGATGAGAATGTCTCTGTTCCGACGAAGGTGCGATTCGTACCATGCCTTGATTACACCCTTCATCTTTTCGTGCAATTTATCCATATTGAGCTTCTCGATGGAGGCATCATATACTACGAATTGTCCGATGATCCTCTTCCATCCTGCGTACTTGTAATACTGCTCACCCTCGCAGTACTCAAAGACCATTCTCAACCTGGTGGTGGAGTCCTCCGTATAATAGTAGGCTTTCAGTGCATCACCAGTACGGCCCTCATCCTGCGTCTTGTCTACCATCTGGATATTGTTAACCCCGGAGAAGTTGAAATCCTCTCTGAATTTCCACTCATCGGGAAATTCTTCAAACTGTGCAAAGGCGCTATAAGAGGGTTCCATGGTGAAATGAACATTGATCTTCCCAAAACGATTTAGGACTCGCCAGAAATCCTCAATGAGTGTCTGATTTATCTTCCTCTTCTGATTGTTAAGATCGATTACATCCTTGGTAATGGCCTGAGTCTTTTCTTCAAGCTCTTCATCTAGGTCCTCAAACCAATCCTCTTGCTTTCCTCCCTTCGGCGCCATTTTATTCCCTGGGGGCATAATTATACTACGGGCATAAAAAGCTTGCTGAACTGTTTGTGAACTGGATTAAGGAAGGATATTCCCTCTGATGGACACAATCCCTCCCTCAGTAGAGAAACCCTTTTCGTAGAATACTTATACTTCTGAATTGTGTCCCCGAACAATGGATATCCTTCAGGCCATTATGGAGTTCCTTTTGCAGTACTCTGCGGATCCAGTACTGTATGTGGTCGTATTCTTCATCTACGGGGTCTTGGCTGCGGTCATCCTCCCCATTCCGGTGGAACTTGGCCTGATATGGAATCCTACCATGCCCTTCATAATAAAGGCTCTGGTATTGGGGGCGGGGAAGGCCACTGGAAGCTTGTTCGTTTTCATGCTCGGGGTGAAAGTGGAAGATGATATCCGTAGATGGGAGAGATGGAACTGGTTCAAATGGCTGGTGGAGAAATGCACCTGGTTTGTAAAGAAGTTCCGGTATGTGGGGTTGTTCGTCCTCCTGAGCATCCCGGGAATGGTGGACACCATTCCCATTTACGTCTTCTCTCTGTTCAATAAAGAAGGAGAGCTGCTGGAGAGGAACTGGTTTGTTTTGGTCAACTTCCTGGGCGGAATTACGAGAGCGATTATCCTATACCTGCTGCTGACCTATGCGGGTATTGACCTGTTCGGATAGTGTCCAGCGGTCCGAGGGTGCATCGCACCTCCCAGAGGGCTCGACGATTAATATCTAGAAACTCCAAAAACGGCAAGACGTGGGACTTTTCCACGTGACTGGGGTGGAGGGCTGGATCTTGCGCCACACCTGTGTCTTAAGGGAAATCGGACTCCAATCTGAGAGTCTTTGGCATGTCTTTTCTATCCTCCAGCTTCTGCCGCAAAACTTTCTTCCTGTGGGCCATTTTAGCGTTCATGAAGAGTACTGTCAAGATGATACTTGATGTCGCTATCATTCAATGAACTGGTGTAATAGATCAATTCAGAACGAAAGGCAATTGTGATGCTACCTTACCAGCCTGAACTTAGAGGTAACTATCAGCAGGATTCCCACTATCCCGATGGTGATCCTGAATGAAAGAGGAAGGAGGGTGAGAACCATCAGCAGTGCTCCAGCCAGTACCAGGATGAGTCCCAGGTAGAACTGAATGAGGCTGGAGGTTTTAATGTCCATAATACCAACGGATCATGATGGACTCTCGGTATTTGGAGGTTGTCTCATGCTGAAGGGGGGGAGTCCAGCTATCCGCTGAGATTTTTCATCATTGCGCAGCGAGATCTTCTAAATTTGTCCTGACACCAGGTTGACAATACCTTGAAACTGTAGAGAATCTAACTTTCTTCGACGGACTCGCATATCATTGGCTCTACCGGACTTCTCAAGGGAAATAACAAAATTTAAGTAATGAAGAGAAATACTCTGATAATGGTTCCTAAAGATAAGATCTTGGAAATCTTCGACGGTTATGACAGAGAAGAGATTACAGTCGCTACCTTGTGTTCTCACTCCTCTCTTCAGATTTTTCACGGCGCTCGACAGGAAGGATTCAACACTCTGGGAATTGCCGTAGATCATAACACCGAGTTCTACGATGCTTTCCCGTTGGCAAAGCCCGATGAGATATTGAGGCTTGATGACTATGATTCTTTGGTGGACAATGTCAGTGAAATCACGGACAGGAACGCCATAATCATACCACACGGCTCCTTCGTGGAGTATCTGGGGCCGGAGAGGTTTGAGAAGATGGAAGCGCCCACATACGGCAACCGCTCCGTACTCAACTGGGAATCGGACAGGGCCAAGGAGAGAGAATGGCTCGAATCGGCCGGCATCGAGATGCCGCGCGAAGTGGACAATGCCAAGCAGATCGATCGTCCAGTCCTGATTAAGTATCATGGTGCTAAAGGAGGCAGGGGGTTCTTCATCGCCAAGGATTATCCGGACTTCAAGTTGGGCATAGATCACACTCAGCCGTACACTATTCAGGAATACATCCTGGGCACTAGGTATTACCTACACTACTTCTACTCACCCATCAGGAATACAGGCTACCAGGTGAACGATGGGGAAATGCAGCTGTTGTCCATCGACCGCAGAGATGAAAGCAACATCGATGAGATGTATAAACTGGGTGCACAGGAAGAACTCAAGAAACATGGGCTATTTCCCTCCTTCGTTGTCACTGGAAACATTCCTGTGGTGGTGAGGGAGAGTCTTCTGCCCAAGATTTTCGATATGGGCAAGAGAGTGGTCAAGAGGTCCCAGGAATTGTTCGGCGGGATAGTGGGACCCTTCTGCTTGGAATCGATCGTTACCGATAAGCTCGAGTTCAAGGTGTTCGAGATCTCCTCTAGGATCGTGGCTGGTACCAATCCGTTCATCTCCGGGTCCTCGTATTCAGACATGATCGAACCGGGCATGAGCACCGGGAAGAGGATTTCCAAAGAGTTGAAATTGGCCATGGAAAAAGGGCAGATGGGGCGTATCATCTCTTGATCAATCTGATATTAGCGGATTCTGAAATCGAACTCCTTCCCGACAAGTTGGAGCCTGAGGAAGAGGTAGAGATACTTGATTCTCAGTTACATAGAGAATTCCTGGATCGCCTGCCTAATGGACAACGAAGGGGTAGACCAGATATTGTCTACTTCTTCCTATTTCAATGCCTGGACTCAAGGCTCAATAAACGGAACCGCATCAATGTATTCGTCCATACAAGAGATGATCTGGTGATCTCAGTAGAACCGGGGACCGAAGTTCCATGGAACTACTTAGAGTTCTTGGACATTATGGGCAGTCTGTTGAAAGGGGATCGGGCGCCGGAAGGCTTCCATATTGAGGCATCGGTCAGACTGAATAGGCTATTAGATAGGGTCCCCACCCCACTAGTGGTGATGTCTCCTGAAGGACGTAAGGTTCCCATCGACGAATTCTTCGAACAACTTGGAGAGGATTACTCAGTGGTCATCGGAGGATTCCCGAAAGGGGACTACACCAGCAACATATACGATAGGGCGGACCGAGTGATATCCCTAGGTGAGGATGAACTAAAGGTATGGACTGTGACCGGTGAGGTATTGTCCGCTATCTCCCAGAGTGATTACCAACCTCTTTCCTGAAGCCTTTCTTCAGGCCGGATGTCCTCGATATTGATCCCTTTCATAGCCTCTCCGAGGTTCCTAGACACATCAGCCAGTACTTCGGGATCATCGAAATGGGTGACCGCCTCCACGATGGCCCTGCCCCTCTCCACCGGATTCTTTGATTTGAATACTCCAGAGCCTACAAACACTCCGTCGCTACCCAGCTGCATCATCAGTGCCGCATCGGCCGGGGTGGCAATACCTCCTGCAGCGAAGTTGATCACCGGCAGCCTCTGCATCTCGGCCACTTCCTTGACCAGACTGAACGGGGATTTTATCTCTTGAGCGACGGTCAACAACTCCTCATCATCCTTACCCTTGACTTCCCTGATCTTACCCATGATCTGTCTCTGATGGCGGACTGCTTCTATAATATTGCCTGTTCCTGCTTCCCCCTTGGTGCGTATCATTGCCGCCCCTTCGTCTATCCTCCGCAGGGCTTCGCCTAATTCTCTAGCACCACACACGAAGGGGATGGTAAACCCTTCTTTCACCACATGGTAAAAGGGATCAGCCGGGGTCAGTACCTCGGACTCGTCGATCATATCCACGCCCAAAGTCTCGAGAATCTGAGCCTCTACGAGATGACCAATCCTACACTTGGCCATAACCGGAATTGTGACCACGTCAATTATCTCTTCTATGATCGCGGGGTCGGCCATCCGGGCCACACCTCCATGGGCCCTGATGTCCGCGGGTACCCTCTCCAGAGCCATCACCGCAACCGCTCCCGCATCCTCAGCTATACCTGCCTCTTCGGCATTGGTGACATCCATTACCACTCCGCCCTGCTGCATCTTTGCAAAGCCTCTTTTCACTAGTTCTGTACCGTAGCGGAGTTCAGATATGTCCAGCTCAAATGACATTATTATCGCCATTTTATCCTAGCTCTGGATGGGTATTTAGCACTTTCGAATGGCAGGTTCTTATATACGGCCAATTGTACTCAAAGGCGACGCTACTGGTGACACCCCTGCAATAGAAGGCAATCCATGATTGGAAAAGTAATTTATTGAGAAATCACGTAATAGTAATCTGATGGTTTCGAATCGCATGGGCAATGTGCCCGTTTCAGGTACGGTTAAGATCGGCAATTTAGTGAGTAAACTCAAAGCACAGGGTGCAGACATCATTTCTCTCTCCATGGGCGAGCCAGATTTTGAGACTCCGGAGAACATCAGAGAGGTGGCCAAGAAGGCCCTGGACGAGGGTTTCACCCATTACACTTCTTCCAGAGGTATTCCCGAGTTGAGAGAAGCTGTGGCCAAGAAGAGCGTTGAACAGAATGGTATACCGTGCTCCCCAGATAATGTCCTGATTACCACTACCAAGCATTCCATTTTCATGTCCATACTGGCCATGGTAGACGAGGAGGACGAGGTCATATTCCCCGACCCGGCCTGGCCAACATACGATGCCTGTGTTAGGCTGGCCGGAGGAAGACCCGTATATCAGGTACTGAAACCGGAGAATGAGTACCGGATGGTCCCGGAAGACATGGCCGAACTCATCACTCCCGATACTTCGCTGGTAGTCATAAATTCTCCTTCTAACCCGTCTGGTGGGGTGCTTACGGAGGGGGATTTGAAGGGGATCGCGGATCTCGCTATCGATCACGATCTCACCATTATGAGCGACGAAGTGTACGAGAAGATCGTCTATGAGGGTGAACATCGATCTATCGCTTCCCTGGACGGTATGTTCGACAGGACGATTACGGTCAACGGTTTCTCCAAGAGCTACGCCATGACCGGCTGGAGGCTGGGGTGGATGGTGGCGCCTCCTCCCATACTTGACGAGGTGGCTAAACTGCAGTCTCACTCGATAACCTGCGCGGTATCTTTCGCTCAGAAGGGTGGGGTGGAAGCACTGAATGGTCCTCAGGATTCAGTGAAGGAAATGGTGGATGAGTTCAAGGCAAGAAGGGACCTGATCTACGATCTGATAGACGATACCCCCTTCCTTTCGTCCCCCAAACCGAGGGGGGCTTTCTACATATTCCCCTCGTACGATTTCGAGATGAAATCAGAGGACTTAGTGACTCATATTGTTGAAAAGGCCAATGTGGGAGTCACCCCGGGCACCGCCTTCGGACCCAACAGCGAGGGGCACTTCAGAATATCATACGCGGCCAGCAGAGAAGATCTGAAGGAGGCTATAGAAAGAATAAGAAATACGCTGTCCAAGCTCTAACACTGCTGGTCGCTCTCATCAGGAGGCAAGAGGTTGGGTATCGAGTCTTCTATGGAGTAGTCTATGTTGCAGGAGGGGCAACGCAGTGTGCCCTCCATCACTTCTTCCTCCTCCTGAACTACACTGAGTTCCAGAGGATGGTGTTTGCAGACCGGACAGGCCAGAATATCTAGTAGATCTCTTCTCATCCTACCAAGCCTATCTATTACCGACAAGTGGTATATTGCTCTTGCGTATATGGGGGCATTCGTCCCGCTGGAGAATGTTTATTAGTCACCGATGTGTAATCAACGGCGTGCTACGAGTGGGGGTAATTGGCGTCGGCTCAATGGGGCAGAACCATGCCCGATTGTATTCCGAACTGGCCGATCTGAAAGGGATTTACGATCTAGATGAATCGAAGGCGGGGGAGATCGCAGACCGGTTCAATACCGAGGTCTATTATGAACTGGATCGTCTCCTGCATGACGTCGATGCGGTGAGCGTCTGCACGCCCACGGCGAAGCACTCAGAGGTGGCTTCAGAGGCCATAGATGCTGGGGTTTCAGTCCTTGTGGAGAAGCCATTTACTGGGGATTCTGAGAAGGCCAAAGAACTCTGCCAGAGGGCTGAAGACCGGGGAGTGACTCTTGCCTCAGGATTTGTGGAGAGATTCAATCCTGTCGTTACGGCGGCCAGAGAATCTGTGAAAAACAACCGGTTCGGCGATGTAATATCAATGGCATCCCGGAGGGTCTCTTCATTCCCATCAAGGATCAGAGACGTGGGGGTAATTTCAGATCTGGCCATACACGATATCGATGTCATGCGTCATATTACCAACTCAGAGGTCGAAGCCGTATATGCGGTGGGGGGAGCCCACTCCCATGATAAGTTCGAAGATTACGTGAATATATTGATGGAGATGAAGGGGGGTGTGGTGTCTTTTCTCGAGGCGAACTGGTTGACTCCCATGAAGGTCAGAAAGGTGTCCATGACCTGTAATGAAGGTTTTGTACAACTGGATTACATCGATCAGGAACTGGAGATCTGTTCCACTGAATTCCGAGAGATCGATTCTGCTGATATGTTCCATCTGCCTCTGGAAGAGGATGTTAGAAAGATCTCAGTGAGGAAGGAAGAGCCTTTGAAGAGGGAACTAGAAGACTTCTTGCATGCTGTAGAAGAGGGCAGTAGGCCGAGTAGCGACGGTTGGGGAGCAGTCGTCGACCTGAGAATCTGCGAGGCGGCAAAGGCTTCAATGAGACAGAAGAAAAGAGTCGAAATAAAGAGGCGCTAGATTTTTAACGGGTTTCTCTTTACGTTCTTCTATAGGATTGGTGTGCATGAAATTTATCGACCTCCGGAGCGACACGGTCACTATGCCTACTCAGGAGATGCTGGATAGTATACCCCAGGCGGAACTCGGGGACGACGTGAACAGAGAGGACCCCACCGTTAACAAGCTGGAAAGATTGGCCGCCGAGAGGTTCGGCAAGGAGGCCGCTCTCCTCCTTCCTAGTGGAACTCAGTCCAATCTTGTGGCGCTTATAGTAAGCTGTTCCCCAGGAGATGAGATGATTCTGGAGGAGGAGTCCCACATCTATTACTATGAGGTGGGGGGTTTCTCGGCGGTGAGAGGGATCAGCCCCAGACTGATCAAAGGAGAGAGAGGAATCTTCACACCAGAGCAGGTGGAGGAAGCATACAGGGGAAGAAACCTGCACTTTCCAGATCCCACCCTCCTGGAGATCGAAAACACCCATAACCGTGCCGGCGGCACGGTCTGGAAAGTGGAAGAGGTAGCAGCAGTATCCAAAGTGGCCCATGAACTGGGTATGAATGTCCATATCGACGGTGCCAGGATCTTCAATGCTACAAAAGCCCTCGGGGTGTCCGTCAAGGATTACGCAAAACACGTTGAATCCATATCGTTCTGTCTTTCAAAGGGCCTGTCCGCCCCTGTCGGTTCGCTACTGGTGGCAGACGATGAGTTCATAGAGGAGGCCCGGAAGGCCCGGAAGATGCTGGGCGGGGGTATGCGGCAAGCGGGCATAATCGCTGCTCCCGGACTGATAGCCCTGAATAAGATGGTGGACAGACTGGGAGAAGATCACGACAACGCACAGAAGTTGGCAAGAGGACTGAGTGCAATGGAGGGTCTGAATATCGATATGGAAGCAGTCCAGACCAACATCGTGGTGGTAGACATATCTCCTCTGGGCATATCTGCCGACGAGTTCAAATCCAGAACAAAGGAGGTGGGGGTGCTTGTCTCCAAGTTCGGAAAGAATCTGGTAAGATTTGTCACCCATCGTGGTATCTCCGAGGAGGACATCGACATCACGCTATCAAGGATGGAATCGATCAGATTCTAGCCTTTTCCGATACCTCTGTACACGAATCCCGCCCTTTTGCACTCCTCAGAGCCAAAGATATTCCTGCCATCGATTATTATCGGAGTATTCATCCTCTGGAACATGTCTTCCAGCGAGATCTCGTGGTAGAGAGAGTGGTCAGTAACAAAAACGGCACAGTCTGAGTCCTCCAATGCGACCTCGACATCATCGGTGAGAGGAGCCCGATATGGATCTTCAACATACGGGTCATGCACCACCAACCTGAAATCGTCGATCAGGGAATCTATCACCACCTTTGCAGGGGAGTTTCTCTTCTCGCCGGAACCTCCTAGGAAACCAAGACCGAGTATGGATATCTTCGGGTTCTCAGGGACTGTTTCATGATCAACTGCCTCCCTAGTCAGGGCCACAAGATGGAAGGGCATTGAATCATTCACTCTCCTGGCCACAGGCACCAACCTCATCTTCTCGGGGGCAGCGCTCACCAGGAGCCACGGATCTTTAGGTATGCAATGACCGCCCACCCCGGAACCGGGGACGTGCATATCTCTGAAAGGGGCGGTATTGACAAGCTCTCGTATTTCATAGGCATTGGCGCCCGTCTCTTCGCACAGTAAAGCCACCTCGTTAGCGAACGCTATCTGAACGTCCCGATAGGCGTTCTCCGCCGTCTTGGTTATCTCCGCCGAAGTGAGATCGGTTTCGTAAATCTCAGCTTCCACAATTCTGGAGTAGTATTCCCTACCTCTGGAAAGGGACTTCCTGTCAAGACCGCCGAGCACCCGGGAATAAGTCCTCATGTTGAGAAGAAGGCGGCCGGGCATTACCCTCTCTGGACAGTGGACCACCGAAAAATCTGTTCCCGCAGTCAGCCCACTAGCCTCTTCCAGCAAGGGGACTACACTGTTAGTCATAGTCCCCGGCGGGATTGTAGACTCGACGGACACCAGAGAGTCGGGACTGAGATTCCTTCCGACCTCCGTTGTCGCGCTCTTGAGTGCGCTAAGATCGGGGCTGTTATCTTCCCGGAGCGGCGTGTTCACGCAAATGAAGACAGCATCAGCCTTCTCGATTAGCGAAGTGTCAGTGGTGGAGACCAGTTTTCCCCCTTCCACCATCCTTGAGATTAGACCTGAAAGGCCGGGTTCCTCCCCCTTTATGGGATTGATCTTCTCGTTAATCTGTTCGACTCTTGCGGCGTCCTTATCAATGCCATGAACGGAGAATCCTTTCTCGGCCAATCTACAGGCCAGGGCAAGGCCCACATAACCCAGTCCAATGACAGTCACTCTCTTGTCGGGCATCGATTGAGAATGGAGAGCAAACCATATAATGCTAATCAATCTCGTTCCACCATTTCCTTAGGGGTTGATGAGTGTCCAATATTCTTCTCACCAACTCCCTCTACGGAAATCGCACTAAGGCCCTATGATAACAAAGAAGAAACAATCGGAAACTTTATATTCAAAATGCCAGCTAAAGGTGGCTGGGATGACAACAAGTGACACACCTCCAAGTGAGCTTTGTTCCGTGCTTCAACAGGCCATAGAGTGGGGTGTGCAGGTTTCATTTCTTGAACTGTCAGGAGAAGAGTCTTCAGGATGCGGAGGCGGAGGAGGATCCCAGATGACCTCCACAAGCTTCCCCGTCCTGGCCTGATGGTGCGGGAGGTTTTTTGGAGGTCATCGATAATGGTTAGATTATTTACTGTAGGTCCTGTAGAGGTTCGGGATGAGGTCATGGAAGCGATGAACAGACCCATGATCGTTCACCGTTCCCAGGAGTACAAAGAGCTGCACAGGCAGATTGTGGACAAGCTGCATAAGGTGTTGGAGACCGACATGGAGATAATGCTCGCCACCGCCTCATCTACTGGGTTCCTAGAGGGCTGTGTGAGGAATGGTGTGGAGAGAAAGGTCCTCGGAATATCCAACGGTTCCTTCGGTGAAAGGTGGCAGTCGATAGCAGCTGCGAACGGAAAGGATGTTCGCAGACTGAGGGTTCCCTGGGGAGAATCGGTCAAGCCCGAGGTGGTCTCGGCCGAGGTGACCGAAGATACCGAAGCGGTTACCCTGGTGACCAATGAGAGTTCCACCGGGGTGTTCAATCCGGTGGAGCGCCTGGTGAAAGAATTGAAGAGGGATCACTCTCCACTCGTATTTCTGGACGGAGTGACATCGATAGGGGCAATGGACCTAGAACTGGACGAACTAGATGTGGACGCACTCGTATTCGGGACTCAAAAGGCCCTCGCCCTGCCCCCGGGACTGGCTGTTGTCTGTGTGAGCGACAGGTTGCTCGCCAAGGCTGAACGGGTGACTAACCGGGGCTATTATTTCGATTTTCTGAGGTTGAAAGAATATAATGACAGGGATTATGCCATGACTACTCCCCCCATCTCTCTCCTCTACGGACTGAACTTCCAGCTGGACCGGATGTTGGAAGAGGGGATGCAGAACAGATATTCACGTCACCAGAAGATAGCCAGCATGGTCAGGGAGTGGGCGGAGGAGTGTTTGGGACTGTTCGCAGAAGAGGGCTACCGATCCAACACTATCACCGTGGTGAATAAACCTGATTTCAGTTTTGAGGAGTTGCAGCGCAAGCTCATAAAACGGGGTTATCAGATATCGGCGGGCTACGGTAAGTTGAAAGAGAAAACGTTCAGGATAGGACACATGGGAGACCTTACTGTCGAGGATGCAGAAGTGTTCCTTGATGTGCTCGATGAAGTTGTGGAGGAGTTAGAATGAAGTTGTTGGTCACGGATCCGATCTCGGAAGAAGGTCTGGAGATGTTGAGGAGAGACAGTGAAGTGCAGGTGGACTTTAGAGCCGGTCTGAGCCATGAAGAGCTGGTAAGGACTATAGGAGATTACGAAGGCGTGATTATCAGAAGCGGGACCGAGGTGAACTCCGAGGTAATCGATGCCGGTAAGAAACTAAAGGTGATCGGGAGAGCGGGAGTGGGGGTGGACAACGTCGATGTCACCTACGCCACCAGGAGAGGTATCCTGGTGATGAATACTCCTGCAGCTAACATCATTTCGGCCGCTGAACACACAATGGCCATGATGCTCACCCTGGCCCGAAAGATAGTTTGGGCAGATTCTTCACTAAAGTCCAGGAAGTGGGAGAGGGGTAAGTTCACAGGCATAGAGCTGAGTGGAAAGACACTGGGCATTGTAGGACTAGGGAGGGTGGGTAGTGAAGTGGCCAAACGGGCCAAATCATTCCAGATGCGTTTGATAGGTTACGATCCATATATACCCCCCGAAAAGGCGGTAGAGGCGGGGGTCAGACTGCTGCCCCTGGAGAGAGTGCTGGAAGAATCAGACATAATCACCATTCATTCTCCTCTCACATCCTCCACACACCATATGATAGGTGAGGAGGAGCTGGCGATGTTGAGAGGGAGCGCCCTGGTGGTTAACTGTGCCCGGGGCGGGATTATCGACGAGAAGGCGCTCTACGAGAGTCTCAAAGAAGAGAAAATAGCCGGGGCCGCTCTCGATGTTTACGAGGAGGAGCCCCCTCTCGAGTCGGATCTTCTCGGCCTGAATAACATTGTGACTACGCCTCACCTGGGCGCTTCTACCAAAGAGGCCCAGGAGAAGGTGTCCCTGGAGATGGCCGAGCACGTCAAGCTGTTCCTGAAGGAGAATAAGATCACCAACGCAGTGAATGCTCCCAAGGAGCGGGTAGACCCCAAGGTCGCTCCATTCATCCCCATAGCAGAGAAGCTGGGGTCGTTCGCACTCCAGCTGCTTGACGGGCCTATTAACAGGGTGAAGGTGACCTGCTACGGCGAACTAGCCTCCAAGGAGACCAAGATACTAACCGTGTCCGCCTTGATCGGGGTACTCTCCAGGGTGACCGGGGAAGAGACCAACATCATCAACGCTGAAGCCATAGCTAAGGAGAAAGACATCAAGGTGGTCGAGTCGAAGGTGGACGAGTCTTCCCATTACATCAACATGATCTCGGTTGGCCTCCAGTCGGATGGAGAGCATAGAGAGGTGAGAGGTACCGCGTTCCCCAGTACCGAGCCGAGGATACTGGGAGTGGACGAGTTCGATATCGATATGCCCCTGGAAGGAGATTTTATCATGACCATACATGACGACTTGCCCGGAGTGATCGGAAGCATTGGGAGCATCCTGGGCGATAATGATATCAACATTGCCCGCATGGGCGTGGGCCGCCAGAAGAAAGGAGAGTCAGCACTCATGCTGGTCAGTGTGGACGATCCCGTTGAAGAACGGATACTGGAGGCTATCGAAGTGGAGGACAAGATCCGCGAGGCCAGGTATATTCGGCTCAGTGACATTGAATCAAGGGAGTACCTGTTGGAGTGATTGCTGGCAAAAAGGTAATGTACGGGTCATCGGGTGGTTGACATATGAAGATCATGTCCGTCGTGGGGGCCAGACCACAATTCGTGAAAGTGGCCCCCTTCCACAGAGAGGTATCCAGGGAACATGAACATGTAATCGTTCATACCGGCCAACACTATGATTACGAGATGAGTCAGGCGTTCTTTGATGTTCTCCATATACCGGCCCCCGATCATAATCTGGGGATCGGTTCAGGAACACAAAGTGAACAGACGGGCAAGATGCTGATAGCTTGTGAAGATACGATAATTCAGGAGAGTCCAGATATCGTGGTCGTCTATGGAGATACTAATTCTACACTGGCAGGTGGCCTCGCAGCTGCCAAAGTTAACCTCCCTGTCGCCCATGTAGAGGCGGGACTCCGTTCTTTTAACAGGAAGATGCCGGAAGAGATCAACAGGGTGTTGGTCGATCATCTTTCTTCCATACTCCTGTGCCCCAGTGAAACCGCAGTCAGTAATCTAGAAGAGGAGGGAATAGATAGGGAGGTCTACCGGGTGGGGGACATCATGATCGAATGCTTATTGGACGTCTCCTCTAATGTGACAGAAGAGCCTCTTGATGAGTTCAATTTGGAGGCGGAGGATTACCTGCTGGCCACCGTTCACCGGCAGGAGAACGCGGACTATCGGGAGAATATGGAGGAAATCATGGGGGCACTGATCGAATGCGGTCGACAGGTAGTGCTCCCCTTACATCCCCGTACGTCAAACAACTTGAAGTCCTGGGGAATGATGGACAGTATCAACGAGGCTGACAACCTGACCATTCTTCCTCCACAGAACTTCATGAAATTCGTTTCCCTTGAGAAGTATGCTGACCTAATATTAACAGATTCTGGAGGGGTTCAGAAAGAGGCTTACTTCTTCGGCGTGCCCTGCATCACAATGAGGGAGGAGACAGAGTGGGTGGAAACGGTTGAACAGGGATGGAATGTGCTGGTGGGTGCAAACAAAGAAAAGATCCTTGCCGCAATAGGAGAAGCAGAACCTGGACCTGAAAGAAACATAGATTACGGTGACGATGAGGTCTCCAAAAGGATCGTAAGGGGTCTAGAGGAGCACCCACTCAGACTATGAAAGCTTGTTCCTGACACTCTTCACCTTGCTCTTCATTGCCCCTTTCCGGCCCCTCCTGTCGTCGATCTTTACTGAGGTTATGACCCGATTGGACATCTCCATGACCTTCTCATGACATTCCATGATGGTAGGTATGACCTGGTTACCCTCCCCCTCTACTATGGTCCCCATAGGGGTGAGCTCGTATTCCAGTCCACTGTCTTCAAGAATCTCGATGCACTTGGCCACGTATTCGCTTATACTCTCGCCCACTCCAACCGGTACCACACTGAATTCCACCAACATATCGATCACTAATACTAGTAAACAAGCAGCTAATATTGTTATCGGCCGTAGTCTGAAGAGTCTGGAGATGGGCGTGAGAAGGCCGGATCAGAGAGTTTCGTTTTTCGGTCACCGGTGATAAAAACAGACCGCTATCCCGCAATCTATATATACGCCATTTCTTAATGATTTTAACTTGTTTCGAATCGTCTGTGGAGGGTTTGGGAGGCTAGAAAGTAATGGGGTCGGATGAGGAAAATGGAGATTTGTCTCCTCTATCTATTGATTATTTGACTGCCGCTATTAAGAACGGTATCGATTTGTACGGGGGCATGCCTGAGAAGCAGGCACGATCCATGGCCAGGCATATTATTAATTTCTTCGGGTACAGCGAGAGGATAATTGATAATGTTCTGGAGCCCGAGGACAGGGATGCGTTCTATATGCTGGAGGATACTGGCATCTTGACCACGGAGAGGGAGGAAACCACTCTTTATGACGGTCGAGAATGGAGGATTCACTATTGGCTGTTCAAAAAGGAGCGGATAGAGAACCTGGCGATAGGGGACGGAAAATCCTACGGGGAGAGCGAGTCCGATTCAGTATATGATGAGGTACCCGAAGAGGTATGGCAGAGAGTCTGACTGTTAATGAATGTTTGACTGAAGCTTCCATTTTCTATTTTCGACCACCCTCCCGAAAGTATTTTTCATGGTTCAACGGATGCAGCAAACGGATCCCTCCGTTTCAAAGCTGGATGGCCCCTTCTCCACAAACGGAAAATGGAGTTCAGAAGGGCAATTATGGAAGAAACGGATTGGAGTCAGAGCGACGATGGTATGGCTTGCTTGCACTGCCACCCTCCTATTGACCCTCGGTACTCAATCCTGAATGAGGAATGATCGTAAAGATGCAGTTATTTCCCTATTCCCCTAGACCAAATCAAGAGGATTTCATGACGCGGGTGAGTGAAGTAGTCAGCTCCAGAGACCACGCTGTCTTGGAAAGTGGCACGGGCACAGGAAAGACCGTTTGCGCTTTGGTGGGAGCCTTGAGCTCGTTGGGGGATCAGGGGAAGAGGATCGTGTATCTAACACGAACCAATGCGCAGCAGAGACAGGTGATGCTGGAACTCAGAGAGATCAATAAGAGGAAGCAGATATTTGGCCTCGGGGTTCAGGGTAGAAGGGGGACATGCCCCCTGCTCAAGGAGAACCCGGATCTCCGAGATGGCAACTCTGAAGAATTATCAAAGCTATGCAGAGACAAGAAGGACAGAGTGCTTAGAGAGAAGGAAGGAGGGTGCCCGTTTTATGAGAATACCCTGTCCACATCCTTCGATCAGATCAAGTCTTTCTGTATAGAGGTGCTCCCCACGGTAGAGGAGTTCGTCGATTACTGCGGATCAATGAACATCTGTCCCTACGAATTGATGAAGGAGATGGTGCCCTCAGCCACTGTAATCACCGCGCCCTACCCTTATTTCTTCAACCCATTCATAAGGAATTCTTTTCTGGAGTGGCTCAATGCTAGTCTGGAGGGGGTGGTGGCAATAATAGATGAGGCCCACAACCTGCCCGACTATGCCCGGGAAACAAGGTCGTTCACACTCTCGGAAAGGTTACTGGACCTGGTGGTGAGCGAGACCAACGAATACGGGGACCCGAAGCTGATCGATGGGGTGAGCATTATCGATGTAGTGAATGTGATGGAAGAGACACTTCAGAAAGCTCTGGAAGAGTACCTAATCGATGAGGACGGGTTGATACCTCCCTCGTTCCTTCAGGAGGAGCTGATGCACAGCTTCTCAGCTACCTCCCGGTCACTGTCCGTCATCGCCAAAGGACTGCTGACCCAGGGGGAGATCATAAGGGAGGCAAAGAAGGAGCACGGGATTCTACCTCGATCCTACATCCATTCACTGGGAGGCTTCCTGGAGTTCTGGATGAATGTGGATGAGGAATGCTTTGTGAAGCTGATCTTGGGAGGGGACAACCCTGGGTTCAAGGGCTATTGCCTCGATCCCTCACTGGCCACCTCTTTCCTGCGTAGATGCAGTTCCTCTCTGCACATGTCGGGAACTCTTGCCCCTTTGGACGAGTACAGAGATTCAATCGGGCTTCCTTCATCCTCCTGGCTAAAGGCCTATCCTTCCCCGTTCCCGGAGGAGAACAGGCAGATCTTCTATGTCGACGATGTCACCACTAAATACGAGGAGCGGGAGAGCGATGAAGAGATGGTTCAGAGGCTCCAAAATCATGTAGTCACCCTTTGTAATGTTCTAGACAGAAACACTATTGTCTTCTTCCCTTCGTATTCGTTCATGGATCGATTTATCTCAGATGGAGTGATCTTGAGGATAAGAAAGAGGGTGTATATGGAGGAAAGGGGGATGTCCCAGAGCCAACTGATGGATATGATCTCGGAGTTCAAAGATGGTAGGGGAGATGGACAGGTACTGTTCTCGGTGATCGGTGGCAGAGTATCAGAGGGTCTGGACTTCCCTGCTGAGGAACTGGAGGCAGCTCTGCTGGTCGGAATCCCCTATCCCAAGCCCACTGCTAAGCAGAGGGCCCTGCTACATTACTACGAACTCAAATTTGGCAAGGGGTGGGAGTACACTGTCAAGGCCCCTACCCAGCGTAAGATGTTGCAGGCCATCGGGAGATTGATACGTACGGAACGGGACGTGGGGGCGGCCTTCATACTGGATCGAAGAGCTCAGCAGTTCTCCTCCGTGGTCGACATCAAGCTCTCTGAAAATCCGGTCGCCGATGTATGCAATTTCTTTGAGAGTAGAACTTGACCTGGAATAGAAAATTACTTAATCGGACTGTTGAATCAATCGCTGATGAACGAGGTGTTGGTGGCCCTGAGCGGTATATGGTTGATGCTACCAGCCCTGGTTCCAAACTCAACCGCCGTGATATTCGGTGGAGGGAGGCCGATCGATCTGGGTAAGAGTTGGAGAGGAAAGAGGATCCTGGGCGACGGTAAGACTTTCAACGGTTTCCTGGGCGGAGTGAGTTCTGGGATAATTCTAGGTTTGGTACAGCTGCTGATCGCCTACAGCCTAGGCAGCCAGGATTACTGGGGGTTTGGTCCCTTTCCTGAATGTATGGGGGTGATATCCATATTAGCTGTCGGCTCTTTACTGGGAGACATGGGCGGCTCCTTCGTAAAACGTAGGTTGGGTATGGAAAGAGGAGAGAAGACGCCGGGTCTGGATCAGTTCGATTTCCTCCTGGGGGCCATCCTCCTCTCCTTGATATTTTATCCCAATTGGTTTATTGGTTCTTTCATAACCGGAGAGAACATTATAGCCCTGATCTCACTCTTAATTGCGGTGCCGTTACTCCACAGGGTGGTGAATATTATCGGGTATAAAATGGGGGAAAAGGATGAACCATGGTAACAAGATGAAATTGAAAAGAGCATTGAAGGATTGTGGGGCACTTGTTTTCGGAGAATTTACTCTTTCTTCCGGTAAAAAGAGCTCATACTATGTGGATATAAAAAAGGCGTGCTCCGTACCCAGCATCCTTCCTCTGATCTGCAACGAGATCGAATCACTCATAGAGAGTGATAAAATAGTATTCAACAGGGTGGCAGGGGTGGTACTGGGAAGCGTCCCTCTAGTAGTTGCTCTATCGCTGCAGATCGAAGTGCCCTATGTGCTGGTGAGAAAGGGGAAAAAGGGATACGGTACTGGGAAGGAAATCGAGGGTACCCTGGCCGAGAATGACAGAGTGCTGGTGATCGAGGATGTGGTCACCACAGCATCATCGGCCGTGGGGGCCATTCAATCCCTGAGAGAGGCGGGGGCTGTTGTCCAGGATCTTGTTGCTGTGGTGGACCGCCAGGAAGGTGCTGAGGAGCGCTTGAGAGGTATCGATGTCAGGCTGCACTCGGTATTGAAGGCAAAGGACTTCCGGGAGGATTGAAATGAGGCTAGACGGGGAGTGTACTCGCTGCCGCTTGAGTCAAGGGAGGAGAAATGTGGTACCTCCCACAGGAGATCTCCAATCACCGGTGTGTCTTGTAGGCGAGGCTCCCGGTGAGCAGGAGGATATCGATGCCGTGCCCTTCGTGGGTCGAGCGGGAAGAATGCTCGACCAGATAATGGAGGAGGGGGGCATCACTAGAGAGCGGGTGATGATTACCAATGCCGTCAAATGCAGACCGCCGGATAACAGGAATCCGCGCAAGGATGAGCTCAAGGCCTGCTTTCCATACCTGGAACAGGACCTGGAGGGTAAAGAGGTGATTATAGGCATGGGAAGGGTGGCCTGTAAGAGCCTGCTGGGAAGGGACATCAAGCTGAAAGATGGTGCCAACCGGGTGTTGAAGATCCAGATCGGTGACTCACGGTTGAAGTTCATCCCTACCTACCACCCGGCTGCATGTCTCTTCAACCTCGAAGCAAGAGAGGGTTTGAAGAAAACGATCCGTACCATCACTCGGGAGTACCTTTGAGCTTGGAGAGGGCCGTTGCTCAGACAAGAAAGCGCTTCTTCCACAGGAACGTAAAATTCTTCCTACCGTCTTTCCATGAAGAAAGTTTCACTTCACCCACCCTCTTATAGTAGGAGATGGGGACCTCCCTGGCCTTGAGCTTTCTGAAAGCCTCTATCTTTATCTCCTCCGAGAGGGGCATGCCGTTGCTTATCAGAGTCATATCATTAAGGGCCTCTTTCCTAAACACCCACATACCGCTCTGAGAGTCTTTGATGCCTATCCAGAAAAGCATGTTCAAAGTGAATGTGAGTATCCTGTTGCCCAGCCTGTGGGAGGGGGTCATTGCCCCGCTTTCCAGATCGGCAAAACGGTTGGTGGTAATGAAGTCCAGATTCTCGTCCAGTAACATGTCCACCAGGATGGGTATCTCCTCCGCAGGATAGGTACAATCGGCATCCAGGGTGGCTATGACCTCTCCATCAGAATGTTCAAATCCAGTCTTGTATGCCCTGCCGTATCCACGGCGGGGCTCATCTACAACTCTAGCTCCTTTGTAGGCGGCAATCTCCCTTGTACGGTCCTGAGAGCTTGTGTCCACGATGAGCATCTCGTAATCCCTATGCGCATTCTCCATTGCCCCCTTTACCGCGTCAAGGACTTCTCCTATGGATTCTTCCTCATTCATGGTCGGGATGATCACCGAGACTTTCATTGATCGCCTCCCCTCATCGAACAACCAGTACGGCTTATGGCTAATAGAGGTTGTCGGTAGGTTTTGAGGCAATAGGGAGCTGAACTCTAAAACGATGAGTGATTCAACCAATTCCGGTCATTGTCCAACAGGAGAGTCAACCATAGGGTTCCTTGTCCCCGAACAGCTTGAACCCGAGGTACCCCATCATAGCACAGGTAAGCCTCAACAAGGACCAAGCGTTGACTTTGTGCTGAAACATACTGATGGGGTCGTAGGAATCCCAGAGACGGCCGTGTTTCAAAGTAAGCTGCTTCCTCCCCACACCGTTCCAGAAAGCCTGTCTGAAGAAACCGTAGACGGTTCCCCTCTCCCTGTGGTAGACAATCGCGTCGAGATTGGGAACTAACTCGTAACCATTCTCAACGGCTCTAAAGTTAAGATCGACGTCCTCAGCAGTAATGAACCATGGGTCCAGACCGCCCACCTCCTCAATCACCTCTCTCCTGAACGCCATATTGCAACTGGGATAGGAAATATCGAAGCCTTTGTGAAAGAGTTCCACTCGACCCAGCTCTTCCCATGCTCTGAGCCCGATGTTGATTACTCTGCCTGCCACAATGTCTGCCCCTTCCATGATGGTCTTTCTGAGCTCATTGATCCAGAAGGGGTTAGCAATGCAGTCCCCTCCGATCAGGGCAATGATATCTCCACTGGCTTTCTCAATACCGAAATTCGTACTCTCTCCCCTGGTACCGGACTTGATGTACATTTCCACGAAAGGATACTTCCCAACGTAATCCTTCACAACCTCCCTAGTGCGGTCCTTGCTCTTAGCATCAACCACCACCACTTCTAAAGGCTGTTCCTGGACCACGAGGCTGTCCAAGAGATCCGAAATGTTCCTCTCCTCGTTCATTACGTTGAGAACCACGCTGACTTTCATGTATCACTGGCTGAATGGCCCGGTTCGTTTATGAGAGTTTCGGATTCTATCGTATATCCTGGATTCAGGTCACTATCTACCATAACTGGATCTGATCTTGCTGGCCATGGCGTCCAATCCCAAAGGATAACCCTGCCAACCAGCAATATTGATACACTCCAGACTGTTCTCAGAACCTGTCTCTCTGCAATATTCTCCCGCTGTCGAACTTGAGTGCATGTCTAGGGGTAGGCACAGCACACTTGAAACGCCGCTCTCTTCTAACTCACACAGCTTTTCATCTGGCTTTGGATTTCTGAAGTACCTGTAAGCCACATCGATGTTGTCCTTCCCCAAACTCTCTGAAACAGCTTCGAATCCGTTCAGTGACGGTTCCTCTCCAGAGGGGAGCACCCCCCATCCTGGGGGGCTGCCTCGCCTGATCGCCAGGACATTCGTCGTCTTTTCTGATGCACTCTCAATTATTCTAAGAATCTCTTCGTCGACTTCCAATCCATACTCAATGAACGAGATACTGACACCTCGTTCTTCCAGATTCAGGGTGCCAGTCTTCTCCCTCAGGCCCTCTATTCTGTTCCTTCGGCCCAGGAAAACAGGGCACAGAATTACCTGATCAGAGCCTGCATCGATCTCCTCAACGATTCTCTGGAGTATGGCCGAATGGTCCTCCAGCGACATTGTTAGAACATTGATGTTCCGTCCCTCGACCAACAATCTATCCTGGAGAGAACCGAGAATCTGTTCCCTTTCCTGCTGAGCCTTCACCCACTCCTCCTCGTCAGTCATATTCCGAATCTTCCTCAACAGGAAGGGTCTTGACCAGAAGGAAACTGTTGGTGCTTCTTCATCTCTCAGTGTCTTCATCCTGTTAACCCAGGTAGTCCTCCGGTAATGAAGTGGGGCCCCGTCCTCAACCAGGATAACGCTGATCTGACCTGTCTCCTGATGCTCAGATCCCTTGATCTTGGGGACAACTTCTATTTCCTTCGCACAGAGCGAACGTCTGGTCTGAAAACTATATCCGAGTATTGCTGCCATGGCTGCTAAAGGGATAGAGACTATGAGCTCCGGAGAACTCAAGATGCTCACAAACGCGATTGCAGTAGCCAGTCCGAAGAATATAGAAGACATCAGATAATACCTGAGTCTGTCTCTGGGAACAGACAGATACTGCACTATGGAGATTCCCAGGAAGAAGGCGGCCGCCATCGGAAGAACAGGGTCTAGATATCCCAATTGATCACCGTTCAATACCAAACATACTTCGAGGGATAAAAATGCACTCCCAAATATTGAGTAGATACTTAGCCAATCTGGGAGTTAGAAGATACTGGAATAACAAATTATTAATCTGCACATACCATTAGAACGACCTGACATGAAGCTGAAGGGAGATCATTATCGGATTGATGATTCCAGTATTGGAAAAGGTACCATAGTATGGGATTTCGTGAATCTTTTTGGGTGTGAGATAGGGGAAGACTGCAAAGTGGGCTCATTTGTGGAGATAGGTAGAGGAGTCACCGTGGGTGATCGATGCAAGATAGAGCCCTACGCTTTCATCCCCGAAGGTGTGACCATAGGCGATGAGGTATTCGTGGGACCTCATGTTGTATTTACCAATGATATGTACCCTCGGGCTGTTGGCGATTGGGAGCTGGAAAGGACTGTAGTGAAGAATGGGGCCTCGATAGGAGCGGGCGCAGTGATCATATGTGGAGTTACCATCGGTGAAGGAGCGATGGTGGGTGCCGGATCGGTGGTGACCTGTGATGTGGCTCCGGGAGAAAGTGTTGTCGGTAATCCGGCTAGGCCCATCAGAAAGGAGGAATGATCTTGAAGATACCGTTGTGCAAACCCGGGGTCAGTGATGAGATGATCAGCGCTGCTTCTGAGGCATTGAGAAATGAAAGGATGGTGCTGGGCGAAAGTGTTTTCAAATTCGAGGAGGAGTTCGCTGACTATATAGGCACCGATTTTGCCGTCTCTGTTTCTTCAGGGACTGCAGCCCTCACCCTCTCCTTGATCGCGTTGAGGGCTGCAGGAAAGGAGGTGCTTACCACCCCCTTATCTTTCATCGCCACTGCCAACTCGATTGTCCACGCTGGAGCATCTCCCTCATTTGTGGATGTCACTGAGGACGAGAAATTGATAGATCTGTCCCAGGCGAAAGGGTCGGTGAAGAAGGGGCAGTTCATCATGCCCGTGCATCTGTTCGGCCACCCCTGTGACATGGAGATGCTGATGGACATCGTCTCCTCCCAGGACCTGGCGCTGGTAGAGGACGCGGCTCAGGCCCATGGAGCGGAATTTGATGGGGGAAAAATTGGTTCCTTCGGAGATGTGGGGTGCTTCTCATTCTACTCCACCAAGAACATGACAGTGGGGGGGGATGGAGGTATGGTGACCACTGACGATGAAAATCTGGCAGATGACATAAGAAAGCTTCGGAATTGCGGTAGAGTGTCACATTATGTTCACGATGTTTTCGGTTTCACTGCCAGACTCAATACTGCCAATGCAGCCTTTGGAAGAGTCCAGCTCAGATATCTGGATGAGTGGAATGAAAGAAGAAGAAAAATCGCTTCGATGTACTCCGAACGTTTGAAACACCTGGAAGAGTTGATTTTGCCCCCGGTGCCCTCCGGGAAGAAGGTGTCAGTCTTCCACCTCTATGCCATACGGTGTGAGAGGAGAGATGAGTTGTGTGAATACCTGGAGGACAGAGGAGTTGAATGTGGTATTCACTACCCAGTACCGATTCACCTTCAACCGATTTACAGAGAAGAATACGGTTATCGTGAAGGAGATTATCCGGTATCGGAGTCGCTCTCCGATGAGATGCTCTCAATACCCATTTTCCCCTCATTAAAAAACTCGGAGATTAACTACATATGTGAAGCGATTGAAGATTTCTACGGAGGGGAGAGATGAAAGGAACTAACGTGGCAGTAATAGGGGTTGGCTACTGGGGGAAGAAAATCGTGGACGAATACTCTCGTCTATCAGAAGTCAATATAGTGGCAGTATCAGACATCTCTGACAAGAATCTAAAGTTCTGCAGAGACCGCTATGGGGTAGAAAGACTAGAGAAAGATTACGAGAACATATTGAACGACGATAGCATATCCGCGGTCAATGTCTGTCTACCCAACGAGTTGCACTATCCGGTGTGCAAAGCGGCCTTGGAGGGGGGTAAACACGTCCTGGTGGAAAAGCCGATGACCCTGTCCTCCCAGAAGGGCTGGGAGTTGGTGAGAATGGCTGAAGAGAGGGAATTGACTCTTTCAGTAGGGCACATATACCGATTCAACAACGCTCTTTCAGAGATCAGACGGCTCATCTCCCGGGGGTTCTTCGGGAAGATATTCCTGATGAATTTCGCATGGAAGAATCTGGAGCCCATTTACGAAGATAGGGATGTCATTGTTGACCTCGCCCCCCATTACTTCGACATAATCAACTACCTTCTCAATGACTGGCCCTCCCATATCACCTGCAGGGCTCGGCCTTTCCGCAGAGAAGAGGGAGAGGAAACAGCATTCATCGTTTCCGATATGAAGAACGGTGTAATGGTTAATGCCGATCTCAGCTGGCTCTCCCCGAATAAGATACGGCAGATAGAGATCAATGGAGAAAACAGATCTGTGGTAATCGATGCCGTAGGTCAGGAAGTTACCGTGTTCGAGAGTGGTTACACGTATAACCTGGGAGTGAGAAGGAATAACACCATCAAATCTGAACTGTCCCACTTCTTGAACTCGATCTCCAATCCGGTTCTGGAGACGAAGAACAGCGGTGTTGTCGGAGTGAAAACAGTGGAGATGATTGAGAGGGCAAAAGAGTCTCTTGAAAGAGAGGCCACGGTAAGCATCGGGTGAGAAGGTGGTGACTTGAGAAAGAGGGTCCTGATGCTTCTGGCCGACGAGTACCGGCCAGATCCTAGGGTGATGAAGGAGGCCCGCGCACTTTCTGAAGAGGGCTATAGGGTGACCATCATCTCATGGGACCGGAGCCATTCCCAACGTTCGATTGTGGACAGAGAAGAGGGCCAAGTTCTCTCTGTCAGAACTGGTGCAGTTAGAGGATTCGTCTCCCTGCTATTGAATCTTCCGTCCTACATCTGGAAATGCATTCGAGAGGGACTTAGACAGGAGATGGACGTCGTTCATGCCCATGATTTGGACACCTTATTTGCGGGTGTCATTATTACTGTACTGAGGAGGGTACCGCTGGTCTATGATGCTCATGAACACTACGCTGCCATGGTGGCACAGCGCGTCCCTCCGTTTGCCACAAGAGTATTGGACTGGATCGAAGAGAGTCTGATGAGCAAGGTGGATGTGTTGATAGCAGCCAACGAAGAGATACTCAACTACCTACTCCCCAGTACCATAGGTCCCTCGATAGTAGTGATGAACACTATAGATACTCTGGATTTTGCAGAGAACGAGGATAATGATGAGGGGATTACGCTATTCTATGCGGGATCTCTGGAAGGCAGTCGTTACGTGAAAGAGGTAATCGAGTTCGTAGAAGAGATGGACAACATATCTTTCTGGGTGGCAGGAGAAGGGCCGTTGGTGCCCTTTGTGAAAAAGAAGTCAGAAAGGATAGAGAAAATTAAGTTCATGGGATATCTGCCCCATCGAGAAATGTTGAAGAGAATGGCCTCTTCGGATGCCGTGGTGGCTTTGATGAACCCTTCAAATGAGAACAATCGGATCGGAACACCGAACAAGATGTTCGAGGCGATGGCCCTTGGCGTACTGGTAATGGCATCAAAGGGGACCTTAAGTGGTGAGATCGTGGAGAGAGAAGGATGCGGAATTACCTTGGAATGGAGTAACGAGAACTTCGAAACTGCGCTGGAGAGTATCAGGGATCCAGATGTTAGAAGAAAGATGGGCGAAAACGGAAGAGTTGCCGTCGAATCAGAATACAGCTGGTCAAAAATGAGGGGGAGACTCATAACTGCCTATTCAGAATTGCTCCGCTAAGTGTCAGCCTTTCTTCTCCTCACCTTGCAACCCGTTTTCCCAGATCTGGGAATCCCACAAACGAGTATTGCAGTCGGTAATTTAAATAGTGTCGACCCCATATGTCAGTCAGTAGCCTGATATGGATAAGAGAATCTTTATATATTCAACTTAACATATTAGAAACTGTCCGACAAATGTCGGACTTGGATGGGATGCGAGAGAATGGTCCTTTACGTGGGCCCATTTTTCGCGTCAATAAGGGAGACGCTAGATGTACCTCAAACAGATTGAACTAGAGAATTTCAAATCCTTTGGCAAGAAACTAAGTATTCCACTTCTCGAAGGGTTCACAGTTGTCACTGGCCCGAATGGATCAGGGAAATCGAATATTTCAGATGCCATACTCTTCGTACTGGGACCCAGCAGTTCAAGAGCTATTAGAGCTGGAAGACTGACAGATTTGATATTCAACGGAGGAAAGTCCAAGAGCCCAGCGTCATACACCAAAGTCTCCCTTGTCTTTGATAATGAGGACAGAATGATTCCCCTGGACAAGGACACAGTGAAGCTGACAAGGTTGGTCAAGCTTTCAGACAACGAGACAGGGTACAACTCATATTTCTACGTCGACGGAAGGAAGTCCACATTGAGGGAATTCGATTCTCTCCTGTCCAATTCCAGGATAAGCGCAGATGGTTATAATCTCGTTCAGCAGGGAGACGTAACAAACATCGTCGAAATGACCGACCTAGAGCGGAGGAAGATACTGGACGATATATCTGGGATATCGAAATTCGATGAGGATATTGAAGATGCAGAAGAAGAGAGGGAGGAGGCAGAAGACAACATTGAGAGAATTTCGATCATTTTGGATGAGCTAGAAAAGCAGATTGAACAGCTCAAAGAGGAGAAGGAGACCACTTCGAGATACCTCGAATTGAAGGAACAGCTCAACGTGTCAAAGGCACAGATGGCTCACAAGAAGAGGGAGAGTATCAAGAGAGAGATTCAGGCCATCAAAGAGCAGATAGAAGACCAGGAAGAAGAGATAAACAGACTGAAGGAGAGAAAGAAGGAAATCCTGGTGAAGATAGAAGAGGTCAGAACCAAAATTGAGGAAGCGGAACAGGAGATCGAGGATAAGGGCGGGGAGGAGTTCAGAGAGCTGAAAGAGAAGATCGATGAAACAAGGATAGAATTGGCAAGGGCACAGGATGCAAGAGAAAGGGCCCTGGACGAGATCGACGAGATAGAATCTGCCCTGGAGAAGAGGGGCAAAGAGAAAGAGGAACTGAAATCGAAGTTAGAATCACTTACACAGCAGTTAGAGGAGACCAACTCTCTCCACGAGGAGAAATCGGCCGTATTGCAGGAGAAAAATGAGAGGATAGAGAAGATACAGGAGAAAATGCGGAGTTGCGATGACGAGTTGGAGGAGTTAGAAAAGAAGAAATTAGAATTGGATGAGGGATTGGGGAACAAGAAAGAGGAAACTCATGATCTCAAACTCAAGATAGAGAGGCTGGAGGATAAGAAGGAGAGACTGGAGACCAACATTGCCTATATCGAAGAAAAGATAAAGAACAATAAATTCGAGATCAACGACCTAGATTGGAATATTAAGGATATTAAGAAGAGGGCCAAAAATTCTTCACAGAAAATCAAAGAGGTTCAGGAGGAACTGCACGAGAAGAAGAACTTGGAGGACAAGTTGAGTCGCCAGGCCGAGGAATTAGAACAGGCGGTAAAGCGCCTGACCAGGAAGTACAACCACCTGAAAGCGGAAAAGGAAGCGGCAGAGAACATCGCCAGAGGATACACTCAATCAGTCCGGGCAGTTTTGGAAGCCAGAGATAGAGGCCAGATTAGGGGGATTCATGGTACTATCGCTGAGCTGGCCCAGGTAGAAGAAGAGTACGAAGTGGCACTGAACACAGCAGCAGGAGGCAGAATGCAGTCCATCGTGGTGGAAGACGATGAGGTGGCAGCTACCGCGATAAACTTCCTCAAGAAGAACGATCTGGGCAGAGCTACCTTTTTGCCCTTGAACAAGATGAAGGCTAGAAGACCGAGGGCCAAAGCCATTAGAGCTGTCAAGAAGACCATTGGCTACGCCATTGACCTCATCCATTTCGACGAGAAATACAAAGGGGCTTTCTCCTACGTGTTCGGCGATACCATTGTGGTGAAGACACTCAACAAGGCCAGAGAGTTGATGGGAGGAGTACGTTTAGTAACTCTAGATGGTGACCTCATCGAGGCTTCAGGAGCCATGGTGGGCGGCACTTCTTACACTGGAAACCTGAAGTTTGGCAGCTCCTCTAAAGGGAAACTGGAGGAGGTAGGTAAGGAACTTCAGGAGGCGATCGAGCAGTCTGATGTCGTCTCCGAGAAACTAAAGAAGGTCAGAGATGAGATGACCGAACTCGAGAACAAGCTCAGAGAACTCAAATCCGTGGGCAGTAACAAGGAAGAGAATCTGGAATCACTGAACTCCAAGAAAGAGGAGCTCAAGAATGAGCTCAATAAACTCAAAGAGGATAAAAAGGAAAAGGTGTCCGAAGCTCAGCAGATCGATAATACTCTCGAAGGACTCTCCGAAAAATTGTCTCAAACGGATACCGAGATTCAGGAGTTGGAGGAGAAACGAGAGGACATCAGGGATAGGATCATGGAACTGGCCCCCAAGAACTTATCCAGTGAATTGAAGGATCTGCAACATGAAACACACGAACTCACGAATACAGTTTCTGAATTGAAGAAGCAGAGAGAGAGCCTTGAAACTCAGATCTCATTGACCAAGGAAAGACTTGAGGAGATGATCTCCCTTGAGAAGGAAGCCGAAAATAAGACACAGGAGCTGGAATCAGAGGCTTCTGACTGTCAACAGAAGGAATCAGAGCTAAGAAAGGAACTGAAAGGTCTTAGGAAGCTGGAGGACTCACTGGGGGATGAGATGAAGGCTCTGAGAGAGAAGAGAGATAAACTGTTCAAAGAAGAGACTTCATTGGAAGCAGAGGAGGATAAGGTCGAAGAGAAGATCGAGACTTCTAAGGACTTCTCAATAGGTCTGGAGACGAAACTATCCACCGCTGAAGATGATTTAGAGGAAATCAACGAAGAGATAGAGTCTTACGAGGTAGAGGTGGAGTATCCTCTACCCAAGCTGGAGGAGCTCAAGAAAAGGATTAGAGAACAGGAGGATGCTATTTCCTCCATGGGCGCTGTTAACTTGAGGGCAATTGACGATTACGAGCAGAAGAAGGAGAGGTACACGAATCTTCAGGAAGAGACAGGAAGGCTGGAAGAACAGAAGAAGGAGTTGCTGTCTCTGATGAAAAAGCTCAATGAGAAGAAGAAGACCGCGTTCTTCGAGGTATTTGAGGCGGTCAATGAAAACTTCGTGAGGATCTACTCCGATCTGTCCGGAGGAGGGGAGGCCAAATTGCAGCTCGAATATCCTAAGGAACCATTCGATGGGGGGCTGATTATCAAGGCCAAACCGAAGGCGGGGAAGACGCTCCGACTGCAGGCTCTCAGTGGAGGGGAGAAAAGCCTCACCGCCCTGTCTTTGATATTCGCCATTCAGGAATACCTACCCTCTCCGTTCTACCTACTGGATGAAGTTGACATGTTCCTGGACGCTGTGAATGCCGATATGGTGGCCAGGAGGATCAAGAAGGCCTCCCAGAGGGCACAATTCGTGTTGATAACCCTGAGGAAGGTCACTATGAACAAGGCCGACCACATGATAGGGGTGACCATGAAGGATAACGGGGTGAGCAAGATCGTAATGAAGCCTGATATGTCTGAGGAACTATCAGACATCAACTTGCCGGAAGAGGCGGCCGAGGAGGGTGCCTCATGATTTCAGACAAGAGCAATCAGGCCGTTCTGGAACACCTGCTGTTCCATAAGGCGATTATCCATGAGGAGGACAGAGCCCAGAAGATCGATCAGTACCTCCACATGCTGAGGGAGGCGGATGAAGTAGGAAACTTCTCATCCAGCGAACCCTTGGATAGGTCGATTGAGATCATATTTGAACTGGTACTCTCAGAGAGTTTCGACCCCTGGGAGATTGACCTGATGGAGTTCACCAGGTTGTACTATCAGAGGATGAAGAGTGAGGATGTTAATTTCATAGTGGCAGGGAGGCTTCTTTTCATGGCGTGGAGCATACTCAGGATGCAGAGTGAAGATGTGTTGGAGTCCCAGGAAAGGGAGGAGAGGGGGGAACCGTTCTTCTCCGAATGGGACTTCGAGAGTATGGATGAATTCTGGCCAGAAGAGGAGGACCAGGAACTGCCATTTGTAGAGGAGATCGTAGACGAACCTTTGCCCCTGAACGAGGTGATAAGGAGGAAGAAACCCCGTCCCGTGTCGCTGGTAGAGCTCCTTGATGCCTTTGAAGATGCCAAGGTGGAGGCAGAGAGGAATATACAGAGAAGTGGGGGAAGGGAACAGGAAGAGGAAGAGGAGGAATTCGACGAGAAGGCCCACGCGGAGGAACTGGAAAAGGACGTGGAGAAGATATGGGAGCGTATCCAGAAGTGTGGGAGTGGTCCGCTCACCATCACCGACATCCGCAAAGGTGGGAAAGAAGACTTCATCACCATTTTCGTCTCATTACTATTTTTGACCAGAAAGAGCAAGATATCTATCTGGCAGGACGACCTTCCCTACGGGAAGATCTTCTTCGAGGTGAACCTACCCTGGGATATCGGTACTCTGGAAGATGTGGAGAAGGAGAAAGTGGAGTCATCGAAGAGGGGGGCGATATGATTGGATTCAGTCAGAATCGTGGAAGCGGTACTCTTTTCCTCTCCTCAGCCGCTGAGAGTGGCTGAGATTGCAGATGAGGTGGACCTATCCAGAAGCGCGGTCAGGAGAGCCATCAAGAAGTTAAAGGAGGAGCTGGAGGAGAGGGGATCCGCCATTGAAGTGTTCAAAACGGGCCCGGCCTATTCTCTTCAGCTCAGGGAAAAGTATACGGACTGCGGTAGACCGTTCGCAGAGAAGGAAGTACCCGAAGACGTACTCAAGACGGCGGCCATGATCGCCTATCATCAACCCATCTTACAGAGCGACTTGGCAAAGATGCTCGGCAGTAAGGTATACGACCATGTGCGCACCCTGAATTCCATGGGGCTGATCTACGTGAGGAAGAAGGGTCAGACTCTCAAGCTTGCCACCACCAAGAAGTTCTCAGAGTATTTCGGAATCGAGAGCACAAAGAAGGAAGACATCAAGAGATGGATGGAGTCCAGAATTAAAGGGTGAGGAAATCAGGTCACCTGCGATATGTAGATGGCAATAATCAATATTACTAGGAATATCGACCACAGGATGATTGCCAGTCTGGTCGATTTTTTAGCCTTGTCCGCCTCCCACCAGGTACGAGGCCTCACGCCCTGGACCAGGAAGGTGATTACTCCTGAGAGGTTAATACATATGAAGTTGACGAAAAAGAGCATGAGGGCCGCTATGCTGGCCTCGGTGGACCCCGATCCGAGTAACAGGCCGAAGCTGACCAGGGGGGGAAGCAGAGCTACAGCCACCATTACGCCCACCAGAGCGGTGGCCATTCCCAGCGTTACAGACAGCACTCCAGCACTACCAGATGCCAGAGCCAGTATAACATCACCCATACCCACTTGAGTTCTCAGAGAGACTTCATGGACTGCAGGATCCACCTCGACCATAAGACCCATGGCAATGGACAGGACAGCGGTGAGTATCACGCTGACCAGGATGGCTTTGCTGGCTTTCCTTGCCAGCTTGAAATCGGCCAGAGTGGTGGAGAGGGAAAGAGCAGTATTGGGCCCCAGCAGCGGAGCGATCACCATTGAACCGATGATCACCGCCGCATTATTCTGAGAAAGGCCGATGGCAGCTACCACGGAAGAGAGTATGACCAGAAACACGAATGTCCATGAAGAGTCGGCCATCTCTTTGAGATCCTGTCGCAGTTCCTCCCTGCCGATCTTCAGTTTCCACTCCCCTTTCTTGTCTTCTTTCTCTTCCTCCTCCTCTTCCTCTTTCGGCTCTGCCTCTTCTTTTTCCTCTATCTGAGGAAGTACTGATTCAACGGGCATTGTAATAATTCTGAATCCCTCTTTCCAGCCCAGAGTGGCCTCCAGGTCGTCAATAATCGGTTGCTGATTCTCCGCCCTCACCAATATCTTAATATTTGTCTTCTCATCTGAGACCTCATCTTCCCACATCTCCAGATACTCGTGTTCCTTCACGATTTCAGGTATGCGGTGGCTCCTTACGTTGGGCACCACGATTTCAATCAGTCTGAGGGGCATTTCATTTCACCGCTGGAGGCTGGACCCTGGACAATCCGTGTCTATCGTTCACAACGTATATGTTCGTTCATGGAGAGACTACGGGCTATGGCCACTGCTTAATAACGTATCTAGAAGTAATATATTTTCTTCAGGATGACTCAGAGCCGCGAAGATGAAGGTAGTGTCTGCTTTAGTTCCTTTCTGGGCAGAATGGGAGTATTCCTGCTGATTGGAGGTAATCTTAAGGAAAGGTTTAAATTCAGCACCCTTATTCTTTGAAAAGTGATAACATGGTGATGCCCCTGGCGTTACTCGAAAAATCCGTCAACCAGAAGATCTCCCTCCTACTGAAGGACAACAGGATACTAGAAGGGAAGCTGGTTGGATATGACGATTACATGAACATGGTTCTTGAGGATACAGAGGAAAGGACGGCCGAACAAACTCGAAGACTGGGCAGAGTGGTGCTGAGAGGTAACAACGTAGTTAGCATCTCTCCCCTATGAGGGTCTATCTGAAACGGGATGCCCTTTTCACCTGGTTCTGAGTAATTAGAGGTCTGCTGGATGAAGGCTGCAATTCTGGCTGGAGGATTTGGTACAAGATTGAGGCCAGTAACATACTCTGTCCCCAAACCATTGATCCCTCTGTTGGGGAGGCCACTTATAATTCATATCATCGAGTCCCTACCCCAGAGTGTCGATGAGGTCATACTGGCAGTGAACTATATGAAGGACGAGCTGGAGGGGTATTTCGGGGGCAGCGACATTGAAAGAGAGGTCATATTGGTCGAAGAGGATGAACCTCTCGGTACCGGCGGAGCTCTAAAGAATCTGCGTGACCATCTCGATGAACGATTTTTGGCATTCAATGGAGACATTATTTCCTCACTTGATATCGAATCTTTGGTGAGTTTTCACGACCGTTCTGGAGGGATCGGAACGCTTTCTCTATGGCAGGTCGAGGATCCCACCTCCTTTGGAGTGGTGGAAACAGATAGCGAGGGAAGGATTCTTAGTTTTCAGGAGAAGCCAGATATAGAGGAGGCAGAATCTGACCTGATAAATGCGGGAGTATACGTCTTTGAGCCTGACATCCTGGACCATATAGGTGAGGGTAAGGTTAGCATGGAGAGAGAAGTGTTTCCCGAAGTCCTGGACAATGGCCTGTTCGGATTCGATTTTGAAGGGTACTGGATTGATTGTGGTACCAGAGAGAACTTTCTTAAAGCTCAGAGAACACTTCTGGGATTCCGTGCCCCGAACGAGGGAGTGGAAACGGATGGATCAGTGAAATTCAATGCACCAAACTATCTTCGAAACATTCGGGCTACTGATTGTTCTATCGGCCCTCATGTGGGTGCTGAAGGAACGATATTTAGGAGCGGTTGTACGGTCTCAAACAGCATATTTCTTGAGGGGGCGGAGGTGCAAGAGAATGCCCGAGTCTTTGACTCAATAGTGGGGCCCAATACAGCAGTAGAAAGGGGGAGGACCGTCAAAGGAACTATAGTCCAGGGGAATAGAACCCACGACCTGAATGATGATAAATGAGGGCAGACGAGGGTCAGAAACACTTGGCTGAACGGGGCACAATTGATTTTGGTTTAGCAGATGATTTATTTGATGAGTTGCATTTAGACTCTACTTGATGAGATCTGCTGACCTCAATGTTCCAGAGCTCATAAGGGAGGCCGCTACATGAATGATGATAAACTGCTGGTCGATTGGTTTGGGAGAAGAAAACAGTCCATTGTGATGAAGGGGATAAGAAGCCATGCTTCAAAGGTCCTGGCTACCTTATCCGAATTGGATATCGCCATATCGGCAGCGGGCTCGGGGAACGAGAAGGAGGCTTCGGCGGCATTGGATCGGCTCCTACTCTCCGAGAGGGAGGCGGATAATCTGGAAAAGATGATTAGTGAGGAACTCAGCAAGGGGGACCTCAACCCCAGGCAGAGGGAGGACCTGCTCGACCTGATAAGGGAAATGGACAGGGCGGCGGACTGGGCCAAAGAAGCCTGTATGAACCTCAGATTGCTGCTGGAGGCGGGGATCGAAGTATCGGAGGAGATCTGGGATCAGTTGAAGGAGATGACCAGGATACTGACAGATATTGGCAAGCAGCTGAAGGGGAGTATCGATTCTCTCGGCGGCGATCACTCCAAGATCATTTCTTACGGAAAGGAGGTGGGTCGCCTGGAAGAAGTACTGGACGATAAATATTTCCAGGTCAAGAAACACGTCATTGACGGTAAGCTCGAATCCCGAGGACTCATTCTTGTCAAAGATATCCTGAATTCGATCGAGAATGCAGCAGATAACTGTGAAGATGCGGGAGATATAATCCACATCATCCATTTTGCCGAACAGCATGAGGAGAGTGAGAGCTAGATGGGTAGACTGTTCGGTACCAATGGGATAAGGGGGGTGGTCAATCAAGATATGGACACCCGATTGGCCCTTGAGATCGGGAAGGCCATTGGTACCTTCGTCGGTGGCAAATTGGCTATTGGCAATGACACCCGGACATCGGCGGACATGATCAAGAATTCGGTCTCTGCCGGACTGATGTCCAGCGGAGTATCGGTGGTGGACTTGGGGACCCTGCCTACACCCGCTTTACAGTACTACGTGAAGCACCATCCGATAGAAGGAGGGGTGATGATAACAGCTTCTCACAACCCTCCAGAGTTCAACGGGATCAAGTGTGTCGATTACGATGGTACTGAAATGCCTCCGGAGAAAGAGGGGGGGATCGAATCCATCTACTTCAACAAGGAGTTCCGAAATCAGGGTTGGGAGGGTATAGGCGCCATGAATTCCGTGACCAACGCCATAGGAGATCATATCTCAGGGGTTAAGTCTCAGGTCAACACAGAGGCGATCAAGAAAGCGGGGATCACAGTGGCATTGGATTGTGCCAATGGGGCGGGGGCGCTCTCGACCCCCTACCTCCTTTCTTCTCTGGGAGTCAGAACACTTTCTCTCAATTGTGATCCCCAGGGCACATTTCCGGGTCATCCTTCAGAACCCACTCCAGAGCATCTTGAAAACCTGATGTCGTTGGTCAAGGAGACCTCGTCCGACATCGGGATTGCTCAGGACGGGGATGCGGACCGTACAATATTCGTGGATGAGGACGGGAATTACACCCACGGAGATAAGAGTCTGGCTCTATTGGCAGGAATAATGGTGAGGGAGGGGGGCGGGCCTGTGGTCACTCCGGTCAGTTCTTCATCCTGCGTGGAGGACGTGGTCAGTGAAGCAGGAGGAGAGGTGGTGTACACCAAAGTTGGCGCCCCCATCGTGGCCAGGAAGATGATAGAGATCGGGGCTCCCTTCGGTGGAGAGGAAAACGGGGGTCTCATTTTCGGGGAGCATCAGTTCTGTAGGGACGGGGCGATGGCCGCGGCCAAGATGCTGGAAGTAATAGCCACCTATGGCCCTCTATCCGAACAAATCAAGACAATACCTAGCTACTCCCTGGACAAGAGAAAAATCAAGTGCGAAGAAGAGAGAAAGAGCGAGATACTGGAGAAGGTCTACAGCCATCTCAAAGGGGCCAAGATAGACATGACCGATGGGCTCAAGATATATTTTGATGACGGCTGGACGTTGATACGGCCTTCGGGCACGGAACCGATTTTCAGAATATTCTCAGAAGCTGGGGATAAATCAACAGCGAAGAAGAGGGGGTCAGAATACGAGAAACTGGTCTCGGATCTGATCGAGGGGAGCTAGAACAACGCCTGCAGCACGAAGATTACCCCCAGGACGATGAATATAGCCGCGGAGACCTTTCTAATTATGTTCTCCTCCACCCTCTTGCTGATCTCGTGACCCAGACCCACGCCTATCAGTGTTATGACCGCGAAGGCGAGGATTGCTCCCAGGAGGACCAGTATGCCCTCCCCTGATTCAGCCGAGAGGCCGATGATAGCCAGTTGAGACTTGTCCCCCAGCTCCATCATGGAGATCATAATAAAAGATGTGGTCAATCCCCCGTACTCCAGGGATATGGGGGAGATGGACTCTTCTCTATCGATGAGCTGATAGACTCCCACGCCGATGAAGATTGCCCCGGCAATCAATTCTGCGATTTCTATTGGAACGTACTGGAATATCAGGGCCCCCAGAATAACACCCAGGATGGAAAGAACGCTCAGCGCTAGAAGGGTACCAAAGAACACCTCACTTCTCCTATGTTTGGAGGAAAGGACGATGGCGGCGATCATGGTCTTGTCCCCCAGTTCAGTGATCAGTATCAGGAAGAAGGCGGACAAAAAGGGAGTAAGGTTCATGTCATTACTTAGAAGCGACGGCGATGATCTCTCTGATTAGTCTCCCTGCCAGGGCGGCGGTATTGCCATTATCGTAAGGCGGGCAGACCTCCACCAAGTCGAAACCTACCAGCCTCTCACCCACCATATCGATTATCTTCTTGACCTCGTAAGGAGATAGGCCGAAGGGTTCGGGATTGCCCGTGGCAGGAGCGTATGCGGGGTCTATACCATCCATGTCTAGAGTAAGGTATATTCGTTCGCGGTCGATGGAGTCCAGGGCCTCCCGACATCCAGATAGTACCCCATGCTCCTTGATGGTGAAGGCGTCCACGTTCCGAACCGGGGAGTCGCGTTCTTCTGCCGATACAGACCTCACACCCACCACCACGATGTTATTCTCCCCCGTATACTCGGAGATCCTCCTGCTTACACAGGCGTGACTCAGTGGATCTCCTAGGTATTCTTCTCTGCTATCGAGATGGGCATCGATGGATACCACAGCGATATCCTTGAATGCCTTGACAGCAGGTACTGTGATGCTGTGCTCACCCCCCATCAGTATGGGAAACTTTCCATCATTTACAATTCTCTCCATCTCAGGTCGAAGCCCGTCCCCCATGTCCTGAGCAGTGGCAAACTCTCCAAGATTTCCACAATCGTGTATACCCAACTCACACAGATCAACCCCATGTTCAAAAAGATAGGTCTCAAAATTGTACGAAGCTTCCCTGATTCTGTTGGGCGCGAACCTCGCTCCCGAACGGAAGGACGAGGTACGGTCGAAAGGGCACCCAATAATCACAAAATCTGCATCATCATATGACGAGTGGGCATCGGCAAAGGCGGCCCCGGAGAGAGACATCATTCATACCCGCGTTATTTTCTTCCTGCCCATGGCCACCAGGTACATGATCTCTTCACCCGTTTCGAACTGTCCCTCATACCTCTCTGGTATGGGCAAATTGAAAGTGTCGTAGTCCTCAAGATCCATCAGCTGCACCTCGTCCCCCATAATTGCAAGAACCTGTGCCTTTCTCTTGTCTATCATGGGCACCTTGATCTTGTGCCTCACAGGGTACACAACGCTCCTCTTCTGACCGTCGAAAATACCGGTGGCCTGAATCCTCGCTTTGGCCTCACCGTGCTTGCCCGGCTTGGAAGTTGAAATGGAATCGATCTTACACGGTTCGTCATCGATCAGGAGGTACCTGTTCTCTCTGAGTTCCCTAACCTCGGATTGCGTCCATGACATGGATATCAAATGATGGAAATAGCCTACTAGTTAAATAAATTGCTTACATCAAGCCCTCTAGGAGGGGCGGGGATACTTCTTCTTGATCTCCTGAACCCTCTGTTCAAACTCCTCTTTCAATTCTCTGCCCACGAAGTCGCCGTCCCAGTAATCCACCCTGGCTGCTATTGAGGCCTTATTGGCCAGCGTCCTTGCTATCTTACCCCTCTGCCAGGGAGGGGCCCTATGTACTGATGGGTGCTGGAAGATGATCCCGTGCTTGGGGGGTTTCTTGTTCTTCTTGAGATGCAGGAATAGCGCCTTCTCCGCTCCCAGCAGCTGCACCGTGCTGGATGGTAGTCTAGCCATCCTCTCCAGACTTCCCGAAAGGGCGATCAATCTGGCTCCGAGGTGGGGGCCCAGCAGAGTGTTCAGGTTAGGTGCCACTTCTTTCATCCTCCTAGACACATAATCCTCCAGCTCTTCCTTCCTCCCGTACATGTCCAGAACCTGGGAGGCCTGATCCTGTATCAGAGCGATGTCTTCATCGCTCAGCTCAGAGCCAATGGAGACTGTATCCAGATCCAGTTCACTAGTAATCTTCTCCCTTTCTCCCAGTTCGGCGATGAGGGAGGCGTATCTCTCATCGTTCACGTGCTCTAACAGCTCAGGGAAATACAGACCATACCACTCCTTCAACCGTTCGTTCATGGTATTGATCATCTCATTGACATCATCCAGTGCCCTGATTACCTGCACAATGCATTGGTCCGGGCGAATAGACTCCCGGGTCCTGATCTTGCCCAGCTCTACCATTACCTGGTGCATCAACTCCGATGAATAGGAAAAATTCTCTCCCTTTATGAACGAGGAATCGAATACCACCGGCTTGCCCAGTTTTGACAGGCGTGAATCGGCAACCTTCATTCCTTTCTCTGCCAGTTCTTCCTCCTCGGGCAGGACTTCCCCCCTCTGTACCCGCGATAGTTTCTCCGCCATCTTCTGGGGATCCTTCTCAAACAGTGCCTGATCCACTATACGGTGATCATCACAGACGAAGACGCCAAACCATTTGGTGACCAGTATCATCATATCCCCATCAAGTTACTGACTATTGCATTTTCCTTTGATTTTTTCGTTTTCATTCCAGTTGTCTCAGTGCCTCTATATCGGGATCGGAGAGCTCATTGGGTGTCCCAATGGCCTCTGCTCTAACCTGAACCATGGCCAGGAACTCCATCTCCTCCAGCCGGTTGTAGGCCTCTTCCAGATCTCTCCCCCAGGCAAAAGCACCGTGATTCTGCAGCAGGCACCCAAATCCCTTGTCACTGGCCCCAGCCACAGCGCTTGCCAATTCCTCTGTCCCCGGGGTCTCGTAGGGTAGTAAGGGCACTTCCTTGAGAACCAGCACCCCTTCCGGGATCATGCTGATGCGCAGCTCCCTGCTCAGTACAGCCAGCGTGGTGCAGAACGGTGGATGCCCGTGAACCACAGCTCCGACTTCCGGCCTGCGTCTGTAAAGTAAGAGATGTAAAGGGGTTTCTATCGAGGGGCGTCCTCCTCCCCGGACCTCACCTTCCAGAGAGAGCTTGATCAAATCGGGGGGTCCAAGGTCTCCCTTTCTCACACCAGAAGGAGTGATCAGCACTGTGCTGTCGCCAACCCTCGCACTGATGTTCCCTCCAGTGGCATAAGTGAGTTGCCGTTCGTACATCAACCTACCGTATCGGACAATCTCGTCCCTTAGCCTGCTCTCAGAACTCATCCTTTTCCTCCCTGATGTGATGGATCTTATCCGGGGAAAACAGTCCCTTCTCGGTGATAAACTTAGTGACCAGGTGATGAGGGGTGACATCAAAGGCGGGGTTGAAGGCAGAAGAGCCGCCCGGGGCTACTCTCTGGCCTTCTATGCTTGTAACTTCTTCCTCCGCCCTGCCTTCGATCGGGATATCATCTCCTGACGATGTGGAGAAGTCAAAGGTGGAGAGGGGCGCGGCCACGTAGAAAGGGATTCTCAGTTCTCTGGCAATGACCGCCTTCTCGAAGGTGCCGATCTTATTGGCGAAATCTCCATTGGCCACCACCCTATCCGCGCCGGTGATTACCAGGTCCACTTCCCGTTTCATGAAGTGTCCAGAAGCACCGTCCACGATGATCGAGTGGGGGATCCCTTCATTGAGCAGTTCCCAGGCGGTCAGTTTCATCCCCTGCATTCTGGGGCGAGTTTCTGAGACGTAAACGAAGAAATCGGTACCTCGCTCCCAGGCCACCCTCATGGGGGCCAGTGCAGTTCCGAAGTCGACGGCGGCAAGGGCGCCCGCGTTGCAATGGGTCATCACTTTTGATCCTTCAGGTATAAGCGGCGCTCCATTCTCTCCTATGGCGATGCATCGGGCCACTATCGAATCGGCGTACACACCGGCTACCGCCACAGGGTCCTCTCCAGAGGAGATGGCAGACATCATATGGTCGACGGCATAGAACAGGTCGTTGGCCGTCGGCCTGGCCGATTTGAGCTCCGAAGCAGCTGCCTCGAGATCTTCCCCGTTCAGGGCCGCCAGCATCATCCCGTATGCAGCGGCGGCCCCTATAGAGGGGGCGCCCCTGATCGTCATGTCGGTTATGCAGGAGGCCATGGTCCTGTGGTCTCTGATATCAATAATCTCAAATTCCCCTGGAAGAATCTTCTGATCGATCATCAGGACTTTGTCACCGTCATACCACACCGCCCTCAGATCCTCTTCTCCCTCGTCGGTCTTGACTCGCAAACTGTCACCATTACTCAATCATTGGGTAAGTAGAAAAGCATTGCTGCACTTGAGAACTCTGGAACTTCCCATTTATTAATTTGAGACCAGAGCTGATTACTATCGGCAGGTACCATCTTCTGCAGGCATCATAATGTTCTTCAGACGCGCTGCAGATTGTGGGGCTATGGAAGAACTAGACAGACAGAGTTTTCAAAGGGCGATAGATAGCATCTACGAGCACGGGAGAACTCTCGAGGAAGCAAGTGTGCAGCACCTGTTCCGTGAGACTGATCCGGAGATTGTGATTGGGGAATTGAAGTCGTACCAGAACGAGGACGGTGGATTCGGAAATGCCCTGGAACCCGATTTCCGTCTCCCTTCTTCATCTCCTCTGGCAACCAGCATTGCCTTTCAAATACTTGAGGAATTAGAGATGAACAGTAGCTGGAGCGAGATGATAGAACCGGCAGTACAGTACCTCGAGGATTCATACGATGAACAAAGAGGAGGTTGGCTCACCGTTCCGGAGAGTGTTAATGATTTTCCCCATGCACCATGGTGGCACTTCGATGATGAAAAGGGAGGAACCATCATTGACAATCACTGGGGAAACCCCACAGCGGAACTGACGGGGTATCTCTACAGACATCAAAATATGGTGTCAGAGATAGACGTTGAAGCTCTGATAGATCGAGCGGTGGATCACATCAATTCTCTCCTTGAGTTCGAGTCTCCGGCCGAAGTTTACTGCTATGTACGACTCTACCATTTGCTTCCCTCAGAGAAATCCGGGGAGATGGAAGACCAGATTACGAAGGGGGTCCAGGGGCTGGTCGAGGAGGATCCTGATGAGTGGAGCAAATATGTGCCCCAACCTCTGCATTTCATCAAAAACCGGGATTCACCACGATTCGGCATACCTGAAGAGTCCATTGAGAGGAATCTAGATTATATGGCGAGCAGACTTAACAGCAGCGGGATGCTCAAGCCTAACTGGGAGTGGGGTCGCTACCAAGATACCTGGGAAATAGCACGTGAAGAGTGGATAGGTATATTGACTCTGCGGGCCCTGGTCACGCTTAAGGACTTCAATAGAATTAAGGATTTATAAGCGTGGGCAAGTCATTTCTTCCCTGCTGCCCCCTTCAGGACAATCAGGCCTCGATCCGGGATGAGATTTCCATACCGGCTGCTATGCCCATGCCCCAAGATAGTGCGGTCTGTCGGTATATCCCCAAGGTTAGCGAGCCCACTGCATAAAGGTTTTCTATATCAGTTCTACCGGTAGGAAACTCGACTGTTGAATATGGGGGCGAAACTACAGGAGATGAGGGTTTTCTGCCTATGGCCACGACCACCAGGTCAGATTCAATGTCCTCAGTTCCACAAGATAGCAGATAACAATCCCTGTCTTCCTCGCATCTTTTGACTTCTCCCCTTATCTCCCTTATGCCCCTTACCCTGACCTCTCTGACTAGAGATTCGAGAGCCTTTGGTTCACTCCTTCTGATGATAACGACCTCCGCTCCACTACGATCGAGTCGGAGGGCGTAATCGTAGGCGACATCCCCTCCACCAATAATTGCTATCCGTTCAGCGGCGTAGTCTCTCCAAGGCGGTTCATATATCTCACCTGGAAAACCCAGTGAGAGAGGTGCGGTACCAGTGGCCAACACGACGTATTGAGATGTCAATTCTCCTCCGCCGTAACCCATCTGAAATCCTCCTGAATCTTTCCTCACCTTATCAACATCTCCATATATGATATCGATATCGTAGAGTTCGACTATGTCTTCCAGCTCTCCCACCAGTTTTCTGCCCTCCGACCCAACAAACCCTGGAAGGTTCTCTATCCTGTTAGCATAGGCTATTAATCCTCCAATTTTGCCCTTCTCAATGACCGACACCTCTTCGATCCCTTCCCTGATACACTGCTGAGCGGTGGCTATCCCCGCCGGTCCAGCGCCGATTACACAAACCTTTCTTCCACGTCTTTGCATAGCAATATCTCCGCTATCCCGTGAGAAAGTGATCTGAGCGTAGATGTGTGAATATCCTCACAGGAAGTGGCCGTGCCATCTGCCAAAAAGAAGACTCTGTAACCTCTCACGAAGCCGTCCCTGGCCGTTGTTTCACAGCAGATATCACTCATCACCCCCATGATGAAAATATTCTTAACGCCGGCAAGACTGTCCTCGATGTTCGTCTCATAGAATGATGAATAGGTCTGCTTGACCACTATATCCCCGTTGACAACGATGCGCCTGTCCAGGCGGGCCATGTCTCCTTCTTCTATTCTGTTTCCCCACCATTCGATCATCAAACCCTCCGGCCCATCCTGGACTGTTCGCGTATACACCACCTTTGCCCAGTTTTCTGAGAATAGCCTGACCATCTGGTTTACGTTATCGATTATGGCGTCGGCGGCAGGGAGATAGGCATGGCTCTCCGGTGAAAGGAAGTGGTTCTGCATATCTATCACCAAGAGGGCGCTCTCCTCCCACTTGATCTCGCTCTTCCATCTCCTGGTGTAAGGCAATTCAGAAAGCCATTGTACAGCCTTCTCCTCTATATTATCGGGTGAGAGGTAGTTTTCTCCAGACATATCGACATCATCCGTGTTCTCACACCATCTGTTCCAATTCCTTAGGATCCAGATAAGATAAGAGGACCTGTCCGCAGTTGCTCTTTATCTGATTCTCCCTCAGATCGCCTATGCTGAGATAAACATCGAATCCCTCAGATTTCATCTCTTCAACGACCGGGTATTCGGTCCATCCCTCCTCCGAGAATACATTCACCAGGTCGTTCTTCTCGGCCTGCAGAGTGGGGTTGAGGGGGGTCATCTTGATCGCAAAGCAGTCCTTGTCGAACATCGTCGATAGCTTCTGAACATCTATAGGGTTCCTCCCATTCAGGGCGAAATTGAGTGCCACTTTCCTACCTCCGCAGAAGAAATTCTCTCCGTACTCTGAGATCTGCTCAAGGGGCATCTTGTTCACTGGGATCAGGTAATCTCTGTAGTCCTCATCTGTGGAATGTATGGAAAACTGCAGCTGAAAGTTTCCCTTGAATACCTGCCTGTTCAACTCTGCCAGTCTGTCAAACCACTTCTCCCTCCCGGCGGGGGCCACTGTGGATATACAGGGCATATACGTCTTGGGCTCATAGGTCTCCCTGATCTTCATTATGGTCTCCAGTACATCGTCGTTGAAGGAGGGCTCGCCTATACGGGCAAACTGGACCTTGAACTTGTCAGAGGTAATTCTTCGGTCGGGGGAATGCTCCCGCACGACATGATTCACCTGCTGCATCATCTGGTCGGTGCTGAGGGGTCCTCCATAGAATTGACCGGCATCACAGAACTTACAATCAACAGGGCAGCCGAACATACTAGAGATGATTATTACCCACTTCTCCTGTATAGAGGTTGCACCTCCCAGTGAGTCTACAAATTCCACATACTTGTTTTCACCACCGAACCTTGCAAGGTATGCTGTAGCCACGTCGTCTTCGCCCTGTTTATGCAGAACTCTCATGGAGATGCCTGCTCCAACTCAAGATTTATTGCAATATAATTTTTTGCTTTCAGATGTTATTATATTAATATAATTATGTATTATTCTTAATCAATATGTCGTCCTGATCATGGGCCGGACGGTCTCCTTGGCCCTATTGCAGCCATGGCAAGAAGCCTGAATTCCATCAGAGTGTCGTTGATACCCAATAATTCTCTTGAATACACATTGTTCCCCACTTAAATGGGGGGCTTCAATATAGTGCATCGGTCCTCAAATCTCTATCAGGTGTAGAGCCTCTGAAACAGTAACCGTGCAGAATGAACTACAGTGTACAGATATCATCTGACTATTCAGGCCTGGAGGAAAGATCGGTTATTCAAAAAATGGAATAAATAGAGGATGTAGTTTGAAGAAGTTTCACCGATGTTAATGATGAAGGGGGACTATTCTTGCAGAGCTACCTGGAACGCTGCTCCCATGTTCTCTACTATTGGACAATCTTCATTACAGTTCACGCTACAGGTACAGTATTGTGGGCTCATTTCATTCAGCCACCTGGCCACATATCCAATGGCTTCACGCTGATCTGCATTCGCATTCTCCACGAACTCTTTCAGGTCTCCTAGTTCCATATTAGTCACCTCGTGCATCTATCGATATTATAATATATGAATATTACATTTTAATATTATACTATTAAGGTCGTTGTATGGACGGGAACGAGATTGAAATGAATGGCAAAGTGGGCACGATAGGCGATAACCCGCTCCTCATGCACGATCGGCAACTCAGGAGAGAATTGCTCAAAGAGATCAAATGCGTGTTCGAGGGGTACTCCCGGAATGAATTCCCAGATAGATTGGAGTGCATGGAGGATGAATTGTACTGTTCACAGCGTAACTTCTGTAAGAGCGCTCTGATCAGAGGGGTAGAGACTGCCAGCATGGCCTTCCTCAACGGCGATGCGCAGAGAACCATGGAGATCTTGAGCGAGATGGAGGAGGAGATGAAGAAGGCGGAAGCGGAGTGCGGAGTAAAAGACTGCAGAGATTATGCCCTCTCCATGCTCTCCGAAGTCAGAACCGTCTTCTCGCTGGCAATGAGGATTACCGACCGATTGGAAACGGGCGGGGAGACAGAGGAGATTCCTCAACTCGATTGGGAGGAGGTGGCGGAAAGGCTCAAGCCGCTCTCTCACCCCAACAGGCTGTCTATTCTCAACCTACTGAAGGAGGGGCCCGCCTCTTTCTCTACCATCAGCAGCGAACTCGGCCTCAGGACCGGTCATCTACAATTCCACCTGGGTACTCTGGAAGAGGTGGGCCACATTCGGAAAGGAGATCAAAGGGGGATTTATGAAATCACACTTAGGGGGATGACCGCTCTGGAGGGGGTCCAGACCTTTGCAGCCAGTAGAGTGAGCTTGGACTAATTCCGACAATAATTCAGAAGTAATTCTTTCTCCTGGGCAGGGCATTTCGGAGCCTCGACCGACGTCTTAGAGCAATCTATATAGGGTATCTGATAGCCTGTGTAGTACCATGGACCTTGAGAAAGAACATCAAAGACACAGAGACTTTTGGAATAGAAGAATGTCTAGAAGATCAAGATGTCAATCTCAATTCAGATATCAGACTGATTTCTACGGGAGATACAAGGAGAAGATCAAGGAACCAATACTCGATGTGGGCTGTGGAGACGGGGGCTTTCTGAAACTGCTATGCGAGAGGGGATGGAGAGACCTTCACGGAATAGACATTTCTGATGTTGGAGTGGATATGGCCAGAGAGAGTCTACGGCCATGCCTTGGAGAAGAGGTGGACAGTCGAATAAAGAGAGGAAACATGATCTCTCTTACTGATTATTATCCCCGGGAGTATTTCAACACGGTGATTTGCGAAGGTACACTACATCAGTCCCTGTACACTGGAGCGGAGATGACCCTGAGGAAGATACATGAAGTTACCTCGGGAGAAGGTCTAATTTACCTCTCCGTAAGATCAGATGCTACCGTCCCCGACAATGCCCTTCCCCTGGAGGAGAGTGAAACCTACAGACTCCCTCAGGAAGACGGCGTGGTACGATGTTACTTCTCCAGACGGGGTATAACCTCCTTACTCGACGATGTCTTTCATATATTAGAGCTGGAGGAGAGAGAGCTTCTCACCATAATTGAAGAGAGACCCTACAAGATGTGGATACTAGTCCTTAGGAATACCTCACCCTCCAGCTAGTGCACAACCACTGATTAGCTCTTGAACGGTTTCATCCCCAGAAGTAATATGAGAGTACAACTCTACACCGGGGAGGTATTTCAGACGGTTCATCAATCTGGAATTAGTGTCAGGTTCAGCATCACCAGAAGATTATCTTGTGGCCCCAAGAAAGCATTCCTGAAGCCCTGGCCAGAGTTCTTGTCAGGCAACAGATATATATTCATGATAACTCTTCACAACGGGGACCTAAATGAGGGGATCAGCCTTCGATGTCTATTCTACCAGCTCCGGGCTGAAGCAGATCTCGAATTCAGTGAGACAGAAGATTTTAAATGAACTGCAAGAACAGGATCTCAGTTTGAGTGAGATAGCTGATTTGACCAATAAGGCCCAGTCGACCCTCTCTGTACACCTGGACAAGATGGTAAAGATGGGGCTGGTGTCTTCCAGAGATGACCCTTCCGACAATAGAAGGAAGATATTCTACCTGATCTCTGATCCAGTAGGCAGCTCAGTGGTCCCCAGAGATGATTTGAAGGAAGCTATCGGCAATACCATCAATGATTCCATTGGAGACTCGTGCACATTCATGAAGGGGATCCTGAGGTCGGTCATACTGGGCATTGAGGCCATCGGGTTCAACATGGATCCTGTACTGAAAGATATAGGGAAGCAAATCGGGAAGGAGCTTTCCAAACATATGGAGTCCGATTCCTTAGAGGGGGTGATCGAGAACATACAAGAGTTCTACGATAAACACGGACTGGGGGAAGTATGCGTATACTCTTTCCTGCCCCTTACCTTAATCATCAGGGACAACGGCAACTGCTCCGATATCCCTGAGGCGACTAAGACCCTATACCTGATTAATGAAGGGGTGCTGGAAACAATTCTGGAGAACAATTCTGAGATGTCTCTCAAGGTCACAGACAGCGAATGTTTTGGCACCGAACTCAACTGCTGTAAATATATCATAGAACCTGCGGCTCAATAATTAAAGAAATAGAAAGTGGTTTGTTTAGGGTTCCCGCCCTCCGATTATGGCGTGTACTTGAACGGATGGCGCACAGACTGTTTCTGATACTGGATCTCTTCTTCAGTGGGTCTGTTCTCCAGGGCCTTTCTGATCGCGTATCTGGCCCCCTTGTAGTTGTTGACCATCACTCTGCGCTTGTTCGCCGCCGCTGGGTGAACGAATACGTTGGCGATGATCACGATATCGTCCAGTATGGCATCGGGCAAGAACCCGTCCTCAATACTGGCGTCTACCGCCCACTTCAGTCCCTCCACAGCATGGTTGTAGATCAGGTCCTTCTGATTGCTGGTGCGGGGTGTGATGGTAGGCACTAGAAGCGTCCGTGGCCTGTCGATCACGATACGCATCTTACCGCCATCATCCACCTCGAGAGCGTTTTCTATGGCCTTTTCGACCGGGCCGTCCTTGAGCCCTATTAGAAGATCGGTGTGTGCCACTTCGTGATGGGGGGGTCCAGCGTATCCCTCACCCACCCTCAGGGAGAAGTTATCGATAACCTCCGGAGTCTGTGGTGTCGCGGGTACGCTCGTCTCTATCACACGATCAGGGCCCAGAATGTACTTGGTCTTCCGGCTCTCGATCTTTCCCAGGTTCTCCAGCTCAATTCTCAGCTCTTCTCTGTCCTCGTGCTGGAATGAGTCCCCGGGCATGGTTGGCCTCCTTGCCTTTCCCACGTCCACACCCATCATCCACAGGCCATCCTTGACCGCCTGAACTCCACCGGTGCGAACCACTATCCTGACCAGCTTTTGCATCTTCTGCTGGAGTTGGCGCGCCTTCTCCAGCTCTCCCTCCTGGACATACCTGTAGACATCCTGCCAGTAGTCAGGGATCAGGTTGGCGCTGGCCAGTATGGCTCCATCGGCCCCTTCACCAATGGCCGCCATACCCACTTCGTCGTTGCCCACCAGGATGTTCACTTTCTCCCTCACCTTCTCGAACAGAGCTGCAGTATAGGGAATATCCCCGCTGGAGTCTTTGACTCCTATCACGTTGTCCAGGTAGGAAAGACCCTCGGTAGTCCACCATTTCTGATGGACACCAGCGCACTGAGGGATGTTGTAGAGGATCAGAGGGTAACCTAGCTGGTCCAACTTCTCATAATGCTTGTAGATCTCGTTCCATGATGGCTTGAAATAATACGGGGTGACCACCAGTGCAGCGTCCGCCCCCACGTCCATTGCCTTCTGTGTGAGACTTATGGTGTTCTTGGTGCTGCTGGCACCGGTCCCAGCAATCACTGGTTTCGTGCCGTCCACGTGATCGACGACCACTTCGATGGCTCTGGTCCTCTCGTCATCATTCATGTACACAAATTCGCCTGTGGTGCCCGCCACCACAAAACCGTCCACGTCATCCATCAGATGATCGACTAGCGCCCTCAACCTCTCTTCGTCCAGCTTCTCCTCCTTGTCGAAGGGTGTCACTATGGCCGGAAATATGCCCTTTAACCAGTCTACTCTCGGCATTTCAGTTCACCTCCTTTGAGAAAGCCATGTCTATCGCCTCGGTGGTCGCTTCGTAGAAGTTATGATAAAGTATAGTTCTATCCAGTGCATCGGGATGAACGAATGCCTTTGTCAACATCACGTGAGTGCTCCTGAGATCGCTCGGTATGATTCCCTGTTCCACCTTATCACTGATCGCCTTGGCTATCCCCGCCTGGGCCGGTCCGTACATGATGTTTGCCTGCCTCAAGCTCTTCAGCTGTACGGTAGGTACGATCAACGTTGATGGTTTGGCTGACAGGTTCGGTTCGAGAACACTGGGAAGGGCTTCATACCCTCTTCTCAGGTAAGTGATCTGACATGCGAATGCTTCTCCCACCGGGCTATCGTTAGGCCCGGCTACCAGGTCCACGGTGACCCTGTTCAGGTCAGTACCTGCGGAAGAACTCCCGGCCATCACCTCGTTAGAATTCACATGCTGTGGGGAGATGCCGACGTCTTCGAATTTTTCCTCCAGAGGAACTTCCGGTAACGCGGCGGTGGGTTCTGAAGGCGGCCTCTTACCGATCTTTTCCAGCTCCAGTCTGATCTCTTCCCTGTCCTCATGAAGTATCACTCCGCCTTCCCTCATGGGGCTGCGAGTCCTGCCCATGCTCATACCCATGTACCTGAGGGCGGCTTTGACGGGGACCATCCCCCCATACCTGGTGAATATCCTGGACAGCTTCTGTACCTTCCTCTGTTCTTCTCTTGCCTCCTCGAGGTCGCCCGACATGACAGCCTGGAAGACTTTCTGCCAGATATCGGGATAAACCTGCCCGCTGGCCAGGATCATGCCGCTGCATCCTCCGGCCAGAGCGGGGAGGACCACCTCGTCGTGACCCACCAAGACGTCAATCCTTCCTTCTACCTTTTCCAAGATCTCCATGGTGTAGGTCAGATCTCCAGAAGAGTCCTTCAGACCGATAACGTTGTCCAATTCAGACAGATCCTCAACCACCCTCCTGGGGAGATAGTCTCCCACCGTCTGAGGTATGTTGTAGAGAATAATGGGAAGATCTGTTGACTGGGAAAGTTGCCAGAAGTGTTCATAAATCCCTTTATCAGAAGGGTGGAGGAAGTACGGGGTGACCACTAGACAGGCATCTGCACCCGCGTCCTCGGCGTACTGTGTCAGTTCGATCACCTGCTGCGTGCCCGGTGCCCCAGTACCGGCAATCACCGGCTTCTCTCCATTCACTTCATCTATGCAAACATCGAAGAGACTTTTCCTCTCATCCACGGTCAGATAGTCAAACTCCCCCGTTGTTCCACAGGGGACAAATCCGTCTACATGATCGAAAATATGCTGGATGAGGCTTCGGAATGCCTCTTCATCCAACTCCTTTTCCTTGTCAAATGGAGTCACTAAAGCGGGGAATACCCCTTCTAATTTGAGTTCTCTGGTCATTGACCTCCTCTCAGAAGCTCAATATGATAGCCCCTATATTAATTTCCCCGCACCACCTTTCGTCTGTCCGGGAAAATATTGTGATAGTACCTTGGGGGTCCGGATGGCCTTTCCAATGCCGCTGCTTGTTCACAACCTGAAGAATTATGGCACCACGCCTACGAGAACGATTGAGAGATAATAATGATTTCTAAAATCTGAGTGGGCTCACCCGGATTTGAACCGGGGACCTCCGCCACTTCGACCCTCCCGGAATGGAGAGATGTCAAGGCGACGTCATAACCACTAGACTATGAGCCCTTGCGGAGGCAGAATAAGGCTTTCCCCTCTAAATCTTTTTCGATGTCCTACTTTCTGGCCTGCTTTAAGAAACGGTGTTCGCACGCCCTCAGAAATGATAGGGGTGGATCAACATATTCTATGGACCCACAAGGTATTAATTGGCAGTATATTATCAGTACATAGGGATTTGAATGCAGGATATTCTATTGTTCACCAAACCTGATTGCCAGAAATGTGATTATGTTAAGGAGAGGTTACCAGAGGGGGTGGATATAGAATTGATTGACGCCACCACCGTTGACGGGATGGCAGAGGCCGCTTTTTACGAGGTGCTGGAGGAACCCACTCCTATACTAGTGTATAATGGAGACGTAGTAACCGGCGCATTGAAGATCATCAACAGACTGGAGTCTCTGAACGAAGAACAGTAACCACCGGTGACAGGCCTGTAAACATGATATCTCTGGGGATTGAAGGGACCGCCCACACGGTCGGCGTGGGTCTCATGGATGGAAAAGGAAGGGTTCTATCCAATAGTATGAAGATGTACAGAGCGGAAGGAGGGGGTATACACCCCAGAGAGGCGGCCAATCATCACGCCGAAGAGATCGTCCCTCTGATCAGAGATTCAGTCCTAGAGGCGGGCGTTAAACTGAGCGATATAGACCTGGTAGCCTTTTCTCAGGGCCCGGGTCTGGGACCCTGCCTGAGGACTGTGGCAACAGCGGCCAGAGCACTGGCCCTTTCCCTCGATGTGCCTATAATGGGGGTCAATCACTGCATAGCCCATCTGGAGATAGGGGTGGCCACCACCGGTGCTACCGATGCCGTCCTGCTCTACGCTTCCGGGGGCAATACTCAAGTAATAGCTTTCGCCAACGGCCGATACCGTATCTTCGGAGAGACGCTGGACATAGGAATTGGCAACATGCTGGATAAACTGGGTAGAGAGCTAGGTCTGGACTACTACGCAGGGCCCAAGATAGAGAAGCTGGCACTGGAGGGTGAGAAGCTGCTTGATCTCCCCTACTCAGTCAAAGGGATGGACATGGCATTTTCTGGGATATTGACTGCGGCTCTGCAGCACTACCACAACGGCGAGAGCGTGGAGGACATATGCTTTTCCGTCCAGGAGACATGCTATTCTATGCTCACCGAGGTCACTGAGAGGGCTATGGCCCATACGGAGAAGGAGGAGGTTCTTCTAGGGGGTGGAGTGGTGCAGAACCGACGGCTGAGAGGGATGGTGTCCAAGATGTCCGGAGAGAGGGGGGCCGAGATGTTCGTACCTGAGCCCGAATTCTGTGTGGACAACGGAGCGATGATCGCCTGGACTGGTCTCCTGATGCACCGGGCAGGCATTACAATGGATATTATGGACACGAGAATTGACCAGAGGTTCAGAACCGATCAGGTTGAAGTCATCTGGCGTTCTTAGTCTCTTTCTGCCTTCCTACTATCCTGTTCACTGACTGCAGGAATTCTTCCTCCTTGTCCTCGGGGATAGTAGCCCCACTGGCTATTGAGTGTCCTCCCCCAGAACCGCCCACCGCATCGGCCCCATCCCGCATGGCCTCCGTAAGGTCGATACCCATATCCAACAGTTCGAAGGTGGCTCTGGAGGACACTTTGATATTGGGAGGTCTCTCGGACAGTGCGAGTGTCGGTTTGCTCTGATCGGCCATATATTGCATAGATATGCCACACACCACACCTGCCAGTCCCGGCTCCTCGTTGTGGAAGTACTGGATGTGCTCCATGGAGTCCAGCTCCCCTTCCACATTTCCCAATGCCTGAAGCACACTGCCTATGTACTGCTCTCTCAGGCTTTCGGCCCTCTTCTCTGCCTCCCTATCTCCCATAGCCAGGGCCACTCCCAACCCCTCCTGGTCCAGCCTACCACAGGCGTTCATCAACGATGCCATATCGGAAGCCGACCTGCCCAATGAGGGAAAGTAATAGTGATCCCGGGTGATTTCCTCGAACGTGCGTGCAGTGCAACCCTGTTTGAGTAATTCCAGAGCAATTAGAGAGGAGAGCTTGCGGCGCTTCTCCTCATTCAGTTCATCCACGGTCCTGTCGGGAGGGACCCCTGCCTTCTCCAGCAGCTCCTCCGCTCCCCCCTTGTCTCCGTTGACCCCCACGATGTATGGCTCTATGCGACTGATCAACCCTTGACCCAGTTTCCCATCTGGCAGCAGACTCCCCTTTCTCAAGGATACCAGCCCCTTCTGCTTCCCATTCTGGAACAAGTAGTCGTTGATACCCTCGAGCTCCCTGATATGCTGTCTGTCCCCGGCTATGCCCGCGAAGGCGATGGGTAACAGAGGCCAGTTGTCTTCGCTCATCTCCAAAGCGAACAACATGCATAGTGAGCTCGCGGAAGCGGCAGTCATGCCATCGATGCCCCAGAGATGGGGATTAATATGAACCAGTTCTTCAGAGTCACCGGGAGGCTTGTGATGGTCCAGAATGATGGTCTGCTCTGCTATGTTCTCCAGGGCGGTCAAATGGGCGCTGCCCATATCCGAGAAAATAACGCACTGGTGGCTGCTATTGGCCACCCTGTCTATCATCTTGTCATCCAGGCTCTTGGTCAATGTGGCCTGGAACTGGATGTTCTCTCGCAACAGCGCACTGCACAGTACTCCAGCAGACGAAATGCCGTCTGCGTCGTAGTGGGATATTATATTAACCTGAGAACACTCCCTAACCTTCCCCGCGGCTGTCCGGAGTCTGGACAGAAGTTCCGACGGAAGCTGTGCGGTATTCTCCATCCACCTCACTCAATTTGCAGTTCTGCCGTCTTCAGTGAATATTTCCAATCCTGAGGCAGGACTTCTTCCTCTTTGTAATAATCCACCAGCCTTCGAATCTTCGACTCCACCAGCTGAAGGCCTCTCCTGTTGCTGTTATCTTTTGGATTCTCTTTGAGGTGCTCATTGAGATTGATAGCCTTCTTCATCAGATTGGCTAGATCCTCCGGTATCTTGGGTTCAAACCCGTTCTCCTCCATCACTTCAGTGATCTTCTTACCCAGGGCCAGCTTGACCGAAGGTACGGCGTACTGATCTCTGAGGATCACCCCAATCTTCGCTGAATTCAGACCTTCATTAGCGAGTTTGACAATCAATTCCTCTATCTCTTCCTCTTCCACAGGCACCCAATCAGGGTTCTCTGTGACTAGGGGTCGGCGTGATCCTGAGCTGCCTCTTTTCCTGGCGTGCATACGAGCCATATTTATCCTCCATTTAAGAAATGTGAACCGAATAAGCACCAGCCAATTAGACTACTAGTATATAAGTCTTAGTTACTGCTCCAATCCCTCATTTCCACCCCTTAAGGCCTTCCTGGCCCAATCCAGAGAGCCCTCGTACTCCTCCCTTGAAAAGGCCAAGTGATCCGGCAGCGAAATGAACAGTCCCCATCTCATCTCCCCCTGCATGGACAGGTCTTTAGGGAGTCGACCCACGAAAACCGATCCTTCCCCTAACTCCCTGCTATCCACGGGGGAAAAACTGAGTCCCGTCTCCTCCTTCACCTCCCTTTTCACCGCCTCCAGTGGAGTCTCTCCTCTTCTGACGCTCCCTCCAGGCATCTCCCACCCACCTCTTCTTGTGTTATACACCATCAAGAATTTCCTGTTCCTCAGAAGAACGGCATACACAAACCTCATTCATGCCCCACCACGAACATCGCATGATCCTTGGTGTACGGATCCAGTTCCAGCATTTCTTGGATCATAAAACCCCGTTCCACCAGCTCTCGTTTCTTCTCTCTATACATCTCTCTAGGGTCTCTAGACACATCCTCCGACCTCGACTTAAGGCATAAGAAGCCCCAGGAGGCGGAGAACTTCTTCATATTCTTGGAGAAGATGGCCACCTGGTCTCTCTGGGCAATGTCCTGATATACGGTGTCCACTTCCTCCACACCGAACCCATAGGAAGAAGGTTGCAGGGCATTGGCCAGGAGAGGAAACATATTGCGACGAGCTTCACAGACCTGTACCAGATCTCTGAATGTTCTTGGGGAGAATTCTACACAGTAGACGGCCCCCCCGGTGACGATATCAGATATATGACTGGAGGTGGTACCACTGGCCGCGCCGAGGTATAGCACGTTGGTGTCAGTTTCAATGGGGAAGACGCGGCCTCCCAGTTTTAGATAGGCCGCAAGTTTCGACCTCTGGGGGCGCCACTCCCTAAACTCTGTGCCTTCCTCGTGAACCAGTCTCTCTCCGTAGACCCTGCTACCAGGAACAAGATTGATGGTGAACAGGCGGTCACCATCGGTAAACACCCCTTCTCTAATCTCTGATATGTCATCGGAGCGTTTTGACATAGTTACAAGAAGGACATGAATAACTTATTAATGATGGTGGCCCAATTCAGGCGCAGTGACCAATACTGATTCCGGAGAAGGGGAGAAGATCGAAGAACTCTCCCACAGGATCGAGCAGCTGGAGGAGGCGCTGAGGGATGTGGCCAGACCTTACTCCGAACTCACTGATCAGATAGTGAGGTTTCAGGAGATTGTAGAGAAGTACTTCAAGCTGATGGACCTCTATCAAAAGCACGGCTCGATCTCCGTGGATACAGTGCTTCCTCAGGTCAAAGATAGGATCTCCAAGGAGATCATGAAGATCCTATTGGACAAATCAAAACTGAACATTTCCGAAGTGACCCGGGAGTTGAGGGCCAGGACGGGAAGTGCTTCCCGGAGGATAGTCAGGGACCGATTATCCGATCTGGTGGATAAGGGACTCCTGGTAGAGAACGTTGGAAATAGGTCCAAGACCTATGAGATCTCGGAGTCAGTGATCAAGAAGTGGTCACAAGTGCTCGGTTTATCCAAGTAGAGTGATCAAACAATGCTCTATACATGATACTGAGGAAGAGGTCAGAGGAAAAGGAAGAGAGGAAGACAAACCAGATGAAAGCGCAGATATACACGGGCACAATGATAAGGTAAGGAGGTATCGAAATGGCAGAAGACAAGAAAGATGTGAAAGAACTGAAAGAGGTCATGAGTGTGCTCTCCGAGACTGTTCCAGGGCTCCTGGAGAGTATAACAAACGTGATGTACAAATCACAGGAAGGGGAGAAGATGGGGGAAGCTGTGGGTTCATTCTATTCTGCTCTGGTCAAGAGCGGCATGGACAGCGATCAGGCTTTCCAGCTCACCAAGGAGTATATGTCCTCCATGAGCCTCGGCGGACTGATCAAAGGGATCACTGGTCAGAAGGGGGGGCAGGATGACATTGGGAACGCGATAAAGGATAAGATCAAGAGAGAGATGGAGAAAGAGTTCGAAGAAGAGTTCGACGACTAGAGATATGACTGAAGAATCGGACAGAGAGTACTTGATCTACATCGCAGCCCAGATGCCGTTACTTATCATCAAGTTATCTCTGACTTACCTGCGTATGAAAAGACGGGGCAAGAAGGCGGGAAAGGAATTCCAGGCCTCTCTGTTAAGACAGGGGGTACCATCCGCTCAGGCCAGGGCACTGACCGATGAGTACACTTCGATGGTCAGTGTGAGCAAGTTGGTCAAAGAGACGACCGACATGGACCTGCCCTTCCTTTGAGTCCACCTCATATTTTCTATCCACTTTTCCCATTACTTAATGATAATCCGATTAGCTGTTTTCGGGGCCTACTATTCCCTCACCTTCCCTAAGATCGAGAAGACAGTCGGCTTTTTCAGCTTCGGGGCTAGGGCCAGAGCCGACGACCACGTCTACGAATCGTGTGCCTCTTTGGCAGAGCTCAATACCCATCGGTGTGGACCATCATGGAGTAATAATCGGCCAATGATGCAGAAAATAATTAATCCACTCTCTCTCATATGAGCGACGATGAAGAAGGAACTCGAGCACATAGCCTCTGAGGTCAGCCGAGCTGTCTCTGAACTCCCGATTGGGTTCGAGAGGGGTCTGGAGCTGACAGAGGGGGCCGACGGCACGCCCACCACCAACATCGATAAGCTGGCAGAGGACATGATCCTGGAGCATGTGGAGAACGCGAACCTCAAACTGAATGTCCTGAGCGAAGAGGCGGGGTATGTGGACAGGGGCTTTGAGAGGACTCTGGTCATCGATCCGATTGACGGAACCAACAACGCCATCCTTGGTATTCCGTTCTTCTCCGTCTCCCTGGCCATTGGCAGAGACTCTCTGAGAACTGTGGAAATGGGCCTGGTGAGAAACCTGGTCAGTGGTGATACCTATTACGCAAGAAGAGGGGAAGGAGCTTCTGTAAATGGTAATCCCATACATACGAAGCCCTACCGTCCGGAGAGTTCTGTTTTCCTGGTCTATATGGGCAAGTATGCGCATGAGGACACCTTCCAGGTCGCTCTGAAAGCGGAGAGGACCAGGTCTATCGGTTGTGCCTCCCTGGAGATGTCCATGGTGGCCGAAGGGATAGCAGATATTTACTATATGAACTGCGCTGAGTTCGAGAAATCGATCCGGGTGGTTGATATCGCGGCCAGCTCGCTCATACTGAGAGAGGCTGGTGGTGAACTCCTGGCGCTCAATGGAGAGAGCCTAGACATGCCATTCAATCTCAATATTAGGAGGAACTTCGTGGCTGTGGGAGACCCCGAAGTATGTGAGGAGATCTTATGAAATTCGGAATTACGGCTAACGTCGACGTTCCTGATGCTGTGGAGATAAGCGAAGAAGTCATGGAATACCTTGAAGGAGAAGAGGTGGTAATGGAAGACATGGTAGCCCCTTCTTTCGGTCACGAAGGTGTCAACATCGAAGAGATGGAGGTGGACGTGCTGATCACGGTGGGTGGCGACGGTACAATCCTCCGGGCCCTGCAGAAGAACGAGGCTCCGGTCCTGGGCATCAACGCTGGCGTTTTGGGCTTCCTAACCGAGATACCGAAGGACGGGATAGAAGAGGGCATCGATAGAGTGTTGGGGGGCGACTATCGGATACTGGAACGCCTTCGCCTGAAGACCACCCTGGAAGGGAAGCGGTACCCAGATGCCCTGAATGAGGCGGTGGTGCACACTGCTCATGTGGCCAAGATCAGGCACTTCAGAGTGTACGTGGACGACGAACTGGCTTTTGACGTGAGGGCCGACGGGGTGATCGTGGCCACACCCACCGGCTCCACCTGCTACGCAATGAGCGTGGGGGCCCCGATCGTAGACCCCAGAGTGAAAGGGCTAGTCATTGCCCCCATGGCCCCCTTCAAATTCGCTGCCCGACCGTTCGTGGTACCCTCGACCAGTCACATACGCCTCGAACTGCTCAGAAGTCGACCTTGCGTGCTGGTAACTGACGGTCAGGACGAGTACCCTGTGGAGGGTAATCAGACCATCGAATTTACCAAGTCGAACAACCCGGCTAAATTCGTGATGCTGAACGGGAGTTTCTATTCCAAGATGAGAAAGAAGTTGATGGGGTCTGAATGACCGCCAAAAAGAGGAAAATCTGGGGGATTGACAGAGACATCATCACCATGGCCAATGAGTCGGCTAGGGATACTTTTCCAAGGGAGTTCGTGGCGGCACTCAGAGCGGAGAAGGGGGTCATAACCGAGGTGCTCCTGCTGCCGGGCACACTGCAGGGCGAACGATTTGGATCACTGAGACTCAATATGTTACCCATCGATCTCAGCGTGGTGGGTACCATACATTCTCACCCCTCTCACTCCAACAGACCTTCCAAGGCGGACATCTCCCTATTTGGAAGGTTTGGAAACACTCACATCATCACCTGTCTCCCCTTCGACATGAATTCATGGCGGGCCTATGATTACTACGGGAGAGAGGTAGATCTCGAAATTATCTAGAACAACCAGCTGTTGGGACCGATGGTGCCCCTCACCACCGCCCCTGGACCTATCCTAGCACCTCCACCGATGATTGTACCCACATCGATGGTGGCGTTGATGCCGGTCTTGACTCCATCCCCCATAATCACCCCCAGCTTCCTGCGACCGGTGTCCACCGCGGCTCCCTGGTGAGTGACCCTGACCGGATTGTCATCGAACCTCAGGTTGGCGATCTTGGTGCCGCTGCCCAGATTGCATCTTTCCCCGATCACGCTATCGCCCAAGTATGTATGGTGAGGTATTTTCGTATCTGACATGACCAACGAGTTCTTGATTTCTACCGCGTTGCCCACCCTGCAACCAGGGCCCAGGGTGGTCGAGGGGCGAATGTAGCAGTTGGGGCCGATGTCACAACCCTTTGAAATATGTACTGGTCCCTCTAGGTAACTCCCGCTTCTTATCCTGGCCCCTTTCTCCACCACGATGTTACCATGGATGACCGCGCCCCCTTCAACCTCACCCTCTCTTGAATCTTCGATGTTGGATAACAGGAGCCTGTTTGCCTCCAGCAAGTCCCAGGGCATTGCCACATCCATCCACTCATCCTTCAACCTGTAGACGGCAATCCTGTTCTCTTGTGCCACCATGTTCAGTGTATCCGTTATCTCGTACTCTCCCCGTGCGGAAACTTTTGTATCATCTATAGCGTCAAATATTCCAGGAGTCAGCACCATGATCCCAGCATTGATCAGGTTGCCGGAAGCCACCCCTGGCTTTTCAACGATCCTCTCCATTGCGCCGTTTTCGGTCTCGATGACCCCAAATCTTCGAGGGTCGTCGACTTCCACACCGCCTATGGCCGTCCCGTCCTGCTCCCTGGATAGCTCTATGATTTTCTCAATATCTCTGGAGGAGAGTACGACGTCCCCATTAAGACAGACGAATTGATCGTCGAAATAGTCTCTAGAGAGGCCTATGGCGTGAGCCGTGCCCAGCCTCTCCTTCTGTTCAAAGAAGGTGACCTCCAGTCCCTCCGCCCTCTCTTTGTCCGAGAAGTATTCCTTGATGCGTGTGCTCTTCCAGCCCACCACCAGTGCCACCTCCTCTATCCCCAGTCCAGAAAGGTTGGCGAAGAGGTGGGCGATCAGGGGTTTACCGGCCACGTACAGCATGGGCTTTGGAACGTTGGCGGTCAGCGGTCTTAATCTGGTCCCTTCTCCTGCAGCCAGGATTAATGCTTTCATTTCAAACAGCCCTTCACTATTGACTCTGATATACTATGTAACCTTCTGAGTTCGTCCTCGGACCTAGCTTCCGCCGTGAGCCTCACCTTGGGCTCTGTGCCAGAGAGCCTTATCAGAAACCATCCCTCTTCGAATTCCGCCCGGTACCCGTCCAGTGTGAGCATCTCATCACACTCCAACCCCTCCATATCTTCCTTCAGCCTTCTTTCCACATCTGCCCGGCTACCTCTCTCAAACGGATACGATTCCCTGATGACAGGGTACGAGGGGATGGTATCGATCATCTCAGATAGTGGCTCCCCCTCTGCCATCATAGCCAAGTAGGCTGCCGCATACACGCCATCGGGGCAAAGCGTCTGATGGGGGAATATGTAGGTACCTGAGGGTTCACCTCCGAATGCGAGGGATTTTTCCTTCACACACTGGGACACGTAGACATCGCCCACTCTGGTGCGTACCACCTCTCCTGCTGTAATCTCATCTAGTATCATCGATGAGTTGATGGGTGTTGCAATGCCCCCTTCTGCCCTGGAAGCGAAGAGGGCAAGGAGCCTGTCCCCCCCGACGAACCTGCCCCTATCGTCCACGGCCACCATCCTGTCCCCGTCTCCATCATGAGCAATGCCCAGATCGGCTCCTCTGCTCACCACCAGCTCTTTGAGGTCCAAGAGGTTGCCTTCCGCCGGCTCAGAAGGGCGGGCGGGGAAGTGACCATCGGGATGAGCGTTCAAAGAGGACACACCCATCCCCATCCTCCTGAGCAACAGGGGTGTGATGTTGGAGGTCGCTCCGCAACCGCAATCCACGACCACTTCCAATTCAACCTGGCCCAGGTCCTCCATTATGGCCTCCATATGAGACTCTACGGCCCCACGATGCCTGGAGACCTCTCCCAGCCCCCTCCATTCCCTTCGGACGAATCTCTTTTCATCCAGGGCTCTCTCAATCCCGTTCATCTGACTGGGGCCGAAGGACGAGCCATCTGAGTTCCACATCTTGAGACCATTGTATTCTGGAGGATTATGAGAAGCGGTGATCATCAATCCGCAATCGAAGTCTTCAGCCGCCCTGGCCAATGTGGGCGTGGAAACCATTCCAGCGGTGCTGACATCGCCGCCGGATGAAACGAATCCCGATGCCAGAGCCAACATCAGCATATCGCCGCTCATCCTGGGGTCTCTGGCCATAATGGCGCGCCCGTAAGAAGAACCCAGCACCTGGCCGACTTCAGTGAACAGATCAGTGGTAATTTCCTCCCCCACCAGACCTCGAATCCCAGAGGAACCAAATAAGGACATATTATTCAAGCCGAGCAGTAACTTGATTGAACACAAATAAAGCTTTTTCTAGAATTATTCTAGAGTGCTCTTTCGCCGTTCTTGAGGGCAGAACGGCGTAATTGTCTGGCTATATCTCAAAAAAATTTGAAATGCTTTTAAAGGTTTAGGATACTGGATAGCTGTCATTATTGGAAAAATTTTATATATGAGTCATATCAATTACTAACTGGGTCATCTGGCCAGTGTCTGGCTAGAAGGTCTAATAACTTGCAGGAGGGAATATTGTTGGTGATGGAGCAGATTAGCCTGTCAAAGGCAAAAGAGATCGCTAAGAAAAAAGGCCTCAAACCAGGTCGAGTCAAAGGAACCGAGGGAGTCCAATTTACCAAGGGGAATAACGACCGCCTGGAGATTATCTCCTGGGACATGTTCGAAAATTCTCTTAAAGAGCGTGGCCTAGCCGTCTATGAGAGTGGGGGCTGGATGAAGATAATGAAGAAGTGAGATTGAAATCCTTCTTCTCCAGATCTTCTAATAAGAGTTTTTTACGCCCGATCAAACTCGGGCCCTTTGTTTTTTGTCTTGCTGAGTTGATGGTCTGCTAGTTGCAGAAGAGCAGTCCATGCACCCGGTTCATTGGTGAAAATTCTCTAGAGGATATCTGATATCTTTCTCTCACCTTCCAGATTCATTATCTCCTCTACCGCCTGATCGATTTCGATACATCCTAGATACTCCCCGTTCTCGTCTCTGAGAGCCCTATAGGTTATCAGTACCTTCCCGATTCCCTGATGCTTCACATCAACCCACATCTTGAACTCATCTCCCTCACCTCTTTTCATCAGGTCCAACATCTTGTCTACGGTGTCAATGCTCTTCCCGGGATGGCAGTCTCTGACATCCTCTCCCAGCTTGTCAGGAGGGATTCTGAACATCCTGGTCTCTGATTTACTCCACCAGACGATCCGGTCCTCTCGGTCTATGAGACACAGATCCAGAGGTAACGCTTCCACGATGATTTCCAGAGTGTCATGATCGATTTGCACACTTCAATATCACCTTCAAGACAATAATATTTATCTAAAATAATTATCAGAAGCGTGGAGTTACAAAGCAACTATCGCCTGGTAAGAATGATCTACCGGGCTCTCGGGGCCCCTTTGTTGATAATATTTTTGTACCTTAAGGCCATTGGAGTTTATCCATATTAGAGCAGGGATAACCAAGCATGGCCAACGGTGCGAGATTCAGGGTCTCGTCGCGAAGGCGTTCGGGGGTTCGAATCCTCCTCCCTGCACTTTTTGAAAATGGTAGATGCCCACGCATCTCTGTCTGCAGCCGGTGCAAACATCAGGTTTATAGGTCTCTCCCCCGATATTCTTGAGGCAACATAGGTAGACCAACACCCACAACTGAAGATAATAGGAGAGAGAATCTGATGAAAGTACTGACTGTTTACGATTCGAAGTTTGGAAATACCGAGATCATTGCTAAAGCGATATCTGAAGGTATGAAAGAGGTCGGCAAGTCCGATGTGGAGTGCAAGAATGGAGCCGCCGTCCTCCCTGAAGAGATGCTGGAGGCCGATGTATGGGTATTGGGAAGCCCCACCCACATGTGGAGCGCTTCCAGGAACTTCAAGAAACTATTGAAGTGGGTCAAGAAGGAGGCGCCCGCGGATAAAAGGGGGGTTGCCTTCGAAACTAGGCTGGATAGTGCCAAGGGAGGAGCGGCCAAGAAGATAGCTAAGACGCTGGACAAGGTGGGGATCGAGATGATTGTCGAACCCGCCTCCTTCGCCGTTACTGGCAACGAGGGGCCGCTGGCCGATGGTGAAGAAGAGAGGGCAGTTACCCTGGGCCGCAGGATCGCCGGAGAGTTGAGAGGATAATAAGCTGTTCATTCTCCCGCTAGATGTCCAGCATTAAACCCTCTAAACAGGTGAACGGTATTCCTCCTTGAGCATCAATTCCAGACTGAGTAAGAGTTATAAGAGTACTCCTCACTTTCATCACAGTGGACCTGATTCTTGTAAGATATGCCGAGCTCGGTTTGAAGGGGAGGCCAGTGAGGAGAAGATTCAAGGGCCGGCTGCTGGACAACATGATGTCCATGTTGGCCTTGGAGGGTATAGAGACTCTGATCTCCACCGAGCGGGGCAGGATTTACGTTGAGACCGATAGTATTGATGGAGCGATCGAAGTCCTAACAAGAGTATTCGGAATCGCCTCTGTGAGTCCCGTTATCCAATGTGGTGCCAGCATTGAAGAGATCAACGCCGTTTCTGCAGAGTACTCCACGCGGGTCCTGGCCCCTGGAGACGCCTTCGCCATCAGATCCCGCAGGGAGGGGACACATAACTTCAGCAGCATGGACGTTGCCAGAGAGGCGGGGGCGGCCGTATTGGGTGCCAATGAAGGCCGAGAAATCAGCGTTGAATTGAACGATCCAGACAAGGAGATATTCATCGAGGTGAGAGGGGGGCGGGCCTACATATTCAGTGAGTATATTCCGGGCCCGGGAGGATTGCCGCTGGGAACACAGGGCAAGCTGGTAGCATTGATTGAGAAGAAAGAGGACCTGCTGGCGGCCTGGATGATGATGAAGAGGGGGGGTCAGACTTTGCTAGTGGTTGAAGAACGGGTGAAGGAAATAGATCAGATATCGGCCTGGAACCCAGATCTAGAGGTCACTTCCTCCTCCGTTGAGGAAGCGATCGAAGAAACAGATGCCGGAGGGGCTGTTTTCGGTTACCAGATTTGTGATATGGAGAGGATAAGGGGGACACAGCTTGACGTCCCATCGTTCTTCCCACTGGTGGGTATGAAACAGAAAGAAATTAAAGAGGGATTGGAAAAAATCCTGTGAGAGTCGATCAGGACTTTTTCTTGTTCTTGTATTTCGAAGAGCGGACCTTCTCTGCGCCCTTGCCCTTCTTTCTCAACCCTCTTGCCTTCTTGCCTGAAGAGGTGAGCCCTCTGTGGACTCTCCCCTTGTGATGACTATCACATATCCAGTTGATCTTGGGGTCGCTCTTTATCACCGGATGGTGGGGGTCCACCATAATGATCTCATACCATTTGCGCTTCCCATCTTCTCCCACCCAGTAAGAGTTCAACACCTCCAGGTTGGGATAGCGCTTGGCGGCCCTTCCCTCAACAATGGTCTGTGAGTTCTTAGCGGTGGTGATCTTGTTGATACCTTTCCTCTTCGGTCTGCGACCGCCCTTGATCTGCCTCTTCCTGAACGAGCCTTTCCTGACATAACCCCGGACCATGATATAACCCTGCTTGGCCTTGTAGCCCAGCTTGCGGGCCCGATCCAACCTGGTGGGGTGTTCGAGTTTCTTGAAGTTCTCTTCCTTCCTCCACTTCATCAACCTTTCCCACTGGAGCTGCTTCACATAAGATTCGTCCAGATTGGTCCATGCTTTGCTAATGTAGCTGTAAAAGTCTTTACCCGGCAGTTCTGCCAGTTCTTCCTCTTTCTCTTCTTCTACCTCGATTTCTTCTTCCATAGTATCACCTGCCGTCTCCGGCGTTTGTGGATTCACCCCCGATGGGCACATCTCCGGCGAGATACTCTCTCGCTACTTAGCCCACCCAATGAATTACCATATTTAAAACTTCTTCGTCTCAGTGGCCTGCCGAACGACCTCGTACCTCAGATGGACGTTCTCTTCATCCACCTCTTCACATCCCATCAGCTTCAGGTCGATCGGTTCCTCGGTCATCAAACTCCTGCTGAAATTCACCCCTCTGGCCCCCACTATCCTGGGAGATACGATCAGGCTTATCTCATCCACCAGTTCCTGGGTGAGGAGGGCGCTGTTCATTTTCTCTCCACCGTCGGTGAGCACGGTGCAGATATCGTACTCCTCTCCCAGCGCAGCCAGGGCCTCCTTCAGATTTACCCTCTGCTCCCCGGCGCGGATATAGTCATAGTTCCTCTCGTCCAGGTAGGAAAGGTACTGATCTGGAGTCTGGCTCGAGACCAGTATGATCACGTCCCTGCAGTATTCGAAACCGCGGAATAGGTGGAGAGCATCCTTCAGTATGCCTCTTGAATCAGGTATCACCCAATAAGGGAGTGATTCCTCCTTGTCCGGCTTCGCGAAATCGGACTCCACCTCCTCGGGGATATCTCCCAGATACATCTGTACGCCTTTCCGGGCGGTGGTGGAACCGATCAGGTGTACATCGGCGTTGAATCTCTCGGCTATTCGATAGAACATACGGGGATCGGCGTCGAAAGAATCCACCGACCCGTCCAGACTGATCAGGTTGTGCATAATGACCTTTGGAATCATGGCATCACATCACATGAAATCTTCAAGGGTAAGTGTTTCCTCCGTCTTCTTCACACCTTTCTTCTCTCTTTTCTCTTCGGCCTCTTCGTTAAATGTATCATCGAATAGGGTGAACTGCTGTGAGCCCATCATCAGACTTTTCTCATCCCAGCCGAATACTTCTGTGACCCTGGCCACCGTCTGAGCCAGCCTTTGAGCATAGTATTTATAGTCAGGTTCAGAATCGAATTCTCTGCCGGAGATGTATGGTTCGACCTCCTGCGGCGTCTTCTTATTGTTGGTCACAATCCAAGAGACCTTCATACCGGGTATGAACTCATACCCCAGATCCATCATCTTTCTCGCCGCCTGGACGTTGGACTGGGCGTCTGGGTTCTGGTAATAGGAAAAGTTCTTGCACGTCCTGGAAATCACCAGCCTTTCTGGTGGAACCTCGCCTTCCAACGTCTCTCTCACCTTTTCTCTTGCCAGCTCCACCGCGCCCTCCGTATCATCGGAAAGAATCCTCTCGAAGACGGTGGTCAGTACCTCGCTCTGAAGATCGAAAGAATCGGTCCTCCTCACCTCATACCCCCGGATCAGGAAATCCTCTTCCGGCCAGACTGCCTTCCCCACGTACCTCTTCTTCTTCCCGTGGGAGAACAGAGACTTGAACACCTTCTCAAACTCGAGCAGCGCGCCCTCTTCGGAGAATCTATCTGCTATCTCCTGTCCAAACTCGATAGTCTTTTCGATCTCATCATAGGGGGACTGAACGAAAAGAGAATCAGTGTCTGAGTAGATCACGGTGATATCTTCTTTCTCCAGTTTCTCAATGATATCTTTCACGGTCTCCCTGGCGAAGGCGGTGATGGAACTGCCGATGCTCTTATCTGTGAATCGATAGAAGGAGGAGGCGAACACACCGTAGAAGGAGTTCATCAGTATCTTCAGGGCGTTCTGCAGACCGTCGTAGTACCGGTATTCTTCTTCATCATCCGCCCTATCCCGTTCCTTCTTGACCCTGTCCCTCTCCTCCATCAGGTTCTCGAGGATTGTGGGGAGTAGTCCCTCTTTCTCCCCCCTGCCCAAGAACCTCGCTCCCACCGGGCTCTCAATTTCCCCATCATCGTCCAGAGTGGTGAAACATATGTTCTTGGATATGATGAGCGAGGGGTACATGGACTTGAAATCAAGTACGCACACCCAGTGATAGAGACCTGGTTCTATGGTATGGACGTACCCTCCTTCGATCGGTTTTCCCCTAGAGTACCCGGAGGTCAGGGGAACCCCCACACGCTTCCTGTCAGCCTCCCTGATAAGGATTGAATCGATCAGCTGAGAACTCCCGCTGGTGTGTACATCATCAACCGGTAGTTTGGAGACAGTCGCCAGATCCATATCCTTTCTGAGGGTGCCCACCTCCTCCAGGATCCTCAACGAGAGCTCCGCGTCCTTCGAGCAGTATTCCATCACCTTGTCCTTGTTCTCCTTCCACTCCTGATCGATCCTCTTGGGATCGACGTCCATCTTCTCTTCGTCCAGGACGAGCTTGGCCACATGATTAAGTGTTTCCTGTTTGGGCCTCAACTCCATCTTGGCCGCCCACCAAGCATCGGCCACCACCCTGCCGTTGAGTCTCCAGAATCGGCCCATGACATGCTTGGGCTCGCTCAGGTCTCTGCCCCACCTGAGGGCGTTCGCTCCCACTGCCTCCGCCCTCTCCCTGAGAGTGGGGATGTCGTAATTGTCGATGTTATATCCAGTGATCACATCGGGGTCCTCTTCCCGGATTACATCATTGAACTGCTCTATCAGCTCTTGTTCCTCACCAAAGAGAGGTTTACCCTCTCTCAACTCATCCCCCTCTCGGACCACATAGCAGATGGTCAGTACCCGATCTTCCTTGATGCTGGCCTCGATATCGAAGGCCAGAATCTTGAGGTCCGGGATGAAGGGAGTGATGTCTTCAAAACTGTCCATATTTACCGAAATATCGGTGGTGTACTCACCCTCGATTTCCTCTCCGAACACCCTTATGCAGCTCTTGATGTCTTTATCATAGATGAAGCGGTGGTGAAAGGGGATGTCCGCAGCCAGAACCTCAAAATCCTTCTTCAATCGGTCACGGAGATCGGGCACAAGCCAGGGGAACTGCACTACCACCTCAATGCAATCATGCTCCTTTCCATGATGGAATAGTCGAACAGGTTCGACCCTCTTGACCCTTGAATCCTCCTTCAGGGTTTTTATCGCCTTCTCTGTGGGCTCCACCACGTGAAAATAGGGTTCGAACCCGGCATACCTGACGGTGATCGATCGACCGTCAGGCGTCTTTCCAAACATCTCAATGACTAGATGGTCATCTTCCCTCCGGTATGAGGCGCTTATTAAACGGACGTCCCATTGGCCCACTTGATCACTTCCTGGACACGATCTTGATTATATCACCGTCTTCAAGTTTATAATCCTGTCCAATTGTCCTCTGGGTCCTCACATTGACTGCCCGGATGAAGTTATTCCCCAGATCGGTGTGGACCTTGTATGCCAGATCTCTGGCCGTTCTGCCCCTCTTAATCAGGTAAGCATCGGGGAGTACGTTACCGTCGTGGTCGGTCAGATTGGTCTCATCCTCCACCGGATAGACGACAATAAGATCCAAGAGATCAAATGCCGCCCTCTCTAGGCAGGTCTGAACCCCAGTACCTCCGAATCGTTCCATGACCCTTTTTATATAATCCAACCCGCCTTTTTGATCTTCGGAAAGCTTCTCTGGACTTCTTACAGAGAAAGTTTCACTCCCCGGAATGTAATCCACAAAACTGGCCTTAGATGCACGCTTCAAAGCTAATTCAGACTCAGAACAGGTGACCAGGGTGATGTAATCATCCAGATTCCGCAACCTCTCGATTTCTTCATCCTCGGCTATATCCCCCTTATTCAAAGCGATCATCATGGGCTTGCTTCGCTTCTGAATGGCCTCGGCCAACCTGAGGGTGTGTTCATCCTCCCAGATCATAGGGTTTTCGGGGAGGTCGCTCTCTCTCAGAGCCACTATCACCTCCGCCTCGCTCACTCCTAGGCCGGTCAGCCTCTCCTGAAGACTCTTCTCTATACTACCGCCTTCAAGATGAGCCTGCCTTGCGATCTTTCTGAAGCCTTTTTCTATGATACCTTTCACCCAGTGATTGATTTCCCTCTCCAGAAACTGGATGTCGGTCATTGGATCATGGGTACCCTTGGGAACGGGGTTGCCCTCGATGTCGGTCCCGCCGCTTGCGTCCACGACGTGTATCAAAGCATCGGCTTGCCTAAGATCGTCCAGAAACTGGTTGCCCAAGCCCCTACCCTGCCATGCGTCGGGCACCAGGCCGGCCACGTCTAATAACTCAATGGGTACCAGCCTGGTCCCCTCTTCACACAGCGAATTCTTGGGATCGCATTCCACCCCGAACTCTTCATGGGGGCACTGGCTCCTCACATAAGCGATACCTTTGTTTGCCTCGATGGTGGTAAAGGGGTACTGTGCGATCTCAGCGCTGGCCAGTGTGGCCGCTGAAAAGAAGGTTGATTTTCCCACGTTGGGTTTGCCCACTATTCCTATCTGCATGCTTTCCTCTCCCCTATCTACCTCGGGTTAGAAAACCGTTGCCCACCATGCCACCGGTAATATATTTTCCTGATTAGCACATGTAGGGTCGGGGTCGAACTCTGAACGATGCGATAATACTATGTGAAGGCAATCTAGATTCTTCCACCGGAAAAACGGCCAGGGGGCTGGTGAGGTACTCCCCTCTCTACAACATCGTGGGGGTGCTGGACAGCACGAATGCGGGTATGGACGCGGGAGTGGTGGTGGACGGGAGACGAAGAGAGATACCGGTGTTCAGTGACCTAAAAACATCACTAGATGCTCTTGACCGAACACCGGATTACCTCATCATAGGCGTGGCCACTATTGGAGGTAAACTTCCTCCCGAGTTCAGACCGATCATTAAAACGGCCCTAAAGAACGGAATCAACGTAATCTCTGGTCTGCACGAATTCCTGGAGGATGATCCTGAGCTGAGCGAAATGGCCGAACGGGGCGGAGCGGAGATCAAGGACATCAGGCGCGAGCCACCTCTTTACCAACTCCATGGATACAGAGACCTGGCCAGCAAGATCGGGGCCATCAAGATACCCGTGCTGGGAACGGACAGTGCGGTGGGAAAGCGCACCACCGCCATAGAGCTTACACGGTCTTTGAATGCCAAAGGCGTCAGGGCGGAATTCGTTGCCACCGGGCAGACCGGATTGCTGCAAGGGGCAAAATACGGTGTGACCCTGGACTCCATCCAGGGCGACTATATGGTGGGCGAGCTGGAGACTGTAATTTTCGAGGCTTTCCAAGAAGAGGGGGCCGAAGTCATTGTTATCGAAGGTCAGGGAAGCCTGACCCATCCAGCATATGTATGCGGCACCAGGGCCGTAATCTCGGCCTCGAAGCCAGACGCAATCATACTCCAGCACCCGCCGGGTAGGAAGTTCAGGAACTACGATCCTTCGTTGAAGATTCCGTTGCCGGACCTGAGAGAAGAGATATCTCTGCTTGAGGCCTACTCTCACGCCTCGGTCATCGCCCTCGGTATCAGCCACGAGAACCTAGACCAGCAAAAGATTCCAGATATCTGTGAGGACTTGAGCGAGGAGTTCGGGATTCCTGCCGTGGACGTCTATCTTGAAGGAGCGGGACGTCTGGCGTCGAGAATACTCGAATACTTTCCGCGACTTCAGGACTGAATCAGTAACTCAGAAATCCGGATATGGTCTGGTGGGCAATTGGAGTCCAGTGAGTTATCATCTAGAGAGTCCTACTCGCGGCCGTGAGATCTCTTCAGGAAGGACCGGTCAACATTCTTGGCCATCTCCTCAGCCATCTTGAAAGGCACGCCCAAAGAGAGGTGATCGGGCGGGAACCAGTCCCTCACCGTGGGATCGACCGGGCCCAGGATGGCCTGGTATCGAAATCGATCGACCATGCCCGCCGGGTAGGTGATGATGTGCGCACACATAGGGCCCCAAGGGGTGATTACCGATAACGGTTCAGAGGTGCCAAAGTACAGCAGTGCACACAGATCCAGGATCTTTGCCGTCTCGGAAAAGAACATTAGATTTCTGATTACTTGGTCAGGACCGACATCTTCACAGGGCTGTAAGACAAGGCACTTGTAGGCGCGTATCTCACCCAGTCGTTCAATACTCTTCTCCACCCTCTCGGGGCTGTCCTTCAGGTACTCAGCAGCACCGCCCCTGAAATCGGGCGCACCGGTGGAGACGAAGTATTTGGTCCGGGGTGCAAAATCCTTGAACCCGAGCCATGCCTGACCGCCGGGGCAGCATCCGGAGAGAGAGCTGTCGTCGATGTACCCCGTGCCGCCCTCTTCACTCAACTGGAATGCGGCTGCAGCCACACACCTGTGAATATTGCTGAGAGGGACTGCTCCCTGCGGTGGTCTCTGGGCCTCCCGAACACACACTGGTTCGTTCTCCAGCCCTGCAGCATCCTTGAGACGTTCGCCTATCCCTTTGACGTCCATTACCTATCGATTCAATATTATTCACCATGATTTAAAAGTTCTTCATCGCTCATCCAGTCATCTAGTAACGGACAATATCGCGTTGGCCAGTTCGCCTATCTCCTCCGGCGACAGCTTCTCCACCCTCTTCCTGGTAAAGGGTAAGCGGTCCAGCTGTTCCTTCTCTACCACGCCCTTATTCTTGAGAGTGGTACCTATCATCTTTCTCCTGTGCTGAAAGAGGATGTTCACCAGATGATGGAAAAATTCCTCGTCCTCCACGGGGAACTCCGGCGGTCGGGGCTCCATCCTGACTATCGCCGTGTCCACTTCAGGCTGGGGCCAAAATCTGGATTTGGGGACCACTTCCATGATCTCACATCGCACCCTGTACTGGATATTGACCGACAGACGTGAATATTGCTTGCTGCCGTGAGTGGCCACCATACGTTCACCAAACTCCTGCTGTACCATTACTACCGCCGTCCTGAACGGATGCTCTAGAAGCTTGAATATTAGGGGGGAAGAGATGTTGAACGGTAGATTAGACACAAAAACATCGAAATCGGGATATTCCGTCTCCAGAGCATCTCCCCTGATCAGCTCCAGATTACCGTCGAGGCTGTCCTCCAGGTAATTGGATATACGTCTGTCTTTTTCGATGGCGACGACTTTCCTTGCCCTCTTCATCAGAAGAGTGGTAAGAATGCCTATCCCGGGGCCCACTTCCAGCACCACATCGTCGGGAGTGATTTCAGCGTAGTCGACTTTCCTGCTGGCCACCCTTTCGTCGATGAGAAAGGTCTGCCCTCTGGACTTGCGGAGTGAGATGGAATATCTGGTCAGTATGCTCTTCACTTCTGAGGGCTTCATCCTAGAGGGGCTATTTGGCTACGAATAGATGATATTTCTGGCTCTTGTCGGAGAGCTCTGTCTCTATCCGTTTAACGATCAACTTCTCTGGGTGCTTGATAGACGAGATTCTATTTCCTATGTCTTCAAAACTCTCAAAATCGCCCTTCTTCCTTTCCTCGATTATGGCCCACATCGTTTTCTTGCCCAGTCCGGGAAGCAACTCTAGCATGTGATACCTGGTGGTGATTGCCTGGGCCTGGTTGTAGAACTTGACGAACCTTTCTTCGGAGTCGAGTACGATATCCTTGATGATGTAGGGGAGCTCGCTGGTTGCGGCACTGGTCAGCTCTTCATAGCCAATCCTTCTCTTCACATGCTGTATCTTCTTCCTATTTTCGATCTCTTTCCCGATGTACACCTTGTCCCCGATCTGGATGATAGCGTCTTCCTTGGGCACGAGCTCGAAAAGTTTGAATTCACTGTCCCCGATAGCGTAGGCTAAAGGTTCCCTCTTGTAGCCTCGATCCCCGGGAAGTCCTTGGGGCAAATAGTCAAGAATATATGCATAATCCTCCAAATTCCCAGCCCCCTAGGCATATCTACTTACGATATCCATAATCGTCTTGATATGCTCCTTCTTCAAGACCATTCTCTCTTTTGAGAATAACACTCTGACGTCATCTGGATGTTCAGGCAACAGGTCTGTAATCTTGGTGGCCATTGCCTCATCTATGAATTCAACTTCTATCAGCTCATCCCGGAGGGCGGTGGTGTCGTCAATAGATAGCTTAGAAAATTTACTGGCGTGTTCCATCACCATCTTCTGTTCTGAGGTAAGTTCCCTCTCCTCGTCCTCCGCTTCCATGAGCCTTTTCACTTCTGCGAGAGTAACATATCGATCTTCAGACATAGGTATCATCGCCTAAGCATGCTTCCTGAGGTGTTCTGGACGGGATACAACGGTCTTCTGTTTTCCACCCTCTTTCACCTTCACGATATATGCCTTACCCTGGGTGCCGGCCACCGTCCCGGTCTTCCCATGGAAACGGGAATGAGGCATTCCACGATGAACACTGGGATCTATAACTATGTTTACCTTCTCTCCCTCTTCAAAATGCTGAAATTCGTGAGTGATGGGGGACAGCCCTCTAGTTCGCGGGCTTTTGCTAAGGACTTTCCTGGTTTTCCGCCTAAATCCTTTCGATGTTCGAACCATATTCATTCCTCATTATCGTCATAGGTGACTCCGATCACATCCAGACTGGAAACTTCGCACTTGACTCCCAGTGCCTCCGAGAGGTTGGGTCGCGTCCTTTCATTATCACCATGGATGAACTCCTTAACATAAGTTCCGGCCTCCGCTTCCATGTACAGAACTATGCCATCGGCACAGATCTCATCCACCCAAATATCGATTATCTTCCTTCTCCTGGCCTTGTCGGCCCTTCTATGGGCGACCCTTGTAGGCGTATGCTGGACGATGATAGTGCCCTTCAGTGAGCGGACTACCTCATTAAGTTTTTCCTTATCAATCTTTCCCTCTAAGCCCACTTCGACCCTGTACACCTTACTGGGGTTGGCCATCTTCACTTCCCTCACCTCATCCCTGCTAGACATCCTGAGGCCAAGGAACTCCGCTTTACCAGAGGCTCTCTCGTTCACCTTCTTCTCCAACTTCTCTAGATCGATGAACCTCCTCTTGGGATTCCTGATCTCCAGAACGAATGGCCTGCCGGTTCCCAGCATCAGGGCGTCCACGTCCTCCCTCCCCATCCCGTGGAACAGGTGTTCTTCTCCTTGGGTGACATCCATCGCCAAATCACCTATCAACTCCTGAACGCTGGTCTGATACATCTTGCCCGTGTGGTCGCACCTTTCGCAACCCTTACCCCTGCACCGATTGCAGGGCCATGTACTCTGAGGTATCTCTCGACTCAGCTTTCGATACCGCCCGTAGATGAAGAGGGGCGAGATGTCCAGTACGACGTGTGCGAATCGAGTATCCACAATGGCTACCACCTCAGGGGACTCGAACTCCACCTCCTTCCCCATTTCCTCCCCCACGATCTTCCCTATCTCCCTGTTCAACTCCCCCTTTATCGGCTCTGCCTGTTCTCCGCCCACTTCGTCCCAGAGTCGTTCTTCGTTGCTCTGGATAACAGGGTCTATTCTGGTGCCAATGAGGTAATTGTTGAATTCGAGGGGCGAAAGGGCGTGTATGGCGCTGCTGGCGAATCTCTCCAGCTGATCGAATATATCGCCACAGACCCAGCACTCCTGGTGCACGGGAGGGGGGCCCTCTCCCTCCATACACCTGTAGAGATTCACTGCCTGTCTCAGAGCCTTGCCTCTCCACGCGTTGGTCAGACCGGTGTCCACCATAGCGGATATCCTGCCCAAGCAGTGATCGCATAAGTCTTTCTGAAGTGCCTGGTCAGCTGTATGGAGAAGATTGGTCATTCCGAGATTGAATGTCGGACTCCCATTATAAATTGTCTGGTATCTGAGGAGAGGGGGCCCTCTCGTACTGCTTCTCACAGTACTGAAGAAGTACGGATATGTCGTCCCTCAATATGGATTCGTACCATTTCTCTATCCCGGGTCTGAGGGCGCCCCATATCTCCGACGGGCCCAACTTTGAAGTCTTCCTTTCTCGGGCCACATAGAAGGCGAATTGTTTCTTGCTTCCCACACGCTCCGGGATGAGAAATCCTATCCTGAAGTGTTCAAAACCCTTTTCCACAAAGAACTCTCCCATTACGCCGCTACCGTAGGGCCTCTTGTCTATCAGGATGACTTCCCCCAAGGAGGAAAAATCGAAGTCAGAGAGGATCTCCCACTTCTTATCTCCTTTGTACACGGCCACGTCCCATTGGGTAGGGCTCATCTTCATATCAGCGTTGGTGTTCATGATGAAGCGGACGAAGATGTTCAGGCAGATATTAATGCACCCCCTGGCCAGCTCTTCATGTCCTTCGACTTTGCTATGAGATTCGGGGGAATAGAACTCGTCGTCCAGCTCATCGATCCAGTCCATCTCGCTCATTCGAAACCCAACTCTGCCATCCTGAGGTCTTCCCTGCTTCTCTCCAGGTAACTGTAAACCGTGGAATGTTCGCTACCACTGAGTATCATGGTCACCGCCTTCCTCGCCACCGGCATCTGAATTGAGTTAGCGATGATGGATACTGTTGATCCATAGACTGAGACATAGGCGCCAGTTAGTTCCTCTATTAGACTCCTCGTCTTTCCATCGCTACCGATAACCCGGCCCCTCATCTTACGAACGTGGTTACTCTTCCTGCCCACGAAATCTCGGATATCGATGATATCCAGATACTCATCATCCTCCAGTATCCTCAGGGCCCTGTGGGGTGAGAAACCCCTGCCGATAGCTTTGATGAGATCCACCACCTTCAGCTGCATCAGAGGGTCCTCGTAATCTTCCTCGGTGATGATTACCTCGCCCTCCGAGTCGATGTCCAGCTTGGCTCCGGTTCTATCCTCTATGCGACGTTTGGTGGCTCCCTCTCTGCCGATCAAGGCTCCCACGCGGTCTTCTGGAATCTTGATTACTTTCATACTTACCCTCCGATTACCTGTTCGTAGAATTCTTCCTCGTCCCTAACATCAACACCTAAGTTTCCGAAGTACCTGTTCACGTTCCCGATATCCCTCTTCAGGAGGTCCAAAGCTCCAGAATGGCTCTTGACCACCGCCTGACCACAGTCGATGACCACGGCTTCACCCCCATCGATTAGAACATTGTATTCGCTGAGATCGCCGTGAACCAGACCCGCCTCCTGGTAAGCTATCTCTATGAAATTAACCAGATCAGCGTACCACTCTTCAGGGTCTTCAAGCTGAACCTCTTTCATCATGGGGGCCGGCATCTCTGGGTGACCTATGTATTCCATCACGAGGAGGTTCTTGTGAGAGGTGATGGGGGAAGGTACCCTCAGACCTGCATTCTCGAGCCGCTGAAGGTTCCTGAACTCTTTGGAAGCCCAGGCGAATATTACTTTTCTCCTGTTACTACTGATTCCTCTGAATCTTGGGTCCCCCTCGATGTACCTCGAGATACGTTTGAAGGTCGAAGTGGCCATACGGTATATCTTGATCGCCGTGAACTCACCCTCCGGAGTGGTGGACAAGAACACGTTACCCTCCTTTCCAGTGGATATGGGGAACTCCACGGTGTCCAGCACCCCTTCCTTCATCAACTTGTAGATAGCCATCAGGGTGCTCTTATCGAAGACCTCATCCACTGTCTTTCGATCGGTTTTGGTCTTCTTCTCCCGGAGCACGTCGATTTTCCTTTCTAACTCCGAGTACACTTCCTCTTCAAACATGATCTTTCACTTGTCAGAACACATCCAGGTTATCGGGGATCATCTTCTTCCGGCTCAGGTATTTGGCCTGTGTCTTCGTGTACCTGTACACAATATCTGCCTTCTCATCCTGGAAATCCCAGGGGCTGACTATTACCAGGTCACCTTCACGCATCCACATCCTCTTCCTCAACTTACCGGGTATCCTACCCATCCGTGATTTACCGTCCTCGCATATCACCTGGATACGGGAGGCTCCCAGGAGCTGATCGGCGATGCCGAACATCTCACCTTCTCTCTTATCGGGGAACTTCACACGAAGATGCTCCTCACTATCATCGTTACTATTACTCAAATGAATCCTCCATTGACTGTGTTCTCACATTGGTGCACCCAATATATAATGTTGTATCCCCACCAGACGTATCTGGATGGGAAATGAAACAGAGATATGGTTTCATATCCCTAGAGGTTGTCAATCGAGGAACCTGGATTGCTGCAGAGTAGAACACAATTAGCTAAGGTTTAAGTAGAGTATTCCATATCAAGCCAAAAGCCAGCTCCCGTAGTGTAGTCCGGCCAATCATTTCGGCCTTTCGGCGCGGCTGTCCCGCGGAAGACAGCCGAACACTCGGGTTCAAATCCCGACGGGAGCACCATCTTATCCCTTTTGAGTGGAGTGGTAAAAGGGGCAGAAAACCTCCCAGAATTCATGATCTCCGTCAACTCATCGAATGGCACGAAGAAACTAAATTCCCCACAATCGATTGAGTCCCCATGTACTCCACAGTACTGGTCACGGTCCCCGGTTCTGATACTGCCAACAGGATATCCAGGGAAGTGCTAAACAAACGGTTGGCCGCCTGTGCAAACGTGTTTCCAATATCCTCGCTGTACTGGTGGGAAGGTGAGGTCGTTGAAGACGAAGAATGCGCCATCCTGTTCAAGATTGAAACAGGAGGTTTTAAAGACCTGGAACAGGAAATCGTATCCGTTCACCCATATGAGACTCCGTGCATAGTGAGATATGATATCAGTGAGGGGCATAAGCCGTATCTAGACTGGATTACCTCCTCCACAAGATAGGGGTACCAATTGTCGGGGATACTCTCCAGTAGGACTCATCCCAGCTGCCCCACTGCCTTCCCTCTGACCGACTTCCTGAATTTAGAACTCTCCTCTTGGAGATGTTTCCTGTTCTTGGAGGTGATTCTCTTCACCACGGGCAGGTCCTCGGGGAACACACTCTCTATCTCCCTGAATAGGTACTCATGAATATGATTAAAGTCTCTCAATGACTCTTTATCCCAGTTATCAACGAGTTCCATAGCCACCTCCCTGCCCGCGTTCCCAAATGTTGCCGCCAGAGCAGAGGTGACCACTGTATTGGGGGACATGACTGCTACATCCGCCTCCCTTATCGCGTATTCATTCCCATTGAATGAGACGGCAAGTCCACCGGAATCTTTCACCAAGCGAAATGCCTGAACATCAGTGATACTGTCCCCGACGTACATCGTATCCTCGAGTCCCACCCCGGTCCTGTGGCAGATGTCCAGTATGGAGGCGGCTTTCTCTTCTCCCCCTATGGGGTTCACATCCATGATTAGCTCGTACGAAGGGAGATCGGTGAGCTCCTCCCAGAAGATCTCATCCAATCTCCTTATCGTTTCCCTGTCCTCCTCCGAGAAATCCTCTATGTCCCGGGCGTCCTTCGGGATATCGATCATCGACATATTGGCGATTTCCCGGGCGTAATTCCTGAGGGTGTCCGCCTCCCAATCGTCCATAGGAGAGTCCCCGATCTCCACCTCGGTGCAGTAGACATTGTTCGTGGGAAACCCTATTATCTCGCACACTGCGTCCACGTACTGTTCGTAGCTGGTGCTCACTATGAATGAGGGCATGAGGTCCTTCACGAACCTCATCGTCTTCTTTGCTCCCGGCACCAGGAGTACGCTGTTTGAAGAGAAGTCCACCATCTTGGAGTCGGTGGCTCCATAGGCCTTCAGGAACGGGAGGATCAGTCTTAGGGTATCTCCGGCCTTGTAGTCGTCCCTCTGAAATACATCGGCCAGGACGTCATCATACTTGCTGACCAGACTGAAAAACCTATCCCCATCGCCTATGAATTCCACCGCCAGTTCAAAGGCATTATCATTCTTTGTAACTGGTCCCTCACCATCGGTCACGAACTGCCTCCCTTCATAGCTCATATATTCGATACCTTCGAAATCCATGTTATCAACCTAGAACTCTCCTTTTTCAAGGGCTTCATTCACCTGGACAGTGAGGTCGTAAGGGTGATCCAGGGGTTCATCACCCTGGTAGAGCTTATCATCTTCAATTTGTACCTTGCCCTCCGAGAACAGTCTTATGGAATAGGCGAGGAGTGGGAGCTCCCTTACCTCTCCGTCCTTCCGAATCTTCTTGAACAGCGGATCATCCTCCCCCATCTCTTCGATTATCTCCTCCATGCTCATCTCCTCCAGCCTGACCTGGATGTCTTCCCACAACTGAAAGTACTCTCCTGTCCTCAGTGAGAATTCGCAGTATGTAAGAGGGGGGCCCTCGTCCCATTCCGGTGTGCACAGATGGATCATCGCTCCATGATCAGCAGCCCGTTTTCGTATCAATTCCCAGATCACTTCCTGCCATGTCCCTTTCGGTCCTCCGGGTAATGCCGGATGCAGGTTGATCAGGTCGTAGGCATTGCAGGTTTCATCATCCACCCATAGCATATAACCGGCGAGGACACCAAGGTCAAAGTCATAGCCAGACAACATCTCCCTCATCTTCCTGCCGTATTCCGCCCTCCACCCTTCTTTGTCGCTCTCTCTCAGCTCCGGCAGGTACTTCTTCCAGGACAGGGTAACCAGCGGGATATCGTAGGATTTCACCAACTTGAAGAACTTCTTTCTTTCCTGATAGTCCCTGTGACCCTGCGCCTCCCCCTCTTCCCAGTTACAGAATACGAACTCTATGGAGATGTCGAAGAAACCTTCTTCCTTCTTCCTCATCATGGTAGACAACAGCTCTCTCGCCGCCCTGTCTCTTCCCGTAGAAAACCATCCTAGCTTTAACATTTTGAATCCTCCTTCTCGAAACGCCTCATCATATCTTGGTCGGGATATCCTTCCCTCCCATATTTGGAGATGCTTCTCGCCGAGGCGAGGGCGGCGAAACGCCCGCACCTTTCTAACCCCCAACTCTTCATCCACCCGGCAAGGAACGCTCCCGCATAGACGTCCCCGGCACCGGTCTTGTCCACTACTTCCGTTTCCACTGCATCCATGCAACAGACGCCTTCATCAGAAACAATCATTGATCCTTCATCCCCCAGGGTACATACCACTACTTCCGGGCCCATGGAGAGTAACTCCTCACAGCCCTCCATCGCCCGTTTCCCGGTAAGCATCTTCACCTCGTCACCACTGGGGAACATGATATCGCAATTTGAGATCAAAGGGGTCAGTTCTTCTAAGCCCCTGGAAGCATAAAGTTCTCCCGGGTCTAGGGTCACAGTAACCATGCTGTCCAGGGAGTTCATCAGCTTCATCTGTTCTCTAAGACTGTCATCTCCTGCGAATGAGGAGAGATGCAATAGCCGTGCCCCTTTCGCTGAAGAGACGTCCTTCTCCTCTACCCTGAAAAGATCGTTGGCGTTGGGGAGCACCAGGAGGGAGCGTTCATTATCGGATATAATAGAAATACAAAGACCAGTTCCATCTATTCTCTTGACCCTAGAACAGTCGACCCCTTCCAGAGAATCGATCAGGAAATCCCCGTGTTCGTCCGTACCTACTACGCCCATTACTCCAGTCTCAAACCCCGTCCTATGTAGAGCGTACATGGTATTGGCGGCCGACCCCCCTCCACTCCTGTGCATCAGTACCGCCTCCTCTTCAAGCAAGTCCAGCAACGAACCGAACTCCTCTTCTGTCCCCTGTATCTCGGAACCTGGCTTAACCTCATCTTTCAGAGCTGATCCGTCTACTCTGTAGATGAGGTCCACGTTCAGAGCACCCACTCCATAAGCGTCCATGATCACGTAATCGAAATCTCATTTCAAATAGATTGGCTTCCCGATAGGGCTTCTCCCCGCTCACTGATCCCTTAACGTACGGTTTGATGAACTGTGAGGGCAGTGAGAGAGTAGTTCAATTCCAGCTGGAAAAAGAGGTGTAGCAAAGGTAGATCTAGAATCTAAAGAGTGAGTTTATAGACCACCCATTCACTGGGGGGGACCCGATGAAGTGACGGCAGATTACCTCAGAACAGGTGCTCATCGACCGCCTTCGCTTCCCCACCCACCTCACAGATAATGGTTTCAATACCCAGAGATTCAATATTCCTTCTCACAGTGGTCAAGTGTTCTTCATGTGTATTGATATACACCGTGGCTCCAGTATCGATTGAGAAATAACAGGGGACCCCTTCCTCCCTCATCTGCTTGACGGCCATGATCACTCTCAGGGTGTCCGGTCTCCACAGAATATAGGAATCGAGTCCAGTCATTGTGATTCCGTGCAGCAGCAGAGTGTCCTTCTCCGCCAGCTCGCCTATCCGGTTCAATTGCCCGTCAGCAATGGCTTTTTCCATCTCATCTAGGGCATCGCCCACGTACTCAAGTCGGGCTCTGAAGAACGGTGAACTGAGGACTTCCTTATGGGCAGTATCAGTATACTTATGGGAAGGGACCAGCGCGATCAAGATATTCATACCCATCTCCGGGGCTTCCAGTCTTCTCGAAAAACTGCTTCTATCGTCGAATCCGGCATACCATCTCGAGAACCCACCAGTTACCGCCCTAGAGGCGGATCCTGCACCCCTTCTGGCGTACCGAGAGACCTCTTCTAGGGGCAGGTCCATGCCCAATGCGGTGGCCGAAGCCAGGGCCAGGGCCGCGAACCCGGAAGAACTGGCTCCGAGTCCGATGTTAGAACTGAAATTGTTCTCAGACACTATCTTCATGCCGCTGGACTCCTGAGCCTCGGTCCTCAAAGGGTCGACAACGGCCAATATCCTCTCCATCTCCCTACCTCCCACCTCTTTGCCGTCTATCACAGCGGTGTCACTATCATGACCGAATTCGACCGTGGTTCGGGTCATAAGCGGGGAAGTGCAGACCGATACAGAATCGTGAAATGGTATCCTGAGTCGGTCATCCTTCAGACCGTGGTATTTTATCAGTCCCTGGATAGGGTGTGCCACTGCAGATGCTTTCATCATTTCCCCTCAGATATCGAACAAGACGGTGATATAAAGCTCGTCCTCGTTGATCTCCATCATGTGGAATGTGACCGCTTTGATTTCGATTTTCAGTGGGTGTTTGTCCCTCGCAAGCTGCTCCCCCCGGGCTCTGCATTTAAGAGAGCCGTCCTCAATATCGACCTCAAATTCTTTCAGTAGCAGTCCTTCAGTGTCGTGGACGTAAAGGAGCTCAGAGAGGAAATCATATAGCAGTCCCTCCTCGTCCTCCCCCTCCGCAGCCACTTCTACCACTTCCACTATCTCCACCGTGGAGAGATCGGCTATCTGGTCGAACATGGCGTAAGCCGCGTTCTCGAAACACTGTTCCACTGAGGACCCGTATGCCTTCACAAACAAGTCAGCTGTATGATCGAGAAGTTCGTATCGCATCCGTATCGCAGATGGTCGGTGGCTCTTATATCATTGTGCCCGCTTCGGAATTCGTAACTGACATTGAATATCGAGAATAATTAGTCAACAGCGGAGCTATCCTTTCAATAATTTTATATTTAACGCTTATATTGTAGCAACAGATGAAAATTCTGATCATAGGTTGTGGGGCCATCGGGACCACTATAGCCAAAGCTGTAGATGAGATGCCCGAGTTCGAAAAGGTGTACATAACAGATCAGAGTAAATCATGTGCTGCCCATTTGGTGGAAGGCCTGGTCCAGGTGGAATACGTTCCCAACGATGATGAGAGTCTGGAGGCTATCACTGATGACCTTGATCTAGCAGTAGAGGCCGCCAGTCAGAAGGCGGCTTTGCGCTACGTGCCATTCTTCCTGGAACTTGGCGTGGACATCATGGTGATGAGCGTTGGATCGTTCGCCAGAGATGATTTTAGAGAGAAGTGTTTCAGGCTGGCCAGAGAGAGGGGGGCTCGCCTGTACGTTCCGTCCGGTGCCATTTGCGGGACGGACGGCCTTCATTCCGCGGCCGAAGGTGAGATCGAAGAGGTGCAGCTGATCAGCAGGAAAGGGAGAAAGGGGCTCTGTGATGTTTCCAAGCTTAGGGAAAGGGGCATCGTCATGGACAACCTGGAAGAAGCCCACGTGATTTTTGAGGGGAGTGCCAGGGAGGCGGCCATGGAGTTCCCCAAGAACATGAATGTCTCAGCAACACTCGGCCTTCTAGGGGTGGGATTTGACAAGACGAAAGTCAAGATAATCTGCGATCCAGAAGTGGAGAGCAATCAGCATAAAGTGATAGTAAAGGGGTCCTTCGGTGAGTTCTGCGCTGAGACCAAGAATATTCCGTCTCCTAAGACGCCCTCCACGAGCTATCTGGCGGCTCTTTCCGCTGTGGCCGCGATCAAGAGGATTGCCGGAAACGTTTGGATAGGTATATAGGTGTGGAAGCATCGGTGCATAGATTTATCAATTTCTTTAACAATGCCAGCCCGTGATTTCATGAGGGATAGAGTAAGGAGTGTCTACTCCCATGCCTCCGATGAGGTTGAGGCCATAATTCTGATTAACGGAACCGAACCCATGATTGATCTTTCATTTTCCTACGTTACCAGAGCTACCTCGGGACTATTCGAGGGCTGTGCTTCTCTGATCTGGCCGGACGGCGAGATGGACCTGGTGGTGAGTACACTGGAGGAAACCAGTGCCAGGAAGACAGATGCCGAGGTGAGGACATTCACCTCGGGAGAGGAGAGAGACAATCATCTGGAGGAGCTCCTGAGAGGGATTGATAACCTGGGCATAAATGCCTCCGGCCTGAGCGCGAAGAACATGATGGATCTCAAGGACCTGTTTCCCGACGTTCAGATCACTGATGTCAGCGAGGCTTTCGAGAGGGCGCGGCTGATCAAAGAAGATGTTGAAGTGGAATGGCTCAGGAAGGCGTGCGAGATAGCGTCTGAGGTGGCGGAAGAGATACCGGACTTCCTCTCAGAAGGTGTGAGGGAGTATGAGGTGGCGGCCGAGATCTCCTACCGCCTGCAGAAGAAGGGGGCCACTGAGCCTTCATTTTCTCCGGTGGTGGCTTTCGGCCGCAACTCCGCTGAACCCCACTACTCGGCCGGAGAGGCTGTCCTCCGCAGAGGAGACGTGGCGCTGATGGATTTTGGTGCCAGGTATAATAAATACTGCTCGGACATCACCCGCACTGTGTTCATTGGTGAGGTCAATAGGGTCCATAAGAAGATGTATGAGACAGTGCTTGAAGCCCAGAACAGAGGTCTTGAGGTCATCCAGGCCGGGGTCGCAGCCTCTGAGGTGGATCAAGCGGCCAGAGAATACATAGAGAGTAGTGAGTTCGGGGGCAAATTCATTCATTCCCTGGGACATGGCTTGGGTCTTTCAGTACACGATGGGGGCAAAATATCCTCCAAATCGGATCTGACACTGGAAGAGAACATGATCTTCACCATCGAACCTGGGGTCTACGATCCCGACCTCGGCGGGGTGAGGATCGAAGACGTGATCCGTGTTACCGAGAACGGATACGAGATGTTGACCAGCGCTCCCAAAGACCTCTTGGTGATATGAAATGAAAGATATTCTGATTGAATGTGTGAACCGTATGCAAGAGGCTGGTGCCGAATTCTGTGATGCTCGGCACCAGGTGTTCGATAGCGAGACGATCAAGGTAGTAGATGGTACGGTCAGAGGATTGAAATCGGAGAAAATGAGCGGCGTGTGCTTCAGGAGCAGGATAGGGGGCCGGTGGGGCTACTCGACCTCGGTCTCTCTGGACAAGGAATCCCTCATGGAGACCTGTCTCAGAGCTCCAAGACTCGCCGCGGTGGCGGAACTTCAGGGCCCTGTGATACCAGAGCGACCTGCATTTGAGAAGAAGGAGAAGAGCGGGGTGAAAGTGTCTCCACGGGAGGTGTCTACGGAAGAGAAGGTGGAGATGGTTAAGAACCTGGACGGAGCCCAGCAGGTGGAGGACAGGATCTCCAACAGGAACTCCACATATCGTGACCAGATCAGTAGAACCACACTGGTCAATTCGATGAGTAGTGAGGTGGAATGGGAGGAGGTGAGGACTTTCCTGTACGCGATGGCCGTGGCCTCCGAAAGCGGAAGGAACGAATTCTATTACGATATCGTCAGCGGCACTAAGGGATATGAACTGGTGGAGAACACGGATATTGAGGGGATGGGCAGGCACTGTGGAGAGGAGGCAGTCAAGATGCTTAGCGCAGTGAAGCCGCCCTCGGGGCTGATGACATGTATCAGCGACCCGGCCAACACAGGTACGCTAGCCCACGAGGTGATGGGACACGCTTCAGAGGCGGATGAGATTACAAAGAAGCGCTCCTTCCTCACCGGGAAGGTGGACGAGAAGGTCGCCTCTGATCACATCACGATGGTCGATGATGCCACCCTGGACGGGCTTTTTGGTAGTATTCCGTTTGATGACGAGGGTACACCGGCCTCCAGGACGGTAATAATCTCGGACGGTGTCTATCGAGGGTATCTTCACAGCCTGGAAACGGCCGCCCAGATGGGCACTGAGCCCACCGGAAACGGAAGGGCCCAAGATTTCTCACGCAGGATATGGGCCCGGATGACCAACACCTTCTTCGAACCAGGAGATTGGACCCTGGAGGAGATGATCGAAGATATCGATTACGGGCTGCTGACCGACAAGTCGATCAGTGGTATGGAAGACCCAGTGGGAGGGGGTTTTCAGGCCCAGGCTCCGAGGGGCTATCTCATCGAGGAGGGCGAGATCACGGACCTGGTGAGGTCATTCGGTCTCACCGGAGATGCCCTGACCATACTTCAAAAAGTAGATGCGGTTGGCGACGTGTTGGAATTCGAAGGGGCGATGTGTGGCAAGGGTATAGAGGATTTCGTCCCCGTATCCATCGGGGGGCCCTATTGCAGGGCCGAGATCATGGTGGGGGGTGATTGATGTGGTTCTGGAAAACATAGTAAACCGGACGGCCGAAGAGGCGCTCTCCCACAGCGCTGATCAGGCGGAAGTATTCCTGGCCAGGACGAGGACTCGCAGCCTTTATGTGGAGGACTCTACCGTCAAGAACATGGAAGAGAAATTCGATATGGGGCTGTCGGTAAGGGCGGTCGTTGGCAAGAAGGTGGGAGAGTCCTCATCGACCATAGGAGACATAGACGACTCCAGGCGCTGTGCTATAGAGGCTTGCAAGAAGGCCAGGCTCTCTCCGCCCGACCCAGAGTTCATAGGATTCCCGGCTTCGGGCAAGAAGTCTTTCCCCAGCCCAGATACTTGGGATCGTGAAGTGGCCAACCTGGATGAGGAGGCGCTCGCCCGGGAGGCATTGCAGATTGTGGATTCTTGTATGGAGAAGGAGGGGGTGAAGGTACCAGTCGGGGTACTCCGAACCGCGGAAATAGAGACCGAAGTATTCAACACTAACGGGGCCAGGGCCGCTCAGAAGAACACAATGGTGTATACCCATTTCAGTTCGATGACCACTGGAGAGAGTCCCGGTGAAGGCACCGAGGAGTTCTTCTCCCATAGGTTAGACATTCCGGGGAGGCGGATCGGGCGTTCTCTATGGAACAAGGCCACGAATGCCTCGAGTGCTGAAGAGTTCAAGGGTAGGAAACAGACAGAAGTCATAATCCCTCCCAGCCAGCTCTCTGAGATGTTGATGAGTTCCGTCGGTTTCGCGGTGAGCGCGGAGAACGTGAACAAGAGGAGGAGCAGGTGGGCGGACAAGATAGGAGATAGAGTGGCAGACAAGAAGCTCAACATATTGGACGATCCCACTGATCCCAGAGGCACCCTTTCTTCCTCTCACGATGACGAAGGGGTACCTACCGAGAAGAAGAGTATCATCGAGGACGGAGTCCTTCGCTCGTACCTCTACGACAGTTACAACGCTGGTCTGGAGGGTATATCGGCCTCGGGGAACAGCTTGCGCAGGAGCGTCAGGGACTCTCAGAATCTATACCAGAATGCACCGAGCATCTCTCCGATCAACCTGAGGGTGTGTCCAGGCCACACGAGTGTCAAGGAGATGATAGAGGAGCTAGACGATGTGATTCTCGTCGAGAAATTCGCCTACCCGCAGATCAATCCGTTCACCGGAGGATTTGGACTTGAGCTTCGATCAGCTCACATATGGGAGAGTGGGGAAAGAAGAACGGTCAAACACGCACTCCTGGTGGGCAATATGTTCGAGGCTCTCAAGAACGTGGAAATGCTGGGAGACGATCCCACCGTTTACGGGGCCACGATAACGCCCAGCATCGCCTTCAACGGCATGGAACTGGTTGGTTCACCCTAGCGAAGGCGGCAAGCCTAAGCCTGCTTGACCTCGATCTTGGTCCTGTCACCAACGTCCCTCAACCGACCTGGGTCTCCCACTACCTTTCCTACCGGACTCACATCACTCACTGCTACGGGCTCTTTTCCTTCGCTGGCCGGGGTGGGACCGAAGAACAGACAGAATGCATTACCCTGGGGCCAGTAAGCCACCTCGCCCACATCCATGATCTGTTTCCCATTTTCAACCTCCATATCCACCGGTATCTCAAAATAGATCTCTTCACCCCAGACGTTTGCATAACCTTCGAACGGGGCGGCCAGCCATATGGCGTTGGCAGTGTCCGAGTTGTTCAGTTCGATCTCGAATTTCTGCTCCCTGGTCTGCATGATTAGTCTCTTCATCATCTCACCCGAGCATTGGATTGGAAATTCTATCTGTAGATCGCCTTATGATTTTTTGGGACTCAAAATAATGAGAAGGGGTGGGGTCTACTCCCTCTCAAAGAGGGCTCGCAGTTCCTCCCCCACCTGTTCGATCTGTCTCTGGGACTCTTCTTTCTCCATCTTCCTCAATCGCTTGAGGCCATCATTCCAGTCTTTCATCCACTCGTCAGAGAACTTACCAGAAAGAATCCTATCCAGCATATCCTCCATCTTTTCCCTCGTGGTCTCGTCTATGATTGTGTTTCTCTGGGAGAGCCCTCCGAATTCTGCGGTGTTGCTCACGTTATACCACATGTTCATAAGCCCGCCCTCCTGTATAAGATCGACGATCAGTTTCAATTCATTCAACACCTCAAAATAGGCGATTTCGGGCTGGTAACCTCTGTCTACCAGTGTTTCAAAACCCTTCAGTATCAGGGCTGTCACACCGCCGCAGAGCACCGCCTGTTCACCGAACAGATCAGATGTAACTTCTTCATGGAAAGTGGTCTCCAGTACTCCTGCCCTGGTGGAACCTATTCCTTTGGCGATGGCCAGTGCGATATTCTTAGCGTTTCCTGTGTAGTCCTGTTCCACAGCGATCAACGCTGGTACTCCGAACCCGCTCAGGTATTCCTCCCTCTCCCTCTTACCGGGAGACTTAGGTGCTACCATGATCACATCAACATCCTCCGGAGGTTTCACCACGCCGTAGACTACGTTGAATCCATGGGCAAAGTCAAGTGCACACCCCTCCTTGAGATAGGGTGCCACCTGTTCTACATACACTCCCTTCTGGACTTCGTCAGGGATCAACATCATCACAACATCAGCGCCCTGAACAGCGTCTGAGATCTCAGTAACCTCAATATCGTCTTTTTTGGCCTTCTTCCAGGAGTCTCCTCCCTTTCTCACACCGACCACAACATCACAGCCACTGTCTCTGAGACAGAGGGCTTGGGCTCTTCCCTGACTACCGTATCCTACAACCGCAATTCGCTTTCCGTCCAGGGATGATAGGTCCGCATCTTCATTATGATATACCTTAACCATATTCTTCACCTCATAACAGCAATTTACAGAGCTTAAGTCAGAGCATCTATAAACATCTTCGGATGGTCAGCAGACATCGGGGTTGATTTCGACTCCGTCCCTGATTATCCTGACGCTGGATCCGTTCGCATTTTTCTCCCAGTGACACTCCACGTTTTCCTCCAGCCATTCGGCAGACAACACGTCTTCCAGATTTCTCAGGGCCTGCATCACCTCTCCCCGGGTGGAGAACCTGGAGATGCTCATTATCATGGTAACCATCTTGTCGTTTTTGTGCAGGAAGGCATCGTTTACCCTCACCTTCCTCCGAACCAGTTCAATGAATACTCGCTGGAATATGCTCTGGGAATCTCTGGCCAGTATCTGGATTACTTCCATTTACATCTCCCCCTTATAACGTGGTCAGCTCCCTTGCCAGATGGGAGCATGGGAAGCACATCCTCTTCGGGATCCACCAGTATGTCAACCAGGAAGGGAACCTCCGAGTCCAGGCCCCTCTGTATCGCCTCGGCGACCTCCGAGGGGCGGTCCACCCTCACTCCTTCCGCACCGTAGGCCTCGGCAAGTTTGACAAAATCGGGGTTCTTCTCTAGCTTGGTGCCGCTGTACCTCTCATCGTTGAACAGTTTCTGCCACTGCTTGACCATTCCCAACCACCCGTTGTTGAGCACCACCACCGTTACCGGCAGATCCTCGGCCACCGCGGTGGCGAATTCCTGGAAGACCATCTGAATACTGCCATCTCCAGCGACATCGACCACCGGCCGATCAGGGTAGGCCACTTTGACTCCCAGGGCTGCAGGCAGCCCGAAGCCCATGGTTCCGAAACCTCCAGAGCTGATGAACTGCCTGGGGGCCTTGACCTTCAGGAAGTGGGCCACCCACATCTGATTCTGACCCACCTCGGTGGTCACCATAGCGTCTTCGGGAAGAAGCCGGTTCAGTTCGTGGATCACCTTCTGGGGCCTTATGGGCACCTGGTCCATATCGATATCGCAGTCGCAGTACTCGCTTATCTCCTTGATCCTTACCGACCAGGGAGTCTCTTCTCTTTTCCTACCCAATCCCTGTATTATCGACTGGAGTGCTTTCTTGGCATCTCCGATCAACCTCACGTACGTCCTGGGTCTCTTTCCGGCCTCTCCGGGATCGATGTCCACATGAACGATCTTGGTATCGGGGGACATGTCGTCCTTGTTGCCCGAGCTACGGTCCGAGAACCTGGTGCCTATGGCCAGCAGTACATCGCACTCTGAAAGGGCCCTCCTGGGGGCCTCCCTACCATGCATACCGATTAGGCCCAGAGCGAGGGGGTGGGTTTCGGGTAGCACTCCCTTGCCCATCATGGTGGTTATGACCGGCGCCATCAGCGTCTCTGCGAGCTGTACCACCTCGCTGGCAGCGTTGGCCCAGACGCATCCACCGCCCACCATGATCAGAGGCCTCTCGGCGTTCTTCAGTATCTTAAGCGCCTGAGGCATCTCTGAGAAATCCTCAGGGTGAGGTGGGACAGAGAACTTGACCCTCATTCTCTCCTCGGGCACGTCACTCTGCATTATATCCATTGGGATGTCCACGTGTACTGGACCGAACCGTCCGGTGGTGGCAATAGCCAACCCTCTCTTGATCGCCTCTGGTATATCTTCAGGGTTCAATACACGGAAGTTATGCTTGGTAATAGGCATCATCAAGGAGAAAGAGTCTGCCTCCTGGAACGCGTTCGCCCCTATGTTGGGCGTGGAGACCTGTCCGGTCAGTACGAGCATGGGCGATGAGTCCACATGGGCCGTCGCCACCCCGGTGACCAGATTGGTGGCCCCGGGACCAGAAGTAGAGATGCAGACTCCGGGCCTTCCCGTTGCCCTGGCGTATCCATCAGCCATGTGGGCTGCGCACTGTTCATGTCTCACCAGGATGTGTCTGAGGTTTGAATCCAGCAGATCATCATAGATGGGCATGGTGGTCCCACCGGGATATCCAAACATCACCTCAACGCCTTGTTGTTCGAGCAGTTTCAAAATGGCCTTGCTACCTCTCATCAATTATCCACCCCATAATGATCGAGGACATCCAGATACAACTGGAGGCCCTCTATCTAATTATAATACCCACTAGGCAATCCTCAGAGAAAAACTTCCTTGTTGAGCCTGTGGGAATTATTGACACGAGGATTATGAACATGGGCATGCTATATTAAACTTTTTCTAGCCTACAGCCACCGATTACCTCATGGATTATTGCATGGGGACAAGTCATGAGGACAGGGGAAAACTGTTTTTACCTCACACCACTCTTCCAAACCAGTGACCATAATCTTTCACCGCCGGTACATCGATCATCTCCAATGGAAGGGGCATCCCGAGTCACCTCAGAGGCTGGAAGAGGCCAGGTCCAGGATGAGGGTTGAGGGTCTGTGGGATGAAGTGTCGACCCCTGAAGCCGGGGTGGCCGAAGACCTGCTTCTTGTCCACTCCGAGAACTATGTCCAGCGTATAGCAGAAGGGAACAGAGAGTACATCGACCCGGATACTCTTCTCAGGAAGGAGACCTATGAGATCGCCTGCTTGGCAGTGGGGGGGACCATCGAGGGGGCCTATGCTGCCTTCGAAAAGAGCACACCCACTTTGGCACTGGTTCGACCTCCCGGCCACCATGCGGGAAGGAAACAGGGAGGGGGTTTCTGTTATTTCAACAATATCGCGATAGCCGCCAGACGTATGGACAAGGGGCGGGTGGCAATTGTTGACCTGGATGTCCACCACGGCAACGGTACTCAGGGCATCTTCTATGAAGATCCCAGCGTGCTCTACATCTCTTTGCACCAGAAGGACATCTATCCCGGGATGGGGGAGGTGGGGCAGACAGGCAGGAAGGAAGGAGAAGGATTCACCGTTAACTTCCCTTTCAAGGCCGGTGCTGGTGACGGCACCTATAAACTGGCAATAGAACGGGGAGTGGCCCCCATACTCGAGCAGTTCGATCCTCAGCTCATTCTGGTCAGCCTGGGAATGGACGCTCATATCATGGACCCTCTAGCATCCCTCAAACTCTCTTCTGCAGGATATCTCAGTGTTCTGAAGAAGCTGATAAACATCAGTCCTAAGAAAAGGATATCTTTCGTTCTGGAGGGCGGGTACAATGTGGAAGCCAATGCCGAAGTTCTGGCAGGTCTGGTAGCACTGTTTGAGGGAAAAGAGATCAAGTTGAAGTTCCCCGAGCCTACGGACGAAAAGGCGGCGGGTAGAGAGACAGTAGATCGGGTAATGAGAACGCAGAAACAGTACTGGGACTTGAAGTAGAGCGGGGTCTACCTCTGTATGAAGCATTCAGGAATTTACCGCAAGGGGTATAATACTCTACGCATATTCTTCCATCGTTCGGAGATGAGGTAATGACCGTCAAGGTCGCGATCAACGGATACGGTACGATAGGGAAACGGACCACCTACGCAATCAAGAATCAGGATGATATGGAGATCGTGGGGGTCACCAAGACCAGACCGAGCTATGAGGCGAGATTGGCGATAAAAGAGGGTATCCCCCTGTACGCCGCAAACGAAGAGCGCCGGACTGTCTTCGAGGGGGAGGGAATTGAAACCATGGGGACTCTCGAGGATCTGTTGGAAGAGGTGGACCTGGTGGTGGACTCTACTCCGAGCGGGATAGGTGAAAAGTACTGGCCCCTTTACGAAGAGAGGGGGGTCAAGGCCATATTTCAGGGAGGCGAAAGCCACCGCGTATCGGGCATATCATTCAATTCTTTTGCCAATTATCATGAGTCATGGGGGGCCAGATTCGTCCGAGTAGTCTCCTGCAATACTACAGGGCTGATACGCACCCTCTTTCCTTTGGACAGGGTGTTTGGGATAGAGGACGTATTCGCTTCGTTGATCAGAAGAGGTGCCGATCCGGGGGACGTAAAAGGGGCCCTGCTGAATGCGGTGGAGCCCGCTCTGGACCTGCCCACCCACCATGGCCCAGACGTGAGAACCATCATGCCCTGGCTGAACATAAATACAATGGCGGTGAAGACGCCTACCACCAGGATGCATGTCCACTGCATCAGGTGTGAAACCAAGAAGAAGTGCAATGAAAGGAGGATTCTCTCCATATGGGACAACGTGCCCAGGATCAAGTTCGTGAGCGGCAAGCACGGGATCAAGTCTTCGGCACAGATCATGGAACTGGCCCGAGACCTGGACAGGCCAAGGGGCGACTTCATGGAGATCATAGTCTGGGAAGACGGAGTCAAATGTTCTGACGGGTCGCTGTACTACTACCAGGCCATACATCAGGAGAGCGATGTGGTACCAGAGATCGTAGACTGTATCCGGTCGATGATGAAGCTGGAGAGGGACCCCATGAAGTCGATAAGAAAGACCGACAGGTCCCTAGGGATAGGGAAATGAGATAGATCGAAGATGAGAGTGGCAATAAACGGGTTTGGCAGGATCGGGAGGTGCTTTCTGAGAGCAGCGATGGGGAGGCCCGAATATGGCGATGATTTTGAGGTGGTGGCCATAAACGACCTTGCCCACTCCGATACTCTCGCTCACCTGTTGAAACATGATTCAGTGCACGGAACCTGGGACAGAAAGGTACAGACCACCGACGGGAGCATTCAGGTAGATAATCAGCTGCTCTCTTTCACCTCTGAGAAATCGCCCCAGAAACTGCCCTGGGGAGACAGGGACATCGATGTGGTGGTAGAGGCAACAGGGTTCTTCAGGGAGAGGCAGAAGGCGCGCCAACACATAGACTGCGGTGCCGACAGGGTGATCATCACCGCTCCTGCCGAACATCCCGATATCACCATCGTCCTGGGAGTCAACGATGATCAATACGATGGGGGCAGACACAGAATCATATCTCTGGCATCTTGCACCACCAACAGTGTGGCCCTCCCGGCCAAGGTGCTGCACGACAATTTTACCATCCGGTCCGGTCTGATGAATACTGTACACGCCTACACTGGGGATCAGCGACTGGTCGATTTTCCACATACAGATCTCAGGAGGGCCAGGGCGGCCGCCCTCTCCATAGTACCCACCACTACAGGGGCGGCGAAGGCGGTCTCACAGGTCCTCCCGGAGCTCAAGAGGAAACTAGACGGGCAGGCACTCAGAGTACCAGTACCCGACGGATCGATTACTGACCTTACCGTTTCTGTGGAGCAGCCGGTGGACAAGGAGGCGGTCAATCTGGCACTCAAGAGGGCTGCTTCAGGAGAGATGAAGGGGTTTCTGGGCTATTCAGAAGAGCCCCTGGTATCGGCGGATATAGTCGGAGACCCCAGATCTTCCATCGTGGACGCACCCAGTACCATGGTTTCGGGGCAAAAAGGTAATCTAATCAAAGTATTATGCTGGTATGACAATGAATGGGGATATGCCAACCGGGTGGTGGACTTCCTTTTTCATATCTGATGTGAGGTGTGCCCGATGAAGGAATTCAATACACTAGGCGACTTGAACTTCAAGGAGAAGACCGTGATGTTAAGGGCCGATATCAATCTACCCTTGAACCGTGAGACGCTGGAGATCGAGGATGATTATAGGATCAGGAAGATGATACCCACACTGCAGGAACTCACCCAACAGGGAGCAAGGGCGGTCATACTCGCCCACCAGGGGAGGCCAGATCGATGGGATTTTACTTCGCTGGAAAAGCACGCCGAATGTATCTCCACCTTCGTGGGGAACGAAGTGCGATATGTCGACGACCTGGTGGGGGAGGAGGCGAAGTCCTCCATACGATCTATGAGGGGAGGGGAGGCGGTACTGCTCAAGAACGTCAGGAGCCTTCCCTATGAGACAGAGAACAGAACTCCGGAGGAGCACGCGGAATCGGAGCTGGTGACTGAACTCTCTCCATTGGTGGACCTCTTCGTGAACGATGCTTTCGCTGCGGCCCACCGCTCCCACTGCTCCCTGGTTGGTTTTTCCCATGTCCTGCCGTCAGTGGCCGGGAGACTGATGGAGAAAGAGCTCAATACCCTCAGTAAACTGTTCGATGACCCCAAGAGGCCCTGCGTATTCCTCCTGGGCGGGGATAAGATATCGGGGAGTCTGGAGTTCATCAGACGGGTGATCGAGAGGGGTATGGCCGATTGGGTGATGCTCACCGGTCTGTTCGCCAACTTCATGCTGATGGCAAGAGGTGTGGAACTTGGCAAGGCAAGTGAAGAGTTCCTGGAGCAGGAAATGACCTCTGAGTTACTGGAGAGGGGGAAGGAACTACTCTGGGACTGTGGTGATAGTATCATACTGCCTCACGATGTGGCGGTGGACATGGAGGGTGCCCGCCGTGAGCTACTGGTGGGTGATTTGCCATCGGAATTCCCTATACTGGACATTGGCTCACAGACCATCGGCAAACTGGTCAAGGTTCTGCGGAGCGCGAAGACCATATTCTTCTCCGGACCAGCGGGTATGGTAGAGAAGAAGGAATTCGCGGTGGGCACCAGGGAACTGATGATCGCCACCGCCAAATCTGAGGCTCTATCACTCATCGGCGGAGGACATACCGCGGCCATGGCCAGGAACATTCAGCTCTCTGAATCGTTCTCATATGTGAGTACCGGAGGGGGGGCCTTGGAGACCTACTTAATGGGCGAACCGTTGCCCGCCGTGGAGGCTTTGAGAAGCTCTAGATGATGTCTTCGATCCTCTCCACGGCCTCGTTGATCCTCTCTACGGACTGGGTCAGCGCAAACCTGACAAATCCTTCCCCGTAATCCCCAAATCCTATCCCGGGTGTTACCACTACACCCGCCTCCAGTAACTGTTTGGTGAATTCCATAGAGGGTTGTTCTATCGACTGCCACAGATAGAACGTACCCCTCGGCTCTTTCACATCAAATCCCAGTCTCTCTAGACCGTATACCAGAGCGTCTCTTCTCTTCTCGTAGGTCTCAACATTCTTCTCCACCATCGACGGTCTCTCTTCGCCCTCATACTCCCCCAGGGCCATCACCGCCGCCTTCTGTATGAACTTGGGCGCTCCAGAATCGATCTGTGATTTTACTTTCCTCAGGCCAGAGATTATCTCCGCGTTACCGGCTGCGAATCCAAGACGATAGCCGGTCATATTGAATGTCTTTGATAGTGACCCGAATTCGACGGCATTGTCTCCACATTCCAGGATACTGGGGGCCCTGTAATCATTGAATGTGATTTCCGAGTACGCGTTATCATAGCAGAGTATGGTTTCTGTCTCCTCTGCCCAATCCACCGCCTCCTGGAGGAACTGGAGTGTGGCCACCGCTCCTGTGGGGTTATTCGGGTAGTTCATATACAGCATCTTGGCGTCCTGAGGTAACGAATCCAGGTCCATCAGGAAGTCATTCTCTGGGAGCAAAGGGACCTTGACCGGCTGTGCGTCACACAACATGGCGCCCCCCTGGGCGTAGACAGGATAGGCAGGATCGGGTGAAAGGACTTTTTCTCCCGGGTTGACGAACGCTCTGGACACGTTTGCCAGTCCCTCTTTGCTACCCAGAAGTATAGTCACCTCGTCCCGGGGGTCGAGGTCCACGCCGAAGCGTTTCCCGTACCATCTGGCTACCGCCTCTCGCGTCTCGGCCTGCCCCATACTGCTGGGATATCTGTGGTTGGCTGGGTTACCAAGTTCTTCCCTGATCACTTCGATGATCTCATCCGGGGTGGGAATATCCGGGTCTCCGATCCCAAAATCGATGATATCCACACCCTGTTTCTTCTTCTCCTCAACTGTCTCCTCCATCTCCGCAAATAGGTATGGAGGTAATGATTTCACCCTCGATGCAAACTCGTACGTCAAATCAATCACCTAATTGAATGTCTCCTTCAAACACTCTCACTGCTGGACCTGTCATTCTTACCGAGGACTGGTCCTGGGGAACAGAGATCCACAAACTGCCCCCCGGTAGTTCGACTTCGATCTTCTCATCAAACGGTGCCTTTCCATTAAGTGTTGCGGCCACCGCGGTGGCACTGGCCCCAGTCCCGCATGCCAGAGTCCACCCTGTCCCTCTTTCATAAACGGACACCTTCAGCCCGCTTTCCTTCGGGGTCACAAATTCAACATTGGTCCTGTTGGGGAACAGGTGATGCCTTTCGATGAGGGGGCCCAGCTCGCGTTTCTGCGCTTCACTCAAGTCCTGAAATATCACGAAATGGGGATTTCCCATGGAGACAGCAGTACCCCTGATCCTGTTCCCTTCCACCTCGATCTCCTCATCAATGAATCGTCCCTCGCACTCCATAGGTATATTCTCGCAGTCAAGGGAGGGAGGTCCCATATCCACCTCCACCTCGGTGACTCCCCCCTGCTCCACACTCAACTTCACCTCTTTGAGGCCGGCCAGTGTTTCGATGATCATCGTTTCCTCGACGATGCTTCCGAAATCGTATAGGTGCTTGGCCAGGCAGCGGATGCCGTTTCCACACATCTCAGCCTCGCTGCCATCGGCGTTGAAAATCCTCATTCTGGCGTCCCCTTTCTCACTGGGACCCAGAAACAGAACGCCATCAGCCCCTATGCCGAATCTGCGATGGCAGAGAGACTTGATGGTCTCCGGGTCCCTGGAAATTCGGTCTTCATTATCCAGCATCAATATGAAGTCATTTCCCAGACCGTGGTACTTCCAGAACCTCACAGCATCAGCCTCGCAGGGATCTTCTGATATCGGTAAAGGTCTTCAACCCTCTCCCGTTCTCTGACCAGCGAAGCGTTCCCATCTTTGACCAGTACTTCCCCGCACCTGGGCCGGGAGTTGTATTGAGAGGACATCACGAACCCGTAGGCCCCTGTGTCATAGACGGCGATCAGGTCACCTTCCTCCACCGGGGGCAACAATCTGTCTTTGGCCAGGTAGTCACCGGTCTCGCAGATGGGTCCCACCACATCGTAGGTGATCTCACCTGTCATGCCGAATTTATTGGCCACCCTCACATGATGGTATGAACCGTAGAACGCCGGGCGGATCAGGGTGTTGAACCCTGCATCCACTCCCACATAGTGCTTGTCACCGCTCTTCTTCACATCCACCACCGAGGTCAGCAGCACGGTTGAATCGGCAACGATGTACCTTCCTGGTTCGATGGCTATATTGGGTATCGAAGTCCTCTCCTTGACCACCGAGCAGACTGATTCGGCCAGGAGGTCCAGGTCCATAGTCTTCTCGTTGGGCCGATAGGGTATTCCCACACCGCCACCGATATCCAGGAACTGGAGAGAGATATCCAGTTCCTCCTCTATCTCATTGGCGAAGGAGGCGAGTACCTCGGTCACCTCCACGAAGGGCTGCACCTTCTGACCGCCGGAACCGATGTGGGCATGTATACCGATGGGTGTGAACCCGAGCTCCAGCGCTTCTTTGTAGGCTTCGAGTACCCTGTCGTTAGGGATGCCAAATTTGGTGCCCTTTGCACCTGTAACAACATGTTCATGATGGCCCGCTCCCACTGCTGGATTCACCCTGAACGAAACGGGGATGTCCGTTGTGATCGTGGACAGCCTCCTCATCTCGGAGAGGGAATCGATATTGATAGTCACTCCCTGGAACACGAGTTCTTCCAGCTCTTCGTTGGATACGCTCACACCGGTATAGAGTATCTTATCTGGTGAAAAACCGGCCCTCATACAGGTCTTGACCTCTCCGATAGAGACTGTGTCAATGTAGCTGCCCTCCTGTTCCAGAATCCTCAGTATGGCCAGATTGGAATTGGCCTTGCAGGCGTAATGGACTCTTGTAGGCATGTGTTTGGAAAACGCCCCCTGTATCCTGTTGAAATTCTCTCTTATCGCCTTCTCTTCAGTAACGTACAGGGGGGTACCGAAATCCTCGGCCAGCGATGTCGCTGATATCCCTCCTATGATCATCTCATTATCCTCAGAATCGAAATCTCTCATTTCAATCACCAATGAACATCTCGTGTAATCTCTTCACTACTCCGTCTGCGGTGTAATTGGGCACCACGAAGTTCAAAGCTACATCGGAGGCGCCCTCGGAGATCAACTCCAGATTCGCCCCGGCCATCTCCACCACATTGAACACACTGGCCGCGACACCCGAGGTCTCCAGCATCTCGTCGCCCACCGCGCATATCAGGGACATACCGCTCTTGACCTTAATGTCTTCTATCTTGGTGTCCTTGAGCGCCTTGAGGCTGGCAACGGCGTCATTCACCGCCCTCGAGGGTATGACAACCGCAAGGGTGGACAGCGAAGTTGAAATTGCGTAGGTGGTGATACCATTACCACTGATCGAGGTGATTATCTTGCACACCAGTCCTGGGTCGTAGACGATTTCCGAGGAGTATACTTTGACAATAGAGAGGTCTCTCCTCATGGCCACGCTCCTCAGCAGGGAATGACCGGGGGAACGCAGTTCCCTGATCAGTGTACCCTCCCCTTCAGGATTGAATGTGTTCTTGATGGCCACAGTTATCCTCTTTCTCCTCACCGGATCGATGGTTCTAGCGTGTAGCACCCTGGCCCCGAAATATGCCAGTTCCGCCGCCTCTCCGTAGTCCATCTCAGAGATAGTCCGGGCACCACTGACCACAGTGGGATCGGAGGTCATAAAACCGTCTACATCGGTCCATATCTCGAGCAGATCGGCATCCAGTCCGTAGGCTACCACCGAGGCCGAGTAGTCTGATCCTCCCCTCCCGAACGTATGGGGTCGGCCCTGCTCATCACAACCGTAATAGCCAGTTATCACCGGTATCTTGTTCTCATCAAGTAATGGAACTATGTTTTCCTTCAGATTCGCGCTGGTCTGTTCCAAGTCGGCAGTGGCAAAGCCAGGAGAACCGGTGGCCACTATGCCCGTCTCCTCTGCACTGAGAGGCACCGCGTCAAAACCTCTGCTCCTCAGCAGGCAGGCGGTGTTCAGGGAAGAGAGGCGCTCTCCCCAGCTGGATATCGCGTCCCTGATGAGGGGTTCAGTCTCCTGGTCTCTCATATGATCCATGATCTCCTTCAACCTGGAGAGTTCGGAATCCAGTCGTCTTATATAGGAGTCGAATATGGGACCTTCATCGATCAGTGCCCTAACGGTCTCTAAGTGCCTCTTTCTAAGTAATTCTATAACTTCCTCCACGGAGGAATTCCTCTCTTTGATCCACTCAATCAGCGTATTGGTAACGCCGGACATCGCGGAAACGACCAGAGTCCTCTTTCCGGAGCCCTTGCTGACGATAGACATCACCCTCTCCAGAGAGTCCACGCTCCCCATACTTGTCCCGCCGAACTTCATGACCTTCATCATAATCCCAGCACCTCGTTCATATCGTGTATACTCCCATCTCTCCTGTCCGATACCCAACGGACAGCGGTCAGACAGCCCCGGGCGAACGTCTCCCTGGAGTGGGCCTTATGGGTAAGCTCAATTCTTTCGTTATTACCCGCGAACACCACCGTGTGTTCTCCCACCACATCGCCGGCTCGAATGGAGTGGATACCGATCTCCCTTCCACGGCGTCCCACACGGCCTTCCCTCCCATGGACAAATCGGTCGATTCCGGTCACTTGGGAGATGATCTTGGCGGCCTGCATGGCCGTGCCTGAAGGTGAATCCTTCTTTGTGTTGTGGTGAACCTCAGTGATTTCAATATCGTAGTCCTCCAGCACCCTCGCCAAGCCTTCACAGCTCCTCCAGAACACGTTGATCCCGATGGAGAAGTTGGGGGAAAGGACTGCAGAAACACCGTTTACTTCCACTTTCCTTGAGAGTTGGGCCAGGAACTCTTCTGAGATCCCGGTGGTTCCTATCACTAAGTTCGTACCCGTCTCAGGCACACCCCCTAGGTTCTCTTCAGCTGCCGACGGGGAAGTGAGATCTACGTAGACATCGGCCTCCCCCAGTACCCTATCCAGATCAGAAGGGGCTACGGCGTCCAATCCCCCAACCAGTTTAGTGCCTTTCTGGGCACTGCTAGAAGACACCACGCCCCCTACCAGCTCTAAATCTTTACTCTCATGAATTAGTTCGCACACCAGACTCCCTAGCTTACCAGTGGCTCCGCCAACAACAACTCCTATCATCACAACCACCTCTTCAGATAAGGTCCAGGCTGGTAAGAGTCTTCTTCAAAACTTCCAGGTTCTGAGAGCTCATTTCGTTCATGGGCAGCCTGAATGTGCCCGCCGGCTTCCCCATCAGCCCTAAGGAGGTCTTGACAGGTATGGGGTTCGTCTCCAGAAATAGGTGATCGAAGAGAGGCAGCAGCTTGAAGTGCAGATCTCTGGCCCGCTCGATATCACCAGAAAGCATGCTGTGTACCATGTCCCTCACCATAGAGGGAACCAGGTTGGCAGCCACAGAGATTACACCCCGGCCACCCAGTGCCATCAAAGGGAAGGTGATAGAATCATCACCGGATAGCACCGAGAAATCATCCGGTACTCCCCTCAAGATATTCGCAACCTGACTAATACTTCCGCTGGCCTCCTTTATGCCCACTATACCCGGTATCTTGGACAGTTCCCACACCGTGGGGGGCTCGATATTGGATCCCGTTCTGCTTGGGACGTTGTACACGATGATGGGAGTGTCTACCGACTTGGCTATCGCCCTGTAGTGCTCAACGATCCCGCTCTGAGTGGGTCGGTTGTAATATGGAGAAATGGATAATATGTAGTCCACACCGAGGTCCTCTGCCCCCTTGCTGAGTTCTATGGCCTCGTGCGTGGCATTGCTACCAGCCCCTCCGATTACCGTGGCATCAGAGACCTGGTCCAATACTATCTCTATCACCTTGAGATGTTCATCATGGGACAAGGTAGCCGATTCTCCAGTAGTCCCGCAGGGAACGATGGCGTCCACCCCGCCGCTCTCCTGGAAATCCACCAGATCTCTTAGACCCCTCTCATCGATATTCCCATCGCCGTCAAAGGGAGTGATTATCGCGGTACCGCTTCCTGTGAACAATCAATCACCCCCAAAGTGTTCTTTCAGTATCAGACGGGTCTTGGTGGAATGAACGTTTTCGAACCTCCTCACCTTCTCGATTATCTCATTCAACTGGGGAGAAGAAGTGACATCGATAACGGCCACAATATCTTCCTCTCCTGTGACCTCGTAGACTTCGGAAACGCCGGCATACTTCGATATCTCGGTGGCCACTTCGGCCGTATTGACGTTGACGTCGATCTCGATCTCCACTATGGCCTTAACATTTCTATTGCTGGTCTTGATTGTAAAAGTCTTGATTATGCCCGCATCCACCAGTTTCCGGATCCGGCTCCTGATTGTCCCCTCTGATACCTTCAACTGGTTGGCGATATCCACAAAGGGGCGTCTTGAATCTTTCTTTAAAACCTCAATAATCTGCTCATCTAATCGGTCCATCCTAGAATCCTCCCAGGGTTATCTTACGGCGGTTTCTGGTAATTCATTAATGTTTATACGGATTTCGTAGATAGGGGCATAACCTATTTAATAATTCCGAGAAATAGAGCGAATTCAATGGGTTCATGACCGACAGAGTAACGCCCAGTTCACATCAGATCTTTGACGAACTCCCTCCATCTCCTCTCGTCATCCACACTGGACATCAGTGCCTTGAGCTTAACATCTGAAGCGCTGCCAGACCTCTCCCTCAACTCATCGATCGCCCTCTGGACCCCGAGGATAGAATCGAGCAGCTCCTTAGCCTCCCTCACTGTCATCTCATCCTCCTTCAGCCTTCTCTCCATCTCATTGACCTGCTGGGCCAGCTTCTTTGCGAACACGAAAGCGTCTTTCATCTCTTGCTCTGTAGGGTCAGTCTTGGAGATGTACTCGAAGACGAGGTCTCTGAGTCTGACTTTCTCCCCCTCGATCTTCCATTCTTTGGGGATAAACTTACCCACCCAGTAGATCTGAGAGTTGAGTCTGGACAACATCTCCCTTCTTTTGTCTGGGGTGAGTGGACCTTCCTCCTCATTACTGGATTGCATCGATACCTGTTTTCCTAGCCATCATCCGTAAGGGAAAGAATGCAGAGGTCCTCCGCCCAGGATAGTACCGCCCATGGAGCGGGCCCTGATAATACCTCTCATGGGTACACCGTCAACCTCGTTCAGAGAGCTCTTGTTGACAATCACGGTCAGGAGGATGGGGTTTCCGCCCGCCTCTCTCACGTCCTTTATCGCGTGTTCGGCCGTGGCACCGGTAGACAGAACGTCGTCTACTATTACCACGTTCTTATCCTCCACGCTGGCATAATTGGAGCTGAATGCGCCTCCTCTCTTCCTCTCAGTGGGCGGCCGATACACCACCAGTTCTGCGCCCATGATCTCGGAGATGATGGTCGCGAAACAGACTCCGTTTATCGCTATTCCAAGAACTGAATCCACGTACAGATCTCTGTTCTCCATCTCCTCGAAGATAATATCGGCCATGATCTCGCTCATCAAGCCGATTCTGTTGCCAAAGACTCCCAGGCTGCGCCATCCAATTTTGACATCGGTAGGAGGGAGCGCACCCTCAGCTCCCTCTTCTATCAGATATCGAACGGTGTCGACAGTGACATGAAGTTCATCGGCGATCTCCCGGTCATCGAGCCCCTTGTCCTTGTACTCCACGGCCTTCTTGGCCAATTTCGCCACATCTACCATGGTATCACGGTGGAAAATCAGTTGGAAAGGTTATTAACTTTTTGAAGGTGAAATAGAAGTCAAACTTTTGGACAGTACAGAAGAGAGCAGTCCAGTCACAAGAGGTCAGTGATACAGTATTCTTACTGGGAGTTCTCAACCCTCCGGGCTCAGACATCTCACCAGGTTGAGAAAAGCCCTGTTCAAGGGCGTATGAAGGTCTTTCTCATCCCCGAGCCTTACTATCTCGCCGGTTATCTCCTCTATTTCTGTCTTCTCTCCCCTTTTCACCTGCTGAAGCATACTGGATTGGTTATCGCTGGTGTTCCTAGCCACCTCCATGACCCTGGAGAAGGGCGCCTCACAGGGGAGATCTATCCCATGCGCATTGGCCACCTGCACCGCTTCCTCGGTGACAGCTCTGGCCAACTCGTTGAGCGGGGACGCTGTGAGGCATCCGTTCTTGCTTCTGGTAAGGGCAGTGATGGGATTGATGACCGCGTTCACAATCGCTTTCATCCAGACCTCTGAGGTTATGCCCTGGCTCACACGGCTGGGCAGGCCTGCCGAATTGAATATGGCTGCGACTCTTTGGGGGTATTCTGTGGTGCCCCTTGGGGAGCCAAAGATGGTTTTGCCCATCCCGGCAAACCGGATTTTGCCCGGTCCAAGGTAGGTGGCTCCCAGTGATGTCAACCCCACCAACCCCCTGTCTCCGTACCGATCAGAAAGAAGCTCCATACTTGTCAGACCATTCTGGATGGCGACCACGTTCGTTCCATCCGATACTATGCTCTCAATGGACCTCAACGCCTCCTTCGTCTGGTATGATTTGACGGTCAGTACCACCAGATCCTGGGTGGGGAGATCAGTAGCATCAGTATAGGTCCTCGGTCTGCACTCTCTGGTCATCTTACCGGAAATTCTCAATCCATCCTTCTGGATGGCTGACATATGCTTTTCCCTACCCACCAGTGACAGTTCATGTTCCTGGTACAACATGCAGCCGATGAGACTGCCGATCGCTCCGGCTCCGAATATAGTGATTCTCATTTGCGGCCCCCTTCCCATTCCGATCTCTTCTTATTGGCCAGGATGTGAGCCTGTCTCAGGGGTTCAGGCACCTTGAACTTCATGAATCTCTTGCAGATTCTGGTCCCCCTCCCCAGGGAGATTCTATGGCCTACAGAGATATACACTCCGCGCTTAGTCCCTTTCTTCAAACGGATTCCCCTGACCTCTCCCCCCATAGCGATCGGGGCTTCCTCCCCATCACTAGACAGCTCTCCACACAAGAGGCTCTTTGCCACCCCCAGAGAGGGAACATCGAAAAGGACACCAAGATGGGAGGCGATACCGAAATCTCGGGGATGAAGTATTCCCTGACCATCGACCATATAGAGGGTTTGATCGTCACTCACCAGATCAGATAAAGGGGGTAGTTCCCTGTAGCTCAGATAGCCGGGGATATAGGGGAACCTGATTTCCTTCACATGGGTAGATTCTTCGATCTTCTCTTTACTCTCCAGATCAAAGGTCACCCGGGCTCCGAATGCCGTATCTCCGGCGTATGACACGTCCAGGCCGGCCACTGAATGGATTGGGTGGTCTTCTTCGCATTCTACTTTCCCCGCCAATCGTTTCTGATCTTCTCTCAAGGTGTCCAGCACCGGCTCGATAGAGAAATCACGGAAGCGTATCTCCTGAAATTGTTTCAATCTGCCTTCATCTATCATCACCCCTTCATCGATCAGAAGATTCACCTTCGTTTCCTTCCCCTCGCCCTTCCCCCCGTACCAGCCTACCTTTCCATCGGAGTAGACCACCCTGTGACAAGGAACCTCAATCGGCCGGGGATTATTGGCCAAAATCTTGCCCACGGCGCGGGAAGCTCCGATGTCACCCAGAGCCTTGGCTATATCTCCATATGTGGAAACCCGACCTTCAGGTATTTTCCTCACAGCTCGATACACCAGCTCACTGATATCGGGGGGTTCTCTTACCAAGGATTTTGAATCGATTCTCATCACCAACTGTCCTTGATTCAGATAATGACAACTGATTATAGAACATTTATCTCATAAGATAAAAAGAAATAGATAAGGTGTTTCTCCGCCACCTCCGGACAGTTGCCCGAGAGCTGAGGCGGAGCCCCTGGTGCCGGTTCACCTCCCCGCCGGAACGAATCATTCCAGGATGGGGTATTTCTTGACCAGTTTGGTACTCTGCCACCACTTTCCAAGGCCGAACCACTGACCAGCATTGACCTTGGCCAGGCCGAGGAGGACTACCAGATAGATAATATGGTCATCTATTAAGGGGTTGTGTTCGAGCGGCAGGGCTGACAGCCAGAACAGGAACATCAGTATTGCGCCACTGTAGGCCGCGATCCTGACACCCACTCCGAGTATCAGTGCTCCACCTATCAGAAGCAGTCCCAACATGAACAGCCAGTCTACAGCAGCCACGCCGGCGAGTCCCTCAAAGAAGGGGCCGAACATGTCGCCAACACCATATTGGAGGTAGCCGGTGGTCGGTGAACCGCCGTTGATCCAGGCACCCTCAGTGGTCGTAGAGAACCCCAGACCAAACAGTTTGTCTATGAATCCCCAGAATAGAAGCCAACCCAGGCCAACTCTCAGGGAAACCCAGACATATTTCATCTTGATTTTGTCCAATATTGTAGGTGCCATACTATAACAATCGTTCATCATAACTAATAGGGTATATTAAACTATCGTTTAACCTTAACAATGATGTATACTAGTTCCGCAGATTTCTCCACTCCTGTTAAAATTAAGAATCACTTCCATCTCATATGGCACATCTTGAAGTTCCCAACTAATAATTTGTTAAGCGGTGTATAGCCTGTAAGCAGTCCATAGCCTGATGACATCTGCAGTCCTGTCGATCTATAGAGAAGTAAAGGGCGGGATGATTTTTTCAGCCCCGATAGGAATTCCAGTGGACGAGGTTTTCCAATTTGCCCTTGGAAGGGGCTCTGGGAAAATGATCAGGATACCCCAGGGTCATGCACACGGTGATCATCTTGTCCGGTGGTAGACCGATGAAATCTGCCATCTCGTCACGATCGAAGGCCCCTATCCAACATGTGCCCAGTCCCTTTTCAGTGGCCGCCAATGAGAGGTGGTCCAATGCTATGGCCAGGTCGACTTTCATCCACTTCTCTTCGGGATCGTCAATGCCTATCAGGAACGCGGAACAGTCAGCGACAAAGTCCTGATTGTTGCAGATGGGCACCAATTCCTCTTTATCTTTCTGATCGGTGATTACAACGATTTCCCATGGTTGTTTGTTCATGCCTGATGGGGCCAACCTTGCAGCATCCAGTAGATCTCGCAGAGTGTCATCCGAGATCTCCTTTCTGATGTATTTGCGTATGCTCCTTCTGTTCTCGATCGCCTCTCTTACCTCCAAACTGATGCCTCCTGGATCAAGAAGTACTTTGCTTGATATTAGAAAATGTCGGGGGAGACTATCGGGGGGGTCTGCATCCCACCGCAACAGCGTTCAATTGAAGTGGGCGGACTCACTGACCTGGAGAAAATCATAATAGTACGGGGAACATGGTCTGATATGGATGAAGGATCCTCTGAAGAACTACTACGATATTCTTGAACGAAGTGCTAGAGCCTACTACCTGCGAGCCAAACAGCACCGGCTGGATTACGAGATGGGGGATTCTGATGAGAGACTGTGGGAGAAGCATAGACGGGCGATGGAGGACTTCAAGAATTCGGAAGGTGGAACTGCAGGGAATAGAAGTCTACTTGACCTCAAGATAGAGTTGGCGGAACGGGTGCTCCATCAGTGTGAGTTCTGCGAGCGAATGTGTGGTGCCGACAGGCGGGCTGGAGAAGTGGGTCACTGTGGAGTTCTGGAGGCGAGGATTTCGAGTGAATTTCTTCATATGGGCGAAGAACCGCCCCTCGTACCTTCATATACCATATTCTTCTCCGGTTGTACACTTGACTGTGTCTTCTGTCAGAACTACGATATTTCCACCAATCCAAGGAGTGGGCGACGACTGGCGCCCGAGGTGCTGGCCAGTCGTATAGGGGAGAAGTTCCGGGGCCTTGGTAGCGGCCTGGGGAAGCCTAAGAATATCAACTGGGTGGGGGGAGACCCCACTCCCAATCTACCCTTCATCTTGAGAGTGTTCAATGAATTAGAGATCAATATCCCACAGATATGGAACTCCAATATGTATCTGAGTGAGACCTCTATGAAGCTGCTGGACGGCCTCATCGATGTGTACCTCACCGACTTCAAGTACGGCAACGACAAGTGTGCAGAGAGATTGTCCGGCGTCGATAATTACTTCGAAGTGGTCTCCAGGAACCACATCACCGCCGCCGAGCAGGCGGAGGTGATAGTGAGGCACCTGGTGATGCCGAACCATATGGAGTGCTGCTCGAAGCCCGTACTAGACTGGATTTCGGAGAACATTCCACAGGTTCTGGTCAACGTGATGGGTCAATACCGGCCCCGATACAGAGCCGATCAGTACTCAGATATTTCTTATTCATTGAGCGGCAAGGAATTCCGATCGGCCCTCAGATACGCTGAGAAACTTGGACTGGATCTTACTCGCTAGGAGGATTTCGAGCTGTCGTGGAACCAGACAGTCCTCTGTGGGAACGGTATGACCACATCGTGCTCCCTGAATTTGGCGTCCACTGACTCCCTTATCTCAGAAGCGACCCTCCACTGATTCATCACATCATCCACCCACACATACAGCGTGAAGTCCAGAGAACTGGGGGCGAAATCCGAAAATCTGAGGCCGGGCTCATACTCCCCTTGGGCCAATGTATTGGGGTGTTCTTTGGCAGCCTCCAGTATCAACCTGCGGACCAGCTGCACATCTGACCCATAGGCTACACCGAATTTCACCCTGATCTTGTATTTCCTGTCCGGTTTGGCCATGTTGACTATGGTCTGACTGGCAAGTATATTGTTGGGGATGGTGAAATTCTCGGCGGTGAATATATTGTATAGGGTGGTGGAACGAAGGCCCACTTTCTTCACTTCACACACCTGCTCCCCTTCCAGCATGATCAGTTCGCCCACGCTGAAGGGCCTATCCAGTATCAACGATATTCCGCTGAAGAAGTTGGAAAGCGTGTCCTGAGCGGCGAACGCTATCACCAGACCGGCCAGGCCCATGCCTGCAATCAACACCGTGATGTCATATCCAAAGATGTCCAGTATTATTATTATGCCGATGACGGGGATGATGATCATTCCCAGCTTCTCAAGGAAGGGGACCAACACGTCATCAACATCGACACTCGCCCTCTTGGCCAGTTTCCTCCCGTAGTAAATGAGTATGCTGTCGTATACCTTGTATGATATCCAGACCATTACGACGGTCAGTGTCACATTATATACGACTTCCACGTTGGCTATCAGGTCTCTGGGCAAGTTCAGGATCTGGAGGGAGCTGACCACACCATAAAGAAGTATGACAACGAATACCGGCCCGCTGATGATCTTCAGGATACGGTCGTCCAGATCTGATTTTGTACGGCTGAAAATGCCGTGGATTATGGGGTTGGCAACACCCATCACGAACAGGGCAATACCTATCCACCCCGCTAGAGTCACCACAAATGCGCCATAGTTGGTGTCCAAAGGAGAAGGAAGAAAATTATCCCATGCTCCAAACAACTTGTTCTCCCCTGCGTGGGTGCCAAAGAGAGATGTCACATGCAACTCAGCTGTCCTGTCCAGCGTAACTGTCTCTTCAGGAGAGTTCATTTTGGTCGCTTCAAAAGTGATCGACAGGGCAACGTCTACGCTGCCCATATTCCTGGAAGATGCGATCTCCAGGACGAAAGTGGTGGAATTGTCAGGTCTCACCGTGGCGTATTGGGGCGAAAAGGTGTAGGTCAGGGAATCGTCGTTGAGACCGGTCAGAGATGGTTGCACTATGTACTGTACACTGTCGTTATTGTAGATCACCCACTCGAACCTCGCGGTCTCCCCCGCCTCCATCTCCTCGTCGTAGTCACCGGTGTCAAATACGGAGACTGGACTGTCCGCCATTGCTCCCAAAGAAAAACAAGAGAGCAGTATGAGAACCAATGGTATAGCTATTATGAGTGATCTTCTGACCATTCACTCGCATTATGTACTGGAATCGATAAAAGCATTGTGGAGAGTATAGATAGGTAATCGAGATCACGGGGAACGCGGTTGTGGGTTGAGCATGATTTGGTTGTCGGAAGGGGCGCATTTCAGAGTCTGTTTGAAGAAACATCGACTAATCCAAGAATTTAAATTGACCTGAAGCGGTCTTGATGGTCATGGATTGGGTGCCAGTCCTCAGAATCTCGATCGCGTTCTTGATGCTACTGATGGCTTCATGGTCCGACTGGAAGAGCAGGGTGGCATCCGACTGGTACTGGATAATACTGGGAGTGTTCGGTGTGCTCTTCCTGGGAATCGATCTGTATTTAGAGGGGGGCGAACCGGCTCAGTACATATTTCTGTTCCCCATTGCATTCATATTTCTGGATATCTTTTGGAACCGGCCCCAGATATTCGGAAACGGCGTTCATGTTCCCTCCCTGGTCCTGTACTTGATGGCTTTCTCTACTATCGGCACGCTAGCGGTCGAATACTGGGATTCGTTCTATTTCTGGGAGTTCCTCACCATACCGGTGTTAATCGGAGTAATAGTGCTTCTGTACTACCTCGGTCTGGTGAAGGGGGGAGCGGATGCCAAGTGTCTGATAGCCCTGGCGGTGGTGTTCCCTCTTTACCCCGCATTTGGACAGTTTCCGCTGATCGATATCCCTGTTGAGACCGCGCAGCTGATGTTCCCCTTTGCATTCCTTGTACTGTTCAATGCCGCTCTACTGATGTTGGCATTACCAGTAATCTTCCTCGGTCTGAATATCAGGAACGGCGATATGGAATTCCCGGTGATGTTCTTCGGTTATCGCAAGTCCCTGAGAGAGGCAGAGAAGGACGAGGTGTGGATACTTGACAGGATCGAAGGAGGGGTGCGAGAGACAGAGCTCTTCCCAACAGGTTATGACGAAGAAGAAGCAATTGAACAGCTCAGGAAGGAGGACATCGAAGAAGTGTGGGTGACACCAAAAGTTCCTTTCCTCATCCCTCTCGCTATCTCCCTCATCATCTCGTCGGTGATAGGGAACCTATTATTCTTGTTCATGGGTTAGCTCCGAATGAACATCGGTCTTCAAGGGGGCATCCCGCACACTCAGGATCTTTGAGACAGTGTTCCTTGGCGAGTTCCACCAGCACGGCGTAAAGTCTGGAATAAACCGCCGGATCTCTTATCAATTGAGATTCCACGAACTCCTGGATTTCTAAATAATCCTGACCATCCATGATTCCCGTCCTGTCCAGTATGCGTGAAACATAAGCGGCGGCCACGAACGCCGGCTTTCTGCCGGCAAAGAGCAGTATTGAATCGGCGGTCTCCTTCCCGATTCCTTTCAATGCCAATAATTCAGTTCTTGCCTCTTCCATTTCTTTTGAGAAGAATTCATCTACTGATGAATAGTGCTCAGAGAAGTGCCCGGCAAGATTCTTGAGGTACCGGGCCTTTTGGCGATAGAACCCGCATGGCCTGATAATTTCTTCCAAGGACTCCTTGCTCACCTTACTCATCGCCTCCGGGGACATCAACCCCTCTTCCTCCAGATCATCGATGACCGGGACAACATTATTCCAGCTCGCCTGCTGGGTGAGTATAGCGCCCACCATGACCTCGAATGGCGAGCTGGACGGCCACCATCCGTCCACTGAATAATGTGAATCCAATATTGAGTAAAGGTCGACGAGATCCATTCATGTCACAGAGCGAGGATGAATTTAATAAGTCTGTGGTAAGCGAACCTGTTAAATGTGTGGAGGTAGAGTGTTGGGAGTATCAAACGATAATGTTCAATTGTTCACCGCAGTTGTCGCATCTGTCCCCCTTCATCGATCTGATTGAAGAGGAGAAACCGTGTCTCTCTATCACCAATTCGCCGCAGTTAGGGCAGTAAGTACTCTCCTTATCTGAACGGGGTACATTTCCTAGATATACATGTCTCAATCCTGCCTCCTTCGCCAGATCGTAGGCTCTATCCATGGTACTTAGAGGGGTGGGCTGCACCTCCCTCATGCGATAATCGGGGTGGAACCGGGAAAAATGTACAGGCGTCTGATCAGAGAGACTGTCAGTCACCCAGTCAAGGAACTCACCCAGTTCCTCCTTCGAATCGTTCTTTCCTGGAATGATCAGATAGGTCAGTTCAACGTGGATTCCCAGTTCGCGTGCCAGCTCGGTGGCATCGAGCACGGGCTTCAGTGAAGCTCTACACACTTCCTTATAGAACTCCTCACTGAATGCCTTGATGTCTATGTTCATGGCGTCGAGGTGCTCGGAGATCTCCCTGAGAGGATCGGGTTGAATGTATCCATTGGTCACATAGACCGAATAGAGTCCCTCTTCCTTGGCCATCTTGGAGGTGTCATAACTGAACTCATGCCATATCGTGGGTTCATTATATGTCCAGGCAAGACCACTGCAGCCGGCTCGACAGGCGCCCCGGACAACCTGCTCGGGGGTAATATTCTCCAGAAAGGAAGCTCCAGGATTGGCCTGAGAGATGGAGTAGTTCTGACAGTGTTCACACCTGAAGGTGCAGCCCACGGTGCCCAGGGAATAGGCCCGTGTGCCGGGTTTGAAGTGATACAACGGCTTCTTCTCAATAGGATCGGGGTGGGCAGATGAGATGCTGCCGTAAATAAGAGACATCAATCGGCCGCCCCTGTTCTCTCTCACTCCACAGATGCCCGTTTTGGTCTCAGCGATCTTACAGCCATGGGGGCAGAGGTGGCAGTGCACTCTACCATCATGTGAAGACCAGAACCTTGCCTCTTTCAACCTATCTCCTCCTCTAATCAGATGAAATGCTCGTAACCTCTTCTCTCAAGACTCCTAATCTCATCGTCCTCCACTATTATGTTTTCCCCTTCATCCTTCACTCTACCTATAATGGCAAAGTCCTCTCCCAGCAGCGATTCAAGGCGCTCTACCCCTCGTGGTTTGAAAGTGAAGAGGAGCTGGTAATCGCCACCGTAGTAGACCGCCACTTCTTCCACACTGACCCCCGCCTGCTGAGCGATCCCAGATACTTCTTTTCCCACGGGCAGGGACTGATAGTCAATACTGAAGGACACACCACTGGACTCAGAGAGGTGGTGGATTGAGTAGGCCAACCCATCTGAGATATCAATACAGGAGGTGACCACCCCCGATTCTGCGAGTGATCTCCCCTCTCTCACCCTGGGAATCGGTTCTAGCAGGGCCCTCACACCCTCTTCATATTTCATTCCTGATCTGATGGCGTACCACCCTGCACCGGCCCGTCCCAGAGGACCGGTTACTCCGAGCAGGTCTCCTTCCCTCGCCCCACTCCTGAGCAATATGCGGTCCCTCTCCACTCTCCCCAGGGCCGTACCGGTGAGCGTGAGCTCGGGACACTCCTTTGTGTCACCTCCCAACAGGCTGGATCCGATGGATTCACAGCACTCAGACGCACCATCGATGATCTCTTTCAAACGATCGTATTCCGTCTCCCGTGGCAGGCCCATCGCGAGTACCAGACCCAGGGGCTCGGCCCCCATAGAAGCAACATCGCTGAAGTTCACGGCTGCTGCTGTCCACCCTACCTGTCGGCAGGATATCTGTTCCGGCATGTGCGTCCGCTTTGATATGAGATCCGTGGTGATCACCAGGTAGAAATCTCCCATATCGATGGCCGCAGCGTCATCTCCTGGACCCACAGCAGACTCGTCGCCCACACCAGAAATGATTTTGGATACGACGGCTTTCTCGCCCAGATCGCTCAATTTTGTCATTCTGCAGAAATGATATACCACAACACCGAAATAGTTTGTTCCTTCACTCGATATTCTCCCATACGGGGAACGAAATGCCCTGAGGATCTAGAGCGACGACGAATAAACCCATACAAGTTAACTCTCGCTTGGGAACTGTAACTCTCCCCCTCTCCCACTCAATCAATGCTTAATGATCTACAGATTTCACCGAGACGTAGTTTATCGGCCCCTGATTGGGGTCTAATCTCTTGAACATCCCCACCGTTGATCCCTGGCCCTCCAGATTCCCATTCTGATCCACAGGTCCCGGCTGTATCATCCACTACTCCGTGGGCCAGGGAGCTCTCTCAATCTTCCAGTCGAATATCTTCTGGTAAAAATCCCTCAACTCGTCGATACCGTCAGCCGGAATTTCAAAATGCACTATCCTATTCTTCATAGCCTCCTATCTTGAGTTTCAATAGGTTTTCACTTGTCCACTACCTGTATTTCAAGATTCCGCAGGCCATCAATTGGTTATACCCGCTGACTACCTGATGTTCTCGATATCGAATGAGGATATCGTGACTAATTTTCGATAAACGATGAGGAGTAAGGAATTTCGTAGAATTTGGGCCTCGAATCTTTCAAAACCATTAATAATATTGATTTATCTAATGTTGAACTCAATGAGGACAGTAAAGGTACCCTACGGAAAGGAAGGGATCAAGAAAGTGCAGATCCCTGAAAGGAATCGGCTTGAGGTCCTATATCCTAATGAAGTGGAAACCGGTGATGAGGTTAAAGAAATAGAACATGCTCTGGACCACCCTCTGGATTCACCCACCCTCCAAGAATTCATGAGGGGTGATGCGCCGACCCTGTTCATTCTCAATGATGCCACCAGGCCCACCCCCACGCGTAAGATACTCGATGTGTTGTCCTCAAGGATTAACCTCTCCTTTCCCGGATATATAGTGGCTACTGGTACTCATCGAGAACCCACCGATGAAGAATACGAGTTCATACTCGGAGACCATTATCTCGAGGTACGTTCCCGTACAAATGCCCATGACGCCTTGGGAGACTCAATGGCTTACCTGGGAGAGTCGAAGAACGGCACTGAGATGTGGGTCAACGAGAGGATCGTCAAGGCAGAGAGGTTGGTCATCATAACCAGTGTGGAGCCTCATTACTTCGCCGGGTACACCGGAGGCAGGAAATCCATATTTCCTGGAGTGGCTTCTTACGATACCGTGGAGCAGAACCATAAATTGGCCATGCAGCCGGAGGCCCAGTCACTGGCACTCGAAGGTAACCCAGTCCATGAAGATATGATGGATGCCCTGGATATGCTGGAGGACAAGCCCATTTTCTCCATACAAGTGGTCATGGATAGACAGCATAATGTGTACAAGGTGGCAGCAGGAGACATCCGATCAGCCTTCCGGGAGGCCGTGGGGTATGCAAAAGAAGTGTTCTCCGTCCCTATCAAGGATAAATTCGATGTGGTGGTAACCGTGGCCCCTTATCCCATGGATATCAACCTTTACCAGTCTCAAAAGGCTCTTGACAACGGTAAGTGGGCCCTGAGGGAGGGGGGTATAGAAATACTGGTGTCCAAGTGCAGGGACGGTGTGGGACACACCACATTCCTCGAACAGCTGTCCCTGTCCGATGATCCTAAAGAGGTCTTGAAGAATTTAGCGGATGACTATGAATTGGGATACCACAAGGCGGCCAAGATGGCGGAGATAGACGTCTGGGCCGAGATGTGGGGGGTCACCGACCTCGATCCTGATTTGCTCAGAAAAGCTAAAATACGGTCCTTCGATAGTCTACAACTTGCCATAAACGCAGCTCTCAGGCGCAAGAGAGATGCCAGTATTCTGATATTAATGGATGGAAGTGTCACCGTACCCAGGGTTGAATGATATGACGAGATTAATCGAGGCCAAGAACTTAGTCGATATACAGAAGTCAATGATGACCTGCACGTACTGCGGGTTCTGCAAGAGTGTATGCCCCGTTTTCGAAGATATCAAGTGGGACTCCAGCGTGGCCAGAGGGCGAGTGATATTGTCCTACGGCCTTCTGGAGAGGGAGATCCCTATGGATCCTTCGGTGGTGGAGTCCATCTTCCAGTGTACAACCTGCATGGACTGTGAAAGGAGATGTCCGTCCAACATAGAGGTGGTGGAGATCGTGGAAAGATGCAGGAAGGATCTGGTAGAGAACGGCGCTATCCTTCCCAGACACGAGAAGATCATAGATAGGATACTCGAGTTTGGGAATCCATACAGGGAGACTGAGAGCGTACCGGAGGTGTTCGATTTAGAGCCGAGGGAGGCGAGGGTCGGTTACTTCGTGGGATGCACTTCCGCTTACAGGAACAAAGGTATTGCGGACGCGACCCTGTCCATCCTGAGCAAGACCGGGGAAGATTTCACGCTCGTGGATGAGATATGCTGTGGCTCCGTGATGCAGCGCATAGGCTGGGGTGATGATGACCTGATCGAACTGATGGAGGAGAACGTCAGCGCTATCGAAGAAAAGGGGATCGAGGAGATGGTCTTTTCCTGTGCCGGCTGCTACAGGATGTTCAAAGAAGAATACCCGCGATTCGTGGACGTGAACTTCAAGGTGAGTCATATCTCTGAGTTCTTGGCCGAAAAGGACCTCAAGATCAAGCCTGTGGCCAAGAAGATCACCTACCACGATCCTTGCCATCTGGGCAGGCATTCAAACGTCTATGATGCTCCCCGAGAGGTACTGAAGAAGATACCAGAGGTGGATTTCAAGGAGATGCCCAGGAACAGAGAGACCTCCAGATGCTGTGGCGGTGGAGGCGGTGTAAGGTCCGCATTCCCCGACCTGTCCGGTAATATCTCGGCGGGCAGAGTCAGAGAGGCGGAGATTGCAGATGTACTGGTGACCACCTGTCCGTTCTGCGTCAACAACCTGGAACTGGGGAAGGATTGCGCCGATTCGGACATCGAAATCATGGACTTGACAGAACTCATTGAACCTCTGATCGAATGATATGATAGCCCGAGTGAGAGACTATGCTTCTGCTGAAGAAGCTATGCAGGAATGGCGTGAACTGGGTATCGAGGGGGTCAACTACCTTCCTTCTGCCGGAGAGGAATTCGTTTTCGTGGAGGGTGTTGATGAAGAGATACTAGAGGCCCTGGCCGATATGAACGAGGGGGTTGAGGGGGTATACCGATGTGAAGACGTCTCTAGAGCATTACTTGTCATTTCTAGGAACTGGTTCAAAGAGTCGCAGGCTGAAGGGATAAGCCCTTTGAACATCATCGGGGAGGCGGTCGATAGATACCATTCTCCCGTCAGACCGGGAGTGAGGCTGGGGGATGTTCTGAGTCTTCAGAAGACCGGGGTGATGGGCATACTGAACGTCACCCCCGATTCCTTCTCCGATGGAGGAGAATTCTTTGAGAGGGGGGATGCTGTAAGTAGGGCATTCGAAATGGTGGACGAGGGGGGGGACATCATCGATATTGGGGGGGAATCTACAAGGCCGTTCTCCGATCCTGTTACCGAAGAGGAAGAGGCGGAGAGGGTGATACCCGTGATCGAAGAGATCGCCCCCTCCCTGAATGTTCCCATTTCGATCGATACCCGGAAGCCAGAAGTGGCCAGGAAGGCAGTGGAGGCGGGTGCGGGCATCATCAACGACGTATCGGGACTGAGAGACGAAGGGATGATGAAGACGGTGGCCGAGCTTGATGTGCCGGCCATAGTGATGCATATGAGAGGGACTCCGGAGACAATGCAGGTAGATATCCACTATGACGATGTGGTCGGAGACCTCATAGCCTATCTTGGTGAGAGGATAGAAGAGGCACTAGAGCACGGTGTCAGGGAAGATAACATTGTCATAGACCCCGGTATTGGGTTCGGGAAGACGCTGGAGAACAACCTGGAGATACTGAGTAGACTGAGGGAGTTCAGGTGCCTGGGCAGGCCGGTGCTCATAGGCACCTCAAGGAAGAGCTTCATAGGAGAAGATTTGGAGGAGGACGATAGACGACTGGTAGGCTCTCTGGCCACTGTCGCAGTCTCTATCATGAAAGGTGCTCAGATAGTTAGGGTCCACGATGTGGCTGAATCAGTGAGGGTCTGCAGAATGGTGGACTCCATACTGAAAGTGAGATAAAATACCACAAATTCTTGAAAAAAAATCTGCTGATCACACTCACATGAATGTGGTGGCAATGCCGATACCCACTATGGCGATCACGGCGATGATATAGAAGAGGAAGGTCTTCCTCTGCCGGGTCTTGTTCCTGGTCTCGTACTCTTCCTTACACTCCTCATCGCAGAACTTGTCCCCTTCAGTGATGGGGTCCTTGCAGTTGTAGCAGTGCGAATGGGGAAGGAGTCTTGCAGACATCTTCTCGCTTCTCAAACTACCCCTAACTACTTAAGGGTTTTTTGGAACCTGCCCGTTGGTGGCCAGCGGAGGACGGTAATCACCAAAGAACTCAGCTGAGAAAATTGATGATCGAGTGATAGATCAACCTAGAGCAGTCGATCACACTGTCCAGCTCCACCCATTCATCGTCCTCATGGCCCCTGCTCCCCGAAGGGCCTATGATCACAGAGGGTATGCCGCTCTGATTCAGGATTCCCGCTTCGGGCCAGGCCGACATGCCGGCCCTTGGGCACGAGAGCGCGAGGCTTTCAGCCGCCCTACCCACTGCGATGACTATGGACTCTTCGGGAGAGGTCTCAGTAGCATCTCTGTAGAAAACCAGCTCTCCAGATGCGTTAATGCCTCTCTTCTCACCCCTCTTCAGTACCTCTCCGATCTCCCTTTCCACATCTACCTTATTCTCTGAAGGCAGCGTTCTCCTCTCCACCTGCAGCTCGCAGCTGGGTGGGTATGTGGACCAGCCCTCGCCGCCCACTATCCTGGAGGCGTGTATGGTGGGAGGACCGAGCAATGGATGCCCATGTTCCATCAGCCTGTTGTTGAGCAGTGATATTTCATCCAGTAGTTGCGCCGCCTTCATGATAGCATCGACACCAGTCTCAAAATCGCTTCCATGAGCGGCCCTCCCCTGCACCTGGAACCTGTACCAGGCGAAGCCTTTGTGAGCCACCACTATGTTCATCCCCACAGGCTCCATAACCAGAGCACCGTCAGCGTCTATCTCCTCAACCAGGCGATCTATGCCTTTGGCCTCATACTCCTCGTCCGCAGTGGCTGCGAAAATGATCTTACCGGGTCTCCTGCCCTTAACGTATTCTTCAACCGCCTTCAGAGCGGCAGCCATCCCACCTTTGGTATCAGAAGAGCCTCTACCGTAGAGCCTCCCCCCTTCCACCACGGGATCGAATGGGGAGATATCCATGCTGTCCACGCCCACCGTGTCCATATGGGCCACGATCAACAGCGTCTTTTCGCCTTCACCGTAAGTTCCAATGACGTTCTTCCTGTCTCCGGCCACCACCTGCTCATATGTCTGCAGCCCGATTTCCTCCATATGGGAAGTGAGAAACGAGGCCAATTCCGCCTCTCCAGGGTGTCGGGGAGACATCTCTGGATTGACTGAATCTATAGAGACTAGGGTCTTCAGCAGAGAGATCAACTGGTGTTCATCCATTGTCCTCAACCATCACCTGAAGAGATTTGTAGAGAAATACCGCATTCCTGTGTCCGGGATCATGGTCACCACCTTATCCTCCCCCAGTTCCTCTGCCTGCCTGAGCGCGGCCACAACGTTCGCTCCAGAAGAGATCCCACACAGGATACCTTCCTCCCTGGCCAGACGCTTGGCCATCTGAATGGCCTCGTCATCGGTCACCACCTCTATGCGATCGATGACATCCACATCCAGGATCTGGGGGACGAATCCATCCCCGATACCTTCGATAGCATGGATTCCCCACTCTCCCTTGGTAAGCGTGGGGCAACCGGCGGGCTCCACGGCGACTATCCTCGAGTCCAGTCCCTGCTCTCTGAAATGGAGTGCCACACCCATCAGGGTCCCTCCGGTCCCCACTCCGGCCACGAAGGCTCCTATGTCCTCACCCGCCTGTTCAATGATCTCCGGACCGGTGGTGGTCTGGTGAGCGATTACATTGTCCTTTGAGTCGAACTGAGCGGGCATCCAGGTCTTCTCATCCTCCTCTATCAGCTCTTGAGCCTTATCCAGGGCCTTGTCCACATCACTCTCCGCCCCCGGCGTGTAAACCATATCTGCCCCGTACGCTTCCATCACCTTCTTGCGCTCATCGCTCATTCCCTCGGGCATGACGATAGTAATAGGATACCCCTTCACCGCCGCTGCCAGAGAAAAGGCTATACCAGTGTTACCCGTGCTGGCCTCAACTATCCTATACCCGGGTTTCAGTTCCCCTCTCTCTTCTGCCTGCTCTATCATGAACGGCGCGATTCTGTCCTTGACACTCGCTCCAGGGCTGAAAAACTCCAGCTTAACCAGCACATCGGCCAGACCTTCCTCCGGGACTCGCCTCAACCTCAGCATCGGGGTATTGTTTCTCAATTCCAGAATATTGTCAGCAATCTTCATCGTATGACCTGTCCCTTTCAACATTAAGGCAATGGGCAATCTATCTTTAATCATTTTCCGGCGGGGAAGAATTAATTGTGGGGTTTTACCAGGGAGAGGGCATGTAGTACTGGTTGAGGATTGGCTGTGGGGACACAATATCATCTCGGGCTCCTAAATTTACGAATTTGAGTTGCTGAATTACGAAATTCCCAATTTCGGAACGGTAAATCCGTTCTCATACCGGGTGAAATCATACAAATCTAATGTTATTTCCGAAAAGATTTATATTCATAGAAATGGTGTAATGCCGAGTTGATGAATGGCTTATTGACTACACCGAGCCCTTGCTTCGACCGAACGAAGATGTGTGGACAGAGTACTGAGGTGCAGTGAAATGAAGAAAATCCTTATCATGTTAGACAGATGCGTTGGGTGCAAGGCATGCGAGATAGCATGTGCTGCAGAACATGCAAAGTCAGACGATATTGTAGAAGCGGTCAAGGAGAGGCCCCGACCTATTTCCCGAATCAGCGTGAGGGAAGGGGTGAAACTGAAGGACGAAGAGAGGGAACCTGCGTATGGTCAATCTCGAGAGAGGGGGCGGGAGAAGAACGTCTATCCGATAAGATGTCGCCACTGTGAGGACCCCAAATGCGTTGAAGCTTGCATGTCTGGCGCGTTGGAGAAGAAAGAGGACGGGACAGTGATACACAAACCAGATGAGTGTGTGGGCTGCTGGATGTGTATAATGTCATGTCCATATGGAGCTCTGATTAGAGACGTTAAGAATCAAATCGTTCTCAAGTGTGATCTATGCGAGGACAGGGAGACGCCAGCCTGTGTGGAGGCCTGCAAGACACAGGCCATCATCTACCAGTGTGATGAAGAGGATCTCACTGGACCGGTAGTGGAAGAAGTGGCCCAGGGGGTCAAATGATATGGATTCATTCAAATACGCGATCATAGGCACCAGTGCAGCAGGTACCGGTGCCGTTGAAGGGATCAGGGAGGTCGATGAGGAAGGGAGTATCGCCATCATCTCCTATGAAGACATGCTTCCTTACTCCAGATGTATGATATCCTACTACATAGCGGACAAAGTGGACAGAGATGGTATACTGTTCAAATCAAAGGACTTTTACGAGAAGATGAACGCCACACCGATCCTCGGCAAAAAGGTGGTGAACATAGACCCCGAAGAGAGGTTCCTCATCCTGGAGGGGGGAAGAGAAATCGGGTTCGAGAAGCTCGTCATAGCCACCGGATCGAGTGCTGTGGTGTACGACATACCCGGCCATGACCTGGAAAACGTGATGGTTCTCAGGACTTTTGAGGATGCGAGGGCCATTTCTAAGGTAGCGGCGCCGGGCAAGAAGGCCGCGGTTCTGGGCGGTGGTTTGGTGGGCCTGAAGGCGGCCGACGCCCTGAAGGCCAGAGGAGTCGAGGTATGGGTTCTCATTACATCGCCCCAGGTGATGTCTCAGACCATGGACATGGAAGGCGCCGCGATCCTCGAGAAGCAGTTGAGGAAGAATGGGATCAATGTTATGACCGAGACCAGCGTGGCCGAAATAAGGGGCAGCGGCAAGGTGGAGTCTATCAAACTGAAGAGTGGGGACGTTATGGAGATGGACATGGTCGTCTTCGCCAAAGGTGTGTATCCCAACATCGACCTAGCTATAGAAGCTGGGATGGAGACAAATTACGGCATCCTGGTGGACGAGCATCTGGAGAGCAATGTGGAAGGGATATACGCCGCCGGAGACGTGGCTGAAGCTCCAGACCTAATCTCTGGAGGGAAATACAGTCACGGTATATGGCCCAACGCTGTTGAACAGGGCAAGATCGCCGGCATGAACATGGCCGGAGTTGAGGTTACCTACGCCGGTGGTTTCGGGATGAACGCTGTAGACATCTTTGGAGTGGCCTCCATAGCGGTGGGGAAAGTCAAGTTCAGAAAGGAAGTACCTGAATCGGTAGAGATACTCTCAGAGAGGGACATGGACAGGAACTACTATCGTAAGATTGTTATTGATGATGGTGTTATCATCGGTGCCATCTGCATAGGGAAGGTGGAGAGCGCAGGGGTGTTCACCGATCTGATAAGAAAGAAAGTCGACGTTTCTGGTATCAAGGACCTTATTATGAGAGAGGACTTTGACTACGCCAAACTCCTCGACTCGCAGACCGTTGAGGACGATGGTTTCTTCATGAAGAGTGGTGAACTGGTACCCTCCTGATGATCTCGCGAGCCTACCTCAATTATTATTAGTGGCGAGGTTATCATAGCCCTGATGAAAGAACCTTCGCCGATGTGGGAAGTCCTAGGAGCCGATACCTCTCTAGTCAGGGTCAAAGACACATGGAAGGGACGGATGATAGAACTCTCTCAAGAGAGAGAAGGGCAGGAGAGGTTTCTAGAGCTGCTGAATATCGCGGACATCAATTACTGGTTCGACGGAGTTCAGGAGGTTCATTCTTTCTACCTAGAGTTCCCGGACACGGTGGGGTCGGAGGAACTGGAATTCGTCAAAGGGTTCGTTCTCGGAATACTGGAAGACTCCGAGTGCCCACTGATCAGGCTGAAGGGGGACGAGGACGACCAGGAGTACGCCCTGGTGTTCACTTCAGAACAGGAAGAGGATACCTACAAAGGGATGGGTAAGACAGAGATCGAAGGCGACTGACCTCAGATAGTGGGTCCAATCCTCCAGATATCTACGAAGCGGTACTTGAGAGCCTCGGCCTTAACAAATTTTCCGGAAGCCACCTCCAGTATCTCATCGTACAATCTAGTACCGGCACTTTCGATGCTCTCTCCTTCTTCGATTATCGGCGACACATCAACATCAATATCGTCACTCATGCTCCGAGCTGTCTTTGGATTACCAGTGACCTTTATCACCGGGACTACGGGCAGGCCAAACGGGGCCCCCAGTCCCGTAGAAAAGAGCACGATCTGGGCACCAGCAGCCATGAATCCAGATACCACCTCAACCTCTCTGCCAGGAGAGTTCATGAGGACCAGACCCTTCTCCGTTGGCCTCTCCGCATAATCGACTACCTGGTGGAGTGTGGAGCTTCCCACCTTCGCTATGGCGCCGATGGATTTATCTTCGATGGTGGTCAGGCCGCCCCGGATATTGCCCGGTGTGGGCTGCGATCCTCTGATGTCCACCCCCATCTTCATCGCCTCCTGTTCCATAGCGTCCACCATATCCAACAGTTTCCTCTCCACCTGCTCGTCCTTGGCCCTCCTGGCCAGTATGTGCTCTGCCCCGATTATCTCCGTTGTCTCGCCGAACAAGACCGTCCCGCCGCTTTCTATCAGGAGATCGGCGGCAGACCCCGAGGCAGGATTGGAGGCGATACCCGAGGTGGAGTCCGAGGCGCCACACTTGATTCCCAGTGTGAGGTCGGAAACCGGGAACTCCTGCCTCCGAACTGAGGAGGCTTGGTTGGACATGTCCCTGGCGATCCTCACACCCTTTTCTATCGTGTTCAGAGTGCCGTTCTCCTTCTGTATGCCCACCACCTCGACCCTTTTACCGCTTCCAGCGATCGTATCGGCCAGGCGTTCAGGATCCAGCGTCTCACAGCCAAGACTCACCACCAGCACAGAATGACAGTTCGGGTTGCTCCCGAAACCGGCCAGCGCCCGCTCAGTCTGCTCCAGATCGCTGCCCATCTGGATGCAGCCCTGGTGGTGGAGAAATGCGCGAGCGTTTTCCACCCTATCTTCGATCCTCTTGGCTACCTCATTGGCACAGACCACCGAAGGTAGGATGGCCACATGATTACGGACTCCAACCCCCTGTGACCTCTCATATCCAAGAAAAGTATCTTCGGTCATGGTATCACTCCTTGGAGAGATCGCCTCTCCCCCTCAGGCTTTCCGTATTGTGAACGTGAACGTGTTCACCCTTCTGAATGTCGGCGGTGGCCCTACCGATCACTTCCCCATATTTGATGACTTCCTCTCCCCTGTTGATGGGGACAACGGCCGTCTTATGACCGAAGGGTATAGACTGCCTGGCGACCATTTCCTGCCCGTCTATCGTGATTTCGTCCCCTTCGGCAATATCATTGAGTGCAGTTGCTACATTGTCCTTTTCATCCATCCTGATCGCCCTTTTCATACTCCTGCCTCCTCTCCAAATGGAGATATCGCGCTTTGAACTTCACCCCTGTTCCCGAAGCACAGGGAGTACATCGCCTCCGTGATTGATTATGCCCACCGTAGCATCCCTTCCATGCTTACTGAATGCCTCGTCCAACGCCTCCTGTATGGTCTCTGCATAGAGGAGGGACATCCTCTCCATCATCTCTTTGGTCAGTCCCTGGGAGACCACTCTGACATCCACACCTTCCGTGCCCTTTTTGATTACCAGCAGTATAGAACCGGCCACCCGGTCTTCCCACTCATCTTCCAGCATCATCCTCTTGATCTCTGAATAACAGAGACGGCCCCTTTCCTCCAGAGAGGGATGAGTGGGGGCGATACCGTCAGGGGCAGCAGTGACGAAGATCACTGTTCCCCCGTCCTTCACCGCCCTCCTGCTGTAAGAAAGGGGTTTGGTGGCCTGCCACATATCGGCCTCAGCGGGATGGGCGTCCACGATCACGATGTCCGCCCTGGTCTCGATATCCCTTATGAATATGTCGCCCGACACCTCGATCCCGGCCTCGTGTGCCTTTACGACGTCACCGGCCACCACCTTGACCAGTTCCTTCTTGCTGTTGAACACGACATTCACTATGAACTTAAGGCCTGCGCGTTTAGCCACCTCCCGCATCTCCTTCATGGCCGGGTTGCCCACCGTACCCGCGAATTCAAGAGCCCTATCGTCGTCCTTACACAGGAGGAAGTGGGTAGCCGCGGTGGTCGATGAGCCGCTGATACCTGGTTGCACGATCTTGGCTCCCCCAGAGAACCCGGCGAAGGTGTGGGGTACTATGCTGCCCACGCCGATCAGGAAGTCGGCCTCATAGGCCCCCTTATTGATGATGATCGGGGTGCCGTTCCTGGTCTCTCCTAGGTCTATCAGCTCATCTGAATCCATCCATCGGTGATTGATTACTTCAACTCTGGACAGTATCTCCTCCCCGAAACAGTCGCGGACCTCTTCCTCGGTCATGTACCGGTGGGCGCCCAGGGCTATTATTACCCTGATATCTCCATCCGCCACCCCTGCCGAATTCAGTTCATCCAGTATTGGGGGGATCAGACGTCTCCTGGGGGTAGGCCGGGTGAAATCGTCAGACAGGATAGCGACCTTCATGCCTGGAGCGACCAGTTCTTTCAGTCTGGTGATACCGATCGGGTGCTCCAGTGCCTCCTTGATCGCCCTATCTTCGTCGTCCACGGGAGGGAGATCATCGGGCCTCAGCTCCCATATCACATTCTCTCTAGGCACCTCGAATGTGAGAAGTTCACCACCGCACGCCATCTCTCGTCTCATCCGTCATAGAAAGAATCGAAGATACTTACATATTTTTTTACGGTTTGAGTCCGCAAACAGATGGGGCTTCATGCTGATCTCCCAATATGAGTTCATTCAACGGGAAGGGGGAAAATTGTGAGACAAAAAAGGGGGTAGACCCCTGAAGACTTCAGATCCCGAGCTGTTCTCTTTTGGAATCGATGTGTTCCACTATCATATCGGTAGCCTTCTGGGGGTCCTTTTCCACGTTCAGTGCGCCTCCGGTGATCTGCTTCAGATCTTCGGTCAGCAGCCTCACCAGATTGGGGCCACCTGTGACATTGGGCACCGGGTTGACATAGGTGTGCAGACCCAGAGCGAGCGCAAATATTGCATCGATGGTGGCCTTCTGTTCCATGTACTCAGGCGCCACCGCAGCCACCGGCAGGTCCTTCAGTGGCACACCTCCCAACGCTTCTGAAACGGCGAACAGCAGGTCGGCGATTCTTCCTGTATCGGTACACGTTCCGTAGCTCAGTACTGGCGGGATGCCCAGTGCTCCGCACACCTCCTTCAGACCATCACCGGCCAGCTCTTTGGCTTCGGGTTCGCACAGTCCGCCCACCTGCATGGCAGCATTTCCACAGCCCATTGACAGCACCAGAATATCGTTCTTGATCAGTTCCTTGGCCATCCTGATGGAGTGTATATCCTGTCCGTGATCTCTCAAGGTGGTACAGGATACCAGACCCGCCACTCCTTTGATCGATCCGTCCTTGATAGCGTCCAGCAGAGGTTCCAGGGTACCGCCCAGCGCGTCAACGATGCTCTCGGTGGAGAACCCGACCATCGCCTCCCTCATGGGAAGGCCGGTCACCGGCTCGGTGTTCTCCCTCCTGCTCTTGAAGTTCTGTATCCCCATCTCCAGAAGTTCGGCGGCCTGTTCTCTGACTTTATCCGGCACGTAGTCGATCCTGTCCTCCACGCCCTCGAAAGCGACCAGATCGCTCACCGGGACCAATTTGAAGTTGTATTTCTCGGCGTACTTGGGATCTACGGGTAGCGAACAGTTCATATCGGCCACAAAGACATCCACGCTTCCAGTGGCCAACACGGGCTCCTGCATGATCCAATTGCCCGTGAATCCGTAGAAGATATCGTCCATCTCCCATCTCTGGATCATTTCCTGACCGGTCTCGATGTTTGCTATTACCCTCAACCCTTTGGCCCCCACTGACTTGGCCTTCTCCTGCCATTCGTCTTCCCTCGCCAATTGAACGAGGGCGAATCCCAGGAAGGGCTCGTGACCGTTGGGGAGGATGTTTACATAGTCGGGATCGAGCACCCCCAGATCCACTCTCATCTTATGCGGTCGGGGGATCCCGAAGATGATGTCCTGACAGTACTCGTTGATAATCTGGCTCTGGTAGGCCATGGCCACACCGAGCCTCATTGCCTTCTTAGCCAGACTGGTATATGAACCGTCCACGTTGGTGAGACACGAACCTGTGGCCAACATCATCTCTCCGTGGATACCGCCGGGGAAAATGCCCAGGTCTTCCCAGGCCTCTTTGCGCTCCGGTGGAGCCAACTGCTCCACGATCTTGCTCCTCTCGTAGTGGGGGCGGCCGAAATCCTCCTCCACGAAATCACATAGCCTGTCTGCTACCTCTTCAAGACTGCCAACGGAATTCAGTCCCAAACGATCTGCCACGCCCCTGAGTTTATCCCCTTCCTTGATCTCGAACCCCGTTTCCCCTTTGACCGTGGACCTCAGGGTCCTGATCGTCTGTTCCGTATGATACTGATAAGTCGAGGCACCCATCACGTTTCGGAGCAGCATCTTCCTCATGACCATACCGTCCGCATCGATGCCGCAGACTCCTCGCTTGTCCTTCTCGGCATCTGCCCTGCAGGGGCCGTTGGAACAGAGGTCACATCGTACACCATCCATGCAGAACGGGCATCTTCTGTCCGGGTCTTTGCCCAATCCCTGGGCCTCATACCTGTCCCATACATTGGTCATGCCGTCTTCCTTCACTTTCTCATACAGCTTCTTCACTGACTCGTGATAAGATATCCTTCCTTCATCCATCTCATTCCCTCCAGATTTTACCTTTAGTTCCAACTACGTACTTCTCCACCGGAATATCTTTGCCCGATGTTCTTAAAGCTCTCGTGATCACCTGGTTCAGTCGAGAGCAGCAGGGTACCTCCATGTGCATAATGGTAATGCTGTGAATGCTGTTCCTCCGGAATATCTCCGACAATTTATTGACGTATGACTCTGCGTCATAAAGTTTAGGGCAGCCGATCAGTGTCACTCTGCCCTCAGATGCCTCTCGGATCGTAGGGTGGGCGAACCCGCAGCAATCGGCAGCGATCAGTAGATCTGCGTTATCGAAGTAGGGCGCCCGAGTGGGGGCCAGTGCTATCTGGATTGGCCAGTTGATCAAAGCGCTCTCCGAGGGATCCTCTCCTGCAGACCAGGGAGAAACAGTGGTGAAGCTCGAAGAATCCTTGGACTCCTTGAGGTGCTCACTTACCGCTTCCTCGTCATAGCGTTTCACGTCCCTCTCCACGATGGACAACGCTCCAGTCGGGCATTCGCCTACACAATCGCCAAAACCATCGCAGAGACGTTCGCTGATCACCTTCGCCTTGCCGTCCACGATTTCGATGGCCTGTTCGTGACAGGCGATGACGCACTCACCACAGCCATCGCAAAGGTCCTCGTCGATCTCGACGATCTTTCTCATTACCATCGTGACTTCTCCCTTCAATTCCCTGCTCTATTCATAAAAAGGAAACTTATGGGATATGAAACCATCCATTATAATATATAGGTAAATCTCTATTGTGGATTATCAAGTATTGTAAATACCCACAAATACTTAAAGAACAAAAATAATTAATAAATATCTGAGGTGCCACATTTGAAATTAGATCATAAAGATAGGAAAATCATCAGCATGTATTCAGAGAACTCCGATATTTCCCAAGAGGAGGTGGCTCAGGCCGTGGGCCTTTCTCAACCCTCGGTGGCAGTGAGAATCAAGAAGCTGAAGGAAGCAGGGGCCATTCAGACCATGTCAGGGATCAATCCCCTGGAGATGGGGTTATTTATTGCCAAGGTGGACATCTCGTCAAATAGACCCAACAAGATCCTGAACATGTTCAATGACTGCCCCTATTTTGCAAACGGTCTATCTGTATCTGGAAAGTACAACCTGTGCCTCCTCTTTATGAGTGAGAATATCTCCACACTGGAGGCCATAGTCAACGGTCACATTCGGTCTAACGAGTGGGTCACCGACGTGGACTTCAACATCGTGATTAGCACGGAACGGAAACTGGTGATACCCACCTCTCTCGCACCAGAGAGGCGTTGTTCCCCTCCCTGCGGTATTTCCACTAACTGTAGCAACTGTGATTCCTTTGTAAAGGAGAAATGTATGGGGTGTCCGGTCACCGGGCAGTATCAAGGATGGTTATACTGAGGGGTCCCATCCGGCTGAAATGTAGTAATGATCACGCCTTAAAGAGGGTGTCCTTCAGCATGCCCAGAAAGACGTCACTTCAGAAACCCTTTTGAACCCGTATAATGCTCTATTGGCGATGATTGGGGACACTTCTGACCGCATACGAGTTCTAATCGTTGATGACGAGGAGGACCTCCTGATGATGACCAGGGAATTTCTGGAAGAGGAGGGCATGGAGGTGCACACCGTTCCTTCCGTGGAAAGTGCTCTTGAATCGCTTGAGCAGTCGTCATACGACGCCGTGGTCTCTGACTATCAGATGCCGGGCAAGAGTGGACTCGATCTCTTGAGGGTTATCAGGCGGGAGAGGGAGGACGAGTTGCCGTTCATCATACTCACCGGTAAGGGGAGGGAAGAGGTAGCTATGAAAGCGTTGAACCTGGGGGCCAACTACTATCTTCAGAAGGGGAGTGACATCGAGTCCCAGTACGGGATACTGGCCAATAGTATCAAGCAGGAGGTGAGGAGGAGAGCGACGGCTGAGATGCTGGGTTTCACCCAGCATTCGATCGATACCGCCTCCGTGGAGATATACTGGCTGAACAGGGAAGGAGAGGTGATCTATGCCAATGAAGCGGCCTCAAGGAATCTGGGATACGGAGAGCAGGAACTGAGGGGGTTGGAGGCCAATGACATCTTCTGGTATTCCAAAGAGGGCAACAGAACAGTATTGTGGAAACGGCTCAAAGAGAAGAAAATGGAGACCCTGGAGTCGATGAATCAGAGACGAGAGGGGGACACCTATCCTGTGGAAGTCACCAGGCAGTATCTGGAGTTCAAGGGCAGAGAATATGAACTCGTGTTCTCACAAGATATCTCGAAGCGGAGGAGGGTTGAGAGGGACCTCATCTCCACTGAACGCCTTTATCAGTACCTATTCAACGGTATCCCCGATGCAGTCATCCTTCACGACCTGTCAGCCGATATCATGGCCGTCAATTCAGAGGCCGTAAAGAGGTTGGGCTATTCGGAGGAAGAACTCCTCTCCATGAAGGTGCATGAGGTAATGGCCGCTGATGAATCAGTGATAGACGATAGGATTAGAGCGCTTCTCGAACAGTCATCGCTCTCCTATGAGGGTGTGCATCTGACCAGAGAGGGGAAGAAGATCCCGGTCGAAGAGAGCAGTCGGGTCATAGTGTACGAAGACAAACCGGCCGTTCTGATTACCTCTAGAGATATCACGGACAGAGAGGAGACAGAGCGGGAATTGAGAGAGAGTAGGGAGAGTTTCAGAGAGATGGTGGAGAAATCTCACCAAATATTCATTACTATCGACCAAAAAGGAAAGATAGAGTTCGTGAACGGATACGGTCTGGACCTGTTCGGAACCATGGAAGAGGGGCTCAGAGGTAGACGGTTTAACACCATAATGCCCAATGAGAGGTCCGGAGTCCTGGGGGCTGATATTTCGCCGGAGGATATCCTCAGGTCTCCTGAACAATACGAGGGTTGTGTCATCGATCATAGTGGAAAAGCGGGGGGAGACACGAGGATCAGATGGAGTTTCAGCGCCCGTAGAGACAGCGATGGCGAAGTCAAGGGGCTGATCGCTGTGGGAAATAGGGCGGGCGAAATGGAGTTGGAGAAAGGCTCAGCTGTGAGTTACAGGACTGTATTTGAGACTTGTCACCTCCCCATCGTGATCCTGGACAGAGATATGACCCTGTCCCTGGTCAACAGGGCCTTTGAAAAGCTCAGCGGTTTACCGCGAGATGAAATCGAAGGGCACATGAACTGGGAGGGATTCGTTGATACCGACGACTGGGGGGCCATGGATGAATATCTAGAGGTACTGGGAGGCGACCAGAGGAGGGCTTCCAAGAAGCTCAATTTCACATTTATTGACAGGAAGGGGGACCGAACGGAGAGATCGGTAACCGTTGAGCCCTTGCCCAACCACAAGATAGCGTTATTCATCACCGGGGCAGACCGTGCAGATGATGAGGAGACTTTGAGTAGAGCTCTCCAGGAGAGGGGAGAGATCCTGGATACGATAAATACACAGATATGGTATGCTTCCAACCCTGAGAGATACGGGTTCGCCAATAAGGCTCGAGCTGACTTCCTGGGGATGGAGAAAGAAGAACTGGTGGGTAAGAGGATCGATGATCTCGTGATGGAGAGTTCTAGTTCCGAATGTATCGAAGGAAACAGAAGGGCGTTCAACGGGGAATTCGTCAAACAGGAAGAATGGGTGAGGAATGCCGACGGTGAGCTCCGATGTTGCCTTGTGACCAAGATACCGCACAGGGACAGAGAAGGGAACGTCGATTACATCGTATGTACCGCTGAGGATATTACTGAGAGGAGGGAGATAGAGGAACAACTCCGGTTGGCTAATAAGAAATTAAACATTATGGGCAGTGTTACCAGACACGACGTGATGAACCAGGCCTCAATAATCATGGGCTATCAGGACCTGGTAAAGAGCAACATCGAGGATCAGAAGCTTCTCAGTTATCTGGACAGGATCGAGGGGGCGGTGGAGAAGATCCAGAAACAGCTGGCTTTTGAAAGAGAGTATGAAAGGATCGGAGAAGAAATCTCATGGATTGATGTTTCCAGGGTGGTACGTGAGGAGAGGGCGGAGATTGAGGCTCATGGATTCCTTCTGAACGTGGAGATGGGTGCACTTCACGTACTGGCCGATTCCTTGCTGGAGAAGGCGCTTACCAACATCATCCAGAACAGCATAAAGCACAGCGATGGCAATGAGATCCGTGTCCACTACTCTGAATCTGATGATGGTCTGGATTTGATAATCGAAGACGACGGTACAGGCATCCTATATGAAGATAAGGAGAAGATATTCCAGAGAGGTTATGGCGCAGGGTTCGGTTACGGCCTGCAGATGGTGAGGGAGATACTGGACGTCAGTGGAATGGAGATCGAGGAAACTGGAGAACCGGGGGAGGGGGCAAGATTTGAGATACATATCCCTCCTTCCAAGTACAGATTTGACTGAAATGACTTCAGGGCCGACATCGGTTAGCGCCTCAATTTTAAACAGGTTCCTCTGAACCGGCAGGAATTGAAAAACCCCCGTTACCAATGTTATATTATGAGCTGAGCGCATTCTTTACCGATTATCATGCTTGAAGAAGTGAAGGTGGCGGCAGCCCAGGTATCTCCGGTATTCATGGACAAGGAAGCAACCGTCGACAAGGCGTGCAACGCCATCGAGGAGGCGGGGAGGAACGGGGCTCAGCTGATATTGTTCGCGGAGACATTCATACCCGGATTTCCATACTGGAGGGGGATACAACCCATCTCCAGATGGTCGGAGCTGATGGTGGAATACCAGAAGAACTCACTGAGGATCCCCAGCAGCGAAACAGATATTCTGGCCGATGCTTCAAGAGACGCCGGTATCACTTCTGTAATCGGGTGCACCGAGATGAGCGATAGAAAGGGTTCAGAGACGCTATACAACACCCTCCTGTTCATCGATAATCAGGGAGAGATCCTGGGTCGGCACCGGAAACTGATGCCCACCCACGCGGAGAGGATGATCTGGGGGTGGGGAAGTGCAGAGGACGTAGCAGTATTCGATACGGACATAGGCACGGTGGGGGGTCTTGTCTGCTACGAGCACCATATGTCGTTGCTGAGAGCTGCCATGGGAGAACTGGGTGAGGAGATACACTGTGCCGTCTGGCCCGGGTGGTGGGTGATGAAGAGACATCCGGGAGACAAGAAGCGGTTCACGGAGGGGGACGATCTACACCTCTGCGACATCGAACACGCGGTCAGAGAATACGCCTTTGAGAATCAGACCTTTGTTATCAGCGTGGGTCAGTACATACCGGATGACGAAATGCCCGGAGAGTGTAAGGACTTCAATGTGGCTGCCGGCGGCTCCATGATCGTCAACCCTGCCGGCGTGGTTCTGGCAGGGCCTGTATTCAACAAAGAGAAGATACTCTACGCCACCCTGGACGCTGATGACAGGAGGCATACCAAGGCTTACTTCGATGCTGTGGGCCACTACTCACGCGACGATGTATTCGACCTGAGGGTGAAGCGGGATCAGAAACAGGTTGTCCAGGATGGAGAGGAGGATACGGAAGAGGGCGAAGAGGGGGATTGATTAGGTCGTCAGCTCGGCACCCTGTTGAGCACAGAACGAAATGGTCTCGGATATCGGTTGGTGATGATTCGATAGGTCCACAGGCTGACCGGCAGTCTTTCCAGCTCAGAGAGACCTCTTCAGTTTCCATAAGTCCTGGGCAAGGGACTTAATGTAGTCTCTCTTCTCCAGTTTGTCTTTCCACTCCCGGGGTATCGCTTCCGCGCCATGATATGCTCCCGCTATCGCCCCGGTCATTGCTCCTATGGTGTCGGTATCCCCTCCCAGACCAACTGCGTAGAGGAGTGCTTTTCTGAAATCGTTAACGTTCCTCGCAAAGCAGTAGATGGCGGTGGGGACGGAGTTGAATGCCTCCACCGTGTTCCCCAGTTTGTCCACCACCGCCCTGGAATTTTCCTCATCCAGAAGCTCGATGGCGGACCTGATCTTATTTTCATACGCCTCCTCTTCGGCGAAGGTCCTCACCTCACACAAGAAGTCCTCAGAGTCCAGTCGCTCCGAGTTCGATGCCAGAGCGACTGAGAAGGCCTGTACGGCCGCTCCCTCTTTGCCCAGGGGATGGGTATGGGTAAGTGAAGAGGAGCGATAGGCCATCTCCCTCAGATTCTGATCGGGGAAAAGCAGCCCGATAGGGGCCACCCTCATCGCTGATCCGTTTCCGAATGAGCCTTCCCCACTGTACAGTCGCTGGGGGGCCCTCTTCCAGCTGATTCCCTTCTTCACCATACTGAATACATTTGGGGGACCGGGACCGTACCCCCTCCACGGTTCCCTCTCCCAGTTCTCTATGAAGGTATCCATCATATGTTCCTCGTCCAGGCCTTCCTTCATAATGAGAGACTCTGCAATTCCCAGCATCATATGGGTGTCATCAGTCCATCTACCCTTGAACGGATATTCTTCAACCGGTAGCCTCCTGAATCTGCCTTCAAAGGAGGCACCGAGAGCGTCTCCAACCGCACATCCGACCATGGAACCAACAAATCTATTCTCTGACAATCCTGATCACATTCTAACATCAGAGATCGGAAACAAAAGCTTAATGGTAGAAATGGAGATGGAGAGGCACTCTAACCATGGACGATCAGGACTGAGGAACGAACATCAACCGGTACGGTGGGGGAACAACCAATGTGGTACGTATATCTTCTGCGATTGTCAGATGATTCGCTCTATACAGGGATAACCAAAGATATAGAAAGAAGATTGGAAGAGCACAGAAATGGTACGGGTAGCGTCTATGTCAGAGGTCGGTTGCCCTGCGAGCTGGTCTATGAGGAGGAGCATGGCAGCAGGAGCGAGGCCCTAAGGAGGGAAATAGAGATTAAGAGTTGGAGCAAGCATCGGAAGGAGGAGCTGGTCGGATCATAGGATGTTCAATTGAATCCGCCATTACCTGGATAGACGGGTATCTCACCCATTCCTATTTACTTCTTCCTTTTCTTATTACTTGCAGGGAATATTCGCTCCACCCATTTGGTGCCCAGCCAATACTTGACAAGTGAGGTGATTCCTGTATGTCTCCTAACCATAAATATGTCGCAGTCGACTTTCTTAGCCAGAGTCTCGGGAAGGGAACCCAGTACGATTTGCTGAAGTAGACCCTCTTCGATGGCGCCCATTATCAGCAGATCGCACTCTTCGGTCTCCTTTATGATCGCCTCGGCCGGTTTCCCGCTCTTGAGTATCTTCGTTTCCACATTCAGATCTGAAAGTTTCCAAGACGTTTCTTCCAGTAGCTTGTAAGCCGCATTTAGCTCCTCTTCAGTGGGTGACTTATCTACTACGTGGATGACTGTGATCTCTGAATCGTAAGTGGAGCCGAAAGCTTCCGCCGTGTTGATCGCCAGGTTCTCGTGTATATCCCCAGTGATAGGCAGCACAATCTTCTTGGGCTCTATAGGGCCCATAAGTTTGGTCACCCCCACGTCGCAGGGGGCCTTTCTAATCACTTCATCAAGGTTAGAACCCAGTATCACATCCTGCCTAAATCCTCGTCCTCTCCAACCCATCAATATGAAGTCGCTCTCGTAGCGCTCAGCCATATTGATGATACCTCGTGAGACACTGTGTCCAATCGAGACCACCCCTCTCACTGGAACCTCTTCCGTAGAGTATTTCACCGCCCTGGAGATCAGCTCCTCATTTTCCTCTATGAAATCATATCCCTCTTCAAGAGGTGTCTGTTCGGGCATCGCTAAGACTGAGAGTACCAAAACTTCGCCATCATTCTTCCTCGCGAGGTCTATCCCTGCATGGACCAGCTCGTCCATATTGTTGAGGTTTTTGACAGGTACAAGTACCTGATAATCCTTCCCACTTACTTCACTTCCCTTGCTCACCACAGTCGGTGTTTCCTTCTTCAATTCCGTCTCCCTTCGTGGCCTGGAATAGAACATATAGATGCCAATGCCCAACAGCAGCCAGAACATCATGGTGAGCAATGCGACGAACCCATGATCGATACCGGTTATCAGGAACACCAGGAATATAATATGCCCTACGATACCGATAGCCATAAGCAATACAGGTTTTGGTACCATGAACGGCCTGTTAAGGTCGGGTCGCTTCCTCCGGAGCATTATCAGAGTGACCATAACCTGCAGGAAGAGAAGGATGAACATGATGTCCGTACCAGCAGCAACTGCCTCAATGGGGAACATAGCCATTACCACAATGACTACACCAGAGAGCCATACCGCCCAGTGAGGAGTCTTGAAACTGGAGTGGACGCGGGAGAATATATCGGGGAGGTCTTTGCCCCTGCCCATTGCAAATGATACCCTGGAAGAGGAGAAAATGGTAGCATTGCAGGCGCTCATCGTGGCCACCAATCCGGCTATGAGTAATACGATCGCTCCATAGGGCATGAACTCCCCTGCCGCTTCGATCAATCCCAGTTCCCCGGCATTACCCAGGTAAACCCAGCTTGGCCCACCGCCAGGTGGCTCAAGCCCTCCAATGGTAACGAATGCGATTAGGAGATATATTGAAACGACCAGTCCTAGCGTGATGAAGATAGCCTTGGGTATGTTCTTGTCCGGGTCTTTCACCTCCTCACCGCTCTGAACGATGATCTCGAAGCCTTCGAAGGCGATGGTGGTTAAACCCACTGCTGTCAGTATGCCCCATACCCCATGGGGCATGAAACCTGGATCGTCAAGGAAGTTCACAGTCCAGTCCGGGTGACCGAAGACGGCGCCGAGTCCGAATATGATGAAGATCATTAGGACGCCGACCTTGATGATGGTGACCGTGGCGCCCGCCAAACCAGTCTCCTTCGCCCCTTTGAAATTGATATAGACGAATAGAAGGATCATCAATACTGCGAAAATTTTCTCCCAGAAGTAGCGGGGAACCACCAATCCCATCACCGACATATCGACAATGCCGAAACCGGCCACCTGGACAACCTCGACCATGAAAGAACCAAAGGTGACCGCGTAAAGGCTGCAAGCGACCGAATGTGCTATCCAGCTCATCCACCCGGCATAGAAGCCATTCGGTTCAGGGAGGGCTTCCTTCACCCACAGGTAACCTCCTCCGGCCTCGGGGAATGCAGCTCCAAGTTCAGCGTAAACAGCAGCGGTTATGAACGCGAAAGAGGCGTTAATAAGATAGGCGGCTATCAGGGCCGGGCCGGCCAAACCGGCTCCTATGCCCACCAGGGCGAAAATGCCGGCCCCGATCATAGCTGCCACGCCTATCAGAGTAATCTCGAAGAGACCCAGATCTCTCGAAAGTTCTGTGCTGATGTGTGAATGAACGGCCGTATCGTCGTCCGATGTCAATGGCATCCCCTCATCTTATATGGATATGAACCAAGATAGTGCACCCCCAAAGGGGAATACAGAGAGGTAGTGTCTCTGTCTCCAAACTGGTTCCTTACTCACTCACTAACCTGACCTCCACAGTCTCTCTTGTCGAGCTTGGAGGTAATAGCGATTCTAAGCCGTTTTCTCTTATCTTCTCATGCTATATGCTCCTCCCTTATAAAAATTTCATATAATTCAACACCCCCCATCAGATGGTATTTCCTGTGTTCAGAGGAATCATTACGTGAAGCAAAGTGGATGATGATCGCCGATCGATTCACTGATTGATCAGTGTAGTCATTCGACAAACATATTCGGCAGAATCTGCATTGCATATGCTTCTAGGACCGGATATCTAACAAGATAGAGAATTAATTTAAAAAATTAATCAGAAATATAAAAATGAAAACAAAAAGCGGTCCACACTCGACGACTTCAATACTCCGGGTGGTAGACCGAAAAAGATGTTTTTGGCACCGTCATGAAACCCCTGTACGTTCCTCGGATCGTTGTTTTGGTGTTCACCGATATGATGTTCAGTCGCTGTTCCAGCGTGTTTCTCGTAGTATGTGTTCGCATTGAGGAAACGTTCTCAGGATGGTATCAAAGAGTGATGAATAAGTACAATAACTTATCAACATTCTATGAAGCCATGAAGCCTATCCTGAAAAACCAGTCCCGGTTTCATTTAGGCCGGTAGTGGTTACTCCGCTACTTCTACGTTCTCGGCCCTAGGTCCTTTTGCTGTGTTGACCAAGTCGAATTCAACGACTTCGCCTTCTCTTAGCTCATCCCTTCCGGAAAGATCAGAGTGATGTACGAACACATCTTCCTCGTAATCTTCTGACCCGATGAATCCGTATCCACCCAGCCATCTGAGCACTTTACCTTTCAAACTATTCACCTCTGTGACCCCACCACCAAATACCATCCTTAAATACTTTTTGGTCTCAACAGGACTTAACATCTATTTGGCGCCTGAAATATGGTACTTGAAAGAGTCATGATGTCCCCGAGCGGGCGAGAGTCCCCGATCAAAAGGGTAGAAGATGTAAGAAGCGTGCAAGGAAGGGTCAGTCAGCTTTGTTAAGATAGACGTCGCATCTGACGCCGCCCAACTTTGATTTCCCGATTTTCACCTTACCTCCGTACCTTTCTATGATCTCTTGAACCAGGAATAGTCCGAAACCAGAACCTGCACTCTTCCCCCCTTTCACCCTCCTCTTGAAAAGGGTGTCCTTAATATCATCTGGAATCCCCCCTCCGTTGTCTTCCACCGAGTAGACAACGTGATCCTCATGTTCTGCATTGGTGACCCTTGTTCTGTCACCGCCGGAATGTTCTATAGAATTTGAAATCAGGTTGGAGAACAGCTCCTTCAGAAGGGGGCCCCCCTGCACCTTACTGCAGGTATTCGAAACCTCCAATTCGATGGTCATTCCATCTTCAGAGGCAACTGGCGAGTGTTCCTTGTAGAGTTCTCTCATTATAGGGGTCAGATCCATGTCTCTTATCTCTTCCTCTCCCACCATATTAAGAGTTCTCACCTTTTCTATGATCTTTGATGCAGCACTCAGATTCCTGTAGGCCTTCTGAAGCAACTCTTCCTGATCTCTGGGAAGATCCTTCTCGTTCAGCAATTGCAGAAAGCCCTGACAGGCATTCACTTTGTTACCCACGTCGTGTCTCAGCAAGGAATGGAGGAACTCTTCTCTCTCTTCTGCCCACCTTTCCTTTATGACCATGGCTATCTGTTCTGAGACGTACTCTACGATCCACTTTTCTCTATCGGAATAACGAACGTCTTCCAAATAGCTTTGAACGGCCATCATCCCTATTACCTCGCCATCGACCTTCAGGGGGACTCCTATCCAGCTACTGAATTCTCTTCCCAACTGCTCTACCTCATTCTCATCCAAGAGGTCCTGATAGGAATCTGCTGAGAGAAGAAGGGGTTTTCCGGTATGTATCACATGGCCCGTCAGACCCCTATCAGCACTCATGGATTCAGGGGCACCATCATAGCGATCGGAGAAATAGGGAAAAATGACCTTTCCTGTCCGAGGATGATAGAGAGAGATGTAGAAGTTCTCCGCATAAAACAGATCCTTCAAGATAGAATGGACGGTCTCATAGAATTCGGATGGCGTGTTGGCTCTGCTTGCTGCTTTAGATATCCGGTACATCGCGCTCTGGACCTTTTCCGACTCTTTCCGATCGGTGATGTCGAGTAACGAGGCTACGCTCTTCCTGGTCCCCGGAACAACTTCGATGGTCAGTAACACCCTCTTGACACTGCCCCGGCCGTCCAGAAAATCAAGCTCGTACCTGTTTGGTGCGTTAGCACCTTCTCTCCGGGCCCTGTGATATTCCAGTATTTTGGGCACGTACTCTTCGGTCACCATGTCTGAAGACTTCATCTTGCCTTCGATCTCGTTCTTAGAATACCCGCTTAACGCCTCGAACTGCCTGTTCACCAGAGAAAAGGTGGTGTCCTCTTCGATGATCGCTGTGGCTGTGCCCGTATTCTCGAATACTGTGCGGTACTTCTCCTCCATCTCCCTCTTCTCAGTGATATCTCTGAGGGTCAATATGATTTCATCATCCTTGCCTGAAGAGACTGACTTACCCTGAGAGTGCAGAGTTCTCCACGAACCGTCCTTATGCTTCAATCTGAAATTGAGAGTGGCAAAGGTCTCCGGCTCTTTGATTAACGTGCCAAATTCATCGAATATCTTCTCTTCATCCGCGGGATGGACAAAACTGGAATGATGACTGCCTATAACCTCCTGGGGTTCGTAACCCAGGGTCTTCTCAACGGAGGGGCTGATGTATCGTACGTAGCCCTCAGTATCAAGAGATAGTATGATATCCGAAATGTTCTCTATCAGGGACCTGAATCTACTCGCGTTGTACCTGAGGGCCTCCTCGATCTCCTTCCTTTCCGTAATATCTTTCACAGTGTGAGCCAGGGCCTCCAGTCCCCCCTCATCATCAAAAATCGGGGAGGCGGCTGCAATATAGTGCCTTCCGTTCTCCTCAAACTCCTTGCCCCTGCTCGGTTCACCAGATTCAATAACCTCCACGCAGGGGCATTCGGGTATGGGGCTGTGGCGACCGTGCACCAATTCGTAACAGGGTTTGCCAATTACCGATTCTGTTGACATCCCCAGGGTCTCTGCACCTTTCTCGTTTATTCTGATGAATTTATGATCAGGCGATACCAAAGTGGCAATATCAGGCAGCGCATCGAATGTGATCTTCCATTCCTTCCGTGCCCTCTCCCTTTCCCTTTCCGCCTTAACATGTTCCACCTCACTCCTGATCGCTTCAGCGAGTACCTCATACTGGCTTCGGGGTTCGCCCCCCTTTTGGAGATATCGGTTCGCTCCCAAGTTCAGGGCTTTTATGGCCACCTCCTCCCTACCCTTTCCTGTGAACATGATGAAAGGAACTTCACTTCCTCTCTTCTCTCTCACCGTTCTAAGGAATTCAAGACCATTCATCTCAGGCATCTGATAGTCGGAGACCATGGCGTCGACTGGCTGATTATCAAGAATGTCCAGACCTTTTCTTCCGGAGGGGGCTGTAAACACCTGAAAATCGCCCAATGTCTTCAGATACTCTTCGGTCATTTTCAAGAATGCTTGTTCATCATCGACGAGGAGTACCTTGATAGTTCTATCCCTCCGGGTGAATTAGGCTGATGTGTGAATCAGAAGTCTCCAGATTCGCTATTGTTTATCAAATTTTCTCCATAAATCTCATTCTTCCATATCAGCTATGGAGGTCACCATGTACTCGAGATTGAAGCTGTGAAGTCATGCTAAACCACTACAATCCGCACAGATTCCATAATCTGAACTGGGGCAAACCCGAAATACTTCCTCCCAGTTTCAGAATGATGTAAATGCCGTATTGCCCTGACTGTGGGAATGAGATCAAAACGGAGGGCGACTACTGCCCCAGCTGTGGTGCCCGTTTGCCCCACCGGACGGGATACGAATCCCGCGAAGGAGGGTCTTTCGAGAAACGGGTTGACGACTTTGCAAGGGAATTCGAAGACTGGGGTAGAAGAACCGGCAGAGCGGTAGAAAAAGAGTTCGGCAGGTTTGGAGAAGATCTTGAGAGCGGTGAGAGAAGAAGTGATGATCTGTTCGGACTATTGACTCCGCTCCTCTACTCACTGGTCACACTATTGGTCCTGATTTTCACCATAGGAGTGTTCAGAGCCCTGGGAGCTGAGGTGTTCGTCTTCGATGAACTGGCGGCGTTCCTGGTCGACAACCTCTGGTGGATATTCGTCCTGGTCTTGTTCTTCGCATATACCTCCTATCTCTCGAAGAGGTTCCCCGGAGAGGCCAGGTGGATTACTCCTGCCACGGTGGCTGTGGGAATCACAGCGATGCTGTGGATTGCAGCCCGGGTCATGGAGATCATTTCGGTTGATCAGAACATCCCGTTCATTGAGGCGTTCTCCGACTGGATAATTGTGTTCCTGGTGCCAATATTCATCATCGTCCTGGTGATCGGGTACCTGGGCCTGACGATATCCTCCGGATTATGGCAGAATAGATCGGATGAGATCGTCCTCAGGTTCCTCCCCGATTGACATCAGCCAGCCAGGGCGGACCTCGACAGGGCCCTCATATTCTCCAACGGGGTCAGCGGCGAGAAGCCGCACCCGGGCGCAAGGACATCGACACCCTTGGCTATACACTCCCTGGCCTCCCTCTCCACCCTCTCAGGTGTTCCGCACCAGAGGGTGTCCGTGGGACTCACGTTGCCCACGATCGCGACCCTTTCCCCCACCGTTTCCTTAGCGAAGGAGATGTCCACCACGGACTCGATGCTGAGACCGTTGACACCGGTGTCGGCCATGGCGCTCAGGATGGATGACGTGTCGCCGCAGACGTGGAGAACGGTCATCATCTCCAGTCCCTGAACGGCCGTGCGGGTGAACTTCGATGGATACTCAGGGTAGAACTGCAGGCCGAGGGTGGAGGCCGAGCCGTCGATCAATGCTATCGTGCTCGCCCCCGCCTCGCCCAGCGCCCGCCCGTACTCGATCGCCGTCTCCATGGTCACCCTCATCAGCGCTTTCAGCGCCTCCGGTCGCAGCATGATGTCCCTCATGATATCGGTCATCCCCCTGATTCTCACCGCCAGCTCGAACGGGGCGCACATGGCTGCGATGACCGGTAGCTCACCTCCCACTTTCCGCGATAGAGCGCCGATCGCCTCCAACACGATGGGCATCCTGCCATCCGTCCTGGGATCGGGGACGCTCAGTGAGTCGATGTCCTCCAGGCTCCGAACGCGAAGCTCCTTCTTGATGGGAGGGCCGTCCCTCCTCCACCCTCCCAGCACGCATCCCATCGCCTCCGCCTCGTAGTCGTTGTGGAAGGGTACCCGCACGCTCTCGATCCCCGCCACCTCGTGGGCGGCCAACGCCAGCCTGGCCATCCTATCCGCCTCGAGATGGGCATCTGGCCAGTATGCTCCGCTCGCCTCCATCAGCGCGATCGTCCCCGTCTGGAGTGGGCAGGCGGCGGGTACCCTGTCCACCGGCTCCAGCTTCAGCGCGGCCTCGAATCTCTCCTTGTGGTTCATGCTTCCTCACTCGAACTCGAGACCGAGGTCGGCGAGCTCACCCTTCACCTCGCTGTAGAGCGCCTCGTACTCCTTGCTGGGCCTGCGCCTCACAAGGTCGTAGCACTCCTGTATTGTCTTGCCCTTGGAGGGCTCCCTGCCCTCGAGGTCCTTGGTGATCCTCTTCAGCAGCTCCCCTCCGTCGTCCCTCTTGAGGCCGGCCTTCAGGGTCGCGTCCGACACCTCGATCATGAACTCCGGCTCGAGGGGGGTCTGCCCGGCGTTCATCCGGGGGCGGCTCACCCGATGCGCGTACAGGTTGGCGCCGTTGATGGTGCCCTCGATGCTCCTGACCGCCGACTCCCACAGGTGCTCCCTGGTGCACAGCTCAGACGAGGGAATGACCCACTCCATGTAGATGATGTTCGAGTTCCTGTTGAGCGCCTGGTACACGACAGACCTCGCGTGGTTGATGGGGTGGAAGGTCATCTTCGCCGCCGTCAGGTTGAGCATGTGCTCCACCCCGGGGTAGTGCAGCTTGTCCCTGTACACCATCCAGCCGACGATGCTCCTGGCGATCGACTCGATCGCCGATCCCTCCGGTCCCCCTGAGAAGCCTCCCACGATGCCGAAGGAGCCGTTGATCCCGAAGAAGCCGTACTGATCGTAGACGATCGCCGACGTCAGGTAGTCATACTCCACCTTGAGATCTGGCAGAAGGGTGAACAGCACGCCGTCAGTCCTCCTGAGCCCGCACTCCTGGTCTAGGATCGACAGGAAGGAGGACGCCCTGGTGGTGATCGGGTAGTACACGATCGCCATTCCGGGTCTTCCGGCCCTCCTGATGCCCTCCCTCACATGGGCCACCTCCTTCCGGCTCGCGTAGACCTCCATCGGTGGGCCCATGATCTCCCTTCCGTCGACCTCCGGGAAGTTGAACCCCTCGAGGAAGTCGGCCCGTGGGATCTGGGCGAAGTTCTTGACCGCCAGCGGCCCTATGTCCTCGGTGAACGGGGCGTGATGGCCCGGGCAGATGTTCAGCGGGTCCCTACCCTCGATCTTCCCCTGCCTGAAGACCCTGGTATCCTTCCCCTCGCCCATGACCACCTCCCCCGGGGCGGCCTTGATGGCCTCCACGACCTCCTCCTCGGTGAACCTGATGTTACGGCTGGTGGACAGGCAGTAGGCACCCATGTCCACCACGAGGTCCACCGCGGCCTGGAAGGCGGCATCGGCGACGCTGTCGTCGGTGTTGAGGAACTCTCCCGATCTCGAGAAGTTCAGGTCATACTCCTTGACCAGCGCGTCGATCCTCCTGAACAGCCCCAGGTCCCAGTCCTTCGGGGGCATCTTCTCTCCGGTTCTGGCACGCTCCGCTACCTCCAAAAGATCGATCATTTCTGACCCTCCTTGATCCCTAGGACTCCCTTGACGACCTGGACCGCCCCATGGCCGTCCCTGCCGTACCCGTCGCTTCCGATCTTCTTCGCATACTCCTCGGTCACCGGTCCTCCCCCGACCACCACCTTGAATCGGTCCCTCATGTTCGTCGTGCGGAGGTCGTCGATCACCTCCCCCATGTAGGGCATGGTGGTGGTCATCAGGGACGACATGGCGATGATCTCGGCGTCGTTGGCCTGCGCCTTGTCGATGAAGGAGGACGACTTCACATCGACCCCCAGGTCGAGCACCTCGAAGCCGGCCGCCTTCAGCATCATCGCCACCACGTTCTTCCCGATCTCGTGGACGTCCCCCTCGACGGTGCCAATGACCATGGTCCTTTTCTTCGGAATCTTGTCCTTGGGAAGGGCCGCCTCCAGCACCCGGACGGCGGCCTCCATTGCGTCCGCCGCGATGACGACATGCGGAAGGAAGATCTCGTACCTGTGGAAACGCTCCCCCATCTCCTTTATCGCGGGCGCCAGCGCCTCCTGGATGGCCTTGAGCGGGTCCACCTTGGCCTCAAGGGTCTCCTCGGCGGCCCTCTTGGCCGCCTCCATATCGTAGTTGAGGATCGCCTCCCTCAACCTCTCCAAAACCTCAGCTTCGCTCATTTACATTCCTTGCTCATTTCCTCAAGTATGAATATTTGTTCAGACTAAGATATAAACCTTCCGGCCGTCTTCAGGAGAAGGCCCTCTTAAGCGCCTGCTGATATCGCGGAGAAGCATGAGCGGTAGGCTTCGTTGGCATGAGGCACTGGACAACGGCAGGGTGCCTTTTGCAGGTAATGTCTCGACTATCTAGATCGGTCGCCATTGCCATCGCCCCTCACTGTGCACAACGCGACCCAAGCCTGGAAGGGGAAAGTGGAAGGCGTGCACCAAGGTCCTCTGGCTTGAGGCAAGATCGAGAAGCCGACGCCTGGCGGCCATCGCCTCATCGGGAGAAAGGTCGACGGCCGCACACCATTCCGGCCGCTCGATGTGGATGGGATGGAGGAAGGCGTCAGAGATGACCAGCAGTTGCTCGTCGTGCGAAGAAACGATGAGCGCGATATGACCGGGCGTGTGACCCGCTGCCGAAACGACCCGAATGCCCGGCACCACCTCCCTCTCATGGTCCACGAGCACGAGTCGGTCCTGGATCGGCGGGAGGTTATCGCGGGCTGCCTTGAGCAGGATCCCCCTGATGTGATCATCAATACGAAGTTCCATGAGATCCGGTTCCGAGGCCCAGAAATCCCATTCCTCTTTGTGCATGATGTATCGGGCGTTGGGGAAGGCCGGCCTTCCTCTGGTATCGATGTTGCCACCAATGTGGTCCGGATGCCCATGCGTGAGGATGACCGTGTCGACGTCCTCGGGAGAAACGCCTTCGCGTCGCAGGTTGGGAATTAGCTTACCCGTTGTGGGGGCCGTGTCACCCGCCCCCGTATCCACCAGCACCTGGTGCTCACCGGTGTCGATCACCAGGCAGAGGTAGACGGTGACGTGGTGCTCCCAACGGCCTGGGTCGATATCACGTCTCCTGAGCGCATGTGCAAGCCGCTCCTCAGGCGCGTTGACGAAGAATAGCTTGGAAGGTTGAGGATACGTGAAGGTGCCGTCGCTGACGACCACGCACTCGAAATCCCTCACCTGAAAGGATAATCCTCCCTCGTTCATTATTCATATCATACTATGATGCCCGATACCTTAACATTTTCCTCGCTTCTTAATCATATCCAGAATGCCTTGGATTGGGCAATATGACCACATTGATGTACCATTTAATTAGCGGTAACGGGCTTTGACACCCCTGTCACATGAATCCTGACCCTCGCCAGCACCCCTGCCCTCCCAGCCACCTCTCCCAATGTCATCCTTTCTCCCTGTCCCGCTGCCTGATCTTGATTGTGGAGGGATGCTCAATGGAGCGACGGATTAGCAGGTTCCCTCTCTGACCCATGGAGGGAGAGGTAGAGGTGTCGAGCGACAGGCTGAACAGAGAGCCTATGGGAGTTACCATCCGGTGGACCCTCGCTCAAGTAAGGCTAGCCTTATTCCTGGGAGGCCTGATAGCACCATCCAAGAGGAGGTAGCCTCACCCCCAGCATACCCGTCCTGGACGCAGCTCACACGAGCGCGAGGGATGATCTTGAGACCATCCCCACGTCATCGAGGGCCTGCCTCGCCTATCCGAAAGCGGCGACCGCTTCCATCACATAAGCCCCATTCTCACCAGGGCCTGTCTCAGCTCCTCCACCTCACGATCACCAAGCGCTTGAGCCGGCGGTCTCATGGGGAGCCCGCAGGGCCTCCCGAGCAGCGTGAGCGCGTGCTTGATCAGGTGGAGGTACGCCGGTATGCCCCTCTGCCAGATCAGTCTGTTCATCAGCCTGTTGAAGCCTTCGAACCTATCGAGCACCTCCCTGGCCTCCGGCTGCCTCGCCGGGTCGCCGGACGTGGAATTCGGCGGAGCTGAAGAGCCCGAGGCCGGCGTTTTTTCTTTTTTTTGGAGGGGGGGTCTATGGTGTAACGTCCCCTGTCTCCTTCCCTCCAGTTCTTTCACAGAACTGGGAGCGTCGCCCTTTCACTTGTTCACTTTTGTGACCCGGGGACAAGTTCGAGAGAAAAGCCCACTGCCACGAGTGAATGGGAATGTTTTCTCCCAATCCACCACGGCGTGGTAAAGGGAGCAGAGCCGGGAGACGGAGACCGTGGTGAAAGTGGGGAAAACGGGGAAAGAGTGAATGTGGCGCTGAACCTTTCTCCGGCCAATCTCCGCGGGGGAATGAAGGGACGCGCCGAGAAGGAGGGGCGTCCCCGGTTCACTTTCACGTTCCCTTTCCCTTTCGCTATCATTTTTTTCCCTTTGGAGAGAAGCGAGAGGCGGACGGGAGGGCCTTATTACTGCAGAAGGAGGAGGGGATGGATTCCCTCTCACTCCCTCAGGCACTCGGGAGGGTAGGCCCCGTCCGGCGTGAACCGGACGATCCCGTGGCTCCACTCCCAGACCAGTGCCCTGTAGAACTCCATTTTCGATCCTGGGTTGCCCATGTCCACGGGCTTCACGCTCTTGCAGAAAGTCAGGGCGGTCCTTACCCTGTCGAGGAGCGTGGCCTCGCTCTCGGGCTTGAACTCGAGCACGTTTACCACCTCCTTGGAGTTTTTAGGGTTTTAGGGTGGCTTTTAATAGAACCGCCTGGACAAAGATTTTTTAATCCTTTCAAATATAACTATAAAACATGAGGTGGCTTTTAATAGAACCGCCTGGACAAGGACACGTTCACAGTATGTTGGGTGCCGCTGGAATACCTTCTTCGGCTTATTTAGCGTCTCCTCTTGAAGAGGAAGGTGAATTGGTGAGGATAGAAGATGCACCTACTTTAAATCACGATCTTAAAGATGTCAAGAAAAAAATTGAGGAGTTTAACCCTGATTATATAGGAATATCTGCGATGACTCCCACGGCGCCTAGCGCATACGGTGTGGCTGAGGTGGCGAAAAAATCCGATCCTGATATAAAGGTGATAATGGGGGGACCACACCCCACGCTTCTCCCTGAAGAGACTATGAAAGAATGCTCATTTGTGGATATCTTAGTAAGAGGAGAGGGTGAAAGGACTGTCAGAGAACTATTTTCAGGAAAGAATATTTCCGATGTAAAAGGTGTGTCCTACAGAGAAAACGGCGAGATAATCCAAAACGAGGATAGACCCCCGATAATGGACTTGGACGAACTTCCTTTTCCAGCATATCATCTTCTACCTATGGATAGATATAAGGCTGCGGGAATTCGTTATGCTACGATGGTGACAAGTAGAGGCTGCCCTTTTAATTGTACCTTTTGTGCTTCTTCGAGAATTTGCGGTAAAAAATGGCGGGGGAAATCTCCTAGACGGGTTCTTGAACAGATAAAACTCCTCAGACATGATTATGGAGTACGGGAGATAGAGATGTTGGACGATACCTTCGTTCTCGATAGGGATCGAGCGGAGAAGATATGCGATCTTATAATCGAGGACGATGTGGATGTTTCTTGGTCGTGTTCTTCGAGGGTGGATACAATAGACAGATCGCTTGCCGAGAAACTCAAAGAGGCAGGATGCCACACAATCTATTTAGGAATAGAGTCGGGAGTGCAGGAGATATTGGATCGATTAAAGAAAGGGATAAAGATAGAGCGGGTAAAAAACGCTGTCAGCTCAATAAAAGAAGTCGGTCTAAATGCCCTGGGATCTTTTATTTTAGGCGTTCCCGGAGAGACAAAAAAACAGATGAAGAAAACAGTAGAATTCGCAAAAGACCTGGGTTTGACGCTTGCGCAATTTACCGTATTCACACCCTATCCCGGCACAGAAGCCTATGAAAAAGCAGAAAAAAACGATTTGATAGAGACAAAGGATTGGTCAAAATTCACCACTATGGATCCGGTGATGAAACGAAATAAAATGGATCACGACGAGCTGAAAAACTTCATGCGGCTAGCATACCTAAAGTTTTACCTCAGGCCATCCTATATGTGGAAGGCAATCAAAAACAAAGCTTTATGGTCGCTCCTTCAAAACGGCATTAAAAACATGCTCTGATTTTAGGTAACAGATCGACAAGTTATTGGAGATGTTTTTTTGGATAAGGAAAAAGGTACGCCGGATGTAAGAAAGAGGGACGAGGCTGTAGCAGGCACGGTCGAGAGGACATTTCCTATGAGATTTATCTCTCTATTTCCGATTATTTGAAGAACGGCCAAAAGTCCTCACACTTCGCCCTCTAACTCTTCTCTGGTTAAGGGTTCTATCTCTACTCTCTCCCCATTTGCGGTGTAGAAAATACTGACCGAGACTTTATTGTCCTCATGAAGTTCGTTCAGAACGTGATAGTAGACGCTCAGTTGCTTCCGGTATTCACCCTCATTGACCCTTCCTCTGTCCGTCTTGTAATCGATTATATCAATGGTATCTTCATCTTCCTGGATCAGATCGATGACGCCCTTCAGTACTATTCCCCTATCTCTCTTTTCAAGGGGTAAAAAGCAGACTTCTTCTGTAGTCAGTCTACCCTCCAAATTGTCCACAAATTCTTTCACGTTCTCCTCATCGATATTCTTCCCTTCTATATCCTCGCCTGAGGCGTATCGTTCGGCAAAGAGATGTACTTCTCTCCCGTATTCTTTCCCCTTGCCCACGTCTTCTGTCAGGTTCATCAGGGAATGGGCGGTCCTCTTGATCGGGGTTCTGCAGCACGGTTTCTCGATCTCAAGTTCTCCAAGCTTCTCCCTACAGACCTCGATTTTCTGCAATTCAGGTTCGATCTCCACAGGTTGTATGTTGAGGTTTTCGAAGAACCGACTGGATTTTTCCGTATCGGAGGTGAAGATGAGGTGTCTTTTGGCCCGGGTCATCGCCACATACATGAGCCTTCTCTCTTCGTCATATTGTCCTGACAGGCATTTATGCAGGATTTCTGTCCTCCAGTTGTCGTAGAGATAAGGGGGGTTTGTCTTCAGAAAAATTTTTTTCTGCCTGATTCCTACCGGTTCTCTATAATCTATCCTCGCCCCTCCCCTCCTTGTACTGGGGAATCTCGACTGGTTAATGTTGGAAATGAAAACGATCGGATGTTCAAGGCCTTTCTCCGCATGGATCGTCCGAACCTTGACCACATTCTCTCTACCGCTGCCATCCACATCATATCTGGTGCTGGACCGGATATTATCCTCGATAAATTGAATCAATCTACCCAAGTTCATATAGGAGTTCTCGAAGATTCTCTGCAGAACTTCGACGATCTTATCGGCAAAAACATTACTGATCCCATATCGTTTGAAAACCATCCTAGCCACAGCAGAAACACCATCTGCTTCTTCGAGTTCCTTTCTGAATCTGACCATCTTTTCCGGATAGTGACGAGAATACAGAATCTGCCTAACCTCGTCCAGATTGTGACCCGCATGCTCCAATATCACAGACCAACCCCTCTTGGAGTGTTTGAAATTTAGAATCCTTAACCAGGCGAGAAGCAGAATTGCCGGATCCGTCTTGAACAATTCAGTACCGCCCTCGTAAACCAGCGGGATTCCATATTTCCGAGCTTCTTTCTGCAATTCCAATCCGAACTTTGATAGTCTGGTCAATACCACAATATCGCTATAGATAGCTTCTCTTAGACCCCCATCTTCACCAACGAGATAGTGGGAACTGTTTACAATCTCCTGAATTTTTTGAAGAACGATCTCATGTTCTCTCTCGCCCTTCACCGCTTCGATTCGAGTGGGTCCGCTCATTTTTCCGTTCGACTTCAGGGAAACAACTTCCCCCATGATCTCCTTCTTATCGAGAGTTTCCCTGTGTGTGGCCTCAAGAGTCAGGCTCTGTTCAGAGAAGTCGAGAATCTCTTGAGTGGATCTATAATTTTTCTCAAATGGAATCTTTTCTACTCCACCAATTTGATAATCGATCCGGGGATAATCCTCGTTCAATTCCTGTTTGAATCTATCTAATCGTTCTTCAAATTGACGAATGTTGTCCACGTCTGCATATTGGAAGGAATAGATGCTCTGCTTCCAGTCTCCGACTGCACAGAGGTTCGGTCTATCAGCCAAAAGCAGGGTCAACTTCAACTGGATTTCACTCGTGTCTTGAAACTCATCGACCATGACATACCTGTGGGTGTTCTCTTCATGCAGTTCATGATCTTCACAGAGCAGGACATAGGCAAACATGAGTAAGAAATTGAAGTTGAGATAGTTCCTGGCCAAAACATATCGAATATATTCAAAATAGAGGTCATGGATGAACTCCTTCAACTCTTCTCTATCTTCCAGAAATGCTCTCTCCGCCATCTCGCTCGGGATTTGTTTGCACCCGCTTCCCCTGACTTCCGTTTCCTCTGGAGCACCCGCGGGAAAGCACTTATTTCGATAACCGCTCAGACGGTATTTGAGTTCGGACTGTCTATTCTTATCAATCTCGTTCGCCTTTTCGAAAAACCTTTTGAATTTTTCAAAATCCCCATCCAGATACTTTTCACCGTTCTGATACCACCCACCGTTGGTGGGAAACACCCCTTTCGAAGCCAACTTCTTGATCAGATTGAGGAGATTGAGGTGATCGTAGACAATTCTATAGAAATCTCTGTATTGGGGATTGTCCACCATGAATCGATTCATGAACCTTCTAAACGCTTGCTCCTCCAAAGCCTCGTTATCTACGATCCTTGTCGATGTCGTGATTCTGTCATCTATGCCCAATAATTGAGGGGCTCTGAACCCATGTTCTCTGATCAATCGGTTGCATAAGCTATGGAAGGTGCAGATGGGGGCCTTTCTCAGAGCGATCGGTTTATAATCTCTGCAAAGGTTCAACACCTTTTTTTCCATCTCCTCGGCCGCATTGTTTGTAAATGTCACCAGCAGCAAGTCCTCCGGCTCCACATCCTGCTGGTTGAGAATATATGCATATCGTCTGGTGAGGGCGAAGGTCTTTCCTGTCCCCGCTCCTGCATCCACCAGATAGATGCCCTCCGTACTGGTGATCAGTTTTTTCTGTTGTTCATTAGGTTCCATATTCATTACCAATAATCAAGTCTCTATTATCCAATTGATCGAGATCAGCATCCCCGATCGGGAAACCTTCTCCCTTGTATCTATTGAGCTCCTCTAACTGCTCCTTTAAAAATTCCTGGAAGAGATCGAGATCCTCGCGAAAGTAGTTCGCCCGTCGGAAGTCCACCAGTTTTTTCAGGGCACTCCTGCAGCCCTTTTCGATATATCTATACTCACCCGCCAGGTCTTGAGCGAAAATGATGAAATCGTGGGTCAGTTGAGAACTCAAGAGTTTATCCTTGTCAAACTCGTGGGGAAGATCATGTTCTTCGAAGAACTCCCTGAATCTTGAATAGCCCATTTGTTCGAGGGTCTTCCTCCTATCGTTGTTCTCACTGACCCCCTCTACCAAGAACTCGAAAGTCTCCTTCTCTGGCAATTGCTGGCCAAAAGTATTTGGATAATAGGTGATGGTGACGAGATTTTCCTCCAGATTTGACTCTCCCGAGATGAGATCGTCTACATTATCGAGAAAGTGGAAAAATGTAAAATACAGCTTCATGCCTGGCCTGTTCTCTCTATGGTGGGTGAGGTAGAGGATAGGTTGGAAGTTCGGATTCTCCTCGAAGAGTTTCACATTTGAACTCTTCACCACCGATCTCTCACTCTTCAACCGGCCGCTTTTGTGATCCACGAGATGATTATCACTCATCACCAGATCCACCTTACCCTTGGCTCCAAGATCGTAGTTCTCGAACCAGGTTTCGGAGATATTGGACTCCATCGGTTTCTCGAAATACGGAGAGAAATAGTTTTTCCAGGATTTCTCCATATAATCATCAAGGCTCATCTCTTCAAGCTCTCCCTTCTCAAGAAATTCTACAATATTTTCCAGACCTTTCATAATCTCAGTTCTGAGAGTGATCAATCTGAAGTCGTCTACAAAGGGTTTCATCCCCTCGAGCATCAGATCCGCAAATTTCTGGAGACCGGAGTCTAGGACAAATTCTGGATAATTCACAAAGAACTCTGCAAAATCGTGAAAGAGAGAACCTCTTTTCAAATATTTATTATCCTCTATGGGAATCAACCGGGAGAAAAAATATTCGCGTGGGCACCTCACCAATCTGTTCAGATCAGATTGACTTATCATTTCCACTTCCTCCACCTCTACGCCGTAATCCTCGGTCTCAAAACCCTCTCCCCTCTCTTCGTCCAAAGGCCCTTCGTATTTTCTATGAGACAGCTCTCCAAAAGAATCGAACTCCTCTTCGAGAATCTCGTCGAAGTATAGGCAGGGAGTGATCCTCTCTCCTATCTCGCTCTCCCTGACCAAGAAATGTTGCTGTTCACCGTTCTGCAAGAGCAGTTCGAAATTACTCAAATGCTTTCGATCGACTGCCTGATAATCTATCCACGGTTTTTCGAACAAGTCATGCTCCCACTTCGAATCCATCCCCAGATAGAATACTATCGGTCGATCGATGAAGGAAGAAGATTTCGCCGAGGCGAGCAGAACACCCCTTTCGGAGCTCTCAACCTCGATGTCGAATGTATCGAGATAGTATTCAAGTCTATTCACACTCTCTTCACTCACTCCATCTTCCAGAATATCGATCTCTTCCAGGTTCTCCCGAACGTTGTCTATCTCTCTACCCACCATAGTTTGATATCTCTTGATAACCTCACCAAAGGTGGAGTTTTTCACCTCCACAATCAGTCTTTTCACTTCTGCCAATTCATCAATATCCAGATCGTTCAAGAATCCCAGATTGTTCTCGCTTGATACCTCTATATCTACACTTCTAAGAATGGGTTGGATATCTCTCAGCCTGAGCCTTTCCTCGGAGAGCCCCGTCTTCAGGATCCATAGTAACGTTCTGAGGTCTTCATCTTGGGCAAAATCGGTTCTCAGCATGAAAGGTACACTTTCCGACTTGAAGAGGGACTGTAGTAATGAAGGATATTCGCTCTCCGGAGATACTACAATGGCAACATCAGCGGCATTCCCCTTCGAGACGTTCTTTCGAATGGTCTGGAGGATGTCCGTAGTAGTTCCAAAGATCTTGAATCTGGGAAGTGCTCGGGTTTCATCCTCGAAAATGTGGATGACGTCATAGTCTTCGGGGAGTACCTTCTTGTCCAGTTCTGTGAACTGATAGGGTGCTATGACAGCTGTAGTGCGACCCTCCAAGGGTTGGAAATTTTCCATGGCACTGTAGATGTTGGGAGTTTTCTCTATGATGTTGATGACCTTTCGGGTATTATCACCGCTGTATCGATCACATCCGAGAATTTCTCGCAACTCTCCGGTGTTTTCCCAACAGCTCAATATATTCTCTAAATGGTAGAAGGCCTGTTTCCAGGAGAGCTCTGTTTCTTGAATGATTTTGATAAAGAGCTCCTTCTTATCTCCAATCTCTCTATTGCTGTTCTCTCCATAGACCAACCTCTTAGGGGTGATCGAGAACACTCCCAGTCTGGAATCCTTCAAGCGATTGTTCAGAGCGTCTGCCAGCGGAGCGTCAACTGTGAGAACGAGATCATAATTCTCTATTTTCCCATGAAGATCATCGATGTCCAAAGCCTTTCTAATTTCCAACACTAACCCCATTCTCGGATGGTCCTCATTCATAATGATAGTTACTTTCCCTGAATTGATGCTTGTGATCGTTCGATGAGTGAGGGCTTCGATGAACGTTCGAGGTAGAACCCCTCACCCGCCTCAGCCGATCAGATAGCGTTCTCTGCACTCCCCTTCCCACCCATGAAGCGGGTCGTGGGTATCTCATATTTCACAGTCATCATTGAAACTATCACTGAGAAGAATCAGACTTAAAGAGGAACTATGAGATTAGTACTAGAAGTTGGCATTAGAAGCAACAGAAAGACCCGTCGAAATGGTCCCTGGATCTTCTATTACCCCTTCCTTTCCGCAAATCTTGCTTCGACTGTAGACATAGTCATTACTCTTGTGGGAAGGACCTACGGACCTGAGGACCTTCTATGGAGGTCTGCCTGCTGGACTCTCTACCTTTCAATCCCTTCAACGCGGCCTCTCCATGCCTCCGCGGTTCTCCCCACCATCCTTTGCCCTCATCGGTCAACCTCCTCCGGATCCATGAACACTCCTTTAAATTCGTGTCCCGCTATTCTCACCTAATCATTTCCTTCTCAGGTCGTTCTTTGTTTTTGGGATGTGCTCCCTTATTGGATTAAATAAATTCTCGGTTAAAATAGATCCTTCTTTGCCGAAGAAAGAAGAGAGTCGCCCCCATCAAACATTATTGATAATACGTATCTCTCTTTATCTCTCTCCGGACGGGTGGGGTCTGTCGTCGTCGTCAAAATGTCTGGGCGGTCGGAGTTTTGACGAAGGGTGAGACTTATTGATAAATGCGAGTCAGTAAGTATTCAGGGAATTAAAAATGGAGTTTCGAAAAAGTACAATAACTTCTATCTAATAAGTAAAGCAATGGGTTGATGGGGGAATGGTTAGAAATGCCTATATGGAGAGTTGATTCGGAGGAACCGAAGAAGGTTCATGAGACAGACCTTAAGAAAGAGAATCTGCTCGAAAATAATTTAGAGAATTGGATAATTGATGACCCTTCTATATTAGGAGAGAGTCTGCTGATAATTGGACGTCAAGTCACTATACCTGATTTGAATGATCGTCTAGATATACTGACATTGGACTCAAGTGGAAATACGGTAATTATTGAAACAAAGCGGGGTAAACTCAAAAATCCGGCTGAAATGCAGGCATTAAGATATGCTAGCTATATATCAAAATGGAGATATGAAGATTTGGAGAAAGTTGCCAAAAACTTTCTTGGTTCAGAGGATGATGATTTTAACTTCAATGAAATTTATGAGAACTTTTGCCGTGATATTGGAATAGATGATACTCCAGACATCAACTTGGATCAGAGGATTATCCTTGTTGGATGTGAAATCAGGGAAAGACTGGGTAGTGTTGCTTTGTGGCTGAATGACCACAATGTTAACATTAAGGTCATTGATGTTACCCTTTTCAAGGATGGAGGCTCAACCTATCTTCATCCTTCTCAGTTGATTCCAACCCCCACAAGTAAATTTATTGGTGTTGGAAAGAGGTCCAAGACTGAGGAAAGTCGGCCGTGGAAGGAGGACGGTAAGAGTTGGCATCTTGATAAGAGGTGCTCTACAAAAACAAGAGGCATACTACTCGAGTTGAATAACCTAATCAAAGATAATTTTGAGGTTGAGGGTCCTAGATGGGGGCAAAAGGGATACGTAGCTTATAGAATCGCTAACTACAATTCATGGTTCATTAGAGGGAGACAAACTCAGATTAGGTTTTCCCTTATAGTCCAAAAGGATTCGTTCACAGGAACTGAACTAGCGGATAGATTAGGCATTGCTGAGTACGATGTCGAGGAGCAACTCTCAGATAAATTGAGTCTAGGAAACTCAGTTTCCATACAAGAGAGAAATGAGGATACAGATAAGGTAATAATAAGGATAAAGGAGGATTTTGATATCAACTCGGATGAGTTTCTGAGTTTCCTAAAGGAGGCTTATGACTCCATCCCGAAGCACTGGAAATAGAGAGAATTATTTCTATGGATAGTCAGACGAATCTCCTTCCTGGTCAAACTCTGGTGCCCGTAGCATCTTTTCAGGAGTATGACATATCGGACATCTGCGGGGCCATTTCCATACAAGATAGATAAGACCAGGGATTAATCCCAGAAGAAATAGGATAATCATTATTCCCAGATGCCAACTGTGTTCAGTGTCAACATTCCTTTTACATGATGGACAGTATTTCATGGTCATTGGGCAACCCCACAGATTGTCATTTCTTTAGTTATATAAATAAATTTCATTTCTTCCCAACAGGTTCAAGAGACCAGATGGTATACTGGTCAATTCATGAGATGACTTGTAAAAAAACAAACCAAACCTAATCGGGAAAAATAGAAAAAGTAGATATCAATAATGAAGAGACCGAAGGAAGCTATTTTGTTCCATTACTGAAGAAAAGGAAATATTTCTTGAATGGATCTCTTGACATTAAGATCGGGAACAATTAGAAGAAATTAAAATTATTAATGGCAGAGATTCATATTTTAAAGAGAAACATAAGGAAAATTGAATTTCTCAATGATGAGGGCTTGCAAGGAGACTGCATCAAAACTTTCTAACTTCAGTCTCCTACCTCAGAAATGGGGCAAGAGAATCACCTCAACGGCTATCCTTTCCTCTTTACTTACTATATCTGAGATTTAGTCGATATCAGAGGATGAATACCCTTTCTCCCCTTTCGTTTGCCTCACATCCTCCGGTTCACGGATTCTCAGCTCTGGATAATCCTCCTCGGTTAACTTGCGAAAGAAATGGATATGATTGAAAAAGTCTAGGGCCTCTCTTACGTAATCGGAACGGTTGAGATGGAGGTCACTACGCACCTTTTCACACTCCTTGAACTTGTCCTCCTTGACCTTCGCCCCGATGGTCTTCATTCATAATGTAATTACTTTCCCTGAATTGATGTTTGTAATCCTCCGATGAGTGAGGGCTTCGATGAACGTTCGAGGTAGAACCCCTCACCCGCCTCAGCCGATCAGATAGCGTTCTCTGCACTCCCCTTCCCACCCATGAAGCGGGTCGTGGGTATCTCATATTTCACAGTCATCATTGAAACTATCACTGAAAGCAGTAACAGAACTTAAAGAAAAACTATGAGAGTAGTAGTAGAAGATGTTATTAGAAGCAACAGAGAGAGCTGTCGAAATCGCCTCTGGGTCTTCTATTACTCCTTCCTCTCCGCGAAGCTTGCTTCGACTATTGACATAGTCATTACTCTTGTGGGAAGGACCATTAGTTACAGGGAGAAGGACTCATACTTCCCTGAAAAACTTCTCTGGGAAAGCAGGAAATTCTAGACAAGACAGAGTAGGGATTATAGGGAAGGGAGTAAGCTCTTGAGTATTCTGATAGAAGGGGGCTAGAACAGTAGAGAGGTGAAGAGGATAGGGTTACCAAACGGCCCCTCATCTCACCAATGATGAAGAGGAACAGTCTTTCTCCCACTACCCCAACACGAAAAGCCCTAGTCTGTCAATTCTGAGTAGCTCTTGAGATGCACATATAGAATAGTTGTATCCCCTGCATCTTCTCGTAGCCATTCTTGTGCTGCTTACCCTGTATTTTGATTTGGGTTTCATCAATTAGCTATAGCTTTCTTTTGCCTATGATTCAAAGAAGAAACATTCTCAACTTTTTGATATCATTTCCTAATAGTTTCATGACTGAGCTTTCCAAAAGAAGGAAATTAAGGAAATAATGTTGTGTGATGATTCTTCTGATATTCGTTATCGTTGTTCTCTACCTCACAGAACCATTCAGGTTGAAGAGGGGGTTGTGGATGAATGGTTTTGCGGTGGCATTTTCGGGGAGGATTGCTCCCTCTCCCCCCAGTATGGTGTGTGTTTGGAGACATTTTAATCCGGTGCCTTTGCTTCATAGAACGTGCACTTTCCTCGGGGCATTCGCCTGGCAGAGTGCTAAAGACGCTGGTGACCTCACAAAACACCGGTTGTAGTGTACGGGGCCAAGAAGCTCGGTAAGATAATATGCCTCCCAAGTATAGGGGGGTTCGGGCCCTTGCTACTATTCATCGCTATTAGCATTCTCCCTATCGGGCTACTATTAGCCTCCTTACTGGTGATTCCTACTCTGATAATGCACCGTTATTATGAGAAACCCCCGGCAATAGAAAAGCTGGAAAATCATTTGAACTGGGTTCTATTTTACCTTGTGCTTGCCGGCTGGTTCATTCTGACCAGTGTGGGGCTGAGGGTGTGAATTTCAGAGATGCAAAGTATATGGTAAAAGCAATGCGTCCTCCCCTGCTTGTCCCTGGATTCCTTGCTCCTTTATCCTAGACTGGAGAACTGTGGACAATAAAGGGTTTATTGATAGTAGAAACTTCCATAAAATCTTACAACTGGCTTCCCCTGAAAACAAAGGCTGAGTGCAACCTCTCCATGATATGGGTCACAATGGGGAACCGTCTGAGTACCATTCGGACAGTCCTTGAAATTCGGGCTTTAAGAAGACTAAAAACCGGAATGGGATCTTAAGACTAGAGAGGTGTCAGGAACTCTTCTGTACGCTGGAAGTCCTCTTTATACTCCACCTGACACCACCACTCAATACTGGAGGGGGTAATGTTGACCTTCTCTACTTCCTTTGAGCCATCTTCATAGTCTACTTTCCCTCCCTTTGTTTCCCCACGGGCGAGCCTTCCCTCTATGTACTCCCGGAGAGAGATCAGCATTTTTCTGAGGTGGGGAGAGAACTCCGGTTCAGCTGCCAGCAGGGAAATAACCTTCCCTCTCTGGAACAGTTCCACCGCGGATATTGCATTGATTACACCCCCGAATCCACGGCCATATAGCCCTTCTTTTCCCACGTAATCGCACCCTTTCCTCAACCCCTCCTCGTACCCAGGTATCCCCTGCGGAATATCGGGGAACGTTTCCATGATGAATGAAAGCAAGGATAGGAGATGATAAGTGGGTTGCATGACGAATTCTTCCCAGGCATCTGGAGGCATACCCGTCAAGAAGTCGATCAACCCCTCCCTGTCTTCAAAGGAGGGGACCACGCTCCAGGAGTCCCTGATGTTATCCACCTCCCCCCTCTGGTTCCTCATGCAGGACCGAGAGAAGGAGGCAAGCTCCTCCAAGGTGTAGTCTTGCCCATCCGGGATCTCTTCCCCTACCAAAGCATAGAAGGTCCGAGCGATGCTGCGGTTCATTCTTTCCATACGCCGAATAATATCCTCGAAGTCATGGCGATCGTCTGAGATGGGAAATGGCTTGAAATGATAGCAGTATTCCACCTCCCTCCGATAGTCTCTGATTCCCTTCTCCTGATATCTTCTCATCTTCTTCGCCACGGAACTCCCGGGAAACGATCACTCCACCTTTCTGATAATCACTTGCACGATGTCTTCTTTTTGGATACCCAGTGCCTCCCTTTCCGCGGTGGGGATGGTGATTCGACCGTTGTCTCCCACCTTGGCCTTGAACACCGCGTTCTTCTCGGCCACCTGCTGCAGAAAACGGGGCACCGCTTCCCTCACCGCCTCCAGCAGTTGGGGAAGGTCTTCCACTTCCGTTTCGGTCAGTACATCTCCTATTTTCATTCTCTTACCTTCCATATTATACCAATATATACCGATTATTGTCATAATATTAGAAATTTGGGTTATTCCCGTTCGAAATAGGTTTTCTTAATCAATCCTTCTTCTTCCAATTTCTCAGAGCCTCATCTACTAAGGATCAATCAGACTACATTTGTGAAGTCCATTTAGTCCACTTATTCGAGAAGGAACGACATTACGGTATAAGCATTAGATCAATGAGGTTAAAGTCCGAAGGGAGAGCAATCACATTAATTAAAATTTAGTACACTCATTATTTTGATTCTCACTCAGAATCCTGCTCTAATATTCTATTCATGAGTTCACCTGTAATGGATAGATGGACTCTAATCTCTTTCCCCACTTCCTCCAGCCGAACTGCCCTCATATCCTCTAGCACTGCAGATAGCCGGGAAATAGTACTCTTAGAGAGATCTAATTCTTCTGTCAATTCCCTGTAAAACATAGGCCCCCCCTTCATCAGAGCCTTGATCATTCTCTTTTCGTTCTTGGTAAGGTCGAAGAAAACATATGGTAATTCGATTCTTACCATCTCTCTTTCCAATTCCTCGAAGTTGTAGGTACGAGATATCTTCTGATTGAAAAACACAGAGCATACTGTCAGTGCTACTAGCACTGATCTCACTCCGCCAGAAAGGTTTACTACTACCTCGTCTTTTGCTTCCACCAGAAGGCTCGAGATTTCTCTTATCATTCCAGGGAAATCCTTTGTATCCAGGACGATCTTTTCCATTTCAATATCCTGAGATATCCTAGCCACGATATTACGCATATCATGGAAAGCTTTCTGCCCCCTCATCTCCCCTTCGTCTTCTTCAGGCCTTAGGATAATTATTCTATCGCCCTTACCAATACCATCTTTGGCTATGAAGGAAAGTATCTGGGAAGTATCAAAACCAAGGGGAGTAATAATCGTTTTCATATCACTAGATTCATTTAATCCCAAATAGTGTTTATGGTTTAAGAATGATGAAATTATCCTGTTATTATTGCATAAAACAGAAAAAACGGAACTGATATATACAGGGAAGATGATAATATGATGGGAACATTGAGAGGACCAAAGAGTCACTAAGCTTTCACACAGAATCCGTAGGCATCATTCTCCAGATATGTGGCATGGAAATGAAACGCTAACAACTTCAAGGAACTTCTTGTCCTCCATGTAATTAGCAGGATTTGATAAGATGATCGATGTTGATTACGAAGAATTCTTTGAGAAGTTGACAGGCTTCTCACCATTTCCTTATCAGAAAAGAATTGCCGTAGGGCAGAATGTGCCAAGGCTTATAAGAATCCCTACCGGGATAGGCAAGACTGCATCTATTGTAATCTCATGGTTATGGAGAAAGTATTCTTCAGATTTAAACATCAGGAATTCCACACCCAGACGGTTGGTATATTGCCTACCCATGAGAGTGCTTGTTGAACAGACTGTGGCAGAGATCAGCAAATGGGTCGAGAATTTTTCCAAGGCGTACACTGAAAAATCGGATGATGTGCCAGAAGTATACACAATTATGGGGGGTGAAGCCGAGAATACCTGGGACAAGTATCCTGAGAGAAATCAAATATTGGTTGGTACACAGGATATGTTGCTTTCGAGAGCACTCAATAGAGGTTATGCCCTCAGTAGATTTCGTTCACCAATCGACTTCGGTTTGCTTAATAATGATTCATTGTGGGTTATGGATGAAGTGCAGATTATGGGGGCGGCGCTTAAGACATCCGCACAGCTCGATGCGTTTCGTGATGAATTTGGAACCTTGGCGCCTCACTCAACTATATGGATGAGTGCAACAAGCGAACCAGAATGGTTAACAACGGTTGATAGAAGACCACTTGCTGAAGATGAAGTTCTTGAACTAGGTGAAGTGGATCACAGCATACCTATGATTGAAGAGCGGGTCAATGCAAAGAAAACTCTGTCAATTATTTCGGAGGGTAAGGAAATACCTTTGCAGAGTACTGCAACGACCAGGATTCATAGCTATGTGGGTTCAATTGGAGAATTCGTTTTGCGAGAACATGAGAGAGATCTGACTATCATTATAATGAATACAGTAGAACGGGCTAAGAGACTATACTCATCCCTTCGGGAAGAAATTCCAGACCGTGACGAACTCACAAGGGAGAAAGAAGATATCATTAGAAAGATTGAAGATCCGGACTCATGGGCTAGAAGAAGGAAGGATGGAGAATTATATTCTAAAGATAGAGATAAATTAGAAGAATATAAATCGAGACTTATTACGATTGAAGAAAAACTAGACGGTCAATTTCCTGAGCTTATTCTCTTACACTCAAGATTCAGGGCTCACGACAGAGAAAGACTAAACAATAGAATCTCCGAAGTAAGGGAGGGAGGAACGCCCCCCGGAGGAACGGTACTGGTTGCAACACAGGTGGTTGAGGCGGGTATAGACATATCCGCAAAAGTAATGATAACGGAACTGGCTCCATGGACTAGTCTTGTCCAACGCTTTGGAAGGTTGAATAGATATGGTAGGTATGAGAATTCAAAGGCCATTGTAATCGACATAGACACTGAAGGATACAATGCAGAGAGTATAGCCTTGCCCTATTCTCCAGAAGAACTAGATGATGCGAGAGAATCTCTTTGCGGGATGGATGATGTCTCTGTACTTGAAGTTAGCTCTAAGGGAGTTTCTATCCCTAAAGATTCCCATGATGTACTCAGGAGAAAAGATATACTAGAATTATTTGATACAACTCCGGATCTTACTGGAAATGATATCGACATTTCGAAATTCATAAGGGATGAGAAGAATAGAGATGTCTACGTTTTCTGGCGCGAATTGGATGAGGAGTTGTCCGATATTTCTCCTCCGATGAGGGAAGAGCTCTGTTCTGTGCCGATCGAATCTGTGAAGAATTACCTCAGTGAACCCGATAAAATAGCATACAAATGGGACCATTTGGAAGGAAATTGGAGGAAAGTAAATAGGGATGAATTGGTACCGGGTCACTATTTACTCGTAGATGCTGAACAAGGAGGATATTCCGCTGAGACAGGTTGGTCACCAGATTCTGAGAAGAAAGTTGAGCCGGTAGATATCTCTGAGTCAGCAGCTTCTATGTCTGGAACCGGAAGTGAAGATAACGTCTGGAGCCGGGAATGGGAGACTCTCTCAGAGCATACTGAGAAAGTGATAAATGCCCTTAAGCAGAACATGAAGGGGCTTCAAATATCCGATGAATATATCGAGACTCTGAAAAGGGCTGCCTTGTTCCACGATGTTGGAAAAGCCCACCCCATCTGGCAAAAGGCCATCAGAAGACTGGGCGCACCAGATTCTGATGAAATATGGGCGAAGAGCGGTTCAGAGGGGAGACTTGAGTTTAATAGGAAATACTTCAGACACGAGCTATGTTCAGCTCTCCAGGTCGCCAGAAATCCTCGGATTATGGATGATCTGGACCCAGAATTTCATGAATTAGCAATCTTCTTGGTGGCCTCTCATCATGGAAGAATAAGGTTATCCATTAGATCCTTGCCAGATGAAGACATTCCGTGGGAAGCCGGAAACGATGGGGAGTATCCCGTGGGAACCAGGTTTGCTCGGGGGGTATGGGAAGGTGACACAATTCCAGAAGTCACCCTTAATAGTGAAGTCCAAATTCCTCAAACAGAGATAGGTCTCTCTACAATGGGAATGGGCGTTGCTAAGGATGGTACGATACCATGGATTGAACGCATGCTAAATGTCAGAGATACTTACGGTCCTTTCGCCGTGGGCTATTTGGAGGGTATACTGAGAACGGCAGATTGGAGAGCTAGTTCTTCGGAGGGGGAGTATTGAATCATGTTTCAAATGAATAGAAACGATCATTTGGGGAAAAGGAACATGGAAGATCTCCAGCTTTTGGGATGCTTTTCTCGAAGCCTATTAGATTATCTGAAATCTATTGGACTATTTAAGATAATAAGTGAACAGCTTAATCAAGGGACACGGAGCTATTGGGAGGATGACACATTTCATATAGTTACCGATTTGGACAAGGAAGGGATTATAGACTTTCTGATATCTGATTATGTACCTACCCCGGTATTGGTTCCGTGGAGTGGTAGCGATTTCTTTGAGACAAAGAAAACGAGAATGAAAGACATAAAATCCTATTCTGAACCCCCGACAAAGTCTGATCTAATCAAAGCATATCTCTCAACAGATTCTGCACGCATTGATGAATATAGAAGAGCGATATTGACAGCTCTAGATATCATTGACGAGATGGATATTGTCAAAGAGGACATAGATGCCAAAACGAAAAAGGGAAAGGCATTGAAAATCCAATTCATTAAGAGATTAAGATCATCTCTGCCCGAATCGATGGTGGATTTCCTGGATGTTGCTACTGAGACAAGTGTAGACAATGTCTATTACAATACTCTATTAGGTAGCGGTGGAGGGAATGATGGGAACTTGAATTTCGGTAGCAACTTCATGCAATGTGTATGGCTTTGTCTTCCAGATTTTGACGATCAAAAAGACCTTAGGGGTAAATACAAAAAATTTGACAGCAAAGAATCTCTAAAGACATCTCTTTTTAAAGAAGCTAGAGGGATGTCAATATCAGGAGATACTCCGGGATTATTCTCGCCTAGCGGAGTAGGTGGTCCAAATGCCTTTGAGGGATATGAGGCGAGCTCATTGAGAAACCCTTGGGATTTTATCCTCACCATGGAAGGTACCACTCTTTTTGCAGGTTCTCTAGCTAGACGAAGGGGAACACTCACTCCCGAAGGAGTTGCCTTCCCCTTCACGTGCAGATTATCTCCTTCTGGATCTGAATCATTGATATTTTCTGAAAGAGGGAATAGAGAACTATGGGTACCTCTGTGGCAGGATTTGGTAAGATTCAACAGTCTGAAGTACGTATTCCGAGAAGGTAGGGCAGAAGTTTCTGGCCGGTTCGCTAAGGATGGAATTGAATTTGCGAGAGCAGTTGCCTCGCTTGGTATCGACCGGGGAATATCAAGGTTCCAACGGTTTGGCATAATAAGAGGTCGGGTTGGAGGGGATAATTATCATACGGGGGCCCCATTGAACACGGTCGAAGTACCTCTTTCCCCTAGGGAGCATATTCGTCTATTAGATGAGATAGATTCTTGGATGAATTGGATGGAACGGAGTCTAAGTGATGAAGGAGTCGCAAAGAGATATAACCGACACATGAGAGAAATCGAAAATGCTATCTTCAACTATTGCAAATATGGCGGAGTAATTCGTCTTCAAGCAGTATTGAGAGCGCTTGGTAGAGCCGAACGAGCTTTTGCATCTGCATCTGGTGGAAGACCCCGCCCCCTCCATGATTTGTCCCCGAAGTGGCTGTCAGCCTGCAATGATGATTCCTTGGAGTATCGATTGGCATGCTCTTTGGCATCAATCTATGATTCAGAGATCGGACCTATCAGAGTTCAAATGGAACCAGTCAGTTGGGGGAGTTCGGATAGATTCTTCAATGTATGGCAAGACAATAGGAAGACCACAGAATGGGGGAATAGAAGTTTCTCTAAGAACCTTTTGGCTATATTGGAGCGACGCCTATTAGAAGGCACCAAACTAGACTTGGCCTATCCTCCTATTGATGGGCGGATTAGAGCGTCACTACATGATATTCAACTTTTCATATCGGGAAGGTTTGATGAATCAAAACTCATTGATTTGGTATGGGCTCTCTCCACAATCAAATGGTACGAATATGATGCTGAAAGTGATCGACCCAATTTCTCCTATGTGAGAACAAGAGAAATATCACGCCCATATTGTTTTATTAAGATGATTTTCCTGCCTGGCAATATTGAGTACCAGGGGAGTGGAAACGGGAGATGGGTACTGAACAGAGAGAACGATTCTGGATACTCCATAAGATCGGAACCCGGTTTGATCAGACTTATACAAGCAGGAAACACTGAGGAAGCCTTTGCACGGGCGACCAGACGACTAGTTTCTGCTGGTTTGAGACCGATAGTGTCTATGGTGCCCAGATTCTCGATCCCCTTTGATCAGAGATCCCGATTGATAGCTTCTCTTCTGTTTCCTGTCTGGGAAATGGATACTATTGCGGGATATGCTGTAAGGAAACCGAAGGTGCACAAATAGGAAAGGACGTGATTGGAATGTATGAAGAACTGAAAGAAGAACCGCGCTTGCTCATGGAAGTGGAGCTTGAGCCTCTCCAGGGTGATAGGTTTCAGCCTACTGGTTTTTCTGACCTAGGTCCAGCCGAGTATACTGCTCCGGATGGCACACCTATGTTACTAGTAGAGTCCACTCAATCCATGGCAAATAGGCTAGAGGCTGTATGTTGGGATAGTAGGGAAGAAGAACTTGTTAATCCTCTAAGAGGCTTGCCCTATATCCACGTAGATCTCGACGATGAAGGAAGCTACACCAATTCTATACTAGAAGCACACAGAATCAATTCTGAGTATATCACTGGTACTAAGCAGAAGGCGGACTTCGACGATCAGTTGAAAGATGAAATCGGTTACGATGAAAAGAAACCAGTTGATTTCAAGAGCCTCTACCGAGTGCTCCTGAAATACGAGCCCAATTGTCTGATTCATGGAGTATTTCTTGAAGAACTGGCCGGAAGGCTAAGAGTACCGCGCATGCTATCCGCTTTCATAGAGGCTAGGGATGTCAATCAGGTTCAGAGCGGGGGCGTGAAATTCAGTCGAGTACAACCGACTGAAAAAGAGGGAGTGGGTAATGTCCCATTTGCAAGGATAGAGTACACAGCTAAGGAAGTCAAAACATATTTCAATCTGGATTTAGCAGGGATTCGGGGTATGGCTTTACCAGAGGAGGCAACTGATCTTCTGATTTCACTGTCTCTGTATAAGATAAGGAGATTTCTTAGGGAGGGATTGAAACTCAGGACAGCGTGCGATTTTGAAACGAAAGAAGGACCGAAGGTGACGAAACCCGAAGGATTTGTATTGCCTACGTTGGACAAACTTGAAGGCAAGATACCATCCCTCATCGAGGCCTGCTCAGAGAAAGGACTGTTCTCAACTCCCTCGATAACCAGGCTGGAGTTTGACGGATGAGAACATGATAGGGATATCCATCGAATTCACAGCAGGGCGATACCATGCTACTCCATGGGGATGTCATGTGAACGAGGGCATCCCTGAATGGCCCCCGTCAAGCTGGAGACTCTTGAGGGCAATGATCTCTTCGTGGAAGAGAACGGCTAGAGATATACCTGAGGAGATGATCAGGAAGATTCTCATGAAGATGCTTGATCCCCCCAATTATCGTCTTCCCCGAGCGACAGTGAGTCATACAAGGCATTATATGCCATGGGACAAGAGCTGGTCTAGCAAGAGAGAAGCTTCGAGGGTATTGATATTCGACACATTCGTGGCTGTTCCCAAGGATGAACCAGTGGAAGTATACTGGTCAAAGGCAGAGCTAGATGGAGAGGAGATGGAGATTCTTAGGAGAATAGCAGTGAATTTGCCCTATCTTGGCCGCTCTGAGTCCTGGTGCGAGATGGATGTCATTCAGGATATAGAAAACAGGCAATTGCAGGAGGGTGTTATCAAAGATTACGATGGAAACATTATTACCAACTCCAACCCTCTTCAAAATGGATTATCTCCTACTGACAAAGAAGACATCATTCGTAGCCTTGTTCCGAAGAAAAACATAGAAGACTCTGGACCGCTCGATGAAGACCACCCCCTATTAATCCGTACATCTGTGTTAAGAGACGAAATGAATCGAATTGATCCTCCTGGTGCGAGGTGGATGAAGTACACCCGTCCTAGGGATTGTTTTGAACCGGAATTCCATATGAAGGTAAAAAGAACTCCCGGTCCCGATTATAAGGTAGCAAGATTCGCACTTGATAGCCCATCACTCCCTCCCGTTACAGAAGCACTAGAGGTCACCTCCGTCGCCCGCGCAGCTTGCATGAGTCTATGCAAGAAGAATGCTATACCTTTGTTCTCCGGCAAAGATGATGCTGGCAATCCATTAGAGGAGAATCACAAACACGCTCATTACATAGCTACAGATGAAGATGGGGACGGGAGGCTGGACCACCTCACAATATATGCAAAGTGTGGTTTTGAAGCAATGCATCGGGAGGTCTTCTACGAATTAGATAGACTATTTGGATTCGGGAATAGACAGGATATCTCGGTTGTACTCCTTGGCATGGTGGAGGAAGTTGAGGATTGGCCATATCCAACTGGTGTTTTTGGCCCTTCAGAAACATGGTACTCTGCAACACCCTATATTCTGACCCGTCACCCAAAAGTGACAAGGAGTGGTCAATGGAAGACCGAACCGCTTCCCGATGGTGTTGAGATTCTTCTCCCTGAGGAGATAGGTCGCTTCCCCACGGAGTCCCATCTACTCTTAGAGTATGGAGTTACTCCTAATAGAGATGAAATGCAGAGGGACGGCCCCGTATCACAGCTGATACTCTCCATACAACGGAGAGGATTGCCCCCGCCATCATCAATAGAGCCCATGCCGATGTATGAGCAGAGGGATAGCAAGAGACGGTGGTTGGAATTCAAGCGATACCGTCGGAGTGGGAACAAACCTGAGATTGGTAATCCCTATGGCTTCAAGGTTACATTCTCTGGATCAGTGACAGGACCGATAATATTGGGACATTCAAGTCACTTCGGACTTGGCTTGTTATTAGCAGATGCTTGAGAATGTTATACAGATTTAGTCCGTCCCACCTAGATCCGCATCTAATTAAGTAAGGTGGATAAAATGATAGTAAAAATTGAAAATGGCGAGAAATTATTGCAACGAATACATTTGAGGTTGCAGTATGCATATCCAGCATAGGGATTGGATCGTGTAGAGGGAACAATGGGAATGAGAGAGGATAATAAGAATGTGCCTGATCTGATACCAGCAAGGATGATTAATGAGTATGTATACTGCCCGCGTCTTTGCTATTTAGAATGGGTTCAAAAGGAATTCGAACACAGCGCAGATACAATCGAAGGTAAGTTCAGCCATAGGAGAGTTGATGAATCCAAGAAAATTCCTGAAAATCTAGAGGAGGAATTCAAGGCAACATCAGTATATCTCACTGCTCCCCAAGTTGGAATCAGTACGGTTATCGATCTTGTGGAGGGGGGTGAAGGGAAAGTTGTTCCAATCGATTATAAGAAGGGAAGAGGGCCAAAGAAGGAGAAAAAGGCCTACGAATCAGATAAGGTCCAGATATGTGCGATGGGATTGGTGCTCCGAGAAAACAATTATCAGTGCGAGAAAGGGGTTCTATATTATGCAGGATCCAAGAAGAAGGTAGAGATAGCCTTTACGGAGAATCTAGTAGATAAGACGATTGAAGTCGCAAGGAAGATTCGTAGAATGGCTGGGTCCGGACATATACCTCAACCATTGGAGGATAGTCCAAAGTGCCCTCGATGTTCTCTAGTAGGAATATGCTTACCCGAGGAATCAAAGATTCTCGCCTCCTCTGATGATAGAGAGATGAAAGAAGTGAAAAGATTCTTTCCGGCGCGAGATGACGCCCTTCCAGTCTATGTCCAGGAACAGGGTGCTTTCGTAGGAAAGAAGGGAGATGAGTTGGAGATAAGGAGGGATGGAGAGGTTGTGGCAAGAAATAGATTGATGGAGACTTCACAGCTCTGTTTGTTTGGAAATGTACAGATCTCGACCCAGCTCATCCGGGAGCTCTGCAGAAGAGATATCCCTATTTGTTACTATTCATACGGAGGATGGTTCAATGGAATTACTCATGGAATGTGTCACAAGAACGTTGAATTGAGAATCAATCAATATAAGCTCGCTCTCAATCCAGATAGATCAGTGGAAATTGCTAGACGGTTCATTGAAGGAAAGATTAGAAACTGCCGGACCATGCTCAGAAGGAATTCCTCACCACCCTCAAAATCGGCATTGAAGGAACTCAATAGACTCATAGAAGTATCTTCAGATGTTGATAGCCTAGATAAATTATTGGGAGTTGAAGGCTCAGCCAGTAGAATATATTTCATGCATTTCTCAGATATGCTCAAGAGCGCTGAGGAGATGTTCTTCGACTTCGAATCCAGGAATCGTCGACCGCCCGAAGATCCAATAAATGCCCTTCTATCCTATGCATATGCACTACTTGCAAAGGAGACAACGGTCACACTGTTGGCTGTGGGATTTGATCCATATCTAGGTTTCTACCATCGCCCAAGATATGGTAGACCTTCATTGGCCTTGGACTTAATGGAGGAGTTCAGGCCATTGATCGCAGATTCCGTGGTCATTAGTGTAGTGAATAGAGGGGAAATGAATCCAAAGAGTTTTACTAAAGGAGGAAACTCGGTTACTCTCACTTCGAAAGGTAAGAAGTCCCTAATACGGGCTTACGAAAGACGCATGGATTCACTAATAACGCATCCCTTTTTTGGGTATAAGATTAGCTACAGGAGAGTGCTAGAAGTGCAGGCTAGGCTGATTTCAAAGTACTTGTCCGGAGAGATTAGGGAATATCCAATATTCTGTACGAGGTAAAATTTATGAGAAACAGATATCTGGTGGCCTACGATATTTCCGAGCAGAAAAGACTCCATAATGTCTTCAAGACTATGAAGGGATTTGGTGAACATCTTCAATATTCTGTATTCATTTGTGATCTATCGTATAAGGAAAAGGCCTTACTGATTAGTAAATTGAATGAGATAATTCACCACCGAGAGGACAGAGTGATGGTCGTTAATCTCGGTCGAGTGGGCTTCAGGGCAGATCAGCGAATTGAGTTCCTAGGCAAACAAGAGGAGTTGCCGGATGATCAAGCATTAATTGTATGAAATCAGTTCCCTCTGAAGAAACGGTTCCGATGAAAACAACCTCCCAGGCGGTGGGGAATCCTTCACAGGAAAAGACCTCACCGGGATCGAAAATAGCAAATCCGCCCTTTCGAGTGCTCAGGTGATGGTAATACCCCCATGTAACGCTCGCATCAGCTGGAATCTATACTGTGGTACCAAGAAATCGAAAACAAAAAAGAAACATTTAGGAAAATATCATCCTAGAGAACCAAAAAATCTAGAGGTTCTCGAATAACTATTTTGATGAGGTACAAATATGATGTATTACTTAAGCCTATCAGGGAGTAGAAGGGCGATTCATGTCTCTCCTTGCCCCAAACGAGGGGTATTTGAGGCTGTCTCCATGGCTGAAAAGCCGTGGCCCCATTGAAGCCCTTCAGCTCTTCGATTTTCTTCTTCAGGATAATTCTCTCTAGTCTCCATGGCTGAAAAGCCGTGGCCCCATTGAAGCTAAATAATAAGCAACTCCTCTAAAGTAAAGAATCTAGTCTCCATGGCTGAAAAGCCGTGGCCCCATTGAAGCATCAATCTAGCGGGCCCACCTTTAATTCATTGTCTATGTCTCCATGGCTGAAAAGCCGTGGCCCCATTGAAGCACTAACTCTTACCCAGAATTTCATAGACCAAATTTTGTCTCCATGGCTGAAAAGCCGTGGCCCCATTGAAGCCTATTTTGCCATTCGCATCATATATCCAGTCATTATCATAGTCTCCATGGCTGAAAAGCCGTGGCCCCATTGAAGCTTAACAACCTGGGCGATAATCTTACAGGATAAAGATGGTCTCCATGGCTGAAAAGCCGTGGCCCCATTGAAGCTTCAATAGATGTAAACTCCTTCACCATTCCCCGCATGAAATGTCTCCATGGCTGAAAAGCCGTGGCCCCATTGAAGCTCTACTATGTCCCCGCCGATCGGCATTAAAACACGTAGTCTCCATGGCTGAAAAGCCGTGGCCCCATTGAAGCTCTAACTACTTTGTATCCTTTTGCCGCCATTTTTGCCGTCTCCATGGCTGAAAAGCCGTGGCCCCATTGAAGCAACACAGATGCAAGATACGGCAGAGGACATAGCAGACGTCTCCATGGCTGAAAAGCCGTGGCCCCATTGAAGCTAATGAATTAGCATTGAAATCATCATCCGTTTTGAGTCTCCATGGCTGAAAAGCCGTGGCCCCATTGAAGCTAAAAAGAGATAGGAACGTGATAGAATAGATAATCCAGTCTCCATGGCTGAAAAGCCGTGGCCCCATTGAAGCTTTTTCTTAATTTACATGATATGGTTAGATCCGAATGTTGTCTCCATGGCTGAAAAGCCGTGGCCCCATTGAAGCTACCCAATGCGATGCCTGTTTCCTCATTTACATCAAGGTCTCCATGGCTGAAAAGCCGTGGCCCCATTGAAGCGGCAAGAAACTGCATAATGTAATTGTCGATTCGGCAGTCTCCATGGCTGAAAAGCCGTGGCCCCATTGAAGCAAAGAGTATGTTAAGAAGGTGAAACGATGAATATCAGGGTCTCCATGGCTGAAAAGCCGTGGCCCCATTGAAGCCATTCATTTCTGTTCACCAATCGATCTCCATATTTTTTAGTCTCCATGGCTGAAAAGCCGTGGCCCCATTGAAGCCTTCCCTCTGGGTCTTGATTTTCTTCTATGGGTATTTGTCTCCATGGCTGAAAAGCCGTGGCCCCATTGAAGCCCTTTATGTCCTCATTCAATTGCCAATTGGTTTTTCCAGTCTCCATGGCTGAAAAGCCGTGGCCCCATTGAAGCAGTTATTATATTTATCCTGACTGGCAGACTAAAGGTAAGTCTCCATGGCTGAAAAGCCGTGGCCCCATTGAAGCACTCAGTCCAAAGGACAGGTCTGCCGCCAATCCGGGGTCTCCATGGCTGAAAAGCCGTGGCCCCATTGAAGCTCTTTAGCTCGTTTCACATCATAGTCTTTAAATTGTGTCTCCATGGCTGAAAAGCCGTGGCCCCATTGAAGCAAAATATATCACTATCCCTGGATAACTTCCATAATTTTCATCTCCATGGCTGAAAAGCCGTGGCCCCATTGAAGCTTTCTTCCTGGGTACCATTTCAGCATATCTCCCGAATTATCCACAATTTTCTTCTAAGTACGAGAAATCTGTTCACCGTTATCCTCTGCAAAATTTACAGCAGTAGGGTAGTCTTCAAGTCATTGTATGTAGAGGTACACTGACGGAGAGTGGACTCCCTCCCAACAACCCCCTACCATCTTTCATATCCCTCTTGTTCTAGATTTATTAACCGTTTAGGGACATCTCTTCTTACATCTAGTTGGTTTATAGTGCTGATTTGTCCGGCCCCTCTATAGATATCATCATAGGGACTTCTAGAATCCCTTCCCCGCCGATACTCTTCCCTTGTTATGATTCTTCCTTGCTTCAAGGATGTTCCTGGTGAAGTACGCAAGGACTATTTTCTCCTCCTTTTCAGTGGCCTGAGAAAACTGGAGGACCGAGAACAAACCTGGCTGGCACAGGTCTTCTGGAGAAGTCTCTACGCTTCTCTCAAAGATACTGTAATCTTTGATTTGGTTGATTCACCAGGTCAGGGCCCCATCCCAAACGAGCTGGGGGTATTATGTCCTTCTACATCTCCTTCTATTCCTCTTAGAGATTGACGATAATCTCTCGTTACGCACTCTGTTAATGAGGGTAGCTAGAAGCAATAAGTTTATCATCAAGAAGTTATAGGACTGTTGTATGAACTTGACATTGAGACTAATGAGGGAACTTGTCAAATTTACCACTGGATCCTCTCATTAGTTCCCTTTTCTTTAGAACCACATTTCGACTAAAGACCATGTCATTACTTCTAAGGAAATCACCAATAGCCTTAAGATGAGGGCTTATGCCATGACTAAGGGTAGAAAGATAGAGGAAACCATAGCCAAGGAGATGTCGCAAAATGAGCTCTGAGGGGCATCATAAGTGATTACGAGCATCTACATTGATCCGAACTCTACAATGATAGGTAGCTTACTTCTTTAGACTTACTCTATCTTAGGGAGGACATCCATCATGCCCTCGGGAATTGGGTCAATAATCAGAAGGTTTTCGCTGTTCCATTGGAGGAGCTCCTCATTAATGATTCCGATCAGGCGATTAATTAGAACGGAATTATTCCGGCCTTGAAAAAACATCTCTGTATCTCTGAGATAGAGACAAATTCGTTCCTTTTCTCTGTGGTGGAAAGCTTGCACAGTATTTTCCCGGGCCCTCATTGAATCACTATCTAAGAGATCTCTAGGACCAATAGTCCTGAATTTGAACTTGACGTCTCTGTCCAAATCTATAGACTCCCTAACTCTTTTGAAGTGCTGCACCGCGATTTCTTTAGCATCATCGTTTTCCAGCATATAGACTGACGAATGACGAGCAATATAATCTAAACCTCTATCTGTCTTGATGCTCTTATGCCTCCCTTGGACTATTTCCTCTCTCTTGATCTCCCTCTCCTCAAAATCCCGGTCTTCACCAAATCCTCCCCCCTCTAGTACATCTCCTATGAATTCAACTGTTAGGGTATCTTGGTCTGAACGGCGAAGCTGATCCACAGATTCTTGGATTAAATCTTCTAAATCGGCACCGGTAAATCCTTCCATTTTTTCAGCGATATCATCTACTAAATTAAGGTCATCTCCTGTAACAAATTCTTGAAGCTTTTCGGCATCCGCCAAAGAGATGCTTTCTCCCATTTGCAACCTCAATTCTTTCTCACGATGAAACGGTCGGCTTCTATCTTCTCCACGAAAGACCAGCCTCTCTCCAGATGCTCCTCCAGCTCTCCCATCCCCACCACCTTATCGGTCTGGGTGCTGGTCGTTCCCTGGGAGAAATCAAGCCGGGCGTACTGTTCCCGGTGAAAATCCACCTTGTCCTTATCGTAATAAGGATCCTGAGATCCGGGTAAGACATGACCCATCAGGAATTCCTGTACACCCTTGTCAAGAGTACTCCCGTCCTTTGTCGAGCTCCTCAGGACAGACTGGAAGCTCTTCCTGAGGCAGTGGGGAGACACATGCTTCCACTCAGATAATCCAGCGTTCTTGGCCGATCCTTTGACGATCTTCCTAACAGTTTTCTGACTGATCCGGTTCATCCTTCTCTTCTCCCTGTCCAAAAGACTCCATTTGGAAGCGAAGAGAGGCTCGTCTGTATTGATCGAACCGTGCCTGTCCCTCCGTTTCCTCAGATAAGTCTCTAGGGCTTTCATAGCCCCGGGCCAGATGAATGTATAGTACCTGATCCCTCCCTTACAAGCATTGGGAACTCTGGTACCCAGCCCGGGGTGTACTTCTACCTTTCCATAAGATTTCTCCCTCTGCAGATCATCGGCTATATCGCCGTAATTGAGGGCTACAAGATCACTGACCCTAAGACCCGAACCCCAGGCCACAAGGATTATCGCCCGATTTCTGGGGCCGTTCGTTGCGTCGGCCATGGCATGGACCTCATCCTTAGAAGGGATGTACTCCGGTCGCTTGCGATATCGGGAGGGGACGTAGTATCCCCGGACGTCGATCTCGATATCATTAACTCTGAAGAATGTCCGGAGTCTCTTTATCACCGTGTTCAGGTACCTCTTGCTGCAATCCCTCCTTGCCTTACCGTCCACGAATCCCTGGACGAGGTGGTCAACTTCTCCCTTTGGAAGGTGGACAAGGTCGTTGGGATCGTAACCGGACCACTGGCAGAAGTTCTTGACCAGGTTGAGGTACTTTCGGCGGGAGGATTCACTGCGGGTGAATCTGGCCAGGTGATCGAGCAGGTTCTGGACGCACTCATAATCACTCTCCCAGGCTTTCCCTCCCTCCCGGGCCGGTACCTGCAGGTACCTCTCGAACTCCCTGAGGTCTTGGGGAGATTCGGTATCTATTTTTCCGAAAGCTTCAACCATGGGAACCCTCCATATGCGTTCTCATACGATTCCTTAATAAAGGGGGACCTATATTTAAACCATGTGATAGCACATACGGTTCTCGGTGAGTTGAAGTGGCCAGAGATAACCTGGTGAGAAAGTTACTACGAAGTCCACAGGCGATCCGCATAGCCCTGTGGCTCCGCCTCCGGTACTCAGAGGAGAGGCACTTTACAGCCAGGGAGATATCGGAGGGGGTCCCCGCACTCTCCACGGTCAGAATAAAGCAGGTCTTGAAGAAGATGTATGATAACGGCTGGGTCAACCGACGTCCTCGAGAGAGTTCAAAGGGGCCGGGACCCCCGCCCCTAGAGTACAGATTGAATCCACCTATCGTGCGATTATTCGAAGAAGGATTGGGAGATAGGGAGTGATCGGAGGGGATAATTATCTTGAGATTTTCAACATTACAGCCCGAATTATTTGAAGGAACGTAGGATTTTGAAAAAATTTTTTCCTTTATAAACCCCCGGGGTATTCGAACGCTATAGGTGGCGGGCCCGTGGGGATTCGAACCCCAGTCTTTGGCTCCGAAGGCCAAAAGGATAATCCAAACTACCCTACGAGCCCTATCGAGGGTAACACTAAGACTGTTCATAAGCGTTGTGTTAGCCACTCGTGGGTGATAGGCGTGGGTGATAGGTATTTTGTATACTTGAACATGTGCTCATGGACTCAGGATCACTGATTATCACATGGCATTAGTGAATTAGGCAACTCATTTTGTGAAGGATTGAACAAAGCTTAAATATTTCAAAAAAAGCTTGAACTAGCTAAGGATTTCAGATGAAACAGGAAGAATTTCAAGAATGCCACGGTCTCTGGGAGTATGATGATTTTATGGAAACCGCCTTGGGCTACACTGGTTTCGATCAAGAAAAATTCAATGAATTCGTGCCCACAATCTTTGATATGATATTGAGTCGCGAGGAGAAAGATCCCGCAAAGATGTATGAGGGGCTCATTGAGGACTTGCGGGAGACATGGCCTGCATCCGACGAATTGCCGGTGCATGGTGGCTGGCATCACTTCATCGTTCCTGGAATTATCCTGACCGCACTGCGCAACGCGGGTTACGAGATCTCAAGGGACGATATCATGGAAGGTCTTCAGAGAGGCACGATGACCCCTGGAGGAGGGTGCGGCTTTCACGGAATATGCGGGGCGGGCACGGGGCTGGGTATCGTTTTAAGTATTATCCACAGGTCCAACCCGATTCACGACAGGGGCAGATCCGAGGCAATGGGTGCGGTCTCCGAGGCGTTCAAGAGAATATCCAATCTCGGGGGGCCCAGGTGTTGTCCTATGAGTACCTACACTACCATCAACCTGGCGGTGAGGGAACTGCGAAAAATGGGTTATGACCTCCCTCTATCAGAGATGAAGGGACGGTGTCTGTACTACGAAGTTAACGATGAATGCCATGAAGAAGGTTGTCCCTACTACCCAGACCGGGGTTGAAGACTCCCTCGAATTATGTGAGGTGTGGGGAGTCCGCTATCCTCAGAATAACATCTTCAATCACTTGCGCCGCATATGTCTATTGTCTGAATGATTCAGTTCTTTGGGAAGGGCAAATGAATTAAGCCCAGAAGTTGCTCATCATGAAGATGAAGAGGGCCGTATTCAGGGATCTCGTCGAAGCCCCAGAGATACTGATGATGCCGGTGGTACACGATGCTCTGTGTGCCAGGATCGCTGAACAGGCGGGCTTTAAAGTGATATGCACTGCTGGTTATGCCAATAGTGCCTCTCTACTCGGTAGTCCAGATATTGGTCTGCTGACAATGACTGAGATGGTCGACTGTGCGGATAGAATAGTAAATGCAGTGGATATCCCGGTGTTCTCGGATGCAGATACGGGATATGGAGGGGTCGCTAATGTTAAAAGGACTGTCATGCAATTCGAGAAGGCAGGAGTAGTGGGCATTGTCCTGGAAGACCAGAGTTTTCCAAAGAAATGTGGCCACATGTCCGATAAGAGTCTCATATCCCCTCAAGAGATGGTGAATAAGATCTCAGCGGCAGTTGGATCTCGTGACAACTATGATTTCGTGATCATGGCCCGAACCGATGCTGTTTCTGTCAACGGTATAGACAATGCCATCCAGAGAGCAAATATGTACAAGGAGGCGGGTGCGGATATGATCTTCGTCGAAGCTTTGAGGTCAGTTTCCCATATAAAGAAGGTAATAGACGAGGTTCCAGGCCCACACATGGCAAACATCATCCCGGGGGGCAAGACCCCAATGTTATCGGCGGAATATCTTGAAGAGATCGGATACTCAATCGTAGCATTCCCTACCGCCAACACATATATGGTAGCCAGAGCATCGATACGTCTCTTCGAGCATCTGAAAGATTATGGAGAGCTTGATGGCCTAGAAGACGAGATGATGGGTTTTGACCGATTCAACGAATTGGTTGGCCTTCCTGAAATTCGATCTAGGGAACACACCCGAGATCCATGATACCAATCCATCAATGACCCAATTCTTGAAGATAAAAAAAATTATCTAGACATAAGAAATAAGACGAATGGGTTTGAGAACCCCCGTGGGCCTCCTCCGAATACCATTTTTCGAATGTACTCCCAGCTCATCAAATCATCCTCTAATATTTTGATTCGATAACGAAATATTATAAACAAAGAGTTAGGATGTTAGATCATGACCGTCTTGTACGGTACCCTGGGTTTTCATCCCAGGAAATTCCTGAGAGCTCTACCCGAGGTTGAAGAACCTATCAACCGTGTGGTGATCTACACCGGATACGCCTCAGAAGAATCAAAGAAGAGATCACTAGAAGCACTGGGCAGAGTTCGCACAGCGATAGAATCGATCGGTATCTCTTTTGACCATCGAGAATTTCAGAATCCCTGGGACTTCTACGAAATCCTGGAAAGACTCATGATCGACCTCAAAGAAGAGGACGATAACATCCTTTTAAATCTGACGGGGGGACCCAAGACGATGACCGTAGCAGCTGCCCTAGTCAGCCTATTCTTGGGGATACGCGTTATCTATGTACCTGAGCAAGATAATGGAAAGGTGGAGCCATTTGAATTGCCCCTATTTCGGATACCGTATTCCCGGGTCCTCACCGATAAGCAGTTGAAGGTTTTGAAGGCGGTCATGAAACAGAAACCGAACAGCCTTGATGAGTTGGCCAAAATCCTACGCCTCAAGAATGCAACAATCACCTTTCACATCAGACGACTGGAGAATCTTGGGGCCATCGAATTGGAAGATGATCCAGACAATAGAAAGCTAAGAGTTCCTCAAGTTACCACCGCCGGAAAGATAATGCTGCTTGCCGAGGGAGAGATTTCTCCTTAGAAATTCAGCAATCATCACGATCCCAGATGGTGGAAGAATCCATGTCGATCTATGAATGCCTAAGCACTGGTGATTCGATCGAAAATATCAGAGATCCAGAACTTCCGAATAGATGGCCTCTATTTCCTCGACAGAAACACTCCTTGGGTTACCGGGCAAACAGGAGTTAACTGAAGCATCATCCACCAGGGCATCAAACTCCTCCTTGCTTACCTCTACATCTTCAAGTTTTTCAGGTATTCCCACATCCCTGGAGAGTCTCTTCACCTCGCTAACCAGTGATGCCGCTTCCTCCTCGATGGACATCTTTGAACCATTATCTCCGATAAGGTTGGATAAGGTGGCGAGTTTCTCTTTAGCCGCTTCCTGGTTAAACTTCAGACAGTAAGGCAGAAGAACCGAATTTGCGATGCCATGGGGGATGTTGAGCCTTCCTCCCAGAGGCTCAGCCAGACCGTGTACCATACCCAGTCCAGAGATGGAGAAGGCCATCCCTGATAGCGTAGAGGCTATAGACATCGCGCTCCTGGCTTCGATATTGTCGCCTTCCATGACCGCATCTCTCAGATTATTAAATATCAAAAGACATGCTTCCATTGCCAGAGCGTCGGACATGGCGTGGGCCCGGGTAGTGATGAACGCCTCGATAGCATGAGTGAGGGCATCCATCCCAGTGGACGCCGTGATAGTCTTCGGAAGACTCAGGGTAAGCTCGGGATCTACTATTGCATAATCGGGATACATGTATTCGCCCCTGATGGTCTCCTTGACCCTTCTCCGAGTATCGGTAATTACCGCCGACCAGGTAACCTCCGATCCCGTCCCGGCAGTAGTGGGGATGGCCATCAAAGGAAGGGGCGAATCTCCTCTGAGCACCTGAGAATAGAGGTCTCCTATCTCCCTCTTCTCTTTCAACAGAGCGATGGTAGCCTTACCAGTGTCCAGTGAGCTCCCTCCGCCCACTGCTATCACGCTATCGTAGTCCCGGGCGATCAACATCCTCAGAGCTTCCTCGACAGTTTCCTCGGCCGGATTCTGTTCAACTCCATCGTACACTCCAAATGTGATACCATTCCCTTTCAACGATTCGAATACATTGTCCAGGCACCCGGCTGCAAGGACGCCCTTATCAGTAATAATCAGAGCGGAGTCGACACCTCTCTCCCTCAAGATATCGCCCGCTTTGAGTGAACTCCCTGATTCGAATATTATTTCTGTGGGGACGGAAAATCTGAACGGATTCACAACTATCCCTTTCCGGCACCGATAAAGAGAGACGACATTATATCGTTTTTCCAAGCCGGGGGGCAATCAATCATTATATATCGTCCAACTTCGATTATAAAACACCTGATAGAAATCCTAAGAGTCAGATTTATTGGTTTCTTATCTCTAGTTGGAGGTGGGGTGTGAAAGCATTTCGTGTAAGGACGGAAACGGTGATTGACCCGTTTCACAGGCATCCCAGCCGGTGCCTCATTTTGAACCAGGAATTACGTCGGATACAAGAGAGCGTATTTGATAGCCTTGGCATTGAATTGGAAGATGTGAGATCAACCGATGATGTGAATGATGAGGGAGTGGTCTTCTTTGACCATACATTCTTCACATTGAATATGATCAGGGAATTCATCAATACATGTAGAGGGGAAACCTCAATATTGAGGCTCAGAAAGGGGAGCGTTACCAAGCGGTCGATGACGGAGACCATGGATGTCGTGGACAGGGGAGAATCAATCGAGTACCAGTTATTCTTCACAGAGAACGGCGATTTCTCGAACCCCGCTCCTGTGGAAATCACGCCGGACGAGGAAACCGTGTCTATGCCATTTCCAGCCCACATGGTCCCTGGAGGTGGATATGAATTGCCCCTCACCACGAAAATCCTGATGCAGATCGAGCACTGGTGTAACCTGTGGGTGTGCAACATTGCCGCGGTGTTAGGCAGGGTACAGGAATTCAAGAGTTCGTCAAAAATCAGACTCCTGAAAAAGATATTGAAGGCCAGATCAGTCAACCAGTGGAAGGTCTGTTCCAAGAATGTTGTGATTGGAAGAGGGTGTGACATTCATCCCACGGCCTACTTAGAGAACGCGGTGATAGGAAACGGAGTGGAGATCGGAGCCGGCGCCGTGGTGAGGATGGCCGACGTGGGAAGGGATGTAGTTATTGCGAATCAATGCAATGTACTGGCTTCTTCTATAGGCAGAGGGAGCCAGTTGAGAGATGGGGTGTGTATTCAATTCTCGGTACTGTACCCGGAAACATTCTGTGCCACCAGGTTTGTCAACGCATCTATTGTCGGCCGAAAATGCTTCTTGGGAGACGGGGTCTCTCTCACTGACTTCAGGTTTGATGGTAAAGGAGCAAAAGTGAAAAATGACGGTGACCTGGTACAGACGGAGAGTATTTTTCTGGGTCCGTGCATTGGAGACAGTGTGTATCTGGGCTCAGGGGTGGTTGTTGGCCCGGGGAGGGCAGTACCCAGCAATGTCAAACTGGCCTCTGGCAGTGATAGGGTAATCACCAACGACCGATTAGAGGGGGATTTCCTGGTCATTCGTGATAGGGAGAGGATGAGGCGCAAAGGAGGATGAATGTGACTAAATATGTATTTCCGAGAGAGGAATGGTTTAGCGAGTTCGCTAAGACGTTGAATGAAAGCGAGAGCTACGCAGATGCGGCCAAGAACTGGGAGGGGGACTTCCTGTTCATTATCGAACCGGGGAAGGAGCTTGATCGAGAACTTGTCTTCTATCTTGACCTGTGGCATGGCGAGTGTCGTGAGGCGTATCAGGTTGAAAGCAGAGAGACCAAAGAGGCGGAGTTCATGCTCATCGGCCCTTACAAGAACTGGAAAAAGTTGATATCGGGGAAGATGAACGCTACCAGGGCTTTGATGGGTAGGAAGCTGAAAGTTAAAGGAAGTATGGCCAAGTTAATGAAGAACACTCGAGCTGCCGCTGAACTGACCAAGGCCGCCCAGCAGGTGCCTACGGAATTCATGTGAGAACATGTGGGAATTCACCAGTCCAAGAAACATCGTTTTCGGAGAGGACTCTCTAGAGTATCTGGACCAGGTACCCGGTGAGAGGGCGATGATCGTCTGCGGGAAGACGGTGGCCGGTTTGGGTATTGCCGACCAGGTGGCCGAAATGCTCCAGGAGGGTGACATGGAGGTGGAGATATTCGATGAAGTGGAACCTGAACCTTCAATGGAAACAATGGACAGAGGGGGCAAAAGGGCAATTCTCCACCAGCCAGATTGGATTATTGGATTGGGCGGTGGAAGCAGCATGGACGCTGCTAAGTGCATATGGGTGAAATACGAACTACCCGACTTCGACCTTGAGAGCATATCTCCGTTTGAAAGGCTGGATCTGAGGAGGAAGGCTGACCTGGCTTGTATCCCTACAACTTCTGGTTCGGGTTCTGAGGTTACCTGGGCCACTTTGATTACGGACAGAGAAAGGGGGGTCAAACTCGAGTTAGCTTCCCGTGAACTGGTGCCTGACCTGGTGATACTTGAGCCGGCACTTACTGTCAGCATGTCTCCACAGCTAACTGCAGCCACGGGTATGGATGCTTTAGCACACGCCGTGGAGGCTTACTCTTCACAGTGGGCAAATGAATTCTCCGACGGACTTGCTCTTGAGGCCATTGAGACTACATTCGAATATCTACCACTGGCGTACGAGGATGGTGAGGACCTGGAGGCCAGGGAAAAGATGCAGATTGCGGCCACAAAGGCGGGCATTGCCTTCTCCAATTCCCAGATCGGTCTGGCTCACGCCATGGCCCATGCTCTGGGCGGCCTCTTCGAGGTTTCTCACGGCAAAGCGGTGGGCCTACTTCTCCCATACGTCATCGAATTCTCTGGAGAGGAGGCCATGGGTAGGTACTCGGTCATTGCTGACGTTTTGGAAGTCCTTGGAGAGGACGTACCCCAGCATCTAGCCGCCGCTGTGACTTCTCTGCTGGAGGAAATCGATCTGCCTCGCACTCTGTCGGATCTGGGGATCGAGGAGGACAAATTTGAGGAGAGAATGGAGAATCTTGTGGAGAGGACCATGAACTCCACGGGCATTTTTGTCTCTCCTAGAATACCGGATGAAGAAGAAGTGAGGGGGTTGTTATATAGAGCATACAGGGGAGAGCGAGTCCTGTGCTGACCTGATTGACACGTCTGGAGACGTGGAGGCGAAGAGCTACGGGACAATGTCTTTATGTCCATCACGGCTATCGATGATTGATGAAAAGGATCACCATGAGTCACGGGGCAGGAGGGGAAATGATGCAGGAGCTCATTTCCGAACACATCTCCCCCTTTCTGCCCGAGATGGAAGCCGAAGTCTCTCTCAGGTCCTTTGATGACTCGGCTATCATCGAAGACATAGTATTCACCACGGATTCTCACACAGTGAAACCACTGTTCTTCCCCGGAGGAGACATAGGATCATTGGCCGTTGCGGGGACTGTTAATGATATTGCAGTCATGGGGGCTTCTCCTATCGCGATGTCCTGCGCCCTCATTCTGGAGGAGGGATTGGAGATAGAGAAATTGGAGAGGGTAATGGAAAGCGTCGGACAGTACTCAGAACTCTCTGAGGTCCCGGTGGTGACCGGAGATACCAAGGTAATGGAATCAGGGGCCATAGAGGAGATGGTGATCATTACCTCAGCAATCGGGAAGGAGAGCCGTTATCTCAATCACAATTACGTTGTGGCCTCTGAGGAGAGAAGAGTGAGTACGAAATGGCTCACCGATGATAATATTGAGCGGGGAGACGTCATCCTCGTATCAGGCACCCTTGGAGACCACGGTATTTCACTGATATCGTTCAGAGAGGGCTATGGCTTCGAGAGTAATGTGAAGAGCGACATAGCTCCCTTGAATCACCTGATAGAGGGCATCCTTGAAATTGGGGGGGTAGTGAGTATGAAGGATCTGACCAGGGGTGGACTGGCCAACGGGATCAACGAATGGAGCAGGAAGTCCGAGGTGGGCATAGAGATCAGAGAGGAGGACATTCCCATCTCCCCCACCGTGAGGAATGCATGCGAGTTGTTGGGCCTGGACCCGCTTTCCATAGGCAATGAAGGCAAGATGTTGTTGGCCTGTACTCCCAACAAGGCTCACGAGGTCCTGGAATTCATGAAGAGGTCGCCTCTCAGCAAGGACGCTTCTATTATAGGGGTGGTGACTTCTGGGGAGAGGGTAATTTTGAACACGGAGGTGGGCGGCAGGAGGATATTAGAACCCCCTGTTGGAGACCCGGTGCCCCGAATATGTTGATACTCCTGTAATCAGACCAGTGACTCTATCCAGAAACATATGGCGAAGGCAATTCCTCCGATGATGGCCATTCGGACCCCTTTAATCAACGGGTTCTGGTTTGACATCCTGCCCATCAGATTCCCGGTCACGAAGAGTATACTTATTCCAATTCCCGAGGCTACCCATGCGGCCAGCCTGATGTCAGATGAACCGAAGGCCAGGAAGGGCAGAAGGGAGAGGGAGCATCCCACCAGTGGGGCTGAGAAGTTTACAAGTGATATGAGTAAGATGCTTATCTCGGACATCCTTTCGATCTGGGTGTCCTTGAGGGATGATAACATGGCCTGCTCGATCTCCTGTATCCTCCTCTCCTGTTCCATCTTCTCCGCTTCATAAACGCTGACTCCAGTAGATATACCCAGGGCCACACTGCTGGTGAGTATGGTAGCTACCACCACATTGATGTTCGGATGGGTGGAGAAGGCCGATCCGATTATTACCCCCAGAATTACAAAAGTGGAGTCGAACATGGTGTTTACGAAATAACGGCGCATCGCTGGTCCGGTCTCTGGTGTCCGCAGGATTGTCTTGATCTTCGCTAAAATGCTCATCTCATTTGCCAATTGTTTCTCCCCTCTTGTAGCCCTCTTACAAAAATAGTGTTCTATCCTTAATTCATTTCGCTTAGAGCCTTCTCAAACAGATTTATCAATAATTATCAATATAAGCTGGATTTTTGAAATTGTTTCATACATTTATATGACTGGCAAATTTATATATATACTTGGCAACGATAGCTTTTAGAGTCATTATAACCACCGGGAAATGGGGTACAGGAACCTTGATTACAGGTGGTGTACCTTAAGGAGGGGAGTAAGACTTGTTAGGAAAAACAACTAAGATCCTTAGCATACTGGTAGCATTCGCCATGGTGTTTGGAACGTTCGCCGTACTGGCGCCTTCAGGCACGGCGGAGAATACTCCATCACCTAAGATTGTGCAACCAGAGCGGGTTGATATCGGTCCAGAATTAAGACAGAGTCCAGTGAATATAAATGCCGTACAGTCTGATGCAATGGCGAAAGGCGGCGTTATGGAGAGCCACACTTTCAACGCCTACTATTCAGTCAACGATACTGAGTATTTCTACACAGGCTCTTATGGACAGGGATTCATGGAATTCGAGATGAGAGGCGAGGGCAATCACTGTGAGATATGGGTGGCCAATGATCTGTCTTTCCCAGATGGTGATGACAGGAATGATTACACTTCCAGGCTCACTATCAACGAAAGTCAGGTCAATTACATGATCGATCAGTTCGACAACGTGATCTACCCGACCGAATCTGAGTATTTCGCAGAACCGGATAATCTCACTGGAGACAACAGCCTGTTTGAGGCATGGGGATACCCATTCTTCCAGACAGACGATCCAGGAAAGGTAATGATTATGGTGTTCAATATCGTGGATGAGAACTACTATGACCCTGGTTATCCATACTACATAGCCGGTTTCTTCTCGCCCACTACGGAATTGTACTATGACCGTAACATCATACACATTGATTGCTGGGACTGGGCAAACAGAACTACTGGAGATGCGCCTAGACCGTATGTATACGAAGGAACTGTGGCTCACGAATATCAGCACCTGCTGCACAACGATCTTGACCCACAGGAAGACACCTGGGTGAATGAAGGATGTTCAATGTACGCTGAAGTCCTTTGTGGATATGGAGAAGTCTGGCCCTACCTGCAGCGGTATCTTACCACCCCTGACAACGGCCTTGTAGACTGGGGCGACCAGGGCGATATTAATATCCTGGCCGATTACGGTAGTGCCCTGATGTTCATGCTGTACATGAACGACCACTTCGGAGGGGCGGACATCATCTCGGCTATTGCTCAAAGCACCGAACATGGAACCGATTCTATAGACACCGTATTAGCCAATACTGCCAATTACACGAGCTGGGATTTCGATGATGTATTCTACAACTACAGACTGGCCAACCTTATCCACTCTGATTCGCCTGGAAACGGATGGTACAACTACGAATCAGTCGACTGGGGCGATCCTGATTCGATCGAAGTGACCACACACTTCTACGACTCGTGGTACGATGGTATCCAAACCGCATCGAATGCGTTTGGAGACACCTGGACATACGATGGGGACAACACTGGCTATAGGAACGTCGGTTCCTATGGTACGGACTACATCCGCATAGATTATCTCTCCGATTGGAGCGACATGACCCAGAACCTGAAGCTGTTCTTTGACGGTTGGGACGAGGTGCCCGAAGGTTGGGGGATAGTAAATCTCGACGGAAACAACGTCTGGTACAGCACTGCTGGAAACCTTGTTGACTACGCACTTCAGGGCTCAGTAGACCTGACAGGCATGGAATCGGCCGAACTGACCTTCGATACCTACTACGAGATTGAGCCTAACTGGGACTTCGGGTTTGTACAGGTGTCCACTGATGGTGGAGACACCTGGACTTCTCTAGGGAACGAATACACAACCAATGAGACCGACCCAAGCGCCATTCAGACCGTAGTAGACAATGTTCCGGGAATAACTGGATACGCCGACAGCTGGATGGAGATGTCCTTCAACCTGACCGAGTATGCAGGACAGAACATCATGTTCCAGTTCCGCTACGTCACCGACTGGGCATACATGGACATGGGGTGGATGGTCGACAATGTCACTGTGAACGGAAAACTGATCGATGATGCTTCGTCCACTATCGGTCTGGCGCCAGACTATCCGAACACAGATTGGACGGTAACAGTTTACTGTCCAGCCAATCCGTGGTCACCGGCTCTGGTATTCGATGTGCCTTTGGACCACAACATAGAGGCAAGCATGCAGAGCATTGCTTCGATGGTCAACGCCTACGGAATCTCGTATACCTATGACCATGTCTATATGCTGGTCTCTCCGACCAAGGGGATGGCCGACTACTCCTTCGGTGTGATAAGCACTGGGTACTGGGTTGTATAGTCATAGACAGGGACTAAAAACCACTTCCAAAACCTCTTTTCTATTTTGTTTCTTACTCTCAAGTGAATCAAGTAGACGCTGCTGCGGAATGTAGCAATCCAAATAACCTGGGCATAATGGCTAAGTTTTAATACCACTCCTGGATTAAAAGACTGAACAGAGGGGCTCATGGTCTAGCGGTCATGAGGTCATCTGGTCTACAGATGGCCTGACAAACGACGCCTTTACACGGCGTAGTTCCCCGGTTCAAATCCGGGTGAGCCCACTCCAGCCTCTTCTTCAAGAGAGTTAGAACGTCTATCACATGAGAAACAGTTATGAATCCTGTCCAAAAGATCTTCCGTATTACCGCAGATTAAATATGAAATGTTCTGCACATATGAGAATCGGCTAAGGAATCAGGATCCCGAAATTGCTGATGCAAAGCAGACCGACAGAATATGGATTTGAACATGAATTCAACTAAAGAAGCCATTGAACCCATCGACGTTGATGCCTTAGACGTAGGGAAGGCATATGACAGGATCAGTCATCTCTATCGGGTTATTCAGGACTTCTTGGGGAAAGGGCTCAGAAGAGGGCTATCGGGCTTCTCGGTTTGAAGGGAGGGGAAAGAGTCCTTGAAATCGGATTCGGGACCGGTTGGGCCCTGGCGGAGATCGATAGAATGATCGGGGGAGAAGGAGGGGTTGTGGGAGTGGACATCTCAAGGAATATGGTGAATATCGCAAGGGGGAAGACGAAAGGACACCCCAGTGGCAAACTCCACCCCTTATTGGCTGATGCAAAGGGGCTTCCTTTGAGAGAGGACGTCTTCGATTGTGTTCTCATGGCAGAGACTCTCGAACTCATGGGGGAAGAGGATATGGAAAGGGTACTTAGAGAGATCCAGAGAGTCATGAAGAGCAAGGGGGAAGGGGCTTTCGTACTCCATGTCAGTTAGAGATGAGAATGTACCTCAAAGGATCTATAATCTCCTGCACAGGACTTTTCCCAAATACTTCAGTTGCCAGCCGATTCCTTTGACTGAAATACTCTCACGCAGATTCAGTATAATCAAGAGTGGACATTTCAAGGGGGGAGGGGTCTTCCCTATGGAAGCAGTCCTGGTCAGGAACGAATGAACTGCCGCATGGACGGGTTGTTAGATGTCCCTCAGGACCGGGTTCAGGAAAAGAACAATTCCCAGTATACTGTTGAGGCGAGCCAGGAATACCTGTCGATTATCTCTTCATCCACCGTATTGACCGTTTCTGCCACCCCCAGGGGCAGGCACTGGTAGATGCCGTACGGCACCAGGAAGCTATGATGATTCTCTACTCTCTTCACAACCTCTATCCCATCGAAAACCTCCTTCAGAAAGGAGTTGGAATACATCCTGCTCCTCTGGGGCAGGGCCCACTGGTACATCAGTCTGAGGCTGAAAGGGTGGAGGGTATCAAAGATGAACTTGTGCTCGGTTACCCTTTCCACTTCCTCTATGAAGGGCTTGATATCTTTCTTAGAGAGTAGATGGAAAAAGCGCATGCTTATCGTAGCATCGAAGGTCTTCCCGCGGAAGGGTAGTTTCAGGGCGTCGCCCTGGACGCAATCAGCTCCACCCTTGGACAGCATATGGCTACTGGCATCTATGCCGACCACCTCTTTCCCCTCCTCAGTTAGAGTCTCTGCAAATCGGCCAGTACCAGTGGCTATGTCCAATATCCGTGCATCCTCACAGTCCAACAGAGAGAGTATCACCTTCTTCTCCTCCATATCCAGGAGTTGGCCTCCCCCGGTAAACCGTCTCGATTCGTATCGCTCCGCTACTTTGGGTTTCCTGTACCAGCTCTGCCCTCTGTAACTCATTGATAAAAGATATAACAGGTCATGCTTTTTTAATACCGGGTCGCATTGAGATACCCGGGGACGAAGATATCATGAAATTCAAGCCTGAGAGGAATGATGAGAGATTCGTCCCTATCTCCTTTTTCAGCAAAGAGGACAACAATAGCTATGGGCACTTTGGGAGTGTTATTAGAGAAGTGCCCGGTGGAGGGAATAAGAAGCGTCTGATGAAGATAAGGCCGCCCTTCTTCTATCTTTACGGTCTGCTGAGCAACTTTGCGAGAACGCTGTCCGGAACCGGCACCAGGAAGATACTGGACAACAGGAGATGGAAAGACAGGGAGATGGAACAACTACAGAACATCCATCCCGACCTCTCCATCGAGAGCACGCCCTTTGAGAACTCTATAATGATGGACAAAATAGAGGGTGAGGTGGCCTTCGATATCCTGAATTCAGAGGAAGTGGACGACGAAGAGAAATTGGGCATCGTGGTAGATCTGGTGGAATCGCTGGAAGAGTTGCACGACAAGGGACTCTACCATGGGGAGCCCAATACTCAGAACTGCGTTCTTACCGAAGAAGGGGACATCTACTGGATAGATTTCGAGATCGAGTACGACGAACAGCTCTCCCTGGTGGAGAGAAAGGCGAGAGATCTGGAACAACTGACTCTTTCCATACTGGGAGCCTTCAGAGAGGAGGGCGAGATCGGAGTTAGCGACCACGAGCTGGTGGACATCATGCTACAGACCTATGAGGATGAGGAGGTGGTTGATAGATACCTCCAGGACCAGGGGCTGCCCTTCATCGGGCCCTACCGCCTGTATCAGCTCACCTTCATTTCGATACCTCGCTTCTATCAGGTTCAGATCAACCTAATGAGATACTTCTACGAAAGGAGTAGGCGTTCGTGATTGATAGAGAAGTACTCTCTCCAGAGTGTACCTCCGTTTACCTCCTTTTGGCGACCGTATCACCGGCGGTGATTATTACCCTCCTAGTTTACTCACTGGGACCCGATTTCTATCTTCCCGTGGCCGCGGTAACAGCCTCCTTCTTCTTCGGGGTACATACCGGCTGGATAATCTCCCCTGTGGCCGGACTTTCAGCCGGCCTTGATCCTTTCTGGCTCTTCCTGCTTCTGGTGTTACTGTCCGTGGAGAGTTCCCTGATAGTGAGTGCCAATTACGATCTGCTGGAGAAGGCCCCTCTGCTGGGAAGGCTGATGGAGAGGGTAAGGAGTAAAGCTGTATCTGTAATCGAGAAGAACGAATTCGTGGCCAAGATGGAATTCGTCTCCATTTTCTGTCTGATGTTCATCCCTGTTTACGGAACTGGCCCCCTCTCAATGAGTCTGGTGGGAAGACTGCTGGGCTTGGACTGGATCAAGGTGTGGTTGACCATCAGTCTCTCAGCCTCAGCCAGATTCGCGTTGATCATATTCCTGCTGGGACTCATATGACAGGGCGGCGGCGAATGGGGTGTGCGACAGTATGCACTGAGTACGAAGAGAAAAGGAGGCTCCTTGAATGGAAAGAATATTCAATGAGTAATCTATAACTCGTAGAAAACGGTGTGTCTAGATGGTAGAATTCCAGCCATTCAAGGGGTTTATCCCCAATCTAGCTGAGGGTGAGGAGATTGACTCCCGGATATCTCCTCCCTATGATATTATCGATGAGGGGGAGAAGCGGGCCCTGAAAGAGAATCCGTATAACGTCACAAAGATAACTCTCGGTGCAGAAGGGGGACGTTACAAGGGAGCGACTAAAGAGCTGGAAAGGTGGATAGAGGGGTCGAAACTCGTCCAGGACGATCAAGAATCTTTTTACATCTACAGACAGTCTTTTGAGAGCGAGGGTAAGAGGTACACGAGGACTGGCATAATTGGCCTGCTGAGACTGGAGAGTTATGAGGAAGGAAATATCATACCACATGAGGAAACGATACCCGGGGTGAAGGAAGATCGTTTGACTCTTCTCAGGGACACACAGACTCATGCTGAATCCATTTTTGGGATATATGAGAGAGATACACTGGACATGGGGAGAGTTATCGACAAATCGGAAAAGATGTTCGAGTGCGAAATGAGGGGGATTGAACATTCTATATTCAGGGTCTCTGATCCTGGCCTGGTCCAGAGTATCGAGGACATGATGAGAGATAAGAGAATACTGATAGCTGACGGTCACCACCGATTTGAGACTGCTTTGAGATACTCTGAGGAATATCCTGGGGATGAAAAGAAGTCCTACGTGCTTGCCACCATGGTCAGTAGTGATGACCATGGTATGCTGGTCCTTCCCACTCACCGTCTTGTTCGTGACATGGGGATCGAAGAGGGACGTTTGACGGAAGGCCTGAATGATTTCTTCGAGGTTAAGGATGGGGTTACAATGGACAACATGAAGGCGGTCCTTGAAAGAATGAACAGGAAGGGATTCGGATTTCTCACCAAGGCCGGTAGCAGCGGTGTGGCCCGATTGCTCAATAGGCCCGAGGGGGTACTCTGGAATGTCGATGCCTACGTGTGCCAGGAAATACTGTTCAAGAGAATTCTGAAGAGGTCGCCTGGGGAGGACTTGAATGTAGAGTACGATGAGGATATCGAATCGGTGATGCATAAGATGGAAGAGAGAAGGTTCGATCTGGCGGTTCTACTTCCATCACCGAAGCTGGAAGACATTTGGGCCGTGGCTAGGGCGGGAGAGAAGATGCCCAAGAAATCTACGTTTTTCTATCCAAAGATCTGGTCTGGGTTCGTCTACTACAGGATGTCCTGATGCCCATTGTCTCAAGGGCCCTTTCTTTGGCCATTTTTAGCAGAGTAATTCGATAAATTAGAAATACATTTTGCCACTCTACAATAAGAAGGTGCCCCTAGATTGAAAGACCATGAAGATGGATCAGAGAACTCGCATCACAAGATGATGAAGGATTTTCGTGATAGATTCATCATCTCCATGGTTCTCACCGTACCAATTCTGGTGCTGTCACCCTCTCTACAGAGCTGGTTCGGTATAGAATATTCCTTCTCTGGCAGTGAATACCTGAGTTTTGCCATCGCCTCCTTCATATTCATTTACGGAGGATGGCCTTTTCTAAAGGGGATATATAACGAACTTAGTGATCGCTCTCCGGGCATGATGACCCTGATCGCGGTGGCGATCTCGGTAGCATATTTCTACAGTTCAGCTGTCGTATTTGGGTTGGAGGGAAGCGTATTCTTCTGGGAACTGGCCACGCTGATAGATATCATGCTGATAGGACACTGGATCGAGATGAGGTCGGTGATGGCAGCCTCCCGTTCCCTGGAGGAACTGGCGAAGCTAATGCCCTCTGAAGCCCATCTAATCGAGGGAGAGGTAGTTAGGGATATCGATATTGCAGATCTCTCCAAGGGCGATTTGGTGTTGGTGAAGCCTGGGGAAAAGATTCCCGCTGACGGAGTTATCGAGGAGGGAGAAACCTACGTTGACGAGTCCATGTTGACCGGAGAGTCCAAACCGGTACCCAAGGGAAGGGATGATGAGGTGATAGGGGGGTCTGTTAACGGGGATGGATCCCTTGAAGTCCGTATCAAGAAAGCGGGAGAGGATTCGTATCTCTCCGAGGTGATTAACCTGGTCAAGGAGGCACAGGAGTCAAAATCAAAGACTCAACGCCTGGCTGATAGAGCCGCGTTCTGGCTCACGATCATCGCACTCACCGCCGGTTTTTCGACTCTATTTACCTGGCTATACGTTGGACATGATTTCCAATTCGCGGTGGAGAGGATGGCCACGGTTATGGTTATTACTTGCCCTCACGCTCTGGGCCTGGCTATACCTCTGGTGACTGCGGTTTCCACCACACTCTCCGCAAGAAATGGTCTGCTGATCAGAAACAGGACCGCGTTTGAGTCCTCTAGAAACATCTCCATCGTGGTGTTCGACAAGACGGGTACCCTAACTGAAGGAGTCTTTGAGGTCAGTGATGTATCCCCAGCGAGTGAAGAACATGGAGCCGATGACGTATTGAAGTTGGCAGCATCACTGGAGAAGAATTCAGAGCATCCAATAGCTAGAGGGGTAGGAAAGAGAGCAGAAGAAGAGAGTATAGAGCTGGAGGACATATCCAATTTCCAGGCCATCAAGGGTAAGGGCATCGAGGGCGATGTCGGCGGAAGATCGGTGAGGGTGGTGGGACCAAATTATCTGAGGGAAGAAGGGATCGAGATCCCTTCAGATCTGAAGAGCAGTGAAGCTGTCACCGTCGTGTACGTCATATTGGAGGGGGAGCTGATAGGCTCTATCAGCCTCTCGGACAAGATAAGAGAGGAGTCCTATGATGCTATCAAAAAGCTGAAAGAGAGGGACATAAGTTGCTGGATGCTCACTGGCGATAATGAAGCCACTGCCAAAGAGGTGTCTGAAGAGCTGGGTCTCGATGGATATTTCTCGGAAGTACTCCCCCACGAGAAGCAGGAAAAGATCAAGGAGCTACAGGGCCGGGGAGAGTTCGTAGCCATGACAGGGGACGGCGTGAACGACGCTC